>DVOU01000027.1:0-49783 GCA_018713365.1 Candidatus Pullichristensenella excrementipullorum
GCCGGTTGCTGGAGGACGCGTTGGAGATCGCCCAGAAGAACGAGGCTTCCAAGCAGAGCTTCTTCAGCAACATGTCCCACGACATGCGCACGCCGCTCAACGCCATCATCGGCCTGTCCGATCTCGCGGAGGGGCATGTGGAGGATCCGGAAAAAGTCCGGGAATACCTGAAAAAGATCAACTTCTCCAGCCGCCAGCTCCTTGGCCTTATCAATGATATACTCGATATGTCGCGTATGGAGCAGGGCAAGCTGGTGCTCAACAGCAAGGAGTTCGACCTGAAAAAGTGCATGGAAGAATGCGTGGAGACTTTCCGCTTCCAGGCTGAGGCCGCGCGCAAGACGCTGGAATTGCATGTGGACGTGCGCGACGCGCTGGTGCTGGGCGACCCCTTCCGCATCGGACAGGTGATGAACAACCTGCTTTCCAACGCCGTCAAGTTCACGCGCGAAGGCGATTCCATTTGCGTCAATGTTTCGCAGATGGAGGCGACTTCCGGCGAGTTCTGCAAATACCGGCTGATGATCGCAGACACCGGCATCGGCATGTCGGCGGACTATCTGCCGCACCTGTTCGAGCCGTATAGCCGCGAGATGCGCTTTGGCGAGCGTCAGGCGGTAGGCACGGGTCTGGGCATGCCCATCACGCGAAGCATCGTCACGCAGATGAACGGCGAGATCCACGTGGAAAGCGCTCCCGGGAAAGGCACGACCTTTACCATCATACTGCCCTTTGCCATCGTTCATAAAGAACGGCTGCAGGAGAATGATAAGACGGATGGCGGGGAAGAGGGCTTCTCCTTAAACGGCCGCCGCATACTGCTGGCCGAGGACAATGAAGTGAACATGGAGATTACCACCGAGCTTTTGAGCATGAACGGCCTTGAAGTCACGCAGGCGTGGAACGGCGAGGAGGCCGTGGAGCGCTTCCGCGAGGCGGAGCCCTTTGCTTTCGACGCCATCCTCATGGATATGCAGATGCCGGTGATGGACGGCTGCGAGGCCGCGCGCCGCATCCGCGCCCTGCGGCGGCCGGACGCGCGCAAGGTGCCCATCGTCGCCGTGACAGCCAACGCCTTTGCCGAGGACATCGCCGCCACCAGCGCCGCGGGCATGGACGCCCACGTCTCCAAACCCATCGACTTTGCCCATCTCGTCAAGGTCCTGCGCGAGTGCATAGGAAGCGGCGCCGCGCAGGAAACGTAGCGCACTTCGTCTTACTGGAAAAGGAGGTATCCGTATGCAAAAGCGCGTCATCACCCTCAGCCGCGAATTTGGCAGCGGCGGCCGCACCATCGCCCACCGCGTGGCGGAGAAGCTCGGCTACGCCTACTACGATCAGGAGCTGATCCTCAAGGTCGCCAAGGAAAGCGGCCTTGCCGAGCAGATCGTGGAAAAGTACGACGAATACGCCACCCACAAAAACAGCCTGCTCTACGCGCTGGCCCTCAGCGCCGGGGCGGGGGCGGGCGGCACGCTCTCCTTCGTCAGCAAGGTGCAGCAGGCGCAGGCGAAGATCATCACCGACCTTGCCGACAAAGGTTCCTGCGTCATCGTCGGCCGCGGCGGCGACTATGTGCTGCGCGACCGCGAGGACACGCTCCACGTATTCATCCACGCGGACATGGACTTCCGCGCCCGGCGCGTGGTCGAAGTCTATGGCGACAACGGTCAGAAGCCGGAGCAGCGTCTGCGCGACAAGGACGAGCGCCGCAAGCTCTACTACCGCTCCTTCACCATGCGCGAATGGGGCGACGTCCACAACTACGACGTGTGCCTTGACAGCGGCCGCCTCGGGCTGGACGCCTGCGTGGACGCGCTCGTGGCATTGGTCAGGGGCGAATAGCCAAGCGACCGGGGCGTCTCCCTGCGCGGGAACGTCCCATATTTCTGCATGCCCCGGCGCGCCGGGGAGGAGGATACTGTGCGCAAGCTGAACATCATATACACATCCGACGTCCACGGCTATCTGATGCCCACCAACTACGCCTCCACAAAGGAGCTGGATCAGGGCCTTTGCAAGCTGGAGGCCGCCTTCGCGCGCGACGGGGACACGCTCGTCATCGACGGGGGCGACATGCTGCAGGGCTCGCCCTTCGCCGCGTGGGTCGCCCGCAACGCCCTGCGCCCGCACCCCTGCGCACAGGCGCTCAACGCGGGCGGCTACCAGTATGTCACCCTCGGCAATCACGATTTCAACATGGGACTGGACGCGCTGCGCGCCTATCTGGAAGACCTGCACGCCACTTGCCTTTGCTGCAACATCCGCGACCGCGAAGGAGCGCTGCCCATCCGCCCGTGGGCCGTCCACGTGCTGCAAAATGGCCTGCGCGTGGGCCTTGTCGGCGCCTGCACGCCCTTTGTGCGCCGCTGGGAAAAGCCGGAGACCGTGGCGCTGCTGGAGATCGAAGAGCCGCGCAAGGCCATATGCCGCGCCCTTTCGCAACTGCCGGAGGTGGACGTCAAGGTACTTATCTACCATGGCGGCTTTGAGCGCGACCTGCAAACGGGGACGCTGCTCTCAGACAGCGGGGAGAATCAGGCCTGCGCGCTCTGCCGCGAATTTGACTTCGACATCCTCCTCGCCGGACATCAGCACATCCCCGTCGAAGGGGCGGACATCTGCGGCACGCATACCGTGCAGCCAGCCAGCAACGGCAAGTGTTTTATCCGCGTGGAGATGGAGACAGGGGAGGGCCGCCCGCCCCGCGTGTCCTCGCGCCTTGTTCCTCCCGCCGCCGCGCCGCTCAAGAGCGCGATGGAGGCGCTCGCGCCCATCGAGGTGGCGGTGCAGGCGTGGCTGGACCGGCCCGCGGGGCATCTCGACGTTCCGCTCCCCGCCCAGCCGCCGCTGGAGCGCGCCATCAACGGCTCGCTGCTCGCCAACTTCGTCAATACCGTGCAGCTCTGGGCCTCCGGCGCGGAAATTTCCGCCTGCTCCCTGCCCAACGAGTTTCGCGGCATGGAGCGCGATGTGACCGTGCGCGACGTGGTCTCCACCTACGTCTACGCCAACACGCTGAAGGTGCTGCGCATCACCGGCCGCGCCCTGCGCGCCTGCATGGAGCGCACCGCCGCCTACTTCGACGTATCCGATGGGCGCGTCCGCGTCAGCGACGCCTTTCTGCGCCCCAAGGTGGAACACTACAACTACGACTTCTTCTCCGGCGTGGAGTACACCATCGACCTGCGCCGCCCCGTGGGCGAGCGCGTGACCGCGCTGCGCCGCGATGGCCGCGAAGTCGGCGATGACGAGGAATTTAGCCTGTGCGTCAACAGCTACCGCGCCTCCGGCACCGGCGGCTACGACATGCTGCCCGCCTTGCCCGTCGAACGCGACATACAGCGGGACGTCTCCGAACTCATCATCCGCTATATCGAGGAAAAGAAGGAGATCGCCGTGGACCGCCGCGCATGGCTGCGCGTCATCCTCCCGGAGCAGACCAAGTCGTGAAAGCGTCGCTGGCCCTCTGCACAAACTAGGCGTAAAACCGCGAAAATCACCCTGATGACAGACGCTCAGGGCGATTTTTGCTGCACGGCCCCGCGCGCCCATCCCCGTCCGCCCGCGCGTCTTGCACGCACACACACTTTCTGTGACGATTTTTCCGCCAATGTGTTGACTTTTCCGCCCGTTTCTGCTAATATTTTGTTGTACCCAATTCCGTAACATTTCCTGCCCAAAGCATGATCGTTATATTTCCGCGCCGGACCGACCTGAAACGGAGCCTCATCCGCAAAAGCTGCGGGTGAAAATAAAAAAATCTTTATGGAGGGTCACATCATGAAGAAAGTCCTTACTCTGGTGCTTGCGGTCCTGCTGGTGTTCTCCGGCGTCGCGGCCTTTGCCGAGGGCTGGGAGATCGTCGTCGTCCCCAAGGACGCCTCGAACCCCTGGTTCGTGCGCATGGAGGTCGGCGTCAATGAGTATGCCGAGGCGCATCCCGAAAACACGATCTATCAGAGAGGCACCCCCGAGATCGACGCCACCCTGCAGGCCCAGCTGGTGCAGGACCTGATCGCGCAGGGCGTGGACGCCATCTGCGTGGTGCCGGTCGATCCCGAGTCCCTGGAGCCGGTGCTTGAGCAGGCCCGCGCTGCCGGCATCGTGGTCATCGCCCACGAGGGCGCGTCCCTGGTCAATGTTGATTACGACATCGAGGCGTTCAACAACGCCGCTTACGGCGCCTTCATCATGGAGAACCTCGCGCAGGCCATGGGCGGCGAGGGCGTCTACACCACGATGGTCGCGCACGTGACCAACGCCTCCCACAATGAGTGGGCGGACGGCGGCGTCGCCTACGCTCAGGAGAACTACCCCAACATGACGCTGCTGGAGGCCGAGCCGCGCGTTGAGTCCGAGGACAATGGCGACGTGGCCTACAACGTTGCCAAGGAGCTGTTCAACAAGTATCCGGAGCTCAAGGGCATCATGGGCACCTCTTCCTTCGACGCTCCCGGCGTCGCCCGCGCCATTGAAGAGCTGGGCCTGACCGGCAAGGTGTTCACCTCCGGCACCGGCATGCCCGCCGACAACGCCGAGCTGCTCAAGAGCGGCGCCGTGCAGTCCCTGACCCTGTGGGATCCCGCTCTGGCTGGTCAGGCGATGATCGCCCTGGCGGAGAAGCTGCTCGCCGGCGAAGAGATCACCACCCCGCTGGATCTGGGCGTGGAAGGCTACACCGCGCTCCAGTTCCGCGAGGGCAGCGAGACCGTACTCGAGGGCGAGGGCTGGATGGTCATCACCGCCGAGAACGTCGACAGCCTCGGCTTCTAAACAGCTCAACGCTTCAAACCCCATCGTTCCCATCCCTGCCGGTTCCATGGAGCCGGCAGGGCTTCCAAATGGGAGAGAAACGGAGGTGTACGTCTCATGGCCCAGCCCCTGTTGCGCGCTGTGGACATCTGCAAATCCTTTTCCGGCGTACAGGCGCTCAAACACGTCTCTCTGGAGATTCAGCCCGGCGAGATCCACTGCCTGGCCGGTGAGAACGGCTGCGGCAAATCCACGCTGATCAAGGTCATTTCCGGCGTCTATCAGCAGGATTCCGGCTATATCGAGTTTGCCGGCAAGCGCTTTGGCAAGATAACGCCGCGCGACGCCATCGCCAGCGGCATTCAGGTCATCTATCAGGATTTTTCCATCTTCCCCAATCTCACGGTCATGGAAAACCTCGCCTTCAACACAGAGCTTGCCGACGGCCACAAGTTCGTCAACCGCAAGCGCATGCGCAAGATCGCCGAGGAGGCCATCGCGAAGATTAACTTCGATGTGGAGCTGGACCGTCTGGTCGGCACGCTCTCCGTCGCCGAAAAGCAGATGGTCGCCATCAGCCGCGCGCTGATGTTCAACGCGCGCCTGATCATCATGGACGAGCCGACAACGGCCCTGACCCGCAAGGAAGTGCAGGCGCTTTTCAAGATCATCCTGCATTTGAAGGAGCAGGGCATCGCCATACTTTTCGTCAGCCACAAGCTCAACGAGGTCTTTGAGATCTCCGAGCGCTTCACCATCTTCCGTAGCGGCGAACTGGTCGTCACCGGAAACACCAAGGATCTGGATGACCGCAAGTTCTCCTACTATATGACCGGCCGCGAATTCGAGGACAAGCTCTTTACGCCGCAGAACCTCTCCGATGAGCCAGTGCTGGAGGCAAAGGGCCTCGGCCTGACGGGCTTTTTCGAGGATGTTTCCTTTGAACTGCGCAAGGGCGAGATCCTTGGCATCACCGGGCTTTTGGACTCCGGGCGCACGGAGCTGGCGCTTTCTCTGTTCGGCATCCGCCCCGCGGACAAGGGTGCGCTGCTCAAGGACGGCGCCGAGGTCCACTTGAAAAGCCCGCAGGACGCCATCCGGGCGCGCATTGGCTTTGTGCCGGAAGACCGCCTCAGCGAGGGCCTGTTTTTGCCGCGCTCCATCGCCGACAACGTGGTCATCTCCGAGATCGACCGCCTTGCCAGCGGCGTGGGCGTGCTGAATCGCGGCAAGCGCAGCGCGGAGATTGACCGCTGGGTCAAGGGGCTGGCCATCGCCACCCCGGACCCCAACAACGCCTGCTCAACGCTCTCGGGCGGCAACCAGCAGCGCATCGTGCTGGCCAAGTGGCTGGCCTGCAACCCCGACGTGCTGGTACTCAACGGGCCGACCGTGGGCGTGGACATCGGCTCCAAGCACGACATCCACGCCATCCTCCAGCGTCTGGCGAACGAGGGCATGGCCATCATCATCATCTCCGACGACCTGCCCGAGGTGCTGGAAAACTGCTCCCGCCTGCTGGTACTCAAAGCGGGCCGCGTGGTCAAGGAGCTGCTGCCTGCCGATACCAACGAGCAGGAAGTACTCTCCTACATGCTCTAAGGAGGGGTGGATATGCAGAGATATTTGAAAAAACTCTCGCGCCGCAGCGAGCCGTACATCTTTCTGGTGCTGCTCGTTCTGTGCGTGCTGATCGAGATCCGCTCCGGGCAGTTCTTCACGCCCAACAACATCGTCGATAAGCTCTCGGCGCTGGTCGTGCCCGGCATCTTCGCCGTGGGCGCGTTCATGGTCATCGTCTCCGGCGGCATCGACGTGTCCTTCCCGGCGCTGGCCTCTCTGAGCGCCTTTGCCACCACCAAGCTGCTGCTCGACGCCGGCTACACGGGCGGCATCTGGCTGCCCATCCTCCTTTCGCTGCTCTTCGGCGCCATCCTCGGCGCGTTCAACGGCGTGTTCATCGGCTACTTCGGCCTGCCGGCGATGATCGTCACCCTCGGCTCTTCCAGCGTCTTCAAGGGCTTTATGCAGGGTACGCTGGAATCCCGTCAGCTGGCCGTCATCCCCGAGGGCATGGCCAACTTCGGCCGCTCGGCGCTGTTCGTGGCCACCAACCCGGAATCCGGCCTCACTTCGCGCATGCCCACCGCGTTCATCGTCTTCGTGGTGGTGTTGGCGGCGGCGTGGTTCATCCTCAACCGCACCATGTTCGGCCGCGGCATCTACGCCATCGGCGGCAACGATGTCAGCGCCCACCGCGCCGGCTTCGGCGTGCGCAAGACCAAGTTCTTGATGTACGTGTTCGTGGGCATGATCGCCAGCCTCGCGGGCCTGATGCGCACCTGCATGATGACGCAGATGCACCCGACCAACATGCTCGGCATGGAGATGAACATCATCGCCGGCGTGGTGCTGGGCGGCACGGCCATCACCGGCGGCGCGGGCACGCTCACCGGCTGCATGCTGGGCACGCTGCTCATCGTCGTGGTGGAAAACTCGATGATCCTGCTCGGCATCCCCACCGTGTGGAAGGATGTGTTCGTCGGCGCCCTCATCATCATCGGCACCGGCGTCAGCGCCGTGCAGGTGGCGCGGGCCAACCGCGTCGTCGCCAGAAAGACCGCAAAGGAGGTGGGCTGATGGGCATCGGCGCCAAACTGAGCGCGGCCTATCGCCGCGACCGCCACATCGCCCGGCTGATCCTGATGATGGTCGTCTGGGCCGTGTTCATGGCGATCACGCGCTTTGACAAGTTCTACACGCTCATCAACTTCCAGACCATGGCCTCCCAGTTCCCGGAGTTCGGCCTCATGTCTCTGGGCATCATGGTGTGCATGATCACCGGCGGCATCGACCTGTCCACCGTGGGCGTGGCCAACCTCGTCTCCATTTGCACGGCGACGCTGATGAAGGCCGTAGCCACCGAGGAAAATGAGATCGCCGTGTACGTCATCCCGCTGTGCTTTGTCATCGCCATCCTCATGGGCGCGGCGGCCGGCGCCTTCAACGGCTTCCTCGTCTCCAGGGTGCGCATACCGCCGATCCTTGCCACGCTTGGCACGTCGGAACTGTTTACCGGTATCGGCATCGTCATCACCGACGGCAAGGCCGTCAGCAAATTGCCGCGCATGTACTCCAGCGCCATCAACTCGAAGATCTTCGGCCTCATCCCCACGCAGCTGGTCTTCTTCGCGGTCATGGCCCTCGTCATCTGGTTTTTGCTGATGCGCACCACCTATGGCACCAAGATCTACATGATCGGCACTTCTTCCAAGGCCGCCGTGTTCTCCGGCATCCGCACGAACCTCCTGCTGGTAAAGACTTACATGATCTCCGGCATCTGCGCGGCGCTGGGCGGCATGGTGATGCTGGCCAACTACAATTCCGCGCGCGCCGACTACGGCACGGTCTACACCCTCCAGTGCGTGCTGATCGTCGTTCTGGGCGGCGTCAACCCCAACGGCGGCAGCGGCAAGGTCTCCGGCGTGGTGCTGGCCATCTGCCTGCTTCAAATGTTGCAGACCGGCATCAACCGCTTCCCGCAGATCTCCAGCTACTACATCTCGCTGATCTGGGGCGGCGTGCTGATCCTCGTCATGGTCCTCAACTACTTCACCGAACACAACATCCACCTCATCAAGTCCAGGCGCTCGTAAGTGCGGGCGCAGGGGGGGCGGAGAGCGCGCGCTTTCCGCCCCGCTCTTTTCTTTTGGCAAAGATCGGAGTATAATGAGATAAGAGGGGAGGGAGCGTGCGATGCGCTTTGAGATACGCCGGGAAGCGGAAGAGGACTTCCGCGCCGTGGAGGAACTGACCCGCGAGGCTTTCTGGAACCTCAATTCGCCCGGCTGCGAGGAACATTACCTCGTCCACCAGCTGCGCGCGCACGAGGACTTTCTGCCCGAGCTGGATCACGTGGCCGCTCACGGCGCGGAGATCGCCGCCAGCATCCTTTACAGCCGCTCGCGCGTCGAGGACGTACCCACCGTCACCTTTGGCCCCTTGAGCGTGCTGCCAGTCTATCAGCGCATGGGCGCGGGCTCGGCGCTGGTGCGCCATACGCTCGCGCTGTGCCGGGAGATGGGCCACCGCGCCGTCATCATCTACGGCGACCCGGCCTATTACCGCCGCTTCGGCTTCCGGCCCGCGGAGGCGTTTGACATCTGCACCGCCGACGGCATGTACGCCGCCGCCCTGCAAGTGCTGGAGCTGTGGCCGGGCTCCATGGAGGGCGTGCATGGGCGCTTTTTTGAAAGCCCCGCCTTCGAGGTGGACGTGCTGGCCGCGGAAGCGTTTGACAAGAGCTTTCCCCGCAGGGCGAAGCGGGAAACGCCCTCCCAACGCGCCTTTTTGCGTCTTGCCTCCATGCGCAGGCCGCGCCCGAAGCCCTGAAGGCGCGCCAAAGCCCCTGTTTAACCCAAATTTCGCGCCCGGTTCGCGTGCGGCGGCCTTGCCCCGCGCGCGCTTTTCTATTATAATAGAGTGTGGAAATTTATCTGGAGGGATCGAAGATGCCCGAGGTTCTGTCCGAGAACGCGATCTCGCTGACCGTGCCGGCCGACAAGTCCATGATGCTCGTCATCCGCCTGACGACGGCGGGCGTCCTCGCGCGCGCGCGGCTGACCGTGGACGCCATCGACGATATGAAGATGGCCGTGGAAGAAGCCTGCACGCTGATGATCTCGCAGCAATGCCCGCCCGCGGCGCTGTGCGTGGAATTTCTGCGCCTCGAGGACGGGTTGGAGATACACGTCCACTCGCGCGCGGAGCAGCCCTGCCTGTGCGGCATGGATCCCGCCGAGCTGGACGTCGTGCGCGCCATCCTCGGCTCCCTGGCCGACAACGCGCAGATCGACTATGCCGAGGGC
Organism: Candidatus Pullichristensenella excrementipullorum; assembly: GCA_018713365.1. Taxonomy (GTDB): domain Bacteria; phylum Bacillota; class Clostridia; order Christensenellales; family Aristaeellaceae; genus Pullichristensenella; species Pullichristensenella excrementipullorum. The sequence continues at coordinate 9,624 of DVOU01000027.1, forward strand.
AAGATACGCAATATATCGCTCACCAAGAAACTCAAGCCCTGATGGGGGAGGATCTGCACATGCGCAACGCGGCGCAGCGCCCTTCCATCGACGCGGAGGGCCTGCTCAGAGAATATGCCATGACCGGCAACACCGCCATACGCGACCGCGTGGTGGAGGCGCATCTCTACATCGCCTCGATCGTCGCCCGTCGCTTTTCCGGCCGCGGCGTGGATTATGACGACCTGTATCAGGTGGCCTCGCTGTCCCTGGTCAAGTCCATCGAGCGCTTCGACCCGGAGCGCGGCGTGAAGTTCGCCAGCTTCGTGACGCCGACGATGGTGGGCGAGGTAAAAAACTATTTCCGCGATCGCTCGCGGCTCATCCGCCTGCCCCGGCGCGGCGGCGAACTTGTGCGCGCGGTGGACGCGGCGCGCGATGAATTGCAGCTGGAATTGCAGCGCCAGCCGACCGCCGAGGAGCTGGCCGAGCGCGCCGGCGTGCCGCTCGAGGATGTCCTCGAGGCGCTGGAGATGCGCGGGGCCATTTCCCCCGTGTCGCTGGATACGCTGCCGCCTGAAGATGATGAGAGCGCGCCCTTGAGCGCCTTTCTCGGTCAGGAGGATCGCGGCTTTGCGGATTTTGAGAAAAACGACATGCTCCGCCGCGCTCTTGACAAGCTCGACGAGCGCCAGCGCGAGGTCATCCGCCTGCGGTTTTTTGAGGGCAAGGGCCAGCGCGAGGTGGCGCAGGACATCGGCGTTTCGCAAATGACGGTCTCGCGCGTGGAGCGGCAGGCGCTCGCTTTGCTGCGCGAGGCTTTGACGGAAGGAGAAAACAAGGCATGAAGATCGGATTCATCGGTTCGGGAAACATGGGCGGGGCCATCGCCCGCGGCATCGTCAAAAGCGGCGTCGTCTCCGGCAAGGACGTCTACCTCTACGACGTGCTGCCCGCGGCGTCCGCGCAGCTGGCGGACGACATCGGTGGCACGGCGGTCAATACGCCCGAGGAACTGACCAGCGCGGCGGAACTGTTCGTGCTGGCGGTCAAGCCCGTCTACGTCAAGGACGCTCTGCACGCCTGCTGCAAAGGCCTTGCCGGCAAGGCGGTGGTCTCCATCGTCGCCGGTCTCTCCGGCGCGGCGCTTGCCAAACAGCTTCCCGAGGGAACGCGCTGTTTGCAGACCATGCCCAACACGCCGGCGATGGTCAATGAAGGCGTGACCGCGCTGTGCGAGGAAAACACGCTCACCAAGGAGGAACTCGATTTCGTGCGCCGCATGTTCGCGGCCATTGGCCGCGTCTACACGCTGCCCGCGCGCCTCATCGAGGCAGAGTCCGCCGTTGCCGGCAGCGGCCCCGCCTACGCGGCGATGTTCATCGAGGCCATGGCCGACGGCGGCGTGCTGCTGGGCCTGCCCCGCGCGCAGGCCATGGAGATGGCAGCGCAGACGCTCATCGGCACGGCAAAGATGATGCTCGAAAGCGGCAAGCACCCCGGGGCCATCAAGGACATGGTCTGCTCCCCGGGTGGCACCACCATCGAGGCGGTGCGCGCGCTGGAAAAGGGCGCTTTCCGCGCCAGCACCATCGAGGCCGTGGTGGCCGCCGGCGAAAAGGCGCTGGCCATCAAGCGCGAGACGGAGAAAGGTTAAAGATATTCGATGAAATGGATCGCAAGCGCCGCCTTTGGGCTGGAGGGCATGACGGGGCGGGATCTCAAGCGCCTCGGCGCGCAGAACGTGCGCGTCATGGACGTGGGCGGCGCGATGTTCGAAGGCGGCTTTGAGACCGCCTTTCAGGCCAACCTCTGGCTGCGCACGGCCGACCGCGTCTATCTGTGCATGGGCCAGTTCGAGGCCCGCACCTTTGAGGAGCTGTTTCAGGGCGTCAAGGCGCTTGAATGGGAGGCGTTTTTGCCCCGCGACGCGCGCTTTCCCGTGCGCGCCAAGTGCGTTAAGTCCACGCTGATGAGCCCGTCGGATGTGCAGAAGATCGTCAAGCGCGCCGTGGTCGAGCGCCTCAAGGGCGCGTATCGCGAGGACTGGTTCAGCGAGACAGGCGCGCTCTTCCAGCTCGATGTCGGCATCCGCAACGACATGGTCACCGTCTGTATCGACACCTCGGGCGAGCCGCTCTCCAAGCGCGGCTACCGCACATGGAACGGCGAAGCGCCCCTGCGCGAAACGCTGGCGGCGGCGCTGGTGCTGCAAAGCGGCTGGCACCCGTGGCAGCGGCTCTACGATCCCTGTTGCGGCACGGGCACCATCCTCATCGAGGCGGCGTTCATCGCCTTGGGCCGCGCGCCCGGGCTGACGCGTTCCTTTTCCATGGAGGAATGGCCTTGCGCGCCGCGTGAGGCGCTTGACAAGCTGCGCGCCGAAGCGCGCGCCAGGTATGAAGAGGGCCGTCAGCGCCCCATGCGCATCGCCGGTTCGGACATCGACCCCGAGGCCGTGGAGCTGGCCCGCCGCCACATTCGGCAGGCAGGGCTCTACGGGCGCATCGAGGTGGAGGTGCGCGACATGCGCGATGTCACGCTCAGCGGCGAGCCGGGCGTGTTCATCGCCAACCCACCCTATGGAGAGCGCCTTGACAACACGCGCGCCGCGCACGCCGTGGCCCGTCAGCTCGGGCTGTTGCAGACGCGCTGCCCCGGCTGGACGATGTGCGCTTTTTCGGCGGACATGGGCTTTGAGCGCATGTATGGCCGCCGCGCCACGCGACGCCGCCGCTACTACAACGGCAGAATAGAATGCGAGTACCATATCTTCGAGGATCGCCACGAATGAGGTGTAGCCAATGAAAGCCATCTTCAACCGCACGCCGCTCATCCCCAACGCCTGCACGCCGCTTTCCCCGGGGGCCATTCGCCCCGAGGGCTGGCTTGGCGCGCAGCTCAAGGCCCTGGAGGACGCCGTCTGCGAAGACACGCAGGCGCTCTTTTCCGGCGAAGGCGGCTGGGAGCGGGAAATGTACGCCTTTGAGGCCCTCGTGCTGCTGGCCTATACGCAGGAAAACGACGCCCTCAGGGAGGAAGTCGCCTGCCGTGCCGGGCAGATACTCGCCTCGCAGGACGCGGAGGGCTGGTTTGGCCCCGCGGACGAGCGGGGCTACTGGCCGCGCATACTTGCCCTGCGCGCCCTGCGCCGCTACTTTGAGGCGACCGCCGACCGCGACGTGCTGCGGTTCATGGACGCCTTTTTCAAGTATCAGCACCGCACTTTGGCCACGCATCCTCTGAGCGACGCGGCCGTGGCGCGCGGGGGCGACAACATACTGCTGGCGCTGTGGCTGTACAACATCACCGGGCAGAACTATCTGCTCGAGCTTTGCCGCCGCCTGCGCGAGCAGACGCTGGACTGGCCGAATTACTTCCACACATTCCCCAACCCCCAGCCCTTGAGCCGCACTCTGCGCTGGCCTCGCCTCAAGGAAGCGCTCTACGAGGAAAAAACCGAGCCCATGGAGGGCGAACATCGGCCCTATTTCCATACGCAGTACTACCAGACAAACGGCGAGAACATCGCCATTGGCCTGCGCACGCCCGGCGCCATCAACCTTTTCAAGAGCGGCTTCAAGGAGCAGGGCGGCTTCCGCTTTGGTTGGGAAAAGCTGATGAAATACCACGGCGTCGCCAGCGGCGTGTTTACCGCCGATGCGCATATCAACGGCTCCAGCCCCACGCAGGGCACGACACTGACCACCGTCTGCGAGATGATCAACACGCTGGAAACGCTCGCGGGCATGGGGGAGATGTCCCGCGACCTCCCCGACATTCTCGAAAAGATCGCCTTCAACGCCCTGCCCGCCGCCTGGTCGCAGGACATGCGCCGCGTGCAGGCGCTGGAACAGGTCAATCAGGTGCTGGTCAGCGAAGGCGAGCGCGCCTTCTACAACGCTGACGCCGAAGCGCTGCTCTTCCGCGCGCCCACTTCCTTCGAGGCCGTGCGGGCGCTGTCCGCCTGGCCGCTCTTCGTCAGCCACCTCTGGTACGCCACTTCCGACGCGGGCCTGTGGGCGATGAGCTACGCCCCCTGCTGCGTGCGCGCGCGGCTGATGGACGTGCCGGTACGCCTGCGTGTCTCCGGCGGCTATCCCTTCGCCGATGCGGTGCGCATCGAGGTCGCCGTCAAGCGCCCGGTGGAGTTCCCGCTCTATCTGCGCATGCCCACGTGGTCGCGCCAGCCGATGATCTATCTGCCCGACGGCGAGATCATGCAGGTGCGCGCCGGGGAAACGGCCTGCGTGCGCCGCCGCTGGCAGTCCGGCGATGTGGTGCGCCTGGAACTCAGCGCCGCGCCGCATGTGAGCCGCGGCTGGTATCACCAGTCCGCCGCCATTGAACTGGGGCCGCTTTTGATGGCCCTTGCGCCCGAACCGCACGAGGAGGGCGAGCGCATCTCAACGCCCGAGGAGTGGGGCTGGGCGCTGGTGCGCGATGAGCCGATGAAGACGGTGCGCGCCGAAAGCGCCGAAGCGCCCTTCAAGAGCGGCGAAGCGCCGGTGAAGGTGCTGGCCAAGGCCGTGCCGATCGACTGGGAGATCGTTGGCGACAGCAGCGCGCCGGTGCCCATCCTGCCGCGCCTGGACGCCAAGGAGACCTATACCATCGAACTGATCCCCTTTGGCTGGACCGACCTGCGCATCGCGCAGTTCCCCATTGGCGAACTGCGCCGCGACTGACGCGCTATGCAGAGATCCGTCTTTCGCTGGGAGCCGGGCTTTACCCGTCAGCTGTTCCGCCTTGCCATCCCCATCGCCCTGCAAAGCGTGGTCACGGCCTCCATGCAGCTGGTGGACAACCTGATGATCGGCGTGCTGGGCGATGTGCCGCTGGCGGGCGTGACGCAGGCCAACCGTGTCTCATTTCTCTTTCAGGTGGCCATGTTCGGGGCCATCAGCGGCGCTTCGATCTTCGTGGCGCAGTACTGGGGCCGCCGCGACGTTTCCGGCGTGCGCCGCACGCAGGGCATCGCCATGGTCTTTGGCCTGCTGGTGGCGGCGGCGCTGGGCATTCCCTCCATCCTCATGCCGGAGAGCATCATGCGCCTGCTCATCAGCAGCAAGGATGGGGTGCGCGCGGGCGCGGAGTACCTCAGCATCATCGGCATCGTCTACTTTGTGCAGAGCCAGTCGCTGATCCAGGCGGCGGTGCTGAAATCCACGGAGCAGGTCAAGCTGCCGATGTTCGCCAGTCTGGCCGCCATCTGCACCAATGTGGTGTTCAATACGCTCCTCATCTATCCCACGCGTCAGGCGCAGCTGCTGGGCCTGACCTTTACCATGCCCGGCGCGGGCATGGGCGTGCGGGGCGGCGCCATCGCCACGCTCATCGGCGCCTGCGTGGAGCTGTTTCTCATTCTCTTCTTTTCCTATCGCTGGCGCTTTGCCAACGCCGCGCGGCCCCGGGAGCTGCTTCCCGGCTCGGCGCGGGCGGTGCGCAGCTTTGTCGCCATCGCCCTGCCGGTGCTGCTCAACGAGGCGGTCTGGGCCTGCGGCACGGTCATGTACTCCGCCGTCTACGGTCGCATCGGCGACGGCGTGGCCGCCAGCGCGGCGGCGGGCGTGTTCTCCAATGTCGAACAGTTGGCGAACATCGCCGTACGCGCCCTCAGCCACGCCTGCGGCGTGATGGTGGGCATGGCGCTGGGCGCGGGCGAGCTGGACCGCGCGCGGCTCTATGCCAAACGCTTCCTCTTTGCTTCGCCGCTGCTGACGCAGGTATTCACGCTGTGCGTCATTTTGCCGCTCTCCGGCCCGCTGGTCTCCATCTTTCCCGTGTCGGCAGAGACCGCGCGCATGGCGCGGCAGATGATCTATGTGCTTTGCGGCGGTATCTGGCTGAGCGCCTTCAACACGGTCATCATCGTCTCCGTGTTGCGCACGGGCGGGGATGTGCGCGCCGCCGCGCTCATTGATGTCGGCCCCCTGTGGCTGGTGGGCGTGCCGGCGGCGGCTGTCGCAGGGCTGCTCCTGCGCTGGGACATACCCTTTGTCTATATGGTCACCTATCTCGAACAGCTTGCCAAGGCCGCCATCGCGCTGTGGCGCTACCGGCAGGGCAGGTGGGTCCGCAATATCGTCAAGGAGGAGAGCTGAATGGACACTTCGCATTCGCAGCAGTACGTCTGTCCCAAGTGTGGCTGTACGCAGTTTGAACACGATCAGTTTCAGGCCACGGGCGGCAACTTCGCCAGGATCTTCGACATACAGAACAAGCGCTTCATCACCATCAGCTGCGCCCAGTGCGGCTATACGGAATTGTACAAGGCCAGCACCTCCAGCGGCTGGAACATACTGGACTTTCTCATGGGCAACTAGGGAGGCGCAGGCATGGAACGAAAGCGATATGCCCTTTTGGACGCCTACATGCGCAAGTGCATGCGCGACGCCGACGGCGCGCACGATCATGAGCATGTCTACCGCGTGCTTGGCGTGGCGCTGGACATCGCCGCCACGGAGCCGGAGGCAAATGCGGACGTGGTCATCGCTGCCTGTCTGCTCCACGACATCGCCCGCCGCGACCAATTGCGCGACAAGCGCGTCTGCCACGCCGAGCGCGGCGCGGAAAAGGCGGAGAAGTTCCTCAAAAAGAACGGCTTTGACGAGGACTTCGCCGCCCGCGTGGCCGACTGCGTGCGCACGCACCGCTTCCGCAAGGGCGACGCGCCGCAGAGCATCGAGGCGCAGATCCTCTACGACGCCGACAAGATAGATGTCTGCGGCGCGACGGGCATCGCCCGCACGCTGCTCTATCAGGGCCGCTCCAACGGCGCGCTCTACGCCGTGCGCCCGGACGGCTCGCTTGCGGACGGCATGGGGGAGAAGGGCGAGACCTTTTTCGGCGAATACAAGCGCAAACTGGAGGGCATCTACTGCCGCCTGTTCACTTCCCGCGCCCGCGCGATCGCCCGCGAACGTCAGGCCGCGGCGCAGGCGTTTTACCAGAGCATGCTTTCCGAGGTCTACACCTCGCGGGAAAAGGGCCGCGAACTTCTGCAAACGCGCCTGACAGAGGATATGCCCGCGCCGGAGACGTGAGCGCCGCGTGCGCGTGAAACATAACAAAAAGGTGCTTGACGTTACCTGAAAATGTGCAGTAATCTTGTGTTAAGCACCCATTCCGCCGCTCCCCCAAGGCGGCACAAGGAGGTCCAGTACATGGAAAAGCCTGTCGTCTGGTTCACCGACTTCCGCTGCCCGGTGGGCACCAGCCAGCTGGATAAGCTGCGCAAGCTCTGCCTCGCCGCCGGCATCCACACCATCGACATGGAGGGCAAGTTCGTCGCCATCAAGATGCACTTCGGCGAACTGGGCAACCTCGCCTTCCTGCGCCCCAACTACGCCAAGGTCATCGCCGACCTCTGCAGGGAAAAGGGCGGCCTGCCCTTCCTGACCGACTGCAACACGCTCTATCCCGGCAGCCGCAAAAACGCCCTCGAACACATGGACTGCGCCAACCTCAACGGCTTCAACACCATCACCACCGGCTGCCAGATCATCATTGGCGACGGCCTGCGCGGCACGGATGAGGTGGAGGTGCCCGTCGTCAACGGCGAGTACTGCAAGACCGCCAAGATCGGCCGCGCCATCATGGACGCCGACGTCTTCATCAGCCTGACGCACTTCAAGGGCCACGAGGCCACCGGCTTCGGCGGCGCGCTGAAAAACATCGGCATGGGCTGCGGCAGCCGCGCCGGCAAGATGGATCAGCACAAGAACGGCAAGCCCGCCATCGACGAGAGCCTCTGCCGCGGTTGCCGCCGCTGCGCCCGCGAATGCGGCAGCGACGCCATCCGCTACGTAAACAACAAGGCCGTCATCGACTACGACAAATGCAAGGGCTGCGGCCGCTGCATCGGCGCCTGCTCGTTCGACGCCGTCTACAACCCCAACGACAGCGCCAACGAGATCCTCGACCGCAAGATGGCCGAGTACGCGCAGGCAGTCTGCCATGGCCGCCCCTGCTTCCACGTGGCGCTGGTGCGCGACATCAGCCCCAACTGCGACTGCCACGGCGAGAACGACGCGCCCATCCTCCCGGATGTGGGCATGTTCGCCAGCTTCGACCCCGTGGCCCTCGATCAGGCCTGCGCCGACGCCTGCCAGAAGATGCCGCCCATCGCCAACAGCCAGCTCGGCGACAACCTTGCCCGCCCGGACTGGCATTGCCACCACGACCACTTCAAGGATTCCAACCCCAACATCGAGTGGAAAGCGACGCTGGATCAGGCCGAAAAGATCGGCCTCGGCAGCCGCGAATACACGCTGAAGAAGATTTAAGCCAAGGCAAAAGGCGGGGCGGACGCGCATCGCGTCCGCCCCGCTCGTCATTTCAATGATGATGTTTGCCTCGCTGTTCCGTCTTTCCTGAAAAAAGGACGATGACCGGCGGCGCAATGGTCAGGAGCGCCGCAAGGATGAAGCCCACGCGCGCGGCGCTCGCCAGCGCCGGCAGAGGGGGCCCAAAGAGCGCTATCAGGTGGGCGGCGAAGGCCAGCAGAACGCAGGCGACGTCCGCGAGGAAGAAGCCGTACAGCCACAGCAGCCCTTCCTGACGAAACCGGCGGACATATCCGAGGAAGAGGAATTTGCGCAGCATGTCGCGCCCGAATATGACGTCAAAGGCACGGCGGTCGCGCGCAAAGCGCAGGCGCGTGACGAAAAAGCGCCGCGAGACCAAAATCATAGCCACATAGAAAAGCGCGCTGAACGCGACGGCGGCGATGCCCTCAAGCGCCATACCGTTTTCCATGGATGGATCACCCTTCCTTTTTCCGCCGCCGCCATCTGCGCGTGTCGGGGAAGAATATCTGCATACAAGAGGACAGTGCGCAAAGAAGGAACATGGCAAAATGCGCCTGCGCCAGCGCGTAGCTTTCGGGGAAGAAGATGACGGCCGCGTGCAAAAGCAGGGCGAGCAGGCCACTCCCAGCCATCAGTAGAAAAACGATGTAGTGCCAGTACCACTGCTTTTTGAAGTCTTCCACGTAGTTGAGCAGGAAGAACCGCCGGAAAAAGGGGATGCTGCGCTTTGGCTTGTGGCGAAAGACGCGCTTGTGGGTGATGAAACGAAGCTCGTCTTTCAGGTTCATGCGCAGGAAAAGCAGATCCAGCACGTAGATCGCGAGGAGGATAAAGAACAGCACGACCTTGTCCTCCTGTGTTCTCCCAAACAGCACCGCGTCCACCCCTTTGCGTCGTTTGGGAAAGTATAACACATCCCCGCGCGCTGCGCAAGCACGGCACGCAAAAAGCGCCGCGCAGCTTTCAAACCGCGCGGCGCTCTCGCAATGTATTTTCCTTAGACCATGCCCTGCGCCAGCATCGCCTTGGCGACCTTCATGAAGCCCGCGATGTTCGCGCCCACGACGTAATCACCTTCGTGGCCAAACTGCTTGGCCGTGTCGGCGGTGTTGTGGAAGATGTTGACCATGATCTGCTTGAGCTTCTGATCGACCTCGTCGAACGTCCAGCTCAGGCGCATGCTGTTCTGGGACATCTCCAGCGCGGAGGTGGCCACGCCGCCGGCGTTGGCAGCCTTGCCGGGGGCAAAGAGGATGCCGCTCTGCTGGAAGATCTGCGTCGCTTCCGTGGTGGTGGGCATGTTCGCGCCCTCGCCCACGGCGATGACGCCGTTCTTGATCAGCGTCCTGGCATGCTCGGCGTGCAGCTCGTTCTGCGTGGCGCAGGGGAGGGCCACGTCGCAGGGCACGTCCCAGATGGAGCCGTCCTCGTGGTACTCGGCCTTGGGATGCTCGCTGACATACTCCTTGATGCGCTTGCGCTCAACTTCCTTGATGCGCTTGATGGTGGTCAGGTCCACGCCGTCCTCGTCGTAGATCCAGCCGGTGGAATCGCACATGGCGACCACCTTGCCGCCCAGCTGCGTGACCTTTTCGTTGGCGTAGATGGCCACGTTGCCGGAGCCGGAGACGACCACGCGCTTGCCGGCGAAGGAATCGCCCTTGACGCTGCGGAGCATCTCGTCCATCAGGTAGGCAAGGCCGTAGCCGGTGGCCTCGGTGCGGGCCAGAGAGCCGCCATAGGGCAGGCCCTTGCCGGTGAGTACGCCTTCATACAGGCCGGTGATGCGCTTGTACTGACCGTAGAGGTAGCCGATCTCGCGGCCGCCCACGCCGATGTCGCCGGCGGGCACGTCGATGTCCTTGCCGATGTGGCGGTACAGCTCGGTCATGAAGCTCTGGCAGAAGGACATGACTTCCTTGTCGGACTTGCCCTTGGGGTCAAAGTCCGCGCCGCCCTTGCCGCCGCCGATGGGCAGGCCGGTCAGGGAGTTCTTGAAGATCTGCTCAAAGCCGAGGAACTTGAGGATGCCGAGGTTCACCGTGGGATGGAAGCGCAGACCGCCCTTGTAGGGGCCGATGGCGTCGTTGAACTGCACGCGGTAGCCCTTGTTGACGCGGATATGGCCCTCGTCGTCCATCCAGGGCACGCGGAAGAGGATCACGCGGTCCGGCTCCACCATGCGCTCAAGGATGGCGTTGCGCTGGTAGATGGGGTCGCTGTCCACGACCGGCGCGAGGGACTCAAGTACCTCGCTCGCCGCCTGATGGAACTCAGGCTCGCCAGGATTCTTTTTGATAAGCTGTTCCAGAACTTCCTTTGCGTAGGACATGAGGCGATACCTCCCTTGGATTTGCAGGATGTAAACATTATATACTGCAAATCTCCGCTTGTACAGAGGTTTTGGCCCGAATTTATGCTAATTTTCGGTTATTTTACAAATTCAAGATTCATCTCTGCGTTTTCTGGCGCCATTTTTGACGGCTCTTCCTGCAAGCGCGTCCATGGCCAAAATGTATCCCTGCACGCCGAATCCTGCAATTTGCCCGACGCAGGAGGCGGCGGTGACGGAGCGGTGTCGAAACTCCTCGCGCTGATGGATGTTGCTCAAATGCACTTCCACCGCCGGGATGGGCACGGAGGCAAGCGCGTCGCGCAGGGCGTAGGAATAGTGCGTGAACGCGCCGGGGTTGATGATGATGGCGTCGTAATTCTCCCGCCACGCGCGCTGTATCTCGTCGATGAGCGCCCCTTCATAGTTGCTCTGGAAACAGCAAAGGTCGTGTCCGCGGCTCTGCGCGGCGCGCCCCACCTGCTCCATCATCTCTTCATAACCCGTGCGCCCGTAAATGTTCGGCTCCCGCGTACCGGTCAGGTTGATGTTCGGCCCGTTCAACAGCAGTATCTTCATCCCCGCGCCTCCTTTGGCAAAATATGCGCTTTCAGTATACCAAAAGGCGCGTAAAAGCGCAACTGTCTCGTTTTGCCAACGCCCGTGAAAGCGCATAATTCGCCCGCGCGATTTGAATACTAACCGTGGATCAGCAAGGCCGACTAAAATTCGGGAAGGAAGATCATTATGAGAGCGACAGGCATCGTGCGCAGGATCGACGAACTGGGGCGCGTGGTGATCCCCAAGGAGATCCGCCGTACGCTACGCATACGCGAGGGCGACCCGCTGGAGATCTACACGGATCACGACGGCGAAGTGGTGCTGAAGAAGTATTCGCCCATCGGCGAGATCGCCAACATCGCCAAGGATTACACCGATTCCCTCTACCGCACGCTCGGGCATATCACCTGTATCTGCGACCGCGACGCGGTGGTCTCCGCCACGGGCGCGTCCAAGCGCGAACTGGTGGAAAAGCCGCTCAGCGCCGAGGTGGAGAACATTCTCCAGAACCGCAAGATGGCGGTGTTCAACCTCGCCGCCGGCGCGAAGATGATCCCCGTCACCAGCGACGACAACGCCGAGGCGTACACCGCCCAGCTGGTCGCGCCCATCCTCGCCGACGGCGAGATCATCGGCGGTCTGATGCTTTTGAGCCGCGAGGCGGGCGCGAGCATGGGCGAGGTGGATCAGAAGGTGGCCGAGACCACAACCAGCATCATCGCCCGCCAGATGGAGCAGTAAGACGTTGCGCGGCGGGGGAAAATATGGTATAATCCGATCAGATACAGCGAAGGGATATGGAAAAAATGTCGCCTGTCACCGTGATCGGATGCGGCCTTCGCCGCGAACAACTCACGCTCGAAGCCGCGCAGGCGCTCGAGCGCTGCGACAAAGTGCTTTTGCACACGCGGCGCTGCGGCCTGGCGGACTATCTGAGCGAAAAGAACATCCCCTTTGAGACGCTGGACGCGCTCTACGACGCCGCCGAGGACTTTGACCAGCACGTCCGCCTCGCGGTGCAGGCGGTGCTGGACGCCGCGCGGGAGGGCAGCGTCGCCTACGCCGTGTTCGACGTGCGCGATGTGAGCGCGCAGGCGCTCATCAAGTCCGGCGCCGATGTGCGCGTCATCGCCGGTCCGCCGCTGGAGGAGGGCCTTTGGGCCTACGCCGAGGGCGCGACCGATTGCTGGGCCGCCTCGGAATGGGAAACATGGACGCTCCACGCCGACCGCAACGCCCTCATCCGCGAACTGGACACGCGCGAACTGGCCGCCGAGGTCAAATTGAAGCTCATGGACTGCTACCCGGAGGATTCGGACATCTACGTCCACGCCGGCGATGGCGGCGTTGCAAAGACCTCTCTGTTGGAGCTGGACCGCCTGAGCGCCTACGACCATCGCCTCAGCGTGCTGGTGCCGGCGCAGCGGGAACTTACGAAGCTGGAGCGCTACGGCTTTGACGAACTGAACCGCGTCATCCACATCCTGCGCGCGCCGGGCGGCTGCCCGTGGGATCGCAAGCAGACGCACCAGTCGCTGCGCACCAACCTCGTCGAGGAATCCTACGAGGCCGTGGACGCCATCGACCGCGACGATATGGACGCCCTCTACGACGAACTGGGCGACGTGCTTTTGCAGATCGTACTCCACGCGGAGATCGCCCGCGAACACGGCGAGTTCACCATCGGAGACGTGACCACCGCCATCACCCATAAGATGATCTTCCGCCACCAGCACGTCTTCGGCAGCGCCAAGGCGGATACGGCGGACGAGGTGCTTGACCTCTGGCAGAAGGTCAAAAAGGCCGAGCGCCACCAGAAGACGCAGGCGGAAGTGCTGCGCTCCGTGACCAGAAGCCTGCCGGCGCTGATGCGCGCGGAAAAGGTACAGAAGCGCGCCGCAGACGTGGGTTTCGACTGGGAGAGCGCGCAGGCCGCCTTCTACAAGATCGGCGAAGAGGCGGAAGAGCTTTCAGGCGCCGTCAAAAGCGGCTCCGGCATCGAGGAGGAGGCCGGCGACCTGCTCTTTGCCGTGGTCAACGTGCTGCGCCTTTTGAAGCTCGACCCGGAGATCGCCCTCAGCCGCGCCATCGACAAATTCATCGCCCGCTTCGCAAAAATGGAAGAGAGCATACTTGCCGACGGCAAACAGCTCGCCGGTATGACCCTCGAAGAGATGGACGCATATTGGGCGCGCGTAAAATTGTCGGAAAATGCCCGTCCTTAGCAGGAATTTCCCGCATGGGCGCGAATTTTTGAATGACCGGCGTTCGCAGCGCATGCGCGCAGGCGCCGTAAATTGGGATCGGTCCGATCCTTTTGCCAGAATATTTGGAGGTGGCACCAATGAATAAGGTTACTCTCGTGGCGAAGATCGCGGAAAAGTCCGGACTTTCCAAGAAGCAGGCTGAGCTGGCGCTCGGCGCTTTCATCGACTCCGTTACCGAGGCTCTCAAGGAGGGCGACAAGGTCCAGCTGATGGGCTTTGGCACCTTCGAGGTCAAGGAGCGCGCCGCTCGCACCGGTCGCAACCCCTCTACGGGCGCGACCATCGAGATCCCCGCCAGCAAGACCCCCACGTTCAAGGCCGGCAAGGGCCTGCGCGACGAGTTCTAAGCCGCTACGCGGCTGGCGACCCGGGCGCGGGCGGCGCGTTTGCCGCCGTCTGCCGCGCGGAACACATGGACAGGGCTGCTGTTTGAGGCGGCCCTGTTTTCTACAACAGGAGGTATCCATGAGCAGAAAGGCGATGGAAGCCAAAAAGAGCGCGCCGCGCGTGCAGGCCGATTCGATGCGGCTGGATAAATATCTGAAGGTATCGCGCATCATCAAGCGCCGCAGCGTCGCCAACGACGCCTGCTCCACCGGCCACATCACCGTCAACGGCAAGGAAGCCAAGCCGGGCACGGACGTGCGCGTGGGCGATGTGCTGGGCGTGCGCTTTGGCGACAAGTACACCGAATACGAGGTGCTGTCCATCGGCGAGCATGCCCTCAAGCAGGACGCGGCGGACATGTACCGCGTGAAGGCATGAGTACCTGGGCGGTGGTGGTCGCCGCCGGCCGCGGCGAGCGCGCCGGTTTGGGGGAAAACAAGGTGCTGCACCGCATCTGCGGCCTGAGCGTGCTTTCCCGCACGCTGCGCGCCCTGCAAAACAGCGCGCTCTTTGACGGCTGCGTGCTGGTGCTGGCTGCCCGTGATCGCGACGCCTACGAGGCCCTTTGCAGACAGGAGGGCTTCTGTCCGCTGGTCCGCGCGGTGGCCGAGGGCGGCGATACGCGGCAGGCGTCCGTGTTAAGCGGCCTGCGCGCCCTGCCGGAGGACTGCGAGATCGTCGCCATTCACGACGCGGCGCGTCCCTTCGTCACCACGGACATCCTCAGCCGCTCCATCGAACTGGCGCAGCAGACCGGCAGCGGCGTGGCCTGCGCGATGGTGGTGGATACCGTCAAGGAAGTGGGGGAGGACGGCTCCGTGCGCACGCTCGACCGCTCCCGCCTGCGCGCGGCGCAAACGCCGCAGACCTTCCGCCGCGCCGAGATCGTCCGCGCCGCGGAGGAGGCGGAGAGAAGCGGCTGGTCGGCCACGGACGACGCCGACCTCTACGAGCGCTTCTGGGGCCGCGTGACGCTCTTCACCGCCCCGGAAAGCCCCGCCAACATCAAATTGACCACCAGGGAGGATTTTATGCGCGAGGAAAGCGCCTTTCGCGTCGGCACCGGGTTCGACGCCCACCGGCTCGTGGAGGGCCGGAAACTGGTGCTGTGCGGCGTATACGTGCCCTGCGAACGCGGTCTGGACGGCCACTCCGACGCGGACGTCGCCCTGCACGCCCTCATGGACGCCATGCTCGGCGCGCTGGGGCTGGGCGACATCGGCCGCCATTTCCCGGACAGCGACGAGGCGTTTCGCGGCATTTCTTCCATGCTGCTTCTGGCGCAGGTGACGCGCATGATGGAGGAGCGCGGCTGGCGCGTGGCCAACGCCGATGTGACCATCGTGGCGCAAAGGCCGAAGCTCTCACCTTACATAGAGGAGATGCGCCTCAACATCGCCGAGGCGCTGGGCGTGGCGAAGGACTGCGCCAACGTCAAGGCGACCACCACCGAGCGCATGGGCTACGAGGGCCGGGAAGAGGGCATCTCCGCTCAGGCGGTCGTACTGCTCACGAAAGGAAGTGTGTAAGATGATCGGCATCATCGGCGCGCTGGATATTGAACTGGAACGGCTGATCGACGCCATGCAGGGACCCGTACACCGGGAGATCAGCGGCGTGCCCTTTACCTGCGGAAAGCTCCTGGGAACGGACGTGGTCATCGCCCGCGCCGGCGTGGGCAAGGTCAACGCCGCCGTCTGCGCGCAGACCATGGCGCTCATCTACGAACCGGAACTCATCATCAACTCGGGCGTCTCCGGCGCGCTCTCGCCGGAATTGCGCGTGGGTGACGTGGTCATCGGCACGGATGTGGTGCAGCACGACGTGGACACCACGGCGATGGGGGATGAACCGGGCTTCGTCTCCACCGTAGACCGCCTTTCTTTCCCGCTGGACAACTTCGCCTCCACGGCCATCGCCGCCGCGGCGGAGGAATTGGGCATCCGCGCCGTGCGCGGGCGCATCGCCTCCGGCGACCAGTTCGTCGCCTCGACAGAGCGCAAGGAGGAGATCGTGCGCCTCTTTTCCGCCGTAACCTGCGAAATGGAGGCCGGCGCCATCGCTCACGTCTGCTTCCTCAACCGCATCCCCTGCGCGGTCATCCGCTCCATTTCCGACGGCGGCAATGAGGAAGCCCCGATGTCCTATGAGGAATTTCTGCCGCTGGCGGCAAAAAACTCCTCAGAATTGACGCTCGCTTACCTGAAGTCCCTGCAAAATTTATGAACAGGGCGTAAAAACTGCAAAAAGGCTTGCTTTTTTGACCATCTTTCGCTATAATAGTCAGAGATGGTCAATCTATATCCATCGTGCTTCGCGCAAAACGCGGGGCAAAAGAAAGAGGTGGATCGGCATGGCTCAGTTGAGCGACTCCATCGAGCAGTTCATCAAGGAACTCATGGACGAAGGCTCACAGATCGAGGTGCGCCGCAACGAGCTGGCGCAGCACTTTGGCTGCGCGCCTTCGCAGATAAACTACGTGCTGGCGACGCGATTCTCGGTCGATCACGGCTACATCATCGAATCGCGGCGCGGCGGCGGCGGCTATGTGCGCATCGTGCGCATGCGCGAGCGCGGGGAGGGAAATCTGCTCAACATGCTTTTGAAGCGCATCGGCAACTCCATCCCCGAAGAAAACGCCTGCGCGATCATCGCCCACCTGCTCGACCGCAAATTGGTCACGACCAACGAGGCCAAGCTCATGCGCGCGGCGGTCTCGCGCAATGCGCTGGCCCTGCCCGTCAGCGCCAAGGACGTCTTGCGCGCTTCGGTGCTGAAGAATATGCTGGAACAGGTCTTTCGCAATCTGGAGGGAGGCGAGCGCCATGATGTGTGACGAGTGCGGCATCCGGCCCGCGCAGTTTCATTTGACGACCATTTCCGGGGAGGAAAAAACAGAGCGGAATCTCTGCCCCGTGTGCATGGCAAAATATCAAAAGCAGATACCGGGGCTGGATTTTACCAACCTGGCAGGGCTGATCAGCGGCTTTCTCGAGTCCGCCGCCGCGGCGCGCGACGGCGAGGAGCAGGCGGACGAAAACGCCCATCTCACCTGCCCGAACTGCGGCACGACCTACGCCATGTTCCAGAAAAGCGGCATGCTCGGCTGCGCCCAGTGCTATCAGGCGTTCCGCAAGCCGCTGGAAGGGCTGCTGATGCGCGTGCATGGCAATACGCAGCACGCCGGCAGGATACCCGGAGGCGTCAAGAGCGACGTTTCCATCCGCATGAACATCGACCGACTGCGTCAGGACCTTGTCAAGGCCATCGCCGCGGAGGAATACGAGGAGGCCGCGCGCCTGCGCGACCAGATACGCGCCCTCAAGCAGCAGCTCGAGCCGGCGGAAAAGGCGGACAGCGCGCAGAGCGCCGGCGGAGAGGGGGAGAAGGACCATGACTGACTTCGTGCAGGCGCCCGAGCAGGACGTCGTCATCTCCAGCCGCGTACGGTTGGCGAGGAACTATCAGGATCTGCCCTTTTCGCCGAAATTGACGCGCGAGGCGGCGGAACAGGTCATCTCCCGCGCCCATGAGGCGATGAAAAACAGCCCCGAGGGCGGCGCGTTCACGCTTCTGCGCGTCAACGACCTCGGCGACGACGAGCGGCGGCGTCTGGTGGAGCATCATCTCATCAGCTACGACCTGCTCAAATACCCACAGCGCTCGGCGGCGCTGATCTCCTCGGGCGAGACCGTCTCGGTCATGCTCAATGAGGAAGACCATCTGCGCATACAGGGCCTGCTGCCGGGCATGCAGTTGGAGCGCTCAGCGGAGTTGGCGTTCACCGCCGACGACGCCCTGGGGGCGCAGAGCGTCTATGCCTTCGATCCCCAGTGGGGCTATCTCACCAGCTGCCCGACCAACGTGGGCACGGGCATGCGCGCCTCGGCGATGCTGCACCTGCCCGCCATCTCCCAGAGCGGCCAGATCGGCGCCATCATGCAGGCCGTGGCCAAGCTGGGGCTCACGGTGCGCGGCCTCTACGGCGAGGGCAGCGAGGCGCAGGGCGATCTCTACCAGCTCTCCAATCAGGTGACACTGGGCCGCAGCGAGGAGGACGTCATCCGCTCGTTGCAGGCGGCGACGGAGCAGATCGTCGGCCATGAGCGCGCCATGCGCGAACGCGCGGAGAAGAAAGACATGTACGCCCTGCAGGACAAGCTCCTGCGCTCCTGGGGCGAGGCGGTCAACGCGCGCCTCATGTCCGCCAAGGAGCTGATGCGGCGCTATTCGGACATCCGCTACGCCGCCAGCATGGGCTATCTGCACGCGCCTCTGCGGGCGTTGGACTGCATGATGATGGACCTGCAGCCCGGCTCTCTGGCCGTGCAGGCAGGCAAACTCATCGGCGAGCGCGAGGGCGAACTGCTGCGCGCGCGCCTGATGCGCGAACAGCTCATCAAGCTGGTCGCGGATTAACAAGACGGAGGAAACGCATGGCATACTTTGCGAAATTTACCGAGCGCGGCCAGCGCGCGCTGTTGACGGCGCAGCGCGAGGCAGCGCAGCTGGGCAGGACTTACGTCGGCACGGAGCATCTGCTCCTCGGCGTACTCAGCGATCCCGGCGCGGCCAGCGTGGTACTCAAGGGCATCACGCTCGACGCCGCGCGGCAGGAGATCATTCAAATACTCGGCCGCGGCGACGATGATTCGCCGGTCAGGACGATGGTCTACACCCCGCGCACCAAGAAGGTGCTTGAACAGAGCGTGCGCGAAGCCCGCGAGCTGAAGCAGAACTACGTCGGCACCGAGCATATCCTGCTGGCGCTGATGCGCGAGCGCGAGGGCGTGGCCGCGCATGTGATGATCAAGATGGGCATGGATCTGGGCAAGGCCCGCGAGGAACTTCTGCGCGCCCTCAGCGGCGGCGAGGAGAACGCCTCCAGCGCCTCCGCGCAGGAACAGGAAACGCCCGCGCTCGACCAGTTCTCCCGCGATTTGACCAAGGCGGCGCAGGCTGGCGAGCTGGATCCGGTCATCGGCCGCGCGCGGGAGATCGAGCGCATCGTGCAGATCCTCTCCCGGCGCACGAAGAACAACCCTGTACTCATCGGCGAGCCGGGCGTAGGCAAGTCCGCCATCGTCGAAGGGCTGGCGCAGCTCATCGTCGAAGGCAGCATCCCGGAGATACTGCGCGGCAAGCGCGTGGTCTCGCTGGACCTCGCCGGCATGCTGGCGGGCGCGAAGTACCGCGGCGAATTTGAGGAGCGGCTGAAAAACGCCATGGCGGAGATCCGCAAATCGGGCAACGTCATACTCTTCATCGACGAACTCCACACCATCGTCGGCGCAGGCGCGTCCGAAGGCGCCATCGACGCGGCCAACATCCTAAAGCCGCTCCTGGCGCGCGGAGAGATGCAGTGCATCGGCGCGACGACGCTCAAGGAGTACCACAAGTATATCGAGAAGGATTCGGCGCTGGAACGCCGCTTCCAGCCCGTGAACGTCGGCGAGCCCACGCGCGAGGAGTCCGTGGAGATCCTGCGCGGCCTGCGCGACCGCTACGAGGCGCACCACCGCGTCCACATCACCGACGAGGCCATCCTCGCCGCGGTCAACCTCTCCGACCGCTATATCTCCGACCGCTTTTTGCCGGACAAGGCCATCGACCTTATCGACGAGGCCGCCTCGCGCGTGCGCATCAAGGCGTTCACCGCGCCGCCGGACATGAAGGAGCAGGAGACGCGCCTCGAAGCCCTCAGCAAGGAGACCGAGGAGGCCGTGGCGCACGAGGACTTTGAAAAGGCCGCCAACCTGCGCGACCAGAAAAAGCAGCTCCAGAACGAAATGGCCGAGCGCCGCAAGGAATGGGAGCAGAAGCGCAACTCCAAAGTGGAGACCGTGGGTGAGGAGGAGGTCGCGGAGATCGTTTCCTCGTGGACGGGCATCCCTGTCAAGCGCATGACCGAGAGCGAAGCCGAGCGGCTCATGCACCTTGAAGACATCCTCCATCGCCGCGTCATCGGTCAGGAGGAGGCTGTCAAGGCCGTCTCCAAGGCCGTGCGCCGCGCGCGCGCCGGACTAAAGGACCCCAACCGACCCATCGGCTCGTTCATCTTCCTCGGCCCCACGGGCGTGGGCAAGACGGAATTGTGCAAGGCGCTGGGCGAGGCGCTCTTTGGCGATGAGGACAGCCTCATCCGTATCGACATGTCCGAGTATATGGAAAAGCACTCCGTCTCGCGCATGATCGGCTCGCCGCCGGGCTATGTCGGCTACGAGGAGGGCGGCCAGCTCACCGAAAAAGTGCGCCGCAAGCCCTACGCGGTCATCCTCTTCGACGAGGTGGAAAAGGCGCACCCGGACGTGTTCAACGTGCTTTTGCAAATTCTCGAAGACGGCCGCCTCACCGACGGTCAGGGCCGCGTGGTGGACTTCAAGAACACCGTGGTGGTCATGACCAGCAACGCCGGGGCGCACACCATCAAAAAGCAGCGCTCCATGGGCTTTGGCAGCAGCGCCGGCGATGAAAAGAGCTACGAGGCCATGCGCGAGAACATCATGGACGAAGTCAAGCGCATCTTCCGTCCCGAGTTCCTGAACCGCGTGGACGAGATCATCGTCTTCCACGCCCTCGAACAGGAGGAGATCGACCGCATCGCCGCGCTGATGCTCTCCGGCGTGCAAAAGCGCCTGCGCGAGCGCGACATAGACCTTGAAGTGGACGATTCAGCCCTCAAGCTGCTCAGCGCCGCCGGGTACGACCTGCAATACGGCGCGCGCCCGCTGCGTCGCGCCATCCAGCGCATGGTGGAAGACGCCCTCAGCGAGGAGATTCTCGACGGCAAGGTCAAGCTCGGCGACCGCGTCTTGATGAAGGCGGAGGATGGCAAGCTCGTCTTCACGCCGCTGCCTCGGGAGAAAGGGCCTTCAAGCGCCCAGCCCGTCTACCAGAGCAACGGCTGAATCCCCTCAGCCTCCGGGGCAGGCGCCTCTGTCTGCCCGGGGCTGAGCATCTCTTCGATATGCCCTAATATGCCTCCCGGCGTGTAGCGCACCCGCAGGCTTTCCGCCCCCGTCACCGTTTCGCCCTCCTCGTAGAGCAGCGCGTGGCGGGGGATAATGCTGTATTCGTGTATCTGCGAAAGGTCCGCCGCGCCGTCGGTGTATCGCAGAACTTCGCCCGCCTCGCCGCGCAGGAGGGCAACTTCCTCCGCGCGACCGTCTGTGTGGCGGATGAGCAGGTATTCGACGTTTTCATCGCGCGCGGTGAAGCGCAGCACCGGCATCTCGCCCGGAGCGCTGACCAGTTCAAGGTCTGTGACCGGCTCGGGCGCGTCCCACTTGCCGCTCATTGCCTGCGGCTCGCGCCCGGCGTAGAACAGCTCGGTTTGCAGGTATTTTTCCGGCGTGCGCTCCGCCGCCAGCGCCACGGTCTTGTCCTCTTCAAGCGCCAGCGCGTCGATGACCACGCGGCGCAGCGTATCCGGCGTATCAAAGCCGCCGCGCAGCCATTCCTCTCCGGCGGAGGCGAGGAAGTTGGCGCACAATCGCGCGGGATAGCTGCTGCCGCCCGCCCAGTCGGGCAGGGAATGCTCCGCGTCCGGCTCG
Source organism: Candidatus Pullichristensenella excrementipullorum (assembly GCA_018713365.1). Lineage (GTDB taxonomy): Bacteria > Bacillota > Clostridia > Christensenellales > Aristaeellaceae > Pullichristensenella > Pullichristensenella excrementipullorum. The sequence goes on from DVOU01000027.1 coordinate 31,015, forward strand.
TCAAAGCCCATCCACACGGCCACGGCCAGCTTCGGCGTGTAGGCCACCGTCCAGGCGTCGCGGTTGCCGCCGCTTTCCATGTCCACCGTTCCCGTCTTGCCGGCCACGTTCGTCCCCACGGCGCTGAGGGCGTTGGCGCTGCCTTCGGCGGCGGCGGTGCGCAGCATGTCCGTGAGCATGCAGGCGGTCTCCGTTGAAACGGCCCGCTCTTCCGCCTGCGGCGCTTCATAAAGCACGCGGCCATCGCTGGAGACGATCTTGCGCACTGTGTGCGGCTCCACACGTTGCCCGCCGTTGGCGAGGGCGCAGTAGGCGGCGCAGAGGCGGGCGGGGGAAACGCCGTCGGTCATCGAGCCGAGCGCAAGGGCGAGGTCCGCGTCCCGCTCCGCCGGGGCGATGCCAAAGCGCTCCAGTTGCGTGCGCATGGCGCTGACGCCGACCGCCTCCGCGAGATCGACCGTGGCCACATTGAGCGAGCGGGAGAGCGCCTCGCGCAGCGTCACTTCGCCGTAGTAGTTGCCTCCGGCGTTGCCGGGCTGATAGCCGCCGGCAAAGACGCGCGGCGTGTCGTCCACAAAGCTGGTGGGCAGATAGCCGTAGCCCTCGATGGCGGCGGCATAGGCGGAGACCGGCTTGATGGCGCTGCCGGGCTGCCGCCTGATCTGTGTGGCGCGGTTTAGCCCCAGACGCACATCATAGGTGCGTCCGCCGACAAGGGCCACGATCTCCCCGTTTTCGACGTTCTCCGCCACCAGCGCCGCCTGCGCGGGCGTGCCGTCCGCGGCGGGGTCGGGGAAGTTGGCGCCATTTTCAAACAGTTCCTCCGCCGCCGTCTGCGCCCCGGTATCCAGCGCCGTGTAGATGGCGTAGCCGCCGGTGAGCAATTCGTCGCGGCTGATGCCCAGTTTCTCCTGCGCCTCGGTGGCCGCCGCGTCCAGATACCATCCGTAGCGCGCGCTCTCCTCGGAAAGGTGCAGTTCAAGCGCTTCCGTTTGCGCCTCGTCCGCCACCGCCTGCGTGATATAGCCGCAGTCCGCCATCGTTTGCAGGATGAGATCGCGCCGCTCCACGGCGTTTTCCGGCTCCAGGTGCGGCGCGTAATTGCTGGGAGACTTGATGACGCCCGCCAATAGCGCGCCCTCCGCCAGCGTCAGTTCCCCGGCGCTTTTGCCGAAATAGCTGTTGGCGGCGGCCTCGATGCCGTAAGCGCCGCGGCCAAAGTAGACCACGTTGAGGTAGCGCTCGAGTATGTCATCCTTATCCATCTGCCGTTCGAGCTGCAAGGCCAGCACCGCCTCCTGTGCCTTGCGCGAGAGCGTCTTCTCGCCGCTCAAATGGGTCAGCTTGATGAGCTGCTGGGTGATGGTCGATGCGCCCTGCTCCAGACTCATGGTGCGTATGTCGTGCCAGAGCGCGCCGAACAGGCGCACGATGTCCACGCCGGGATGCTCGTAAAAGCGCTGATCTTCGGCGGCGAGGAACGCCTGCTGCACGTGCAGGGGGATCTTCTCAAGCGTCACGTAGACGCGATGCTCGCTGCCGTAGAGGCTGCCCACGCGCTCGCCGTCGGCGTCGTAGAGGATGCTCGTCTGTTTGAGCTGCGTGAGCTTGTCGATATCCAGCTTTTCCCAGCTCCACGGCGCGAGCAGAAGGAGCAATGCCACCAGCAGCGCCGCCGCAACGCCCAGGATCGCCCAGCGCACCCATTTTTTCTTCACCGCCATCGCCTCCAAAGCCCGACAACTTTTCGCCATGCTCTAGCATTTCCCAAGAGCGGGGAATTTAGCCTCCGCTGCCGAAAGTTGTTCGTGGACGGCGCGCGCCTTCTGCGTTACAATATATATGCTTGCAACGACAGAGGTGATCTGCTTGAAGAGAACATGGAATCTCATCTCCCTCGGCTCGATGTGGCTGATGCTCACCGGGCTTTTGCTCTCGCTGCTCTCCGGCGGCGGCGCAGCGGCGATGGACACGGCGGCGCGCGTCTGTCTGGCGGCGGCGGTGGCGCTGTTCATCGCTTCGGCGCTGCTGCGTCCACGCGCGCTGCGCGCGGAGGCGGCGGGGCGCGTCGCCGGCATGGAGGCTGTGAGCGCCGCGCCCCAGTGCGGCTTTGGCGACGTGGCCGCGAATGAGGAAGCGAAAAAGAGCCTCGAAGGGCTGGTAGACTACCTCAGGGACCCGCAGAAATATGCCCGCTACGGTGCGCGCATGCCGCGCGGCGTGCTGCTCTACGGCCCGCCCGGCACGGGCAAGACGCTGCTGGCGCGGGCGTTGGCAGGCGAGGCGGGCGTGCCCTTCTTCGCCCTTTCCGGCTCGGATTTCGTGCAGATGTACGTGGGCGTGGGCGCGAGCCGCGTGCGCGAATTGTTCAAAAACGCGCGCAAGGCCAGCAAGTGCGTCATCTTCATCGACGAGATCGACGCCATGGCCAAAAAGCGCGACGAGCAGTCTTCCGACGAGCGCGACCAGACCCTCAACGCGCTCCTCAGCGAGATGTCCGGCTTCCGGCCGTCCGAGGGTATCATCGTGCTGGCGGCAACCAACCGTCTGGACACCCTTGACCCCGCGCTGCTGCGCCCCGGGCGCTTCGACCGCCAGATAGAAGTCGGGCTGCCGGGTCGGGAGGAGCGCTTGAGCATCCTCCGCCTGCACAGCCGCAACAAACCGCTTTCGCGCGCCGTCGATCTTGAGGCGCTGGCGGGGGACACGAGCTGCTTTTCCGGGGCTTCTCTGGAAAACCTGCTCAACGAGGCCGCCATCGCCGCGGCCGGGCGCGGCGCGGAGGCCATCGAGCCGGACGATGTGCGCGGCGCGTTTTATAAAACCGTGGCCGGCGCCGACCGCAAAAGTACGGCCACGCGCGCGGAAAGGCGCGTCATCGCCGTACACGAGGCCGGACACGCGCTCGCCTCCCTGACGCTGACGCCGGAAAACCGCCTGCGGCGCGTGAGTATCCTGCCCGCGGGCGGCGGCGCGGCGGGTTACAATCTCTCCATACCGCCCGAGCGCACGATGCTGGAAAAGCGGCAAATCGAGCGGCAGATCGAGGTGTTGCTGGCCGGGCGCGCAGCGGAACTGCTGGTGGGCGGCGAGGAAGCCGTGACCGCCGGAGCCGCCAACGACCTGACCCGCGCGGCGGAGCTTGCCGCGGCGCTGGTGATGGATCTGGGCATGGCTGGGGAGCCCGCCGTCTCCCTGCGGGCGCTCAACCGCGCCTGCGGCGGGGGTGACGAATCCAAGGCGCTCTGCCGGCAAAAGCTCGCGGAGCTGTTCGAGCGCGTCAGCGCCCTGCTTTTGGAGCGCGCGGACGACCTGCTGCTGCTCACAGACGCGCTGGTGGAGCGGGAGGCCATGAGCGGCGAGGAAGTCGAAGCGCTCCTGCGCGCCGCGTAAAGCGGCGAACGCCGCGCCGTCGAACGATTTGCACCATCCGACAGAAATTCCCCTCTGCCCGACAAAGGAAACGACAGAGAAAGCATGGAATCCTTCCCCGAACGTTGCTGCGAAGGGAATGATTCCATGCTTTCCTATGAGAAACACAAAGACAGGCTCACCGTGCATCTGGAGGGGGAATTGGACCACGCGCGCGTCGGGCCTATCCGCGCCGAATTGGACGCGCTGCTGGGCGACGCGCGCATCCGGCACCTCATCCTCGACCTCGGCGCCGTCAGCTTCATGGACAGCTCGGCCATCGGGCTGGTCATTGGCCGCTACAAGGCTTTGGCGCGGCGCGGGGGCAGGGTGTCCGTCGCCGGGATCACGCCGCGCGTGGACAGGATCTTTGAAATGGCGGGGCTGTATACCATCGTCGAAAAACTGGCTTGAAGCGGAGGGGCGGATATGAGGATCAAAAATGAGATGCGGCTGGACTTTCCCGCCGCCGGCAAAAACGAGAGCTTCGCGCGGCTGGTCATCAGCGCTTTCATCCTGCCGCTCGACCCGACGCTGGAGGAGCTTTCCGACGTCAAGACCGCCGTATCCGAAGCCGTGACCAACGCCATCGTTCACGGCTATGGCGGCGGCGAGGGCACCGTGCGCCTGCACGCCACGCTGTTTGAAGACGATCTTTTGCGCGTGGACGTCATCGACGCCGGGCGCGGCATCGAAAATGTGGAAATGGCCCGCACGCCATTTTTCACCACCTGCGAGGATGACGAGCGCTCCGGCATGGGCTTTACCGTCATGGAGAGCTTCATGGACGCGGTGCAGGTGACCTCCAAGGTCGGCCGCGGCACCACCGTGCGCCTCGAAAAGCGCCTGCGCGCCTGCGAAGAGCGGGCCGCGCGCCGCGCTTGACGCCGGACAAACACGAAAGCACGCGCAGGCTGCTGCAAAGCGCCCATGCAGGCGATCAGGAGGCGCGCGAGGCGCTGGTGCGGGAGAATCTGCCGCTCGTCCGCCATCTGGTCAGGCGCTTTCAGGACCGGGGGCGGGAATACGACGATCTCTTTCAATACGGCTGCCTCGGCCTGCTCAAGGCCATCGACCGCTTCGACCCCAGCTTTGGCACCGCTTTTTCTACATACGCCGTCCCGGTCATCCTCGGCGAGATACGGCGCTTTCTGCGCGATGACGGCAGCATCCATGTGGCGCGTTCCATCAAGGAAAACGCCCGCCGCGTGGAGGAAGCCCGGCAGGCGATCGTGCGAGCGACGGGTCATGAGCCGACGGTGGACGCACTCTGCGAGGCGGTGGGGCTTGCGCGCGAGGACGTGCTGCTCGCCCTCAACGCGCGCAAGGGCGTGCGCTCTCTGGACGCCTGTGTGGACGCGGATGGGGAACTGCCCCTTGGGGAGACGCTGGGCGCAGACTGCATGGAGGCGGTAGAAAAAAGGCTCCTGCTGGGGAGCCTTTTGAAGATGTTGCCCAAGGAAGAGATGCGCCTGATCGCCATGCGCTACTTCGCGCGGCGCACGCAGACGGACATCGCCAAAGAGATGGGCATCTCGCAGGTGCAGGTCTCGCGCATGGAGAGCCGCATCCTCAAACGGCTGCGGCAATATGCAGAAATCGGTCTGTAAATATCAGACTTTGGTCGCAGAATCAGAGACTTCGGTCCATAAATTCAAGGCTTCGGTCTCTTTCTTGATGTCCGACCAATAGGGCGTGCGGTCGATGGTGGCGAAGTAGTCCAGAGGCGTCTCCGCGCGGCGTATCTGCTTGAAAGTGCCGTCCTCGTGCAGAAGCACTTCCGCCGAACGCAGCTTTCCGTTGTAGTTGTAGCCCATGGAATAGCCGTGCGCGCCGGTATCGTGGATGACCACAAGGTCGCCAATGTCGATGTGCGGCAGCGGCCGGTCGATGGCGAACTTGTCGTTGTTCTCGCACAGAGAGCCGACGATGTCGTAGATGTGATCGCAGGGCTGATCTTCCTTGCCGGCGATGGTGATGTGGTGATAAGCGCCGTACATGGCCGGGCGCATCAGGTCCACGGCGCAGGCGTCCAGACCGATATACTCCTTGTAGATGTGCTTTTCGTGGATGGCCGTGGCCACCAGACAGCCGTGCGGGCCGGTCATGTAGCGCCCCAGTTCGCTGGCGATGTGTACGTTCATGCCCGTGGGCGCGATCATGCGCTCGTAGAGCCTGCGCACGTCGTCGGCGATCTCCTCGATGTCGGCGGGCGACTGCTGCGGGCGGTAGGGAATGCCTACGCCGCCGGAGAGGTTGACCATGAAAAAGTCCGCGCCCATGGTCTCGTGCGCTTCCACGGCCAACTTGAAGAGCATGCGGGCGATGGTGGGGTAATAGCCCGCGTCCGTGGAATTGCTGGCAAGGAGCGTGTGCAGCCCAAACTGCTTGACGCCCTCGTTTTGCAGCATGCGGATGGCCTGAAAGATCTGTGGGCGGGTCATGCCGTATTTGGCGTCCCACGGGTGGCCCATGCAGGTGTTGCCGATGTGCAGCTCTCCGCCGGGGTTGTAGCGCAGGCAGATCTTTTCCGGGATGCCGCCGTTCTTTTTGAGGAACTCTATGTGGGTGATGTCGTCCAGATTGATGATGGCGCCCAGTTCGCGCGCGTACCTGTAATCTGCGGCGGGGGTCATGTTGGAGGAGAACATGATGTCCTCTCCCTTGAAGCCCACGGCTTTGGCCAGCATAAGTTCCGTGATGGAGGCGCAGTCCACGCCGCAGCCTTCGCTTTTCAGCACGGAGAGTATATAGGGATTGGGGTTGGCCTTGACGGCAAAGTGTTCGCGGAAACCGGCGTTCCAGGAAAACGCCGCCTGCACGCGGCGCGCCGTCTCGCGGATGCCCTTTTCGTCGTAGAGGTGGAAGGGCGTGGGGCAGGCCGCGGCGATCTCGCGGAGCTTTTTGGCGGAACAGAAGGGCAGCCTCTGCATAAGTATTCCTCCCTGCATAAATATTCGCGCTGCCAAGGGAACACTGCAATGATAGGCATTTTTGGCGCGCACGTCAAGCGTGTTCCCGTTTAATTCCGAAAAATTTGATTCTTTAACATTCCGCCGTTGAAGAACGGCGCGTTTCGTGTTATAAAGTAAGTTGGATGTTTATTGGTGGAGGTATCGCTTTGAACCTTTCGCAACGTGTGGACGCGCTGTTGGAGCGCGTGGAAAAGCCAGTGCGCTACATGGGCGGCGAGTTTGGCTGCACGGTCAAGGACCCGTCGACGGTGGATGTGCGCTACGCATTTCTCTTTCCCGACACCTACGAAGTCGGCATGTCCCATCTGGGCATGAAGATACTCTATCACGCCATCAACGCGCGCGAGGACGCCCTCTGTGAGCGCGTCTTTTCCCCGTGGGTGGACATGGCCGCGCTGATGCGTGCGGAGAACATACCCCTGTTCACGCTCGAGAGCCGCACGCCGGTGCGCGAGTTCGACCTCCTGGGCATCACGCTGCAATACGAGATGAGCTTCAGCAATATCCTCGAAGCGCTGGATCTGGCCGGCATACCGCTGCGCAGCGCCGAGCGGGCATCAGGACCCTTCGTCATCTGCGGCGGACCCTGCGCCTTCAACCCGGAACCGCTCGCGCCTTTTGTCGATCTGTTCGTGCTTGGCGACGGCGAGGTCTCCACCCATCAGACCATCGAGGTCTACAAGCAGTGGAAGGCCTCGGGCCTGCCGCGCGAAGAGTATCTGCGCATGGCGGCGCAGATACCCGGCGTCTATGTGCCCTCGTTTTACGATGTAAGCTACCATGCCGACGGCACCATCGCCGCCATCGAGCCAAAGGAAGGGACGAGCGCGCCCAAGGTGGTCTACAAGGCGCTGGTCAACGACCTGACGAGCGCCGAGTACCCGGAAAGGCTCATCGTGCCTTACGGCGAGATCGTCCACGACCGCATCATGCTGGAGATCTTCCGCGGCTGCACGCGCGGCTGCCGTTTCTGTCAGGCGGGCATGATCTACCGCCCCGTGCGCGAGCGCTCCATGGACAGACTCCTCGAACTGGCGGAAAAGCTGGTGCGCGCCACGGGCTATGACGAAATATCGCTGATGAGCCTCTCCAGCGGCGATTATTCCTGCCTGCCGGAGTTGGCGCGGGAGATGGTGCGGCGCTTTGCCGCCAAGCGGGTGAAGATCTCGCTGCCCTCCCAGCGCATCGACAATGTGCTTACCGACACGCTCAGGGAGACGCAGAAGGTGCGCAAAACGGCGCTGACGCTGGCGCCGGAGGCCGGCACGCAGCGCCTGCGAGACGTCATCAACAAGGGCGTCACGGAAGAAGACCTCATCCGTTCGGTGACGGACGCCTTCGAGCAGGGCTGGTCGGCGGTCAAGCTCTATTTCATGATCGGCCTGCCCACGGAGACGGACGAGGACGTGCTGGGCATCGCCCGTCTGGCGGGACTGGTGCGCTCCTGCTATCTGTCGCTTCCCAGGGAAAAGCGCGCGCCCGGCCTTCGCATCACGGTGAGCGCCTCGGTGTTCGTGCCGAAGAACTTCACGCCCTTCCAGTGGGCGGCGCAGTTGCGCGGCGAGGAAGTGGCGCGCCGCCAGCAACTGCTCAAGCACGAGCTTGGCAAGATCAAGGGCGTGGATTTCAAGTACCACGCCGTGGACTTGAGTTACATCGAGGCGGTGTTCGCCCGCGGCGACCGACGTCTGGCCGACGTGCTGGAGCGCGCATGGCGCCTTGGCTGCCGCTTTGACGGCTGGTCGGATCAGTTCCGCTGCGACCTCTGGCGGCAGGCGTTCGAGGATTGCGGCATCGACCCGGACTTCTACGCCTGCCGCGAGCGCCCCGACGGCGAGATGTTCCCGTGGGAACACCTTGACGCGGGCGTGAGCCGCGAGTTTTTGCTCCGGGAATGGAAAAAAGCGCAAAACGCCGAGCGCACGCAGGATTGCCGCAAGGGCTGCGTGGGCTGCGGCATGCGCCGTTATGAGGGGGCCTGCCGATGAGAACGCTTTTGCGCTTTGGCAAAACCAGCCGCTTGCGCTTTGTTTCGCACCTTGACCTTCAGCGCTTTTTCCAGCGCGCCCTCAACCGCACCGGCCTGCCCATCGCCTATTCGCAGGGCTTCAACCCCCACGCGCTGATGTCGTTCGCCTCGGCGCTGGCGGTGGGTTGGACGAGCGAATACGAGGTGCTGGACTTCCGCCTCTCTGCGCCCATGGGGCGCGGCCGCGTCGAAGAAGCCGTGCGTCAGGCGCTGCCGGAAGATCTGCCCGTCCTCGGCGTGCGCACGGTGGACGACCGCTTTCCCGCCGCCATGGCGCTGGTGCGCTGCGCGGACTACCGCATCGTGCCGGAAGGGGAGAGCGCACCCGCTGTTCTGAACGCTGTGGAGGCGTTCCGCGCCGCCGAACACGTCATGGGCGTGCGCAAGACGAAATCCGGCGAGCGCGAGATCGACATGCGGCCTCTGGCGCTCTCCCTCGAGGCACGGGAGGGCTGCCTGCTCGCGCGGCTGATGCTCACTGAAAGGGACACGCTCAAACCGGACGTCCTCCTTGCCGGGCTGGCCTCGTTGGCGGGCGTTGAAGCGCCGCGCGCGCGCGTGCATCGCCTCTGCCTGCTGGGAGAAAACGCGACGAGTGAGCCGGTGCCGCTGATGGAGTGGAAGGACGCATGAGCAAGACGATCCTCATCGACCGCCTTTGCGGCGAGACGAGTCTGGCCCTTTTGGAAGACGGCGCGCTGACCGAGCTGTACTTTGAAAGCAAGGGCCACGAAAAACTGACGGGGAACATCTACGTCGGTCGCGTCGAAAACGTGCTACCGGGCATGAATGCCGCCTTCGTCAACATCGGCCTTGACAAAAACGCCTTTCTCTACGCTGGCGACATCCGCATCGGCGACGCGCAACTCGCCGAACAGCTGCGCGGGGCACGCATCGAGCATTTGGTCCGACCGGGGCAGACGGTCATGGTGCAGGTGGTCAAGGAGCCGGGCGGCAACAAAGGGCCGCGCCTTTCCTGCCACATCACTCTAGCGGGACGCCTGACGGTGTTGCTGCCCACGGTGGGCTATGTGGGCGTCTCCCGCCGCATCCACGACGAAGGCGAGCGCGAGCGCCTGCGCCTTGCCGCTGAGGAACTGGCGGCGGCGTTCGGCCACGGCGTTATCGTCCGCACCGCGGCCGAGGGCGCCGGCGCGGAGGCGCTGCGCACCGATTTTGAGGCCCTCTGCCGCCTCTGGGCCACCATCGCGCAGCGCGGCGAACACGTCGCCGCGCCGGCGCTGCTGCACCGGGACGGCAGCCTCATCGACTGCGCTGTGCGCGACATGCTCTGCGAGGATGTCGAAAGCGTGCGCACGGACGACGAGGGCCTGCTTTGCGCTCTGCAGGAGACGGCGCGGGCGCTGACGCCGTCCTTTGCCTCTCGCATCGTCCTCGACCGCGCCCAGTCGCCGCTGTTCGACCGCTTTTGCGTCTGGAAGCAGGCCGAGAGCGCCTTTCGCCGCCTCGTGTGGTTGAAAAGCGGCGGTTATCTGGTGTTTGACTACACCGAGGCGCTCACCGTGGTGGACGTCAACACCGGCAAGTTCGTCGGCAAGCGCTCGCTCTCGGAAACGGTGTTCGCCCTCAACTGCGAGGCCGCGCGCGAGATCGCGCGGCAGCTGCGCCTGCGCGACGTGGGCGGCATCGTCGTCATCGACTTTATCGACATGGATCGCGGTGAGCAGCGCGAAGCGCTTCTCGACGTCCTGCGCGAATGCCTGCGCAAGGATCACACGCGCACGAATCTGGTGGGCATTACCGCGCTGGGGCTGGTCGAATTGACGCGCAAAAAGGTGCGGCAGCCGCTCAGCAAGCAGAAGTTCCATGTCTGCGCCGCCTGTCAGGGCAGCGGGCTGGTGCCTTCCCACGAATTTACCGCCCGTCTGGCGCTTTACGAGGTGCGGCGGCGGCGCATGCGCGCAGATGCAACGCCCTACGTCGTGTTCGCCGCGCCGCCCGTCGCCGGCATGCTGCTCAAACTGGGCGCGCCCGCGAACGCGGGCATCGTGCGCGTGCTGGCGGACGAAAACATCGCCGAGGCGGAGTACCGCTTCGAGCCGTTTGCCCCGGATACGCCGCCCAGCGGCGCGAAACTGTTGAAGGAATGTACAGAGGAAATGCTATGAACGAACGACTTGTCGTATCCGAAAGCGAACTTGCGCGCCAGCGCGACTTTGCCGAGCGCGTGCGCGCCCTGCCCGAACGGCCGCGCAGCTTTCACATCGTCACCATGGGCTGCCAGATGAACGAGCGGGATTCGGAGACCATCGCCGGCATGCTCGTGGAGATGGGCCTGCGCCCGGAGAACGTGCGGGAAAAGGCAGACCTCATCCTCTACAACACCTGCTGTGTGCGCGAAAACGCCGAGAACCGCGCGCTGGGCAATGTCATCTGGCTCAAGGAGCTGAAAAAGGAGCGCCCGGAGCTGCTCATCTGCGTGGGCGGCTGCATGGCGCAGGAAGCGGGCATGGCCGAGCGGATGAAGGCCATGTATCCCTTCATCGACCTGGTGTTCGGCACGCACAACATGCACCGCCTGCCCGAATACCTGCTGCGGGTGCTGGAAAGCCGCCGCCCGGTGGTGGAGGTACTCACAAGCGACGGCGTCATCGCCGAGGGCCTGCCGCAAAGGCGCGTCAGCCCCTTTTCCGCCTTCGTCAACATCATGTATGGCTGCAACAACTTCTGCTCCTACTGCATCGTGCCCTATGTGCGCGGGCGGGAGCGTTCGCGTAAGCCGGAGGCCGTGCTGGAGGAGTGCAAGCGTCTGGTCGATCAGGGCGTTAAGGAGATCACGCTGCTGGGGCAGAACGTCAATTCCTACCGCGGCGGCGGCAGCGAATTTTCCGAACTGCTGCGCCGGGTGGACGCCCTCGGCGTGCCGCGCATACGCTTCATGACCTCGCACCCCAAGGACTTGAGCGACGAACTGATCGCCGCCTACGGGGAACTTAAGCACCTGATGCCCGCGCTGCACCTGCCCGTGCAGGCTGGCAACGATGAGATACTCGCCGCCATGAACCGCCGCTACACGCGCGCCCATTATCTGGAACTGGTAAACAAACTTCGGTCTGTAAGGCCGGACGTTGGTCTGACCAGCGACATCATCGTCGGCTTCCCCGGCGAAACGGAGGCGCAGTTTGAGGACACGCTCTCCCTTGTGCGCGAAGTGCGCTACGATTCCGCCTTCACCTTCATCTACTCCAAACGCGCGGGCACGAAGGCGGCGCAGATGCCCGATCCCACGAGCGCGCAGGAGAAGACCGAGCGCATACAGCGCCTCATCGACCTGCAAACGGCGATCACCCACGAGATCCTCACTTCCCAAGTGGGCAAGCGGGAAACGGTGCTGGTCGAATCGCTCTCCGCGCGCGACGAGGGCTGGGTCGGGGGCAAGACGCCCCGGGGACACATGGTAAATTTCCCGGGAAATGCCGATCTCATCGGCAAAAGCGTACAGGTCGAAATACTCTCCGCCGGCCGCAACACGCTGCGCGGAAGACAGATCACGGAGGTTTAGAGTTATGGACGCCGTATTTCAGAAGACCAGAGAACTCGGTCAGGCGCTGATCGAGAGCGAAGCCTATCAGCAGATGAAGGCCGCTGAGGACAAGGCCGCCCGCAACCAGGAGGCGGCGGAGTCCATGAACCGCTACCTGCAGCTGCGCGCGCAGATACAGGAGCTGCTTTCCCGGGAAAACCCGGATTCCGCCGCGCTCAAGCGCCTCTCCGACGAGATGGACGCAGAGCAGGACAAGCTCAACATGATCGACGACATCGTCGCCATGACGCAGGCGCGCGCGGCGTTCTCGGAGCTTATCAATCAGGTCAATCAGGTGCTGCAGTTCATCGTCACCGGCCAGGTGCCCGGCGAAAGCGAGTGTTCGGGCAGTTGTTCTTCCTGCGGCGGCTCCTGCGGCGTACAGAACTGAAATGACTTTGGACACGAAAGCAGGTGATGGGCGATGGCAGTCTCGCCGATGATGCAGCAATACCTGCGCATCAAGGAGCAGTACAAGGACGCGATCCTTTTTTTTCGCCTGGGCGACTTCTACGAGATGTTCTTTGACGACGCCATCCTCGTCTCGCGGGAACTGGAACTGACGCTGACGGGAAAAGACTGCGGTCTGTCTGAACGTGCGCCGATGTGCGGCGTGCCCTTCCACGCCGTGGACACCTATCTGGCGCGGCTCATCGAAAAGGGCTACAAGGTCGCAATCTGCGAGCAGATGAGCGACCCGGCCACCACCAAAGGGCTGGTCGAGCGCGAAGTCATCCGCGTGGTCACGCCCGGCACGGTCATCGAAAGCACCATGCTCGAGGACACGCGGCCAAGCTATCTCCTTTGCGTCTGCGCGCGGCAAAAGCGCGCCGGAGTGGCCTTTGCGGACGTCTCCACCGGCGAATTTCGCTATTTTGAATTAAGCGACATGCGCCTTTCGCTGGCGGACGAGCTGGCGCGCATCGACCCCAGAGAGATCATCACCAACGACAGAGCGGCCCTGACCGCATGCGTGCCGGAGCGCGCCGAGCGCGCGGGAACGCCCGACGCGGAGACGTTTGAGTATCCGCGCGCCGCCAAGTGCCTGAAAGAACACTTCGGCAAAAGCATAACAGACCTCGGTCTGGAAGGGGAGCGGCTCTGCGTCTGCGCGGCGGGCGCGCTGCTCGCCTACCTGATGGAGACGCAGAAAAACGCGCTCACGCACATACTGGAGCTGCGCCCCTACGCGCGCTCGCGCTTCATGGCGCTGGATCGCGCCGCCCTGCAAAGTCTGGAACTTACACAGACTGCGCATGGGCGCGGCAAGCGCGGCTCGCTGCTCAGCGTTCTCGACCGCACGGAAACGGCGATGGGCGGCCGCCTGCTGCGGGACTGGATCGAACGCCCGCTCAGCGACGCGGGGGAGATCGAGGCGCGTCTGGACGCCGTGGAGTGCTTCACAAAGCGTCTTTTCGAGGCCAACGCGCTGCGCGAGGCCCTCAGCGGCGTCTACGACGTCGAGCGCCTGTTGAGCCGCATCGCCTACGACGCGCTCAACGCCCGCGACTGCCTTTCCCTGCGCGCCACGCTGCAGGTCGTGCCGCTGATCAAGAAGGACGCTTCGGCCTGTACGTCGGCGCTCATCGGCCGCTGCGCGGAGGCGCTCGATCCCATGGAGGACATCTGCGCCCTGCTCTCGCGCGCCATCGACGACGAAGCGCCCCTCAGCGTACGCGAAGGCGGCATAATCCGCGATGGCTACAACGCGGAACTGGACGAATTGCGCGACATCTCCAAAAACGGCAAGAACTACCTCGCGGAACTCGAGCAGAGCGAGCGCGAGGCCACCGGCATCAAGAACCTGAAGATCGGCTACAACCGCGTCTTTGGCTATTACATCGAAGTCACGCGCTCGTTTTACGACCTCGTGCCTTACCGCTATACCCGCAAGCAGACGCTGGCCAACTGCGAGCGCTTCATCACCGAGGAACTCAAGGAACTGGAACGCAAGATCCTCGGCGCCGAGGAAAACGCCGTGCGTCTGGAATACCAGCTCTTCTGCGACATACGCGAAACGCTGAAAAAGGCCTTGCCGCGCCTGAACGCCACGGCGGGCGCGCTGAAGACGCTGGACGCGCTGCTCTCGCTGGCGCGCGTGGCGCAGGAAAACGAATATGTGCGCCCGACGATCAACGACGAGGGTCGCTTTGACATCGTCGATGGCCGCCATCCCGTGGTGGAAGAGGGGCTGGGGCGCGCGCTGTTCGTGCCCAACGACACCCATCTGGACAAGGACCACCGGGTGATGATCATCACCGGCCCCAACATGGCCGGCAAATCCACCTACATGCGGCAGGTGGCGCTGATCGCGCTGATGGCGCACATGGGCAGTTTTGTGCCCGCCGCCTCGGCGGACATCGCCCTGACCGACCGCATCTTCACCCGCGTAGGCGCTTCGGACGACCTTTACGGCGGCCAGTCCACCTTCATGGTGGAAATGAGCGAGATGGCCAACATCCTCCGCTTCGCCACAGAGCGCAGCCTGCTCATCCTCGACGAGGTGGGGCGGGGCACCTCCACGTTCGACGGGCTTTCCATCGCCTGGGCGGCGGTGGAGCATATCGCCAAAAAATGCGGCTCGCGCACGCTCTTCGCCACCCACTACCACGAGCTTTCCGAACTGGAAGGCCAGCTCGAGGGCGTGGTCAATTACCGCATCACCGCCCGCGAACAGGGCGAGGACGTCATCTTCCTGCGCAAGATTGTGCCCGGCGGCGCGGACCGCAGTTACGGCGTGGCCGTGGCCAAATTGGCGGGGTTGCCCAAGAGCGTCATCGCCCGCGCGCGGCAGATCATGGCGCGTCTGGAAGTGGACGACGAAGTGCGCGGCTCCATCGGCAAGACCATCCTCGAGGGCGGCAAGGGCACGCAGCGGCAGCTCGGCATCGCCGACATCGGCCCCATTCAACTGGTCGAAGAGATCGCCAGGCTGGACGTGGTGAGCATGACGCCCATCGACGCCCTCAACAAGCTCTTTGAACTCAACGAGAAGGCGCGCCGCGTCTGACGGGAGAAAGATGCATGTGGGATACGACTGTGCCGATGATCTCGCTGGCCATGCGGGCCGCGTCGCTTGAGGATTTGCCCGTTTTTGCCCTGCCATCGCGCTGCGGGCTGGCGCTTTTATCAGCCGGGCGACGAGCGCCATTGGGCGCGCATCGAGACCTCGGCCGGAGAGTTTGACCGCCCGGAGGCGGCGCTGGAGGGGTTTTCCCGGGCGTTTTCCGGTGGAAAGCTGGAAGAGCGCATGCTCTTTCTCACCGACGGCGGCGAACCGTTTGCCACCGCCACGGCGTGGCACGACCACGGCGCGCAGGGGCGGCTGCACTGGGTCGGCGTCGATGCGGCGCATCAGGGGATGGGGCTTTCCAAACCCCTCGTCTCGCTGGCGCTGCAAAGGCTGCGCGAAGTTGGCTACCGCTCCGCGATGCTGACCACGCAGACCGCCAGTTGGGTGGCCATCAAGGTCTACCACCGCTTCGGCTTTCGCCCGCTGCTGCGCAAAGGCTGCGAAGCGGAGGGCTGGAAGATCGTTTCAGACAAAACAGGGATCGACTTTCTGCAATACCTATGACAAAGAAGGGAGTTTCATATGCCCATTCGCATTCTGGACGCGGCGACGGTCGGGCGCATTGCCGCCGGCGAGGTCGTCGAACGGCCCGCGTCTGTGGTCAAAGAGCTGGTGGAAAATTCGCTGGACGCCGGCGCCACCTCCGTGACAGTGGAGATACGCGACGGTGGCATCGGCTATATGCGCGTCACAGACAATGGCTGCGGCATCGAGCCGGGGCAGGTGCGTCTGGCCTTTGAGAATCACGCCACCTCCAAGCTGGTCACGCCTGAGCAGCTGGATGACATTCGAACGCTCGGCTTTCGCGGCGAGGCGCTGCCGTCCATCGCCGCCGTCGCCCGCGTGGAGATGACCACGCGCGCCAAGGCGCAGGAGGCGGGAACGCGGCTCAACGTGGAGGGCGGGCGGAACATGATCGTGCGCGAGATCGGCTGCCCGGAGGGGACGACCGTCATCATGCGCGATCTGTTCTTCAACATCCCCGTGCGAAGGGCGTTTCTGCGGAAGGCGCAGTATGAGGCCGCGCTCGTCAACGACACGGTGGCGCGCATGATCCTCGGCAGTCCGAAGATCTCCTTTCGCTTCATCAACAATGGCCGCACGGTCTACCACAGCTTCGGCGACGGCGATCTGCGCCACGCGGTCTTTGCCGTCTATGGCCGCGAGACCGCGGAAAACATGCTTGAAGTGGACCAGAGCGAAGGCGCCATGCGCATCCGCGGACTGGTGGGCGTGGGGGAACAGGCCAAGGCGACGCGCGCCCACGAGGCGTTCTTCATCAATGGCCGCTCGGTGCGCTGTCCGCTGCTCTCGCAGGCGCTAGAGAGCGTTTGCCGCGAACGCGTCACCATCGGCATGTATCCCATGTGCGCGCTGCATCTGACGCTGGCGCCCGGAAGTGTGGACGTCAACGTCCATCCCAACAAGCTCGAAGTGCGCTTCCGCGACGAGGCCGCGACGCGCATCGCTGTGGAAAGCATGCTCCGCGACGCGCTGCAGGGCGGCTCGATGCTGCGACTCAAGGCGGAAAAGCCCGCCATCGTCGAGGAGAAGCACACCGTCGAACAGCTGCCGCTGCCCGATATGGACAACGTGACCGCAAATACGACCGAAGTCCAAAACGCGCAGACCGAAGTCGTGAATCAAAAGACTGAAGTCTCTGATATAGCGACCAAAGTCGTTAAAGACGCTCTGCCCGACGACGCCTTTGAGGCGCTGATACAGGCGGAACGCCGCCGTCTGGGCATTTCACCGAGCGGCTCCGAGCTGCGGGAGACTGCCTTTGCGCCATGGCCCAAGCGCTCGCCTGTGCCGGATGTCATGACCTTTGCCGGGGGCGGGACCGTGCCCTTTGCGCAAATGCACGCGCCGATGGCGACGAAAACGCCGCCTGCGCAGCCTGTCGAGCAGTTGACGCTTGCGCAGGACAAGGACAGCGCTCCGTACCGCGTCATCGGCGTGCTTTTCAAAACCTATATACTGCTTGAATGCGAGGACGCGTTTTTGCTCATCGACCAGCACGCAGCCCACGAGCGTCTGCGCTACGACGCGCTGGCGAAAGCCGTCGAAGAGGGCGTGGCTTCGCAGCGCCTGCTCACGCCGCAGATCGTGCGCGTGTCGGCCAGAGAGATGACTTTGGTCGAGGAGAACATGGACGCCCTGACCGCCGCCGGGTATGACATATCGCCCATTGGCGATCGCGATCTGCAGATACGCGCCGTGCCGCACATCCACGGACACGCGGAGCTGACACCGCGCTTCATGGACGTCATCTCCTCGCTCTCCGGCCTCGGTTCCGCCGCCCTGGAAGCCCGGCGCGACGAGATATTGCAGGCTGCCTGCAAGGGCGCGGTCAAGGCGGGGGACGCCCTGAGCGATTCGGAGATCAAGGCCCTGCTTTCGCAGATGGAGGCCTCCGGCGCGCCGCCCACCTGTCCGCACGGGCGTCCGGTGATCAAGACCTTTTCCCGCCGGGAAATCGAGCGCATGTTCCGGCGCATCCAGTAGGGGGGAGCCGCTTGTCAAGACCTCTTTTGCCGGTCATCGCCGGCGCGACGGCATCCGGCAAGACGGCTGTGGCCGTGGAGCTGGCGCTGCGCGCGCGCGGCGAGGTGGTCTCCGCCGACTCCATGCAGGTCTATCGGGATATGGACATACTCACCGCCATGCCCACGGCAGCGGAGATGCGCGGCGTTGCGCACCACATGCTCGGCGTGTTCTCGCCCCGAGAAAAGTGCAGCGCCGCCTCTTATCGTGAGCGGGCGCTGGGCTGCATCGACGCTATACGCGCACGCGGCCGCCTGCCCATCGTCTGTGGCGGCACGGGGCTGTACATCAACGCCCTCACGCGTCCGCTCGGCTTCGCGGCGCAGGGCGACGAGGCCATTCGCGCCGAACTGACGGCCATCGCCGAAGCGCCGGAGGGAAAAGCGCGGCTGCACGCCATGCTCGAAGCGGTGGACCCGGACAGCGCCGCGCGCCTGCACCCAAACGACGTGCGCCGCGTGGTGCGCGCGCTGGAGATATACCGCCTCACCGGCCGCACGCAGACGGAGCAGGCGGCGCTGGACGCGCAGCGGGGCGACGGCCCCTTTGACGCGCGCCTCTACGCCCTTGACTGGCCGCGCGAGGCGCTTTACGCGCGCATCGACCGCCGCGTGGATCAGATGCTCGCGGCGGGGCTGGTGGAGGAAGTGCGCCGGCTGATGCAGAACGAAGAAGAGTTTTCCACCGCCGCGCAGGCCATCGGCTACAAGGAGATCGCCGCCGCGCTGCGCGGAGAATGCACGCTTGCGGACGCGGTGGACACGCTCAAGCAGGCCACGCGCAACTACGCCAAGCGCCAGCTCACCTGGTTCCGGCGCGACGCGCGCGTGCGCTGGGTGGCGGCGCAGGGCCGCACGGCGGCGGACATCGCCGCGGAAATTCACAAAGATATCGAGGTAGAACAGCGATGAACATTCAACTTCCCGACATCCCCGCGTCCGTTTCGGCGCTGGTCGCGCGCGCGGAGGCGGACTGTCAGCCCGCGTTTGCGCGCGTGGAGGAGATCGAGCGCCTCAATACCCGCCGCGTGGTGCGCGCCTTTCAGGAACACCGCGTGGCCGCGCGCCACTTCGCGCCCACGACCGGCTATGGCTACGATGACATTGGCCGCGACACGCTCTCCCGGCTCTTTTCCTTCGTCTTCGAAACGGAGGATGCGCTCGTGCGGCCGCAGATCGCCTCGGGCACGC
>DVOU01000028.1:0-88250 GCA_018713365.1 Candidatus Pullichristensenella excrementipullorum
GTGGGGATGAACCGCGCCTGAGCAAGCCGGCGCAGGCGTGAGCGGACATCTGCCCCACGCACGTGGGGATGAACCGAAACGCATCGCATCACAGCATAACCAATGAACAATCTGCCCCACGCACGTGGGGATGAACCGAAAAGCACGATCAGTCCGTAAAATCCATCTCCAATCTGCCCCACGCACGTGGGGATGAACCGATCGAGCGCGACCGCAACGGCTATGTGACCGCCCATCTGCCCCACGCACGTGGGGATGAACCGTTGTTATAGCGACGCTTCCGCGAAACGCGGGAAGATCTGCCCCACGCACGTGGGGATGAACCGTCAAAACATGGTATGGTATGGCGTGAGCATACATCTGCCCCACGCACGTGGGGATGAATCGCCAGCGCCGTCGGTGTCGTGACCATGTCCAGAAATCCGCTCCCACGCACGTGACGAACCGAAAGGCCAGACCATCACCGGCGAAGCAGCTCTATTTGCCCCATACAAGCGAGGATGACCGTATCAAAAGAAACATATGATTTGACGGGAAGGATCTTGATACAAAAGACATAGAAGGAAATATGCCATCCGCGTCAGCGGATAAAAGAACGGGTATCAATACAGCGCCATTGAAGGAAACACTGGAATGGGCGGGCCACAGCTGCTTTTCCACAACGGCGGATACCTATGCGCATGTGTTGGCGGGAAGTAAAAACCGCCTTGCCCAGTCCATCGACAGCGCCTTGCTGGAACCGATCGGTCAGGAAGCGGTCAGGAAGTGCCTCACCCAGGCGCGTGACCGAAAAAAGAAAACCCCGAAAACGCCATGTTTTCGAGGTTTCCCGTTGGTGGAGCATACCGGACTCGAACCGGTGATCTCTACACTGCCAGAACAACCAGGGCGGTAGCGCAAGGGCTGGAAAGGCTCATTCTTTGAGGTGCAGCCTTGAATTTCCCCAATTTAGGGACAGCTTTGACAAGGGCTGGAAGATTCCGACGGATGCTTGCACGGGATTTCCCTCGATTTGGTTAGGTAAATGGTTAGGAACGGCGAAGATTTCTTTGGATGTTTTCAGGTGCGCATTCTCTCTGCGATATGTCTGGCGGAAGGGATGAAATGCCGCAACAGGCGGAGCACAGGGCTATTAAGGTCATGGGGTTGGTAAGCGTTACGCGCACCACCGCTGCTGATATATAGGCATCCTCTTCAACAGGCTACTCTCCTATCTTTTTACGGCCTGGCGATCATCTCTACGACAATTGCAGAATCCGTGGAGAATACAGTTTTCTAAAATGAGAATGTTAAATCATGCGTTGATATATTGAAAAGCGATAAAATGCAGCGCTTGGGGGTTGACTCTCAGCGCACTGTATATAGGGGCTGTGAGAAATGCCGCCGCTATACGGGCACGAGACGCGCGCGTTTCCCGCACTGCCGCTGATGGACGCGGGGGACACCATAAATCCGCCAGCAGCGTTATGCGCAGGCCGACCACGCTATAAGAGTGCCAACAGAATGACACCCGTCGCACGAGGCCGAGCGTCACGACGCAATGCCGCCGCTATACAGGCAGCGTCAGGGCATCACCCACCCGTCGCAAACGTCGCGCGGCGGGCAAACCGTCACACCACGCGACCCGCGCTATACAGGCGGCAGGCCGGCAGCGTCACGACACCACCCCCGCCGCTATATACAGCGGAAGGGCGCGCCGCCCAGCCCCCCGACACGCCCTGCCTATAGGAGAAAACCGCAACGCCGCCCGGAAAGGAGGCCAGCGACCGCGGCGGCAGGCACCACGACGCAAAGAAAGGGAGAGCATTATGCAGGAAATGAACGACGCTGAGTTTCTCCGCATGGTCGGCCAACTCTATGAGTACGCTCTGAGAAAAGAGGATGACAACGATTATATACTCAACACGCCTCAGTATCTGAAACTGGTCGAGGCGCAGGCAGCCTTTACACGATTGGCGGAAAAGAACGACGGCACTGTGGAGATGGTGCGCCTCTCGCCGCGGGAGCGGTGCGCTGGGCTGGAAGCGCAAGTCCTCGTGCTCGACCTGAAGCCCGAGGACTTGCCCGGCTTCTTCCGCGTCCTGCAATACGGCACAGGACTGTACGTCGAGGCCAAAACCACGGGTGAGGTCTGCATGAGCATGACCATCCCGAACGTGTTCATCAAGCGTTCGGAAGCCGTCCTGCCGGCGGAAGAGGAACTCGCCGAAGGAGAGTTTTGAGAGGAGAAAGCGATTATGTGCAATATTTTTGACGATCTCTTTGACGGCGCGTTCGACCTCAACGGGGATGCCAAGACTACCATGGACGAAGCGTTCCTCGCCATGCAATGCATGGAAGAGGCGGAACAAACGAAGGCGGGGGATGGTGCGGACGGATGATCTTCGGAGCTAACTTCCTGCGGCGATAGGAGAGGGCGAAGGCCGTCTCTTTTTCTTTGCGCCGGAAGCAAGGCCGCGCGCCGCCAACAACGGCAGAAAAAACGGGATCTGTTTTGCGGAGGGAAAAGGAATGAAATGCTTTATACTGTGCACCGCAGACGACGGCAGACGAATTGCGTATTTTGCCAATCGCAGATGGGTCAGACGGGCACTGGCGGCGCTGGAAAGGGAAGAAATGCTCCACATTTGCCATACGAATAGCAGAGCGGGGAGCGCATCCCGGTATTTTACAATGGATGAATGGAAAGTTACGATTTTTGAGGCACGACGCACCGAACGCTAACCTCAAAAGAAACGCTAATGACGGGGATACGGCTTCTTTTCATCCGTAAGTCCTGCCAGATAGTCCATGCTGGTGTCCAAAGCCAAGGCGATGCGCTTGCATTGCTCGAAGGTGAAATGACGTTTCTCAGACTCAGTTTTGGAATAATCGCTCTGGTCGATGCCGGTAAGCATCTGCATTTTGATCTGCGTGTAGCCCTTTTCCTTCCGCAAATCCCTGAGTCTGGACACATAATCACCTCCACGGTATTATTATGGCTGAATGACCTATTGACAATTATGGTGAAATTAACCTATAATAGTTGTGTTATACGCAATGGAAGGCTTGTTTGGAGGGTTCGGCATATTCCTTCAGGCAGCGTATCAAGGAATACACATAACAGGAGGGGGCTAAAAATGGGTACGGGCAACAGCAAACGATTTATCTCCATTATTCTTGTGCTTCTGGTGGTGGGGCTAGTCCTCCACGCATGTAGCGCCAGTCCCGATCGCTCGTCTGCTACATGTGGATCGTGCGGGCGCACCTATGCGCCAGGAGATTCCGGTGGCAATTATATGAACATAGCGAGGACAGGCATGTGCAATAATTGTTATGGTAATTTCGAGTGGGCGCAGAGTATTTTAGATTAGCTTCAATGGATCTATGGCTCGACAAGTTGTATCATCACGCCCCGATGGGAGGATCACATTATGAGAAAAGTCTTGGTTTTCATTCTGGTTACACTTGTTGCCGTGGGTTTGACGGCTTGCAAGAACACAGCGCCAACGCCCACGGCCACGGACGCGCCGCCAGCACCGATCGCTACAACGACCGATGAGCCGATGACACCAGAGGCGACGATGCCTGCTGCACTGCCGCCGACGGTACAGGCAACCGAACGACCGACAGAAAGGCCGAGAACCGGCACAAACACGAGAAGCGCGACACGTTTTACCAATGCCTTTGGAACACCGACAACGCGCTGCGCCCATCCGGGATGTTCAAACTTCATTGCTTCTTCAGGCGACACCAACTGTTGCACTGCGCACTCGAACCGCTGCCTGCAATGCGGGCGTTACATCGACGAAGACGCCATGTTTTGCCTTAGCTGCATCACCGATGCGCTGAGTTGACAACAACAAAGGAGGAAAACAATATGGCCATAATCAAATGTCGGGAATGTGGCAGGGATGTCTCGGACCGCGCACGGAACTGTCCCAATTGCGGCTGCCCCATAGATACGCGGGTCTACTGCCCGAAATGCGGAAGCAGCGACGTCACTACCATCAGCGGCGCGAGCAAGGTGGCTTCCATCGCAATGTGGGGTATCTTTGCAGCCAACAAAGTCAAAAGCACCTATAAGTGCTGTTCCTGTGGGTTCAAGTTCTAGGGTGAAGGAAGCGGCAAGACGGGAAATGCAGCGTATGTTACAGGAGTGGATACTACAGGAGAAAGGCATGTGCTTTCTGTGACGGGACAGTAAGAACTCGACGGAAAATTTAAAAAGAAGCGCGACTCGAGCCGCGCTTTTTAATTTATATATAGTATCAAATCTGGCATAAGTAAAATTCGTATCAAATCCTATTGACACGCCTGATTTTCTGGCATATAATATTCATACCATAACTAACGAACGTCTGATTTGATATGAAAGGCAGAGAAGGCATGTCGAAGGTATACGGTTATTGCAGGATTTCTACGGCGAGGCAGAGCATCGAGCGGCAGATACGCAACATCCGAGCCGCATATCCAGAGGCCATTATCGTGCAGGAAGTGTATACGGGCGCAAGGACGGACGGGCGCAGGGAGTACGAGCGTCTATGCGCAACGGCGCAGGCAGGCGATACAATCGTATTTGACAGCGTATCGCGCATGAGCAGGAATGCGGTGGAAGGCTTTGAACAATACCAGCGCTTCTTTACTGGCGGCGTGGAACTGGTGTTTCTGAAAGAACGCTACATTGATACCGCTACGTACAAGAAGGCGCTGGCCAGCGGCATCCCGATGACGGGGACGAATGTAGACTACATTCTGGAAGGCGTGAATCGGTACCTGATGGCGTTGGCAAGGGAACAGATTTCTTTAGCCTTTGAGCAGGCAGAGAAGGAAATGCGCGACCTGCACCAGCGGACAAAAGAGGGAATCGAAACAGCGCGTCTGAGGGGAAAGCAGATTGGACAGCAGAAAGGCCGTAAGCTGAACGTCAAAAAAGCGGCGGCGGCCAAAGAAATCATCCGCAAGCACGCGAAGGATTTTTCCGGCACACTGACCGACGTGGAGTGCATCAAATTGACAGGCTTGGCGCGCAATACCTACTACAAGTACAAAAGGGAACTGCGCGGCGAGGGCTAAACGCCGTTTTACGAAGCGGGGATAGTTTTCATATTTTCATAACGCCAACTAAAAGGCCGTGAAAGAAGTTATTTGGAGTGTCTCTGACAGCACAAATTTTGATGGGGATTCGCGTGATACCGATGAAGATCAATATGAAAAAAGAAACGTTATATCGGAGAAACACGAACGATCCGCCAACAAAAATATTAAATTTAGAGCAAATGCCAAGAAGTGGTTGACAAAATAGAAATTTGGTGTATAATACACGCTACATTCCCCATAGGACTACGGGCGCATAGACGCCTGTAGAAGTAGCCATCGCGCGTTTCGCCGATGCAAACGACCTGCACAAGGCAGGGCTGTTTGCGTCGGCTTTTTTGCACCTTGAAAACTGAATAAGGGACAACTGCCGAGGTATGGAACCAGAGCGCAGGCGGCAACCATGCGACGACGCGCGACAGCGCAGAGCGTGGGCAGAGTGGCGTGGTCGGTCTACACGGCGGCCAGAGATAAAATAGAGATAAAATAGAGATAAAAATAGAAAAGGAGTAGAGTGCCAGTTTGGTAAAAATAGTAGACAGCATCATGGGGTCGGGAAAGACGACATGGTATATGGAATATGTGAACAGGTACCCAGAGCAAAAATACATCATCGTGGTGCCGTATATCGAGGAATGCAATCGGATATTGGAAAAGTGTGGAGAGATGGGCTTTGTCCAGCCGGAAGCGGAGTACATGCCGTCAAAATCGGCATCGTTTCACGAATTACTGCGGACGCGCCACAGTATTGTGATGTGCCATGCGTTGTTCGCCTGCCTGAAACTAACTGAGGATGAGATAGCGCTTATTGGGCAGGAAAGATATACACTGATCATCGACGAGACACCCCCAGTGATAGAGGAACTCAGCCTCAACGAGAATGAGATTGGGATGCTGGTTTCCAGCGGCGCCATTCAAATAGAGGAAGCAACGAAGCACGCAAAGTGGAGCGGAGGGAAGAATTACCCGAATATTGCCAGCGAGGCGCAGCGGGAATTGGAGCGCAGAGAGTATTATTATGAAAACGGTTCGCTCATATGGACGCTGCCGGAGCGATTGATAACGGCGTTTGCCGAATGTATGGTTTTTACCTTCATGTTCACTGGGACGCACTTCGAGGCGTATCTGCGCGCAAAAGACATTGGATATGAGGTATACCACCTCGCTGATGGTGAATTGGCAATAGGCGAACCATCGTTGCGGGAAGAAAAGGCGCGTATACGCACGCTGCTCGATATATGCGATAACGAAAAATGGAACCGTATAGGCGAGTATGAGCCTCGAGGGCGGAGGCCATTTTCCATCAGTTGGTGGAAAAACAGCAAGCAACCGGATCGGGTCAGGGCACAGAAAAACGCCAGATGTTTCTATCAACATTATGGAGCAAAAGCAGGGGAAGCAATGTGGACGCTCCCGGCGCGCTTCTACGAAGAAAAAGGCTGTAGGGTCAAGGACTATGCAAGCGCATTTTGCCCGTGCAATCTGAGGGCTACGAATGCATTTCGTGAGGCGCGGTATCTAGCGTATTTATTGGACATCTATGAGCCGCCAGTGATCAAAAATTGGTTTGCGGCGCGTGGACAAATGACGAACGAACGGGTATATGCGCTGAATATGTTGGTGCAGTGGGTATGGCGGAGCGCTGTGCGCGACGGACAGATAATTCACCTTTATCTTCCCTCACAGCGGATGAGAAATATATTGTATGAATGGTTGGAGATTCCGGGCGAGGAACGCCCGAGAATTAAAAACAAAGTGTGGGAAAAGACAGCTTTTCAGGCATCGTCCCTTAAAGATAAAAGAGTAAAACACAAGGAGAATTGACAGACGTGACCATGCTGATATATCATAAGAGCAGAGAAATGCGCACCTTGAAAACGTCATACCAAAGAGAGAGGCTTCGCCGTCAAATTGTAAAAGGAGCGTTGAGTATATGACGGCAAGTTTGCAAGTGAGCAAGAAGGACAATAAATATTACATCCATCTTCAGTGGAGGCAAAACGGCAAACGGGTGCAGAAGTGCATCGGCACTGGCCTGAGCGCCAAGGATAATAATAAGCGCAAGGCAGAGAAAATGATGCGCGACACATTGGCGGAGTGGGAGGCAAAAATTACCGTCAACTATGAAAACATCGCGTTCAGCGAATACCTGCGCAGGTGGCTCGAAGAGATCAGACATACGCTGGAAGAAAGCACCTACGAGAATTACAAAGGCGTGATCCAAACCAGCATAGCTCCTTTCTTCGATGCGGAGGGGATAAATCTTGCTGAGCTTGCGGGGGCTGATCTCCAACGCTTTTATAACCGCAGGATAGAAGCGGGCATATCGCCCAACACCATCAGGAGATACCATGCGATCATCCACCACGCCTTGGGCGCAGCGGTCAAGCGCAGAAAGATTACGGCAAATCCGGCGGATGAGGTCGAACTGCCAAAGCCGGTCAAGCACATAGCACGATTTTTCGATGCGGAGCGATCCCGCAAACTGCTGCAGGCGAGCAAGGGAACGAAACTGGAGCCGGTGGTTCTGATCGCCACATGTTTTGGCCTGCGACGCGGAGAAATACTGGGCTTGCGTTGGCCGTGTGTCGATTTTCAGCGTGAGGTGTTGCGCGTCGAGGGCGTGATCGCCAAGGTCGGCGGGAAATTGGTCTACAAGCGCCCAAAGACGGAGGCTTCTGTTCGTTGTCTGCCGATCCCACATGCGGTTGTTGAGGCGTTGAAGAGCCTGTGGCAGCAGCAGGAAGAGAACAGGAAACGGCGTCGCTATAATCACGCATGGGATGATTTCGTCTGCGTGGATGCGCAGGGGAACATACTGCACCCCGATTATGTGACACACGCGCTTCCAAAGCTGTGTGCGCAATGCGGTTTGCCGGAAATACGCCTGCACGAACTTCGGCATACGAACATCTCGATCCTGCTCGACCGCGGGGCAAGCATGAAGGAAGTGCAGGAATGGGCGGGTCACAGCCGCTTTTCCACAACGGCGGATACCTATGCGCATGTGTTGGCGGGAAGCAAAAACCGCCTTGCCCAGTCCATCGACAGCGCCTTGCTGGAACCGATTGGTTAGGAAACGGTTAGGAAATGCCCCGCCCGGGCGCGCGGCAAAATAGAAGAAAACCCCGAAAACGCCATGTTTTCGAGGTTTCCCGTTGGTGGAGCATACCGGACTCGAACCGGTGATCTCTACACTGCCAGTGTAGCGCGATAGCCAACTTCGCTAATGCCCCATGCGCTCTTGCGAACAGTAGATATTATAGCAGGATACGGGCGGCTTGTAAAGGGTCTTCGGCAAGATTTAACTTGAAAAAATCATTCGTGAAGCCACCTTGTGTTTGACAAGCCATCCTCCCTCGGTTTAGAATAACCCTGTGGCCCGGGAATACGCACATGGAGGCGGCGCATGAAAAAGGACTTCCGTTTTTTCTGCAAGCTCTTTACTTCCACCTTTACGCTCAGCGCCTTTACCTTTGGCGGTGGCTATGTCATCATCCCCATGATGCGGCGCAAGTTCGTGGAACAGTACCATTGGATGGAGGAGGATGAGGTGCTGGACATGACCGCCATCGCCCAGTCCTCGCCCGGCCCGGTGGCGGTGAACGCCGCCATCCTCATGGGCTACCGGCTCGCCGGCGGGCTGGGGGCGCTGGTGGCGGCGGTGGGCACGGTGCTGCCGCCGCTTTTCATCATCGCCGTCATCTCCGTGGGCTACGAAGCCTTCCGCGACAATGTCTACGTCAGCCGCGTGCTGCGCGGCATGCAGGCGGGCGTGGCGGCGGTGGTGTTCAGCGTGGTGCTGCGTATGACGTGGGCGCTTTTGAAGGATAAAAAGTGGGCGTCGCTGGCGCTGATGGCGGCGGCGCTTATCGCCTCCGTGTGGCTGAAACTGAACGTCATCTGGATCCTGCTGTTCTGCGGGGCGGTGGGCGTTCTTTCCGCCCTCTGGACGCGCGCGGGGGGAGGGAAAAAGGCATGACGGCGCTTTTGCAGCTCTTCTGGAGCTTTTTCCAGGTCGGCCTCTTCAGCTTCGGCGGCGGCTACGCGGCCATGCCGCTGATTCAGGCGCAGGTGGTGGACCTGCACGGCTGGCTCAACATGACGGAATTTGCCGACATCATCACCATTTCGCAGATGACGCCCGGCCCCATCGCCATCAACTCGGCCACCTTCGTGGGCATGCGCATCGCCGGTATCCCCGGAGCGCTGGTGGCGACGGTGGGCTGTGTGCTGCCCTCGTGTATCGTGTCGCTGCTGCTGGCCAAACTGTATCTCAAATACCGCAGCCTCGACCTCATCCATGGCGCGCTGGGCGGCCTGCGTCCGGCGGTCATCGCCCTCATCGCCTCGGCGGGCGTGACCATCCTTCTCGGCGCTTTGCAGACCTCGGCGGGCGGCGCGGACTGGCTGAGCGCCGGCATTTTCGCCGTTGGCCTGCTCATCCTCCTCCTGCGGCCCAAGACCGATCCCATCCTCGTCATGGTCGGCGCGGGGCTGGTCGGTCTGGTCGGCTATTCGTGGCTGCCGATGTGAGAAGGGATATGTAGAACGGGCGACGCCGCGCCAGTCTGCGCCCCTGCCCGTACCGGCGCGGGATGCAGACCCGTTGTGCGTGAAACCTGCGAACGATGCGCCCCGCCCCCCAAAGCGGCGTTCACACCCCGACTGTCAGCAACGCCTGCGCCCAAACAGCGGCGACACGCCCTCGCCACGCCCGCCCCCGCCCGTCCGCCCTCCCGCCGCAAAAATGGCTCCGGGCATGCGCCGCGGAGCCGTGGGGATGACGGTCGTTCGTGTTCCGACGCCGGCCCCTCGCCGCGTGTCGCCGCGCCGTCCGGCAGGGCGGGGGAGGGGCGCAGGCGCTCAGGCCTGCCCGGAGAACTTCTGCCGCACCTGGTCGATCTTCTGCTGATCGGCCTGCTGGGTGGGATACCAGCCCTTGGAGGCCATCTTCTGATACAGGCCGCTCTGCATGCACAGGCTCTTGTTCAGCGCCTTGTCGAACGCATCGTGTACATTGCAGGTGGCGGACTCGATGGCGCCGTGCATATACAGGTCGCACACGCCCTTGGTGGTCAGAAGCAGGTTTTCCATGATGAATCGGTCGTTCACAGGGGGCTCCCTCCTTACACCAGCTGATAGAACTGGCTGAACAGCTGCTGATGGTCGTTCATCATCTGCTGCACGAAGCCTTTCAGTTCCGGGTCGGTCAGTTCGTTCAGCGCCTGCTGGCACTGTGCCTTGAGGATCTTCTCATGGCCGAGCGCGTCCTCCACATAGAGCAGTTCCTTGGGACTCATGCCCGATCACCTCCGCCCATACGTTGCCCCGCGCGCCGCGCGCGCATGCAGGGAAATTTTTCCAGAGAAAGAGGGAAACAGCATGGAGATCATCGCCCGCGTGTATACGGACTTCCCGGAAAAATTCGGCATTCCCCGGCAGAGCGGCCTTGTGGACGCGCTGGAGGCGCGAGTGGTGTTCGAGCCCGCCTACCGCTCGCCCGAAGCGCTGCGCGGGCTGGAGGGCTTTTCCCACATCTGGCTTATCTGGCAGTTTTCGCAGTCTGTGCGCGAAAAGTGGTCGCCCACGGTGCGCCCGCCGCGGCTGGGCGGCAATGTGCGCATGGGCGTGTTCGCCACGCGTTCGCCCTTCCGCCCCAATCCCATCGGCCTTTCCTGCGTGCGGCTGGAGGGCATCGACTACGGCGGCAAGGACGGCCCCGTCCTGCGCGTGCGCGGCGCGGACATGCTGAATGGCACGCCCGTCTACGACATCAAGCCCTACCTGCCCTTCGTGGACAGCCACCCGGAGGCCACGGGCGGCTTTGCTGGCCCCGCGCGCGAACACGCCCTGCGCGTGGAGTTCCCGGAGACGCTTCTGCAGGCCGTTCCCGAGCGCGCCCGCGAAGCCCTCAAAGCGCTCCTTGCCCAGGACCCGCGCCCGTCCTACCAGCACGACCCCGAGCGCCTCTACGGCCTGCCCTTCGCCGGCGTGGACGTGCGCTTCACCGTGGATGGCGACACGCTCACCGTGCGGGAGGTGGAAAAGTAAAGGCCGGAACAGGACGCGTCAGAGGCCGAATGAGTTCATCAAATCTTAACACAAAAAATCTTCGTCAAACTATTGACTTTCTTTGACCTCTGGCTTATAATATACTCAGCGATCAGAGATGAGAGCGGTGGTCAAAGACCACAAACGCCCGACCTGCAAAGGCCAGATGTGCCCCGCATGGTTGGCGGATACGCCAGCCGGCGCAAGGCCATGAATGGAGGTCAATATCATGAGTACTTATCTTCCTGCGATCCTTGGTGAAAACCTGATGGATGTTTTTGACGACTTCGACCGCGATTTCTTCCGCGGCTTTGGCAACATCGACCGCGCCCTGTACGGCAAGCACGCGCAGCGCATGATGAAGACGGACGTCAAGGAGACGGACGAGGGCTACGAAGTGGATGTGGAGCTGCCGGGCTTCAAGAAGGACGAGATCCAGCTGGAGCTGAACAACGGCTACCTCACCATCACCGCCGAAAAGGGCCTGGACAAGGAGAACAAGAAGGGCCGCATGCTCCGCCAGGAGCGCTACGCGGGCGTGATGCAGCGCAGCTTCTACGTGGGCGAGCATGTGACAGAAGAAAACGTCAAGGCCTCTTACGAGAGCGGCGTTCTGCACCTGCTGGTGCCGAAACAGGAAGCGCCGAAGCTGCCTGAGAAGAAGACCATCCAGATTGAGGGCTGAACCCCGCGCCCCACAGGAGCGATCCCGTGGGGCGCATCCCTTTTGCGAAGACCCCTGCGAAGGTCATCCGCCGCGCGCGAGGAAGCGCTTTCCCCGCGCGCTTTTTTGCGTCCGTATAATGCACAATGCGCAACAAAATGGAGCAAGGGCGATTATTAATGCACAATATGCAATAAAACAGCCGCGAACGGGAGGGCGTATCCGCGCCGAACGAGGGCGGAAGCGCTGCGCCAACGCGTGACCGGCGCGCAAAACGTCGGGCGATGGCAAAAGCGGGGCAAAGATCGAGCGCAGCAGGCGGCAAAATACCGAACGGGACCGTCCGATCCGCAAACAAAAGCAGACACCCCCGAAAATCGGGAAGATGTCTGCTTTTTCAGCGCCCACACCGGGCGCTTTTGCCGGACGATGGCCTCACGCCTCCGCCCCGTCCTCCTCCTCCAGCCCGCCGCGCATGGCGATGTCCAGCGGCGCGCTCTCGCCGCGGCGCTCGTAGGCGCGTCGCACCTGCCGCGCGTGGCGCAGGGAAAGGTCGTGCGTGGCGCGGATGCGGCGGATCAGTTCCGTCACCGCCTGTTCCAGCTCGCTGCCCGCGGAGTAATCGGCCTCCATGGCAAAGTCCGCCCGCCCCTGCAACAGCAGATCGTCGGCCACGTCCGTCTCGCCCGGCGCGTGTACGGCGATGGAGTAGCCGCCCTTCTGCTTGGTCATCTTCATGCAGGGCACGTCGGTCAGCCCGTCGCCCACGTAGATCATGTTGGAAAAGGGCACGCGACGCTTGTATTCGGGGGTATAGGCGTTGAGGTCGCGGTCGTTGGTGACGTCGAGGATGCCCTTGTTGATGCGGAAGAGGTACTGCGTCTTGGAGGTGTAGTTGACCGCCGTAGCCGGCCATTCGGCGCGCCCGTGTTCGTCGTAGCAGAACGAGGCGGCGAACACCGCCTTGAAGCGGTCGCCGATGCGCGAACCGAGGATGATCTCCTGCAGCCCGGAGGAGATGATGTAATGTTCCACCTCCACGCCGCTCTGCCGCCCGATTGCGCCCACGCGGTCGAACCACGTCTCCACCCCGGGGAAAAACTCCACCTTCTCGCCCAGTTTGGAGAGCGCCTCGCGGGAAAGCTCCATTGTGCCTCCGGCGAGCTTTTTCATCATGTACATGTAGGCGAGTATGCCGTCCATGTTCGTGCGCAGGGAAAGCTCGCGGCACAGGCCCCAGAAGGCGTCCGGCTCCATGCCCAGCCCGGGGATGAAGCTGTATTCCTGCATGTCCCGGGGCGAGAGCGTCTTGTCAAAGTCGTAGATAAGGGCCACGATGGGCGTCTGCACTTGTATCTGCCTCCAATTCGGTCGCGGGGGTGAAAAAGCGCGAGGGAAAACTTCCCCCGCGCGTGCGGTCGCTAAGGTCAGGCCTGCGCGCTCCCATCGTTCGCGGCCTGCGCGTCCGTTTCCTCTGCCGGCGGCGGGGTGGGCGTCGGCGCGGCGGTGGGCGTCGGCGTGGGCTGCGCGCTGGGATGGTAGGGCGCGTCCTCGGCAAAGAGCGCGGCCTGCGTGGCCGGGTCGGCGATGCCGGTCTCCTCCATGCCCACGGCGGACTGGAACAGCTTCACAGCCGTCTGCGTGTTGCCGCCGAAGTTGCCGTCGATGCTGTCGTTCAGATAGCCCAGCTCGGTCAGGCGCTGCTGCAGGGCGATGACGTCGTTGCTCTTGTCGCCGCGCGTGAGCGTGGTGTAGGGAACGGGCGTGGGCGAGGGCGTCGGCCCGGAGGTGGGCTGCTCGATGGACACCACGTCGCCGCCGATGACGGCGGTCAGTTCCGCCGTGCTGGTGGCGCCGGCAAGCAGGGCGATGTCGTTTTGCACGATGGCCCAGTTGGCGGCGGAGCGGGCCTCCTTGTCGGCGTCGCTGGTGGTGGTGTCGGTAAGCGCCGAGGCGTCCACGGTCACGGCGTTGTTGATGTTGTCCTGAATGGAGGCCAGCGCCGAGATGAACATCTGGTCGGCCTCGGTCGGCTCGGCGGGGAGCAGCGCCTGGATGGCCTGCCCGTCGCTCTCCAGAGAACTGACGATGCTCAGAAGGCCCTCGTTCTGCGCCTTGGTCAGCAGCGTCTGCACATAGGCGGTGTCGGCGTGCTGCTGGATGAGGGCGAGGCCCTGCTCATACAGGTCGCTGGATACGCCGGCGATGGGCGAGGACTGCTGCTGCACGCTGTTCAGGTTGCCCACGAAGTACCAGATGCCCACGGCCACCACGGCCACGGCCACCAGCGCGCCGAGGATCTTCAAAAGCATGCTGGTGTTGACGCGCGGGGCGGGGCCGTAGCCCTCCGCGCCCTCTTCGGCGAAGACCTCTTCGCCCTCCTCGGGCGCGTAGCCCTCGGAAACGTAGCTGTCCTCCTCCGCGCCGTAGACCTTGCGGCGGCGGGAGCGCTTGCCGCGCTCGGCGGCCTCGAGGCGCTCCACGTATTCGGTCACGTCGCGGCTGATGCCGGCGCGACCGTCCGAGGTGATGGGGCGGGAGCGCAGCTGGGAAAGGTCAAAATCGTCGATGCCGCCGCCATCGTCCTCGTCGAACATTTCGCGCACGAGGGGGTCTTCCTCGGCGGGCGGCGCGTCCGGCGCGGCCTCTTCCTCACCGCCGCCCACGGCGCGCCGCACGTCGCCGCGGATCTCCTCAGGCACCGAGGAACCCTCGTACACGGGGCGATAGGTCGTGCGGGCGTCGTCGTCGGCGTCGGCCTGCATCTGCTCGTCCTTGCCGGTGTAGGTGGTGCGGGTATAGGGCAGCGCGTCCTGCGCGGCGTCCGCTTCGGGAGCGATGCGCGGCTGCGCGGATGTATAGGGAACGCCTTCAAAGCGCCCGGCGCCGACCGGCTGTCCGCAGGAACAGACCTCGGTGCCCGGCTTGAGCGTTTTTCCACATTTGGAGCAAAACATTGGGTGCCCTCCTTGACGCCAGACATTTCCATGACATACCTATTGTATCTTACATGATACGGCCCCAAAGGAAGTCCGTCAAGTATATTCTTATGACTTTCCTACGACAAAAGTCCGATTTTCTTTACAAACGCCGTCTCGCGGGACAAAAATAAGGTTTAACAGAAATTTCTTGACACACCGCCCGCGCTCTGCTATAATAGTGCGTGGCTGAAAAGCCGCTTCGCCATAGACAGCGAGCGCGCAAGCTCAATGGCCTTCGGGCCGCTCGCCGAGGCGCAAAGGAAATGTGTGTCAAACAATGCCCTTGCGCCATGCGCAGGGGCTTTTTCATGGGTCACCCATGCAGCCGTCAATTGGGACGGGTCAGGAGGTGTCAAACGCAATGTCCAAAAATTTCGAGATCAAAAAGACCGTCGTCGCCGACATCAAGGACAAGATGTCCCGCGCGCAGTCCATCGTGCTGGTCGACTATCGCGGCCTCACCGTTGAGGAAGTGACCGACCTGCGCAACCAGTTCCGCAAGGCGGGCGTCGAGTACGCGGTGCTGAAGAACACCATGCTCACCCTCGCGGCGCGCGATCTGCAGATCGAAGGCCTCGAGGAGCATCTCAAGGGCCCGACCGCCGTGGCTTTCGGCTACGAGGACGCGGTCGCTCCCGCCAAGATCATCACCGAGTACGCCAAGAAGAACAAGAAGATCAGCGTCAAGTGCGGCCTGGTCGATCAGAAGGTGATCGACGTCGACGGCGTCACGGCGCTGGCCGAACTGCCGCCGAAGGAGGTCCTCATCGCCAAGTTGATGGGCAGCCTCAATTCGCCGATCAGCGGTTTCGTGGGCGTGCTTTCCGGCGTGCTGCGTTCGTTCGTGTACGCTGTGGAAGCTGTCCGCAAGCAGAAGGCCGGGGAATAAATTTCCCGCCGGCCGCATGACCAACATTCGATTTTGAGAAATAACGTGGAGGTATCATCATGAATCGCGAAGAGATCATTTCCGCCATTGAGTCCATGACCGTTCTGGAGCTTGCCGACCTCGTGAAGGAACTCGAGGAGAAGTTCGGCGTTTCCGCCGCCGCCCCCGTCGCCGTGGCCGCCGCCCCCGCCGCCGCTGCCGCTGCCGCTCCCGAAGAGGAGAAGACCGAGTTCGACGTCATCCTCAAGGATGTTGGCGCCGAGAAGATCAAGGTCATCAAGGTCGTCCGCGAAGTGTGCTCCGGCCTGGGCCTGAAGGAAGCCAAGGACCTCGTCGACAACTGCCCGAAGCCCATCAAGGAGGCTGTCTCCAAGGAAGCCGCCGAAGAGATCAAGAAGAAGTTCGCCGAGGTCGGCGCGACTGTCGAGATCAAGTAAGCGATTTCATCGCCACATCCGCCCCGCAAGGGGCGGATTTTTTGCGTTGACGGCCTGATGCGCGTGTGTTATCATGCTCCCGTCGGGGAACGAACGCCCCGAGGGGGCTTTTTTTGACAAAAATCCCTCCGCGCGGCAACTTTTGCCGCGCGCGTGCGTTTATCAGGTGAAGCGAGCGGGAAGGAGGCGAGGGCATGGAGGCGCGGGCGCTGTTGCAGGCCGCCAAGCGGGGCGAGATGGAAGCGCTGGAAGAACTCTGCCGCTTCTACCATCCCCGCCTCTGCCGCTACGCCTATGCCCTCACGCGCTCGCGCGAGGAGGCCGAGGACGTGGCGCAGGAAGCGCTCGTTTCCATGCTGCGCGCCCTGCCGGACTTTCGCGGCGCGGACGCGGGCAAGTTCGAGGGCTGGCTTCTGCGCATCGCCCGCAACCGCGTCTACAGCGAAGCGCGCCGCAAGCGTCCCGCGCCCATCCCCGAGGGCTTTGACCCGCCCGATACCGCGCCTTTGCCGGGCGAGCGCCTCGAACAGGCCGAGCGCCGCGCGCGCCTTTTGCGGGCGCTGGACGGCCTCGACGCCGAATCGCGGGAGATGGTGGCGCTCCGCTACGATCTGGAACTTTCCTACGCGCAGATCGCCGCGGCGCTGGAAACGAGCCCCGCGCGCGTCAAGTGGCGATTGCGCGACGCACGGGAAAAGCTGCGCAAACTGCTGGGGGACGTGGAGATCTGAGCGTGGACGGGGAAGGGGAGCGCCGCCGCAGTCGTATGGCAGCGGCGGCGCGGGAAAACGCCATGGGAGGACAGGACATGAACGAAAAGCTCTTTGCGGAGATGGACTGGCAGACCGACGCCGCCGTGCGCGCCCTGCGCGGCGAGATGCTGCTGGCGGCGGCAAAGTTGGAGCGGAAGCGGCGGCGGCGGCGTGAAACGCTGCTCTTCGCCCTCTGCGCCTGCGCGTTTGCGCTGCTCATGGGGTTGGGGCTGTGGCTGGCGCTCGCGGGCGGCCTGCGGGCGGCGGCGCTCTCCGCCGTCATCAGGACGGCGCTCATCTGCGCTGGCGCGACGCTGCTCTTGTCGCCGCTGCTGGCGTACTTCATGGAAGGGAGAGGGGAACATGCGTAAGAAGATAGACATACTCGCCATACTGCTCGTCATACTGCTCGCGATTTCGCTGGGCCTGGGGGCCGTGAGCGTGTATTGCGACCACGCCTACCGGGAGACGCTTTCCAGCAACAACGCGCTGGGGGAACTTCTGGACGACCTCGCGGCCGCGGCCGACACCGGCGGCGCGCCGGCGGTGGAGAATTTCGATTTTTCGCCCTACGGCCTCTGGGAGGGCAGGACCGACGAGAACTTCAACGCCGTGCTTGTCGATGAAGACGGCGCCATCCTCGCCCAAACGGGCGCGCTGGCCTGCGGGGACGTGTCCACGCTTGATGTGATGCTCGCGCGCTACGAGCGCCCCATCGAACTGTCCGCCGCAGACGGCTCGACCGCCCATCGCACCACGTGGGCGCGCCTCGGCCTGCTGCTGGGCGAGGGCAGCCGGACGCCGTTCATCGCCTACTGCATCGGCGATGTGCCGCTCAGGACCGGCAGCGTGCCCGCCCCCACCTATGAAAACAGCTTCCCCGCCCTCGACGAGCAACTCTACGCCCGCATGACCGATGACGGCTACGGCGAGGAACAGACCGCCACAGTCAGCGATGAAGACGTTGCGGCGGCGGAGGCCTACGTCCGCTGGGAAAACGAAGAGCTTGCCCGGGTGGGCGAGTTGCGCGCCGACGTGCGCTCTCTCTCGGGCGCGTTCGCGGGCCGCACGCTGGTATCCTTCTATCTGGACAACGACGCCCTGCGCGCCGTGGACGCAGAGAGAATGCAGCTGCACTCCTGCGCGGTGGAGGCCATCACCGCCGCGCTCATCCTCTACGCCGCCTTCACGCTGCTGCTTGCCGTGTGGGTGTTCCGCGATGCCCGCCGCCGCGATTTCCTGCCCGCCATGTGGGGGCTTCTGACGCTGATCGGCAACGTCGTGGCCTGGCTGGTCTACATGCTGGTGCGCACGCGCGGCGTTGGCAGCCGCTGCCCGCGCTGCGGCACGGCGCTGCGCATGGGCTTTGCCTACTGCCCCGCCTGCGGCGCGCAGGTGCGCCGTTCCTGCCCCGCCTGCGGCCATGCCGCCGAGGATGGCTGGAAGGTCTGCCCCTACTGCGGCCGGGAACTGCCCGCGCCGCCCGCCGACAACGCCGTATAGACAAATTTCCCCAGGACATTTCCATCCTGCAAAAACCCCGGAAAACCGCGCGCTTTCCGGGGTTTTTTGCATCTTTGCGGCGGGAAATATCCATCTTCGGCAAAAAAATTTTCAAAAGGGGGTTGACAAACGGCGAAAATGGTTGTATCATTGCATCAACCGTTGAGGGAGAAAAGTACCCGGAACGGCGTCCTTCCAAGAGAGTCGCGGGCGGTGGGATTGCGGCAAGGAGGCGTCCGGCGAATGGGCTTCCGAGGGCGCTCCTGAAATCACAGTAGGGAGCGACGGGATCCGCACCCGTTATCATGGCGGCATGTGTGATGGCACATGGAGCGAGCGGGTCGAAAGACCAAGTTGAGTGGCACCGCGGGCAACCGTCTCAAGCAAATGGCTTGAGGCGTTTTTTGTTCCCCTCGGCTCGACGATCTCCATCAAAATCATTTTTTGAGGAGGTACCCCCATGAAGAAGTTTGCCGCCCTGATGATCGCCCTGATCCTTGCCCTGTCCTGCTTCGCCGTTGCCGAAGAAGAGAGCTACACCATCGGCATCGCCCAGTTCGCCGAACACGGCTCTCTGGACAACTGCCGCGAAGGCTTCCTCGCCGGCCTTGCCGAAGAAGGCATCGTCGAAGGCGAGAACCTCACCGTCGAATACCAGAACGCCCAGGCCGACACCAGCATGGCCACGACCATCGCCTCCAACTTCGTCGCCAATGGCTACGATCTCATCTGCGCCATCGCCACCCCCATCGCCGTATGCGCCTACAACGCCGCGGAGGACGAGATTCCCGTGATCTACACCGCCGTGTCCGCCCCCGAGGAGGCCGGCCTTACCGACGGCGGCAACGTCACCGGCACCAGCGACGAACTGCCCGTGGCCAAGCAGCTTGAGACCATCCGCGCCATGCTGCCGGAGGCGAAGAACATCGGCATCCTCTACACCGTGGGCGAGGCCAACAGCCTCGTGCAGCTGGAAAGCTACAAGGAGCTGGCCGGGGAATACGGCTTCACCATCGTCGAAAGCGGTGTTACCACCGGCGCGGACATCGCCCTGGCTCTGCCGCAGCTTCTGCCGCAGGTGGACTGCCTGACCATGCTCACCGACAACACCGTGGTGCAGTACCTCGAAGTGGTGCTGGATGAGACCGACGCCGCCGGCATCCCCGTGTTCGGCAGCGAGATCGAACAGGTGACGCTCGGCTGCGTCGCCGCCGAGGGCCTTGACTACGTGGCCCTGGGCGTGCAGACCGGCAAGATGGCCGCCAAGGTACTCAAGGGCGAGGCGGAAGCCGCCGACATCCCCTATGAGACCATCGAAGAAAGCGCCCTCTACGTCAACACCGACGCCTGCGAGGCGCTGGGCGTGACCATTCCCGAAGACCTCATGGCCCGCGCCACCGACATGGCCGACGCCGAATAACGATCGCATTGTCCGGCCCGGGGCTTTCCCGGGCCGGGCGGCCGCGGCCGCCCGAGGGACGCGACGGGAGGATGAAACGCTGTGCTGATGAACTTTGTCAACGCCCTGCCCAGCACGCTGGAGCAGGGGCTCATCTACGCCCTGCTGGCCATGGGCGTACTCATCACCTATACCATTCTGGACTTTCCCGACCTTTCCGTGGATGGCACCTTCCCCCTGGGCGGCGTCATCTCCACCATGGTCATTGCCGCCGGCCACAGCCCGCTTCTGGCGCTTCTGGCCGCCATCGCCGGCGGCGCGGTCGCCGGGCTTTGCACGGGGCTGATCCACGTCAAGCTCAAGGTGCGCGACCTTTTTTCCGGCATCATCGTTTCCACGGCGCTGTATTCCATCAATCTGAAAATTTCCGGCGGCAAGTCCCTGGCCACCATCGGCCGCAAGGACGTGACGCTGTTTCAGAACAACCCCGTGGCGGACTTCTTTTCCGGCCTCGTGGGCGATTTCAGCACGCTCATCATCATCTTCCTCGTCGTGCTGGTGGTAAAGATATTGCTCGACCTGTTTTTGAAGACCCGCGCGGGCTACCTTTTGCGCGCCGTGGGCGACAATGAGCGCGTGGTCACGGCGCTTGCCTGCGACAAGGGCCGTGTGAAGATCATTGGCCTGATGATCGCCAACGCCTTCGCGGCGCTCTCCGGCGCGGTGCTTTGCCAGCACCAGCGCATGTTTGAAGTCTCCATGGGCACGGGCGCGATGGTGCTGGCGCTGGCCAGCGTCATCATCGGCATGAACCTTTTCCGCCGCGTGTCGTTTGTCAAGGGCACCACGGCGGCCACCGTCGGCGCGGTGGTGTACAGGATGTGCGTCTCCCTCGCCATCGCCTGCGGCATGGGCGCCAGCGACTTAAAGCTCATCACCGCCGTACTCTTCCTCATCATCCTCGCGGCGGGGCTTCTGCGCAAGGGAGGGAAGAAGCATGCTTGAACTGCGCAATATCTGCAAGATCTACAACCCCGGCACCGTGCAGGAGATCTGCCTGTTTGAGAACTTCAACCTCTCCGTGCCGGAAGGGCAGTTCGTCTCCGTGGTCGGCTCCAACGGCTCGGGCAAGACCAGCATGCTCAACATCATCTGCGGCTCCATCGCCCCGGATTCGGGCAGCATCATTCTCGCCGACAGGGACATCGTGCGCGAAAGCGAGCATCGCCGCGCCCGCCGCATGGGCCGCGTCTACCAGAACCCCGCCATGGGCACCTGCGCCTCGATGACCATCCTTGAAAACATGGCGCTGGCCGACAACAAGGGCAAGAGGTACGACCTGCGCCCCGGCACCGACCGCCGCCGCGTGGAGGCCTACAAGGAGCTGCTGCGCCCCTTGGGGCTGGGCCTTGAAAACATGATGAACTCCAAGGTGGGCGCCCTCTCCGGCGGGCAAAGGCAGGCGCTCTCGCTGATCATGTCCTCGATGACGCCCATCGAGTTCCTCATCCTCGACGAGCATACCGCCGCCCTCGACCCCAAGACCGCCGAGATCATCATGCAGCTCACCGACCGCATCGTGCGCGAAAAGAAGCTCACTGCCCTGATGGTGACGCACAATCTGCGCTACGCCCTCGAATACGGCGACCGCCTGCTGATGATGCACCAGGGCGGCATCGTGCTGGACAAGGCCGGGGAAGAAAAACAGGCCGTGCAGATGGACGACCTGTTGAAGATATTCAACGAGATCAGCATAGAGTGCGGCAACTGAGGACAGAAAAGCGGCGCTCCCGTTTCGGAAGCGCCGCAGAGCGCTGATAAAGCCCACAACCGCAAAAATCGCTCTGATAAAATAAAAATCAGAGGCGATTTTTGCTTCCGGCGTCAGCGGCCCTGCCGTCTGCGGTCACTTACGTCTATGTAAGCTCCCTTGACGGCAGGGTCGCTTCCTTGGCTTGCGGGCTTTCTCAACGCTCTGACAGTCTGCCCACTTACTGTATCTGGCTGAACTCTATCTTCTCGCGGTTGGGGCCGTAGAAGGTGAAAAAGCGCACGCCGTTTTCCCAGAAGGGCAGAAACTCGATCTCGTCGTTGACCATCTCATAACCCAGCGCCTTCACCGCCTTGAACGCGGCCTCGATGTCGCGCGCCTTGAGGGCCAGGTGGTCGATGGCGCCGGGCTTGCCGGCCACATCGTCGCTTTCGTAGGTCTCGATCATCACATTGCCCAGCTGCAAAAAGGCCACATTTCCGCCGCCCGGAACAGCCGTGCGCAGCGCCACGGTGAAGCCAAGGCTCTCGTAAAAGGCGATGGTCTTTGCAAGGTCTTTCGTGGGAACGCCCACGTGTTCCAGTCCGATGAGGTTGTCCTTCAGTTCCATGACAAGTCCCTCCTTTACCCAGTAGTATACCGCCATTTTCCCGATTTGGCAATCGCTTTTTTCGCGCCGCTCAGAGCATGCCGCGCAGGCACTGCAAAAACGCCGCCGCCGGCTTGGAAAACACCTGATACTTTTTCCAGACAATGCTGCCCGGCGCCTCCAGCTGCGGCGCAAGCGGGCGGAAGCAGAGGTCGCTGCCCTCGGTGTTGATCAGGCCGTCGAAGGTCAGCGCGTAGCCCAGCCCCTCGTCCACCAACAGCGAGGCGTTGTAGACGAGGTTGTAGGTGGCCACCACGTTGAGGCGGCTGATCTCGCGCTTCATCCAGCGGGAAAGGTAATTGTCGTCGCCCCGCTGGTGGGAGACGATCAGCGGCTTGTCCCACAAATCTTCCGGGCCGATGGCCTCCTTTTGCGCCAGCGGCGCGTCCCGGCGCATCAGCACGCCCCAGCGGTCGCAGGCGGGCAGGGGCAGCGTGTCGTACTTGCGCGCGTCCACGCCGACAAAGAGCAGGCCGAAGTCGATCAGCCCCTTGTCGAGGTTTTCCAGCACGAACTCGGCGTTGCCGCTGGAAATGCGGTAGCGTATGTCCGGGTGCCGCGCGCGCAGGGCCCGCGCCGCGCGGGCGAAGAGGCGCACCAGCTCCGTCTCGCCGCTGCCGATGCTCACCTCGCCGGAGATGGCCTCGTCCGGGCAGGCGATCTCCTCCTCCGTCTTGCGCACAAGGGAGAGGATCTCCTCGGCGCGCTTGCGCAGCACCATGCCCTCGTCGGTGAGCATCACCCGCCGCGAACCCTTGACGCCGCGGATGAGCAGCTGCTTGCCCAATTCCGCTTCCAGCGCCTTCATCTGCGTGGAGAGCGCCGGTTGCGAGATGTGCAGGGATCCCGCCGCCGCCGAGATGCTCTGCTCCCGCGCCACGGCGAGAAAATACTGCAATACGCGAAGTTCCACAAGATCGCCTCCCGCCTCCATTATACCAAAAAGCGTCATAAGAATCAATTATGGATGACGATTCAAAATAAGTATTTGATATATTGATCCGAGGGTGCTATACTGTGGCCGTAAAAGGGGCGCGGCGCGCCGGGAAAGATGGAGAGGATATGAACGACGTTCGTCAACCGCAGGCGCTGCTGGACGCCCTGCGCGACGCGGGCCTGTGTGGCAGGGAAGTGGAGCGTTTCCTCGCTCTGGAAGCGGCGGGGGAGCGCGATGGGCAGCTTCGCCTGCTCTCTGCCCACCGCCAACAGCTGCTCAAGCGGCTGCACCGCGAGGAAAAGCGCATCGACTGCCTGGATTATCTCGTCCATCAGCTGCGCAAGCGGGCGATGTGAGCGCCCATCCAACAGGAGGCTTTGCCATGACCATCATCGAAAACAAGACGTTCGACGGGGAGCGCGCCCTCTACGGCGCGCGCGGCCTCGCGGCGAAAAACTGCGCTTTCGACGGCCCTGCCGACGGCGAGAGCGCCTTCAAAGAGTGTGAAAACATCGAGGCGGATCACTGCTTTTTCAATCTGCGCTATCCCTTCTGGCACGATCACGGCCTGGTGATCCGCGATTCGGAGATGACCGAACTCTGCCGCGCCGCCCTCTGGTATTCCGAGCATATTGAGATCGAAAACAGCCAGCTCCACGGCATCAAGGCCCTGCGCGAGTGCCGCGACATAAACATCCGCCGCTGCGACATCATTTCCAAAGAGTTCGGCTGGTCCGCGCGCGATGTGCGCATGGAGGATTGCGACGTCGAGAGCGAATACTTCATGCTCCGCTCCACCGGCCTGCGCTTTGCAAACGTGCGCATGCGGGGCAAGTATTCCTTCCAGTACATCGAAAACGCCGCCTTTGAAAACTGCCGCTTCGACACCAAGGACGCCTTCTGGCACGCCAAAAACGTCGTCGTGCGCAACAGCGTGGTCAAGGGCGAATACCTGGCCTGGTACAGCGAAAACCTCACCTTTGAGCATTGCGCCATCATCGGCACGCAGCCGCTGTGCTACTGCAAGGGCCTGAAGCTCATCGGCTGTGAAATGACCGACACGGACCTCGCCTTTGAGCGCTCGGAGGTGGAGGCCACCATCACCACGCCCGTGGTCAGCATCAAAAACCCGCTGCGCGGCAGCATTTGCGCGCCCGCCGTCGGCGCGGTCATCCGCGACATCGAGGGCGCCGACGCCACGGTCTGCGTCTGCGGCCACCCCTGCCCGGCGAGCTGCGCGCAGTAAGGACAAATAAGGAAAGGAGAACCTGCAAATGCGCAATATACTGGTCGCTTACTTTTCCGCCAGCGGCGTGACCGCCCGCGTGGCCAAAGAGATCGCCGCCGCCACCGGCGCGGAGCTTCACGAGATACGCCCCGCGCAGCCCTACACCCGCGCCGACCTCGACTGGACGAACAAAAACAGCCGTTCCTCCGTGGAGATGAACGACCCCGCCTGCCGCCCCGCCCTCGCGGAGGCCGCGCCGGACATGGGCAAATACGATACCGTCTTTCTCGGTTTCCCCATCTGGTGGTACGTGGAGCCGCGCATCGTCGATACCTTTCTGGATGGTTGCGATCTGACCGGCAAAACGCTCATCCCCTTCGCCACCTCCGGCGGCAGCGGCGTGGAGGGCGCGGCGCGCAATCTGGCAAAGGCGTATCCGCAGGCCCGCTGGAAGGGCGGCAAGCTGCTCAACGGCAGCGGCGCGGCGGCGTGGGCCAAAAGCGCGCTGGAAGATCGAACGCCATCCGCCTGATGGTAGAAAAGGAGAATGCCCCATGCGAAAACTGCTTGCCCTGCTCCTGACGCTCTGCCTCGCCCTGACCGTCGCCTGCGCCGAGACCGCCGCCCCCGCCCAGCCGCAGCCCGACGGGGCGCACAGCGATATTCTGGTGGTCTGTTTCTCCGCCACCGGCAACACCCGCGCCGTGGCGGAAAAGCTGGCGGCGCTATTGGACGCCGACATTTATGAGATCGTGCCCGCCGAGCCGTACACGGAAGAAGACCTCGACTACGGCGACAGCCAGAGCCGCACCTCTCAGGAAATGGACGACCCCGACGCCCGCCCGGCAATCGCGGGCGAACTGCCCGATTTGACGGGCTACACCACCCTCTACCTCGGCTATCCCATCTGGCACGGCGAAGCCCCGCGCATCCTCGCCACCTTTGTGGAGAGCTGCGACCTGACCGGCCTGACCGTGTACCCCTTCTGCACATCCGGCGGCAGCGGCATTTCCCGCAGCGCGGAGGGGCTGGAAGCGCTGGCCGGCGCGGGCACGTGGCTGGAGGGCGCGCGCTTTTCCAGCGACGTCTCCGAGGAGGAACTGCGCTCGTGGCTCGACGCGGCAGCGTGAGCGGACGCGGCCCCGCACCCGACTTTGAACGACAAAAGACCCCCGCGCGCCCTTTCGGCGTTGCGGGGGTCTTGCCATATCTACGCGCGTTCGCCGCGCTCCTCCACGTCGATGCGGAAGATGTTGAGAACGTCCGCGTCCGGGCAACAGAAGGCAAACGTGCCGTCTGCGCGGGCGGGCAGCGTGCCGCCGTAGCGGAGGATGTCCACATAGGGGAAAGCCACATGCAGGGCCATGGGGCAGAGCCTGCCGCGCTCGGTGTCAAAGTCGAACGTGTCGCCCACCTTGTGGCCGTGGTGGCAGGCGCCCGCGCCCTTTTTCTCCGCCAGCGTCAAGGCGATCTTCGGCCTTCTCACAGCTTGATCTCGCCCATCTCGCGCGCATTGTGTCCGGCGAGGGCGGGATCGACCTCGTTTTTCACGAAGTTCACCGTTTGCTCGGCGGCGCGGCCGGTGTAGTTCTCCGGCGCAAGCAACTTGGTCAAATGCTCGTGATCCATGGGGAAGGCGGGGTCGGCGGCGATGCGCTCCATCAGGTCGCTTTCCTTGCCCTCCTGCTTCATGCGCGCGGCCGCAGCCTGCGAATGCACGCGGATGCGCTCGTGAAGTTCCTGCCGGTCGCCGCCCAGGCGCACGCCCTCCATGAGGATGGCCTCCGTGGCCATGAAGGGCAGGTTTTCC
This sequence comes from Candidatus Pullichristensenella excrementipullorum, assembly GCA_018713365.1. Taxonomy (GTDB): domain Bacteria; phylum Bacillota; class Clostridia; order Christensenellales; family Aristaeellaceae; genus Pullichristensenella; species Pullichristensenella excrementipullorum. The sequence goes on from DVOU01000028.1 coordinate 26,151, forward strand.
ATCACGCGCTTGCCGATCATCGCCGGGTAGACGACCATGCCGCTGGCGATGTTGGCGTAGAGTTCCAGCACCGCGTCCGTGGCCAAAAAGGCTTCCGGCAGCGAGAGGCGGCGGTTGGCGCTGTCGTCCAGCGTGCGCTCGAACCACTGGGTGGCGGCGGTCATCTGCGCGTCCTGCACCACGGTCATCACGTGGCGGGAAAGGGCGCAGATGCGCTCCGAGCGCATGGGGTTGCGCTTGTAGGCCATGGCCGAAGAGCCGATCTGACCCTTCTCAAACGGCTCTTCCACCTCGCGGAAAGACTGCAACAGCCGCAGGTCCTGCGCGAACTTGTAGGCGCTCTGGGCGATGCCGGAGAGCGCGCCAAGCACGCGGCTGTCCAATTTGCGCGGATAGGTCTGGCCGGAAACGGCGAAGCACTTCTCCATGCCCACCTTGCGGGCGATGCGCCTTTCCAGCTCGTCCACCTTTTCGCCGTCGCCGTCGAAGAGCTTCATAAAGCTCTCCTGCGTGCCGGTCGCGCCGCGGTTGCCCAGCAGTTTGAGGGAAGAAAGGGCGAAGTTCACTTCGTCCAGGTCCATCAGCAGATCCTGCATCCACAGCGTGGCGCGCTTTCCCACCGTGGTGAGCTGCGCCGGCTGCAAGTGCGTGTAGCCGAGGGTAGGCAAATCTTTATATTCCAGCGCGAAGGCGCGCAGGCGGCGGATGACTTCCAGCACTTTTTCGCGCACCAGCGTCAAGGCGTCGCGCAGCATGAGTATGTCGGCGTTGTCGGTCACATAGCAGGAAGTCGCGCCCAGATGGATGACGCCGCGCGCATTGGGGCAGACGTCGCCGTAGGCCAGCACGTGGGCCATCACGTCGTGGCGGGTGCGCTCTTCGTGGCGGCGGGCGGCCTCGTAGTCGATGTCCTCCACGTGCGCCTTGAGTTCGTCCACCTGCTTTTGCGTCACCGGCAGGCCCATCTCCATCTCGCTCTCGGCCAGCGCAACCCAGAGCTTGCGCCATGTGGTGAACTTGCGGTCGGGAGAGAATATCTGCTGCATCTCGCGGCTGGCGTAGCGGCTGTTGAGCGGCGTTTCGTAAGTATCGTGCATGCTCGTTCCCCCTTAGCGGATGATGAGGCTGTCGCGCTCCGCGCCCACGGAGACGAACTTGATCGGGCAGGCGACGTTCTTTTCGATGAACTCCACGTAGTCGCGCGCCTCGGAGGGCAGATGCTCGTATTCGCGGCAGGTGGCGATGTCCATCTTCCAGCCGGGCAGCACTTCGTACACGGGCTTGCAGCCGTCCAGGTCGGGCGTGTAGGGGAAGCGGTCCACGCGGCGGCCGTTCTTTTCGTAGGCCACGCAGACGGGGATCTTGTCCAGATAGCTCAAAACGTCCAGCTTGGTCAGCGCCAGTTCGGTCGCGCCCTGCAAAGCCGTGCCGTAGCGGGTGGCCACCAGGTCCATCCACGCCACGCGGCGCGGGCGGCCGGTGGCGGCGCCGTATTCCGCGCCCGCTTCGCGCAGCTTGTCGGCCTCCTCGCCATCCAGTTCGCCCACGAACGGGCCTTCGCCCACGCAGGTGGAGTACGCCTTGGTAACGCCCACCACGCGGTCCAGCTTGAGGCTGGGCAGCCCGCAGCCCACCGGCGCGTAGGCCGCCAGCGGGGAGGAGGAGCTGGTGAAGGGGTAGATGCCGTAGTCGATGTCGCGCAGCGCGCCCAGCTGGGCCTCGAACAGCACGCTCTTGCCGGCTTTCGCGGCGTTTTCCAGCAGTTCGCCCGCGTCGCAGATGTGCTGCATCAGCGGCGCGCCGTATTCCTCGATCCACTTGAGCGTCTCGTCAAAGTCGATCTTCTCCGCGCCGTAGCCGGGCACGATCACCTGATTTTTCCAGTCCAGCAGGCGCCTTAACTGCTTTTTCAAATGTTCCGGATGCAGAAGGTCGCCCATGCGCAGCGCCTTTTTCATGTACTTGTCGCCGTACACGGGGCTGATGCCGCGCAGCGTGGAGCCGAAGTGATCCTTGCCCAGCCGCGCCTCCTCCCACTTGTCCTGCAAGGGGTGGATGGGCAGCACCATCACGGCGCGGTCGGAAATCTTCAGGCTGTCGCGGGTGATGGGCACGCCCTTTTCGCGCACGCGGGCGATCTCGCCGCACAGGTGCTTTAAGTCGATGACCGTGCCCGTGCCCAGCAGGTTGACGGCCTTTTCGTGGAACACGCCGCTGGGCAGCAGGTTCAGCGCGAATTTGCCGTATTCGTTGATGACGGTGTGCCCGGCGTTGTTGCCGCCCTGATAGCGCACCACCACGTCGTACTTCTCGGCAAGGTAATCCACCATGCGGCCCTTGCCCTCGTCTCCCCAGTTGATGCCGACGATCGCGCAATTTGCCATGAAAGTCATCCTTTATCGAATATTTCCGGGTCAAGAGCTGCTTTTTGTTCGGGAAAACAGCCCAAAACCTCGGACACCGCGCTTATTATACCATCCCGCGCGGCAAAATGCCAGAAATTGATTGTAAACAATGCGGCCGGACAGGGGCGTCGCCCCATCTGCTCCGCGCGCGCCCCTCGCGGGCGGCTACGGGGCCTGCGTCTCCGCCGCCGGGGCGGGGGAGGGGGCCGGGGTGGAAACGGTCATAAGGGTCGGCTGTGGGCTCGCCGCCGTCGGAGAAAAACTTTCCAGCACGGCGCGCGTCTCTTCCTCGGAAACGCCCGTGAAGGTCAATGTGTAGAGCGTGCCGCCCTCCACCAGCAGGTATTGCGAGGTGACTTCGCCGTCCAGCGCCACCTGCACGAGGGCGAAGATGCGTCCGCCAACTTCGACCGTCTGCGCCTCCACGTTCTCAAAGCCTGCCACATACGCGGCGTACTCGTCAAGCAGCGCCTCGGCGGCCTCCTGCGCGCTTGCGTGTTCGGTCGTCGCCTGCGTGAGGGCGATGGTCGCCTCCCCGCGCCGCGCCAGCAGCATTTCGCCCGCGTAGCGCGCGCCGGCGTCGTGCGCGGCGGCCTCGCGGTAGCCCTGCTCTTCCGCCTCCGCGATGGGCGCAAAGCCCTCCGGCAGGGTCAGAAAAGCGCCGGTCTGCGCCGCGCTCTCCGCCGTCGCCGAAGCGCACAAAAGCAGCGCCAGCAGCATCAGGGCGAACTTCTTCATGCAAACACCTCCATTCTTCACCATCATAGCACGATTTCGCGCAAAAAGCAATTGCATCCGGCCGCCGGGCCATGTATAATGGTAGTATCCGACAAAACATTCCAAGGGGGATCAAGATGGATACTCACGCCTTCCGTCAAACCGTCCGCGCCTGGCTGGACGCGCACGCCGAGGAAATGGTCGCCGACCTGCAATCGTTCACGCGCATCCGCTCCGTCAGCCGCGCCGACCTCGCCGCGCCGGGCGCGCCTTTTGGCCCCGAGTGCCGCGAAATGCTCGATTTTGCCCTCGATCACGCCCGCAGGATGGGCTTTGAGACCGAGGACCACGCCGGTTACTGCGGCAGCGCCATCTATGGCGACAAAAACAACGCGCTGGGCATCGTCGCCCACATCGACGTGGTGCCCGAGGGCGACCAGTGGATCTACCCGCCCTACGGCGCCACCCGCGTGGGCGATTTCCTCATCGGTCGCGGCACGAACGACGACAAGAACGCCGCCGTGCTGGGCCTTTACCTGATGCGCATGTTCCGCGAACTGGGCACGCCGCTCAAACACGGTCTGCGCCTCATCATGGGCTGCTCCGAGGAGACGGGCATGGAGGACATGGAATACTATGTCCAGAACTGCGTCTGCCCGGTAGCCTCGCTGATCCCGGACAGCATGTTCCCCGCCAACTACGCCCAGAAGGGCTCCATCAAGGGCCTGTTCTACGCGCCCGCCGGCGAGCAGATCGTCGAGTTCCACGGCGGCGAGGTCTTCAACATGGTGCCGCCCAGCGCCACGGCGCTGCTCAGGGGCGTCAAGCCCTTCGCGGCCCCTCCGGGCGTGGAAATGGAGGAGGAAAACGGCATGCTGCGCGTGCGCGCCACGGGCACGGCGGCCCACGCGGCCCGGCCCGAGGGCGGCGTGAGCGCCATCCACCTGCTGGCCACGGCGCTGCTGGAGGCGGGCGTGCTTTCCGGCCAGTCCGAGGCCGCCATGCGCGCCTTTGCCCAGCTCTCCGGCGACATCTACGGCGAGCGCGCCGGCATCGCCCGCGAGGACGCGGACACCGGCCGCAGCACCATGGTCTGCGGCAGAGCCCGCACGGAAAACGGCATGCTCTCCCTGAGCGTGGACTGCCGCCTCTCCATCGCCACGGACGTCGAGGCAGACAGCCGGACGCTGCAGGCCTACGGCCGGAGCCTCGGCCTCGAGCCGCGCGAGTTCTCCACCACCAGCCCGGTCTACATTCCCAAGGACGGGCCGCTCATCGCCGCCGCCCAGCGCGCCTACTTCGAGGTCACCGGCGACGACGCGCCGCCCTTCACCTCCGGCGGCGGCACCTATTCGCGCCTGCTGAAAAACGCCATCACCTTCGGCGTCATCTTCCCCGGCGAGCGTCCGCGCCCGGAGGGCCTGCCCGCCACCCACGGCGCGGCCCACGGCCCGGATGAGTTCACCTCCATTTCCGACCTGCTGCGCGCGGCGGAGATCTACGCGCTGGCCCTCGTCCTGCTGGATGAGGCGGCGGAGGAGGCGGAGGCATGAAGCCGCAGCCGCAACTGGCCGCGATGCTGAAAAATCAGGCGTTCGACGGCTTTCTGCTGGTGCGCGCCGCCGCGCAGCGCACTTCCTCCAACGGCAGCAAGTATCTGGACATGACGCTTTGCGACATCTCCGGCGAAGTCAACGCCAAGATGTGGGACGGGAACACCCCCGCCCCCGCCACGGCCACGGTGCTGCGCCTGCGCGGCGTGATGCTGGAGTACAATGGCCGAGCGCAGCTGCGCGTGGACAAACTGCGCCCCGCCGCCGAGGGCGACGATTACGACATGGCTACCCTCACCCCCTGCGCGCCGCAGCCCTCGGGCGAGATGATGGACTTCATCCTCAACCGCGTGGACGCCATCGCCGACCGCGAACTCAAGGCGCTGGTCTTAAAGCGTCTGGAGGAGGCGGGCGACCGCCTGATGTACTATCCCGCCGCCTCGAAACTGCACCACGCCGAGCGCGGAGGGCTCTTGCACCACACCTCCACCATGCTGCGCGCCGCCCGCGCCGTCTGCGACATCTACCCCTTCCTGGACGCCGACCTGCTGGCCGCGGGCGTCATCCTCCACGACCTGTGCAAACTGGACGAACTGGCCGCCGACGAGATCGGCATGGTCAGCGACTACACCCGTCAGGGCCAGCTCTTGGGCCATCTGGTGATGGGCGTGGCGGCGCTGGACCGCTGCGCGCGCGAACTGAACGTGCGCCCCGAACTCAAGGACATGCTCGAACACATGATCCTCTCCCACCACGATCTGCCCGAGTACGGCAGCCCCCGCCGCCCGATGTTCCCGGAGGCGGAGGTGTTGCACATCCTCGACGTGCTGGACGCGCGCATGTTCGAGATGCGCCGCGAGCTTGCCATGGTCAAGCCCGGCGGCTTCACCGAGCGCATCTGGTCTCTGGAGCGCAAGCTCTACCGCCGCAAGGAGGCCCCCATCCGCCCCGAGCGCCCCGAGGAGGACGGCGAAGAAGAACTTTGACCCACAGGCCCCGTTCCCGCTTTTTTGCGCGCAACGGGGCCTGTCCCATGCGCTCAAATGCGGCGCGAATGTAAAATCACAGATTTTGCCCGCAAAAGCATTGACAGTTCCGCCCCCGCGCGGTATACTATATAAGCGCCTTGAGAAAAGGCCATGTGCCTGTAGCTCAGCCGGATAGAGTGTTTGGCTACGAACCAAAAGGTCAGGGGTTCGAATCCCTTCAGGCACGCCAAAGAAAAGCCCTGAAACTGTTGAAGTTTCGGGGCTTTTGCTATGCGGATGCGGGGAAGGCCCCGCGAAAAAGCGCGACTTTACATCAAGCGTTCTCATGGCGCATAGAGGCGGCCTCGCAAAAAAAGCGCGGCGCGAGCGGAATGGCGAGCGGCAATGGCGCGGGTCTGTTCAGCGCCACGGCCGTTTTTTTGTCGCGCAAAGGAGCGATCCTGTTCAGGGCGGGGCCATTTTATCCCCCAACTTAATTTTTTCTCATATTCTGCTCTGGTCCGTGCATTTGTGTTTATATTTTCGCAGTCGCACAACAAATATATCACATTGACCAAGTTTTCGCCGCTATTATATAATTATATTGTCGACCGGGCGCCTGTGAAGCCATATTTTTCCATTTGTTGCATAGGATATTTCAGGGGACATCGCTGCCATGTGCGCAGTGAAAATATGAAAGGAGCGTAACCTATGAAGAAACTATCCACCCTTCTGCTCGCCCTGTTGCTGCTGTGTTCCGTATGCTTTGCCGAAGCTGGCGGGCCCTTTGACGTGACGCTCGACCCCAATTATGCGGAAGGGGCGGCGACCACGCTGACGCTGGAGGCGGCCACGGACGCCATTTCCAATGAACTTTCCCGCTATGGCTACAACTTCACCGGCTGGTATCACGACGCGGAAGCCACCACCCCCGTGAGCGCGGACTCTCCGGTCACCGGCGCCTGCACGCTCTACGCGGGCTGGACGGAGTGGACCGAAGAGGAGAAGGCCGGCTACGATTTCTACATCGAGGAAATGACGTACGCCAACGACTTGGACCTCTATCCCACGGCGTTCACCCCCGAGACCTTCGATCCCTATGATACTCTGGTCACCACCATCATCCTCGAAGTGGACTTCAACGACTATGACATCTGCTCCGACATCGTGCAGGAGCAGCTCGTCGAACTGAAGGCCCTGCGCGAGGGCCTGGAGCAGACGGCGGAAACGCTGGATGCCTCCGTGTACTACATCTGGGGCGAGGACATGGCCACCTACGGCGAGCCGGGCGACTACTACCTCACCTATACCAACGAGGGCTTCCGTCCCTTCCTGGTGCCCTATCTGGTGGAAGATCAAAGCACTGTGCGCGGCAACGTCATCGTCATTGCCGGCGGCGGCTACATGATGCGCTGCAACCTCTATGAGGGCTACAACATCGCCGAGTACTACCGCGACAATGGCTACAACGCGTTCGTCCTCCAGCGGCGCATCGAGCCGTTCTCCCGCACGGACGCCCACCTCGACCTGCAGCGCTCCGTCCGCTACCTGCGCTACCACGCGGAGGAACTGGGCATCGCCAAGACGGAGAACATGGCGGCTGTCGGCTTCTCCGGCGGCGGCATGACCATCACCGGCACCATTCTGGACCACTATGGCGAAGTCTCTCCGGCGGACTTTGACCCCGACTACACCCCGGACGAGATCGACCAGGTCAACTCCGACCTGCAGGTGGCTCTGAGCATCTACGGCGCGTCCGGCACGCTGACGGAGACCGAGAACCCCAACATCCCGGCGCACTTCATGACGGTCGGCGGTCTGGACTCCTTCGCCGCCGGCTCGGTCACGTTCTTCAATGAGTTGCAGGAGATGGGCATCCCCGCTGAGCTGCACATCTTCGGCGGCCTGGGCCACGGCTTCGGCATGGCCAACGGCGAAAGCGACCCGGTGAAGATCGCCACCGGCGAGATCACGGGCGAGCCCATTGAGGGCGCCGACCTCTGGCCGGAGATGTCCGTCGACTTCATGGACTACATCTTCGAGTACACTGTCCGCTGACCTTAAAACGTGAAAAGCCGGGAAGACCGGCATGATCGCAGGGGCCGCGCCCGGTTTTTCCGGGGGCGGTTCCGCAAACGGGAGAAGGGCCGCGTGTCATGCGGCCGGAAGGGAGTTTTTCATGAAGAAGCTGAGCCTGTTGCTGGCCGCCATCTTGTGCCTCACAGCCTTTGCAGGACTGTCGGCGCTGGCGGAGAACAACGACGACATGGTCGTGGTCGCCACGCAGTTCGGCCAGATACGCGGCGATCAGGTCTCCGACGATCTCATCATCTACAAGGGCGTGCCGTACGCGGCCCCGCCGGTGGGCGAGCTGCGCTGGAAAGCGCCCATCGACCCCGAGCCGTGGGAAGGCGTGCTGGATTGCACGGAGTTCAACCCCATGGGCATGCAGGTGATGGACATGGAGTGCTGGTGGGCCGAGGACCTCTGGTACCCCTGGCTGGATGAGTATCCGAACATGAGCGAGGACAGTCTCTATCTGCAGATCTACAGCCCGGCGAAGTCCGCGGCGGACAATTTGCCGGTGTTCGTGTGGATCCACGGCGGCGCCTCGCAGCACGGCGTCACCTACGACGCGCAGGCCGCGGCGGAAGAGCTGGCGGCGCGCGGCATCATCGTGGTCGAGGTCGAATACCGCATGGGCCTGTTCGGCTTCTACACCTCCGACGAGCTGGATGCCGAATCCGAGACGGGCACTTCCGGCAACTACGGCCTGATGGACAACATCAAGGCGCTGGAATGGATCCAGGACAACATCACCGCCTTCGGCGGCGACCCGACGCGCGTGGTCATCGGCGGCCAGAGCGCCGGCTGCAGCATGGTCACCTACCTGATGTCCTCCCCGCTGCTCACGGACGACCTCTGGAGCGGCGCGGTGATGTGTTCCACCTTCCGCCCCTTCGGCACGCTCAAGACGCAGGAACAGGCCAAGGAGACCGGCGAGAAATACCTCGATTTCATGGGCGTGGGCGACTACACCCTCGAGGAACTGCGCGAACTGCCCGCCACCTTCTTCTGCAATGAGGAGACCGACGTCAACGATTACGAGGTCGGCTGGGGCAGCTGCCTGGACGGCTACGTGCTGACCATGGACCCGGTGGACTTCTACACGCAGCCCAACGCCATCAACGGCAAGAACCTGCTCTTCGGCTCCTGCTCCGGCGAGGGCAACGCCTCGTTCACCATTCAGGAGACAGAGGCGATCTTCGAGGCCGCGAAGGAGACCTACGGCGAACTCTACGACAAGTACGACTTTGAATACATCTACCGCACCACCGACGACATTGCCGCCACCATGGAAGATCTGCGCCTGGACAGCCAGCTCAACGCCATCGCCGGCATGCTCAACGGCGCTTACCTCAAGGCGCTCAACCCGGACAGCGACTTCTACTGCTTCTTCTTCTCCCACTGGACGCCGGGCAGAGAAGCGGAGCTGCGCTGGGCGTGGCACAGCGCGGATCTGTGGTACTGGTTCGATTCCATGCGCGATGTCCCCGAACAGCGCGACTGGACGGAGCTGGACTACCAGATCGGCGACTGGTGTTCCACCTACTGGGCCAACTTCACCGCCACCGGCGACCCGAACGGCGATACCGTGCCGGTCTGGAACGCCACCACGGTCGAAGCTCCCTGCTTCAACGATCTTGGCGATGAATTTGTCATGCGCGACAGCTTCTATGAGGGCTCGCATCAGCTCGAGGGCCGCGATGGCCTCATGCTCGATCACACCATCATCTCCAACGGCTACGATGGCATGTTCGACGACATGATCGGCAAATAACGTTCCTCTGGAAACATATATATGGACACGGGAAGCGGCCCTGCGCCGCTCCCGTGCCCATGCATTCCTGCCTCTTGACGGGCGCGGCTCAGAATCGTATACTATCTGTTAAGGACGTCGTCCAAACGCTTTGCAAAGGAGAAGGGCCATGAGAAAAGCGGCGCTTGCCCTTGCCGTGTTCGTGCTTTTCACCGCGCTCGCCCTGCCCGCGGGCGGGGAGGAAGCCGTGTTGCCGCGCGCGGACAGGGATGAATCCTATTATATGCTGGCCTTCAATTCCGATATTGAGTATTGGCAGCAGTGCTACGCGGGCTTTCAGCGCTCCGCGGCGATCTATGGCGCGCGCACGGAATTTGACGGCATACTCAATGCCAACTCGGGCGAATACGCGGACCTTATCCGTTCGATCATCGTCAAAAAGCCCTCCGGGCTGGCCATCGCGGCTACATATTCCGAGGAGATCGACGCCGCCATCCGCGAGGCCATGGACGCGGGTATCCCCGTCGTCACCTACGACGCTGACGCCCCCGCTTCCGGCCGCCTCTGCTATCTGGGCATCGACAACTACGCCGCCGGCGCCACCGCGGCCGCCTTCCTCGCCGAGGAGATGGAGCATACGGGCGAGATCGCCATCATCGGCGGCAATCTGGAAAGAGGGGATGGCCAGCAGTATGAGCGCGTGAAAGGCTTTGTCGACCACATCGAAAGCTACGAGCCGGGCATGCGCGTGGTGGCCATCGAAAACGGCAACGCGGACGCGCTGCGCACGGCGGAGGAAGCGCTGACCGTCCTTCAGGAGCACCCGGACGTGCGCGGGCTTTACACCACCAGCGCCCAGATGAGCAGCGGCATCGCCACCGTCATCGAACAGAGCGGCAGAGCGGGCGAGATCAAAGCCGTGGGATTTGACACGGACGAAGCCACGCTCGAAGCCATCGAGGAAGGCGTGCTGACCGGCACCATCTCGCAGGGCACGGAGGCCATGGGCTTTTGGGCGTTCCAGATCCTCTTTATGGTACACAACAGCCTCGCCATCGACCACTGGCAGGAATATGAGTTTTTGCCCCTGCCCACGCAGATGGACATAGGCGTTACCGTTGTCACTGCCGAAAACATAGATCTGTTCCGCTGAGAGGGGAGACAGGCGCGTGAACCGCTATCTTCTGGAGCTTTTGAAGACGACCTTCATACGCTCGTCGCAAATGGCCTATGTGGAGGGCGCGAAGGACACTGCCGCTGTACTCTGCCACATGGATCGCCTGCTGCGCTACTGGCTCAAGGGCGTCAAGCTCGTGCCGCTCAAGGAGGAGATCGCCATCCTCGAGGACTACGCGGCCATCATCGCTCTGGACAGCGACCGCGCCATCACGCTGGAACTGCCGCCCGACGCGCCGGACCGATTCATCCAGCGGCGCGGGATACTGGAGTTCCTCTGCGAGCATTACCCGCCGGACCCCAGCCCGGAATGGATCGGCAGCCGCTGCCATGTGCGCGTTTTGCAGGGCGGGACGGGCGAAGAGCTGAATGTCTCCCTCCGCGTCGCCACCAGCCTGTCAGAGCGCGTCTATCACAGGACCATTCGCGAAACGAGGAAAGCTGACTATGCTGACGATGTTGATCGTTGACGATGAAAAACTGTCCCGCGTATACCTGAAAATGCTGATCTCGCAGAATTTTCCCGAGGTCACGCAGGTCGTGGAGGCGGAAAACGCCCAGCAGGCGCTGCGATCGTTCGAGGAGCTGCTTCCCGACGGCGTCATCATGGACATCCGCCTGCCGGGCGCGAGCGGCATCGAGGTCGCCCGGCAGATCATGGAAAAATACCCCTTCGCCCGCATACTCATCTGCTCCGCCTACGATTCCTTTTCCCTCGTCAGCGACGCGCTGGAGATCGGCGTCTGCGGCTACATCCTCAAGCCGATGAACAGGGAGGACGCCGTTTCCCGCATACGCGCCCTGCTCTGGCCGCGGGAGACGCTGGTTCGGCACATGGCCAACGAACGGCTCCTGTCCTGCCTGGTGGCGGGCAAGCTCGACGCGGACAGCCTTGCCGTCGCCGAACGGGAATACGGCCCCCTGCACAGCGGCGTGCTTTTCCTGCTTGGCGGCGCCGACGCGCAAACGCGCGGCCGCGTCGCCCTGGGCCTGCGCTGCGCGCTCTGTCCCACTGCCATTTGCGGCGAGATAGAGGAGCGCTGCGTTGGCATACTGCCGCACAAGGGGGAGGCGTGGCGCGACGAGTGCGCCAAACAGCTCGCCGCTGCCGCGCAGGAGTCTCCGGGCCTGTCCTGCGCCGTCGAGCTGGTCACAGACGGCAATTGGGCAGAGCGCTACGCGGCGCTGAAGAGCCGCCTGCGTCAGGAAGCTGCCAAGGCGGGCGGAGCGCGCGGCATTGGCGATCGCCTGGTGGACTATCTTTCGGGCCTTGGCCCGGACTGCCTGCCCACGCTCTCTCTGGATACTCTGGCGCAGGATCTCGGCGTTACCTCGCAGCATCTTTCCTCGATCTTCAAGGAAAAGATCGGCGTCAACTTCCTTGAATACGCCACCCGCCTGCGTATGGACTACGCCTGCACCCTTCTGCGGCGGGGAGACATGTCCATCCGCGACATCTCGGAAAAATGCGGCTATGCGGACATGATCTACTTCAAAAAACTGTTTCAGAAGACCTTTGGGGTCTCACCCAGGGAATACGCGCAAAAGCGGTGAAAGCCATGCCTGCTGCACAAAAGCGCCAGAGGCGCGTCTCCATTGTTGCGCTTATGCTCTCCGTCGGCCTTGTTCTGGCGGCCTGCATCATGTTTTACGCCTATGTTCTGTTCGACCGCTATCAGGGATTTGCCAGCGATATGCTCGCCGCCAATGGCGACGTGCTGGAACTGACCTATGTGCGCGATCATCTGGAGGCGATGGATGCCAGCGTGCGCCGCATGCTCTCCGCAACGGACGAGGAACGCGCCGAATACGAGAGCGACTACCGCAGGGAATATCTGCAGGCCCAGCAGCGCCTCACGGCCATGAAAGCGGATGCGCAGGGCCGCGCCTACGATCACCTGAGGGATATTTCCAACATGTTCATCTCATATAATGAAGAATACGCCGTCTATCAGCGTCAGTTCGCCCTGAACAGGGAGGAGATATACCTGCGCTCCTCCTACGATGAACTCAAACAGATCGCCCGCTATATCCGCGACGAACTCAGCGAAGCCACTTCCCACTTTCTCAATATCTCCAAAAACGAGATCGAGCTGGCTCTGAAGCGCATCACGGACTCGCACCGTTGGCTGCTTTTGATGGTGGCCGGCTGCGTGGCGCTGTGCGTGGGCACGCTCATTGGCATGACGCTCATCATCGCCCGCCCCATCGCCGCCCTCAAGCGCCGCATGGAGCGCTATACGCAAACGCAGAGCGACACGGGCGAGACCTACGAACATTTGCAGCTTTCCGAGATCTACGACATCACGCAGACGTATCTCTACCTGATTCGCGAGATCGGCAACAAGCACGCGCTGGAAATGGAACTCTATCGCCAGCAGATGCACAATATCGAGATCAAGAGCCTGCTCGACCGTTCGGAATTGAAGATGCTGCAAATGCAGATGAACCCCCACTTCCTTTTCAACACGCTCAATTCCATCCACGTGCTGGCGCAGCTGGGCGATTTTGAGCAGACCAGCTCCATGATCGAGCGCCTCAGCGGCATTTTGCGCTATTCCATGCGCTCGCAGAAGCGCTTTGTCTCCCTGCGCGAGGAATGCGCGATCATCGCCGATTATGTTGCCATCCAGCGCGTGCGCTTCGAGGACAGGATCGACTATGTTCAGGAGGTGCCGGGATCGCTCCTCAGCGCGCAGATACCCTGCATGATCCTCCAGCCCCTGGTCGAGAACGCCATACTGCACGGCTTTGAAGACCTCAACGCCGGCGGCCGCATCACCCTGCGCGCGCAAAAGGAGGATGGCGGCCTGCGCATCCGCGTCCTCGACAACGGCCGGGGCATGCCCGAGGAATTGGTCGAGCGCATCATGCGCCCCGCTTCAGATGCGCCGGATGGAGGCGGCTACGGCATCGGGCTGGACAACGTCCTCAGGCGCATGGCGCTCCTCTACGGCGATGGCAATGTGCGCATCGAAAGCGCGCCCGGCGAGGGAACGAGCGTGGAACTGTTCTTTCCAAACGCGGGAGAAGACCACGCCAGCCACGCGCCTTGACGGGGCTGATCCCGACAAGCCATCGTTCGCCTCCGCCGCCCCTCCCGCCTTGACAAAATCCCCGCGTCGCTCTATACTGGTGGTACTAGGAAGAAGGGTGTGTGCGCTATGTTTTCTCTGTCCCTGATCGCCCTTGCCGTGGGTGTGCTGTCCATTCCGTTCGGCTTCCTCGCTCTTCTGGGCGGCGCGGCGTTTGTTTCCCTGATCTTCGCCCTTGGCGGACTCGTGCTTGGCGCGCTGGGCATATTGCGCGACGCAGCCCACAGCGGCCTCGCCCTCATTGCCATCGCCTGCGCGGCGCTGGGGCTGATCGTCACCATCATCTGCTTCGCCAGCGCCGGCTGCGCCGTCTGTCAGGCGCGCGCACTGCTCGGCCTCTTCCTCTGACGCCGGCCCATGTATCCCTATATCACCGTCTTTGGCCTGCGCGTGGGCACCTACGGGCTGTGGATGCTCGTTGGCCTCTTTGCCGCCTTTTTTCTCCTCGTGCGCCTCTTTCGCGCACGCGAAATATGCTGGGAATGCGCGCTGGTGCTGACCTGCTGCGCCTTTGGCCTGGCGCTTTTGGGCGGCTACATCTTCTATATGCTCTTTTCCGTCGGCCTGCCGGCCATTTTCGAGGCCACGCGGCAGGGCCGGCTGCTGGACGTGCTTTCCAACGGCGGCATCGTCTTTTACGGCGGCCTCTTCGGCGGGCTGCTGGGCGCGTGGCTCGGCTGCCGCCTCGTGGGGCTGCGGCTGTTGCCGGTACTCGATCTCTGCGCCCCGGCGCTGGCGCTCGGCCACGCCTTTGGCCGCGTGGGCTGCCTCTTTGCCGGTTGCTGCTACGGCATGCCCTGCGACCTGCCCTTCTGCTTCGCCCTTTCGCCCTGTATCCTCGGCGGGGCGCGGCTGTTGCCTGTGCAGCTCATCGAGGCCTGTTGCGACCTCATCCTCTGCGCGGCGTTGCTTCTCTACCTGCGCAAGGAGCGGCCCGTGCCGCGCGCGGCGGGCGTGTTTCTGATGACCTACGCCGCCTGCCGCTTCGTCCTCGAGTTTTTCCGCGGCGACGAGATACGCGGCCACATCCTCGGCCTCACCACCTCGCAGTTCTGGAGCCTGCCCACCTTCGCGGCGGGCGCGCTGCTCTGCTTCATCGTCGCCCGCCGGGGCGCGAACGCCGACCCCTTCCGCACGGACGTGGGCCGCGTGCCGCCCACAAACAACGCCTAGATTTGGAGGACCCCATGGAAAAGATCGCCAGCTTTCAGATCGACCATTTGCGCCTGCTGACCGGCCTTTACGTCTCGCGCGTGGACGGCGCGCCGGGCGCGCGCGTCACCACCTTTGACCTGCGCATGACCGCGCCCAACCGCGAAGCGGTGATGAGTACCGGCGCCGTCCACGCCATCGAACACCTGGGCGCGACCTACCTGCGCAACGATCCTGCGTGGAAGGACAGCGTACTCTACTTCGGCCCCATGGGCTGCCGCACGGGCTTTTACCTGCTGATGGCGGGCGAACTCTCGCCGCGGGACGTGTTCGGCCTCGTGCGCGGCATGCTGGACTTCATCATCGCCTTCGAGGGCGACATCCCCGGCGCCAGCGCCCGCGATTGCGGCAACTGGCAGGACATGGACCTTGCGGAGGCAAAGCGCCTCGCCCGCAAGTACCGCGCCGAGGTCTTCGACCATCCCGACGAGGCGCGCATGACCTATCCCGGCGCCTGAACGGCCGGAGCGATGGGGAAGGGGGACGTCCCTTGCGGGAAGACATACTGCGCCGCCTGCGGCGCGTGACAGAAGAAGAGGAACGGTTGCTGGCCGGTGGGGAAGTGGACAAGGGCCTGTACAGCTCCGGCAGCGGCTTTATCATCGACAGCGAGAAGCTGCTTGCCAAGGGCCAGCTCATCACGCTGCGCCCGCACACGCGCTTTGCCAGCTTTCCTCCGCACAGCCACAATTATGTGGAGATCATGTACATGTGCAGCGGCCAGACTGTCCACCGTCTGGAGGGGCAGCCGCCGCTGACGCTGCGCGCGGGCGAGCTGCTCTTTTTGGACCAGAGCGCCGTACACAGCGTGGACGAGGCCGGGGAGGGCGACGTGGGCGTCAACTTCATCGTGCTGCCGCAGTTTTTCGACCGCGCGTTGACGCTCATCGGCGTGGACAACGTGCTGGGCAAGTTCCTCCTCAACAGCCTGAAGCGCGGCGGCTCGGGCATCGACCACATGCACTTCCTCGTCTCAGACGTGCCGCCCGTGCAGAATCTGGTGGAGAACCTCGTCTGGAGCCTGGTCAACCCCCAGCCCAACGCGCGCCGCATCGACCAGATGACCATGGCCCTGCTTATGTTGCAGCTTCTAAACCACACGCGGGACATGCAGGACGCCTCCGGCAACGCCGCCGTGGTGGCCGTGCTGCGCGAGGTGGAGGAGAACTACCGCGCCGCGGACCTGACCCGTCTGGCGCGGGAAAACCACGTCTCCCTGCCCTATCTGAGCGCGGCGGTGCATCAGGCCACGGGCAGGACGTTCAAGGAATTGCTGCTGGAAAAGCGCCTGACCAAGGCGGCGGAGCTGCTGCGCGAGACGCGGCGCACCACGCAGGACATCATCTTCGCCGTCGGCTATGAAAACACCAGCTACTTCTACCGCGCCTTCCGCGCCCGCTTCGGCATCACCCCCCGGGACTACCGCCGCGAACACGGCGAGCGCTACCTGCCCCGCGCGGGCGGCAAGGATAAAAAGTAAGGACGCATTTTTGTAAAAATACGTCCTTACTTTTTTTCGCGTTTTGTTGTATAATGAGGAAAAAGTGAAGAGGAAGGAAAGAAACGGCGCCGGCCGCCCTTCCGCTTCCCGGCGTCCACGGGGCGCGACACACGCAGCAATGAAAAGCAGAAAGGAAGAGATCACCATGAGCGAGCGCTACGAGAGCGCGAAGAAGCGCTACGAGGCGTGGGGCGTCGATGTGGAAGCCGCCCTTACCGCCCTGAAGAACGTGCCCATCAGCGTCCACTGCTGGCAGGGCGACGACGTCATCGGCCTTGAAGGCAGCGGCCGCGCCCTTTCCGGCGGCATCCAGACCACGGGCAACTACCCCGGCCGCGCCCGCACCTTCGAGGAACTGAAGGCGGACTTTGTCAAGGCCATGAGCCTCGTGCCCGGCAAGAAGCGCATCAGCCTGCACGCCAGCTACGCCATCTTCGCCCCCGGCGAGCAGGTGGACCGCGACCAGATCCAGCCCCATCACTTCGATCCGTGGATCGAGTTCGCCCGTGAAAACGGTCTGGGCATCGACTTCAACCCCACCTTCTTCAGCCATCCCATGGTGAAGGACAATCTCACCCTCTCCTCCCCGGAGGAAGACGTGCGCTCGTTCTGGGTGCGCCACGGCATCCAGTGCCGCCGCATCTCCGCCTACATCGCCGGGAAGCTCAACGACCACGTTTTGTGCAACGTCTGGATCCCGGACGGCTACAAGGACGTGCCCGCCGACCGCCTCTCCCCGCGCCTGCGCCTGAAAAAGAGCCTGGACGAGATCTTCGCCGAGAAGCTCCCCGGCGTCATCGACTGCGTGGAGAGCAAGGTCTTCGGCATCGGCATGGAGGCATATACCGTGGGCTCCTCCGAGTTCTACATCAGCTACGCCGGCACCCATCCGGGCGTCTACGACCTGCTGGACAACGGCCACTATCATCCCACCGAAGTGGTCAGCGACAAGATCCCCAGCCTGCTGGCCTTCTTTGACAAGGTGCCGCTGCACGTCACCCGCGGCGTGCGCTGGGACAGCGACCACGTCGTCCTTTACGAAGACGAACTCAAGGAGATCGCCAAGGAGATCGTCCGCAACGACGCGCTGGAGCGCGTGCTGATCGGCCTTGACTTCTTCGACGCCTCCATCAACCGCGTGGCCGCGTGGGTCGTGGGCACGCGCAGCATGGAAAAGGCCCTGCTCTACGCCCTGCTCCAGCCGTGGGACGAGATGAAGAAGATGCAGGATACCTGCCGCTTCACGGAGCTTATGATGATGAACGAGGAGATCAAGACCCTGCCCTTCAGCGACATCTGGGAACACTACTGCGAGACGCAGGGCGTGCCCGGCGGCCGCGAATGGTACGACGTCGTCGCCCAGTACGAAAAGGACGTCCTCCTCAAGCGCGATTGACATAACGCCGCCGCCGGGCGGGGGCAAATTGCTCCCGCCCCGCAGGCGCGCCCCGAATACCTTCATACAAGGAGCATGAGAGCCATGAACGATTTCCAGAAGAAGTATGCCGCGCAGATCGAAGAACTGGTGGCGGCGGCGAACCGCCTTGCGGAGCTGGGGTTTGTGACCAGTCAGGGCGGCAACCTATCGCTGCGCGCGGATGAGGACGTCATTCTCATCACGCCCACCAAGGTGGCCAAGGCGGAGGTCGCCTTTGACGACATCTGCGCCATCGACATGGAGGGCAAGGTCATCCACACCTCCAATGGCCGCAAGCCCACCGGCGAATGGCCGTTCCACCTGCGCATCATGCAGAAGCGCCCGGACGTGAAGGGCATCATCCACGCCCATCCGCCCATCCTCACCGGCTTTGCCATCACCGGCAGCGACCTGATGCAGCGGGCCTACCTGCCCGAGCCGGTCATCGAGGTCGGGCCGATGATTATGGTGCCCTACGCGCTGCCCTTGAGCGACGAACTTGCCATGCAGTTCGACGCCTGCATCGCCCGCTCCAACGGCTTCCTGATGGAGAGCCACGGCTGCGTGATGGTCAGCCCGGACGGTCTCAAGCGCTGCCTTGAGATGATGGAGATGATGGAGGCGCAGGGCAAGTCCATGGTGGTGGCGAAGATCATGGGCGGCCTGCGCAGCATGGACAGCGCCCACGTGGACGAACTGGAACAGGTACTCAAGGCCCGCAACCTGCCGATGCCCGGCCTGCCCGGCGCGGTGGAGAAGCTCTCGGACATCTTTGTCTGCTGACAAAGCGGCCTGCGGCATCCACTTTTGCCCCACCTGGAGGCTCCGGGTGGGGCTAAGGCCATTGCGACCACGCGTCGCGCTTGACAATGAAAAAGGAGGCAACGACCCATGAACGCGCTGAATGTTTTGGGCATCGACCTTGGCGCTTCCAGCGGCCGCGCCATGCTGGGCACGCTCGAGGGCAAGAAACTGACCATCCGCGAGATCCATCGCTTTCTCAACGAACCCGTCACCCTTTGCGGCCGCTTCGTGTGGGACATGCCGCGCCTGTTCCACGAGATCAAGCAGGCGCTGCTCAAGCTCTCCAAGAGCGGGGAGACGGTGGACGCCATCGGCATCGACACCTGGGGCGTCGATTTCGGCCTGCTGGACAAGAACGGCCACCTGCTCAGCCTGCCCGTCCACTACCGCGACGCGCGCACGAACGGCATCCCGGAGAAGGTGCGCGCGATCATCCCGGACGAGGAACTGTTCGCCCGCACGGGCATCGCCTTCAACAGCTTCAACACCCTCTACCAGCTCTACGCCATGAAGGAGGAGGGCGACCCGGCGCTGGAGAGCGCGCAGGATTTGCTGTTCTTGCCGGACCTGCTGGCCTACTTCCTCACCGGCAAGAAGGGCACAGAATACACCATCGCCTCCACCAGTCAGCTGCTTGACCCCTTCAAGCGCGACTGGGACCGCGAACTGATGGAAAAGCTGGGCATCCCCGCGCACATCTTCGGCGAGGTGAAGCTGCCCGGCACGGTGCGGGGCACGCTGCTGCCGGAGATTGCCAAAGAATGCGGCGTTGCGGAGATACCGGTCATCGCCATCGGCGGACACGACACCGCCAGCGCCGTGGCCGCCGTTCCCGCGCAGGAGAAGGACTTTGCCTACATAAGCTCCGGCACCTGGTCGCTGTTGGGCGCGGAGGTGCAAAAGCCGCTGTGTACCGAGGGCGTGATGAAGGCCAACTACACCAACGAGGGCGGCGTGGACGGTTCCATCCGCCTGCTGAAAAACATCATGGGCCTGTGGATCATCCAGGAATGCAAGCGCGAATGGGACCGCCGCGGCAGCGAGACGAGCTTTGGGGAACTGGTGGAATTGTCCATGCAGGCTCCGGCGTTCAAGGCCATCCTCGATGTGGACGACGCCTGCTTCCTCGCGCCCGGCGACATGCCCGCGCGCATACAGGCGTACTGCGCAAAGAGCGGCCAGCCGGTGCCGGAGGGCAAGGGCGAGATCAGCCGCGTGATCTACGAGAGTCTGGCGCTCAAGTACCGCTGGGCGATCGAGCGGCTGGAAGAGGACATGCTGAAAAAGCCGATCGAGGCGCTGCACATCGTCGGCGGCGGCAGCAAGAACGCGCTGCTCAACCGCTTCACGGCCGAGGCCATCAAGCGGCCGGTGATCGCCGGGCCGGACGAGGGCACGATCATCGGCAACCTGCTGGTGCAGGCGCAGGCGCTGGGGGCCATATCCGGCATCCGCGAACTGCGCGAGGTGGTGGAAAACTCCTTCCCCACCAAGACCTTCCTGCCGGAGACGGACGGCAAGGCATGGGACGAGGCCTACCAGCGCTATCTCAAGGTCTGCGAAGGCTGACGCGCGGCGGGAAATTCGCGCTTGACAGCGGCGCGGTTTCGTGCTATCATACATTTGATATTCGGGGAGCTTGCTTTGGAGCAGGCTGAGAGGAAGCTCGTCAGCTTCGACCCGCAATACCTGATTTGGATAATGCCAACGCAGGGAAAATAGCTTTCAAAGCGTTTTTTGCGCGCGCCTGTGGCATTTCCACGGGCGCGCGTTTCGCGTCCCATCGTCGAAAAAGGGAGGAAAGCGTATGCGGGCGAAGAACTGGCAAAAGCCCCTGCCGTGGCTGGTGGTGGCGGCGCTGCTGGTGCTGTGGGAGGTCTGTGTGCGGGCCTTCGACGTGCCTCTTTACGTCCTGCCCGGCCCCATCGACGTCATTGAAGCCCTGTTTGCGGATGTTGGCACCCTCTTCCCCCACGCGCTGGTCACGCTCTCGGAGGCGGCGCTGGGCATGGTCATCGCCCTCGCCTTCGGCCTTTTGCTCGGCGTGGTGATGGACGCCTTTCCCGTGGTGCGCAGGTGCGTATACCCCATCCTCGTCGTCACGCAGACGGTGCCGATGATCGTGCTTGCCCCCATCCTCATCATCTACCTGGGCTTTGGCATGGCCCCGAAGATACTCACCGTCGTTCTCATGTGCTTTTTTCCCGTGGCCGTCAACTTCACCGACGGCATGTCGCAGGTGGACAAGGGCTATGTCGATCTGGTGCGCTCCTACGGCGCTTCCCGCGCCCAGGTCTACGCGCTGGTGAAATTGCCCGCGGCGCTGCCGCCGCTGTTTTCCGGCCTGCGCGTGGCCGCCACCTATTCCATCAGCGGCGCGGTGGTGGGGGAGTGGATCGGCTCGCAGAGCGGGCTGGGCTACTACCTGCTGCGCGTCAAGGAGAGCTACATGCTCGACAAGGTGTTTGCCTGCGTGGTGGTCATCATCGTTTTGAGCCTGCTCATGAACGGCATCGTCCGTTTGTGTCAGTATATCTTCCTGCCGTTTCTGCGCAGGGCGAAAGGATGAATGGATATGAAGAAACTGCTTGTCTGCCTGCTGGCGCTCCTGCTTGCTTTCTCCGCCGCGGCCTTCGCGGAGGAAGAGCTTGAGGACGTGACCGTCATTCTCGACTACGTGCCCAACACCAACCACACCGGCATGTACGTGGCCCTCTACAAGGGCTGGTACGAGGAAGAGGGCCTGAACGTGGAGATCATCGAGCCCACCGAGGGCGCGACCGCCACGCTCATCGCCGTCGGCAAGGGCGATTTCGGCATCAGCTATCAGGAAGAAGTGACCATGGCGCTCACCAGCGAGGACCCGCTGCCCATCCGCGCCGTGGCTGCCATCATCCAGCACAACACCTCCGGCTTCGCCACCTGGGCGGGCAAGGACATCACCTCCCCGGCGGACTTTGGCGGCAAGACCTACTCCTGCTGGGGCGGCCCGGGCGAGGCGGCGGTCATCAACGCCGTGATGACCGAGGCCGGCGCGGACTTTGACACCCTCAACATCGTCATCTCCGATGGCTCCGGCTTCGCGGCGCTGGAAGGCGATGTGGACATCATGTGGTTCTACGAGGCGTGGGACAACATCAAGTGCGAACTGGCGGGCTTTGACATCAACTACATGCCCGTGCGCGACCTCGACGAGCGCCTTGACTACTACACCCCCCTGCTCATCACCAGTACGGACGTGATCGAGAACCGCCCGGAGATGGTGCGCAAGTTCCTCGCCGCCACCTCGCGCGGCTACGTCTACGCCATCGAGAATCCCGACGAGTGCGCGGAGATCCTCGGCTCCTACGTGCCGGACTACGACATGGAGCTGCTCTACCGCTCGCAGAACTACCTGGCCGACAAGTACATGGCGGATGTGGACCGCTGGGGCGAGATGAACGACGAGGTGTGGGACCGCTACACGCAGTTCCTCGTCGACTATGAGGTCATCGACGAGCCCATCGCCGCCGCGGACTGCTACACCAACGAATTTTTGCCGGAGGCCTGACCGCCCATGAAACTGGAAGTTCGCGGCCTGTCGTTCGCCTATGGGCCGAAAAAAGTGCTGGATGACCTCTCCTTTTCCGTGCAGGCGGGGGAGTTCGTCAGCATCCTCGGCCCCTCGGGCTGCGGAAAATCCACGGTGCTGAACCTGCTGGCGGGGCTTTTGCGCCCCGCCGCGGGCGAGGTGCTGGTGGATGGCGCGCGCGTGGAAGGCGCGGGCAACGGGCGCTTTGCCTACATGCCGCAGAACGACCTGCTCTTCCCGTGGAAGACCATTTTGCAAAACGTCTGCCTCTACGGCAAGATCCACGGCGCGGAAAAAGCCGCCCGCGAGGAGGCGCTCACGCACATGGCCGCCTTTGGCCTCGCCGGCTACGAAAACGCCTACCCCGGCGACCTCTCCGGCGGCATGCGTCAGCGCGCCGCCTTTTTGCGCACGGCGCTGTGCAGCGCGGAGATCCTGCTCCTCGACGAGCCGTTTGGCGCTCTGGACGTCATCTCGCGCGGAGATATGCAGGATTGGCTGCTCTCCATGCGCGCCGACCTCGGCCGCACGGCGCTGCTTGTCACCCACGACATCGACGAAGCCCTCTATCTTTCCGACCGCATCCTCGTCCTGCGCGGCAGCCCCGCGAAGATCGTCCGCGAGGTGGACGTGCGCATGGAGGGCAAGACGCGCCAGTGGCTCTACGCCCAGGGCGCGCTCAAAGGGGAGATACACCAGTGTATCAAGGCGTAAATGTGCGTGAAAGTGGCGCACCATCCCAGAATAACGCGGAAAACAGCCCCATATGCGACGCCCACGCCCATATCGGCGATGAAGCCGAGACCGCCGCGCGCCACGCGCAGCGCGTGTACACCGCCCTGTGCGGAACAGACCCGGAAAACGCCAAAGCCGTGGAGGCCCTTTGCTTAAAGGAACCGCTCTTCACCGCCCACTACGGCCTGCACCCGTGGAAAACGGCGCGCTATACCGTGCGGGAGATGGAAACGTGGCTGGCCAGGTGCCGCGTCATCGGCGAGATCGGTCTGGACAGCGTCTGGTGCGACGTGCCCGCCGCCGACCAGCGGCCGGCCTTCATCCGCCAGCTCGACATCGCCCGCGAGATGGGCAAGCGCGTGCTTCTGCACACCAAGGGCTGCGAGGAGGAGATCGCCCGCCTCGTATCCGAGCGCCGCGTCCCCTGCGTCGTCCACTGGTATTCCTGCATGGAACACCTCGAGCGCTACCTCGACATGGACAGCTGGTTCACCATCGGCCCGGGCGTGTTCAACGATCCCGCCGTGCGCGAAGTGGCCCGCCGCGCCCCCAAGGGCCGCCTCCTCGTCGAGACCGACGGCTTAAGCGCCGTTTCCTGGGCCTTTGAGCGCGAGGTGGCCGTCAAGGAACTGCGCCCCACCCTCGAAGCCATGCTCAAGGAGGTCGCCTCCATCCGCGGCGAGGCCGTGGAAGATACGCGCCGCGCGGCGGCCGCGGCCTACGCGGAACTGTACGGCGCGGCGCTGTAAAGGACAGGAAAAAAGCGCCGGGAACGCTCCCCGTTGGGGGATGCCGTTCCCGGCGCTTTTGCAACGCTATGACAGCCTGTGGGCCTTGTCAACATGCCAAAAGCGCTCACAGCCGCCGCTTCATCTGCGCGATCTCGTAGCAGTTGGTGATGGTGGCGGCCTCGGCGCTCTCCAGCCGCTCGCGCGCGCCTGTCATGGCCGCGTCGAGCTTCTGCGCCGCCGCGAGCGTTTCCAGCGCCGCCCCGCGCGTCTCGCCCATGGCCGCGTCCAGCGCGCAAAGCCGCGTTTCCAGCGCCGCAAAGCGGCTGTCCGCGCCGCGCAACTGCCCGTCGAGCTGTTCGACCGAGGCGCTTATGGCCTGCAACGCCTCGCTTACGCGCGCCGCGTCCGCGCCGAGCGCTTCCAACGCCGCGTTCGCGCGCATCACATCCGCGCCGGTGGTCTTGAGCTGTTCGCCGCGCTTGGTCGCCTCTCCGCCCAGTTCGCTCAGGCGTCCGTTCGCCGCCAGCATGGCCGCTTCCAGCCGTTCAAGCCGGTCGCCGAGCGCTTCCAACAGTTCGCCGCCCTGCGTCAGCCGCCCGTCCAGCAGGGCCAGATGAGCCTCCAACTGCTCAAAGCGCGCCTCCAGCGCCGCCTGCGCGGTGGGGCGCTCTTCCGGCCGTTGCGCGCGCGCTTCCAGCGCGTTCACGCGCGTCTCCACCTGCCCGAGCTTTTTGTCCACGGCGTCCAGCCGCGCTTCCACGGCGGCCTTCAGGGAGCGTATCTCCGTCAGAATGAGCTTCACGCCTTCGCTCATAAAGCACCTCCGGCTTTTGTATATCCTGCCGATATTGTATCATAGACGCGCGCCCGGGTCAAGCGCGCAGACGTCCGTCGCCGCCGCGCGCAAAAGCTCCGGCAGCGTTTTTTTCGCCTCCAGCCAGGCGCGGCGCAGCTCGCCGGAAAACAGCACCGGCATGCGCGGATGCACGCGCGCCGCCTCCGCCGTCGCCTCGCGGGTGAGGATGACAAAGCGCTTCTCCCCGTCCGCCCCGCGCCGCCACAGCCCGGCCATGTACACCGCGCCGCCCGGCCGGGTGAAGGCAAAGCGCTGATGGCCCGCCTCTTTGCCGCTCCACTCGTAGTAGCCGCTCGCGGGGAGCAGGCAGCGCCCCGCGCCGCGAAACAGGGGCTTTTCCTCCGCCGTCTCGCTGCGGGCATTGATGATGAGCCGCCCGCCGCCGCCCGGCGCAAAGCCCCAGCGCATCGCCTGTATGCGCCCGTCCGCCAGCGCCGGGGCGCGGTCGCCGGGGAAAATGTCGCCGCTCAATTTGGCGTCCTCGCCCCGCTCCCGCAGCGTTTGCAGAATGCGCGCAAAGGCCGCGTCCCAGGTGTCGTGGCCGAGAAAGTATCGCCCGCACATGCGCGTCCCCTCCTTTGCCCTTATCATACCATGTTTCCGGGGGCGCGTAAACATTAGTTAAGACTAACGTTAAGTTAAAATATAGACACGCCATATATATCTCCATATACCCAAATGCGGAAAAATTATATACCGCAGGCCGTCCGGGGCGGCTTTGCGCCCAAACTGCGAAAAATCCCCTGCCTATTTTACGGATTTTCCCCTTGACCACAAATGAAACTTTGAAATATAATATACATATAGGCATGTCTGCATGCCAGATCGCCATCTTCCCTGATCGGCGGTTTCCTACTATGATAAATAGCGGGGAACAACACACTTCATTTTGGGCTACGGGCTCAGAGAAAGGAAGCTGCTATGAAGACCAAGATCACCGTCATCGGAGCGGGCAACGTCGGCTCCACCATCGCTTTCATGATGTCTGTCCAGCACACGGCGGACGAGGTCGTTATCGTCGACATCAATCAGGAGAAGGCTATGGGCGAGGCCATGGACATCCGTCAGGGCACGCCTCTGACCGCGCAGCCTGTGTCCGTCTACGCCGGCACCTACGAGAGCGCCGCCGGTTCGAACATCGTCATCATCACCTCCGGCATTCCGCGCAAGCCCGGTCAGACCCGCATGGACCTTGCCCAGACCAACGTCAACGTCATCAAGGACATCGCCCCGCAGATCACCAAGTACTGCCCGGACGCCACCTATATCATCGTTTCCAACCCGGTGGACATCCTCACCTACGTGTTCCACAAGGTGACGAACATCCCGCATGAGCGCATCATCGGCTCCGGCACGCTTCTGGACACCGCCCGCCTGCGCGCCCGCCTGGCCGAGTACCTGAACGTCAGCGAAAAGAACGTCCACGCCTACGTGTTCGGCGAGCATGGCGAGACTTCGTTCATCCCCTGGTCCATCGCCCAGGTCAGCACCATCAAACTGCTTGAGTATAAGGACCTCATCAAGCTGCGCACCGGCATCCTCACCGACCTCGACTATGACGAGATCGAAAACTACATGCGCGCTTCCGGCGCCAAGATCATCAAGCGCAAGGGCGCGACCTATTACGCCATCGCCATGTCGGTCTGCGGCATTTGCGATTGCCTGTTCGGCTCCGTCAACGCCGTGGCCACCGTCTCCTCGATGCTCAACGGCGAATACGGCATCGACGACGTCTGCCTGAGCCTGCCCATCCTCATCAGCGACGGCGAGATCCGCGGCCGCATCCTCCCGCGCCTGACCGACGCCGAGATGGAGAAGCTGCACGCCAGCGCCAACGCCCTGAAGAACGTCATCAATACGCTGACCATCTAAAGCAAACAGCGCGATCGGCGGAGCCCACCGGCCCCGCCGGTCTTTCCGCGTTTTTCTGAACGCACGATTTCACCCGACGGAAGGAGCCACGAGCATGGAATACCGCATCGAACGCGACTCGATGGGCGAGATGAAGGTGCCCGCCGACCGCTACTGGGCCGCGCAGACGCAGCGCAGCCACGAGAACTTCAGGATCGGCACCGAGGTCATGCCCCGCGAGATCACGCACGCCTTCGGCATCCTCAAAAAGGCCGCCGCGCTGGCCAACCACAAGGTCAAGCCCGAGCGCATGGACGACAAGCGCGTCCAGGCCATCTGCGCCGCCTGCGACGAAGTGATCGCCGGCAAGCTCAACGACCACTTCCCCCTCGTGGTGTGGCAGACGGGCAGCGGCACGCAGTCCAACATGAACGCCAACGAAGTCATCGCCAACCGCGGCAATGAGATCGCCGGCGAAAAACTGCTCCACCCCAACGACGACATCAACATGTCCCAGTCCTCCAACGATACCTTCCCCACGGCCATGCACATCGCCGCGGTGCTGGGCATCGAGGATCACCTCTTCCCGGCCATGGATAAGCTCACCGAGACCTTCCGCCGCCTGGAAAAGGAAAATGACGACGTGGTCAAGAGCGGCCGCACCCATTTGCAGGACGCCACGCCCATCAAGTTCTCCCAGGAGATCAGCGGCTGGCGCAACATGCTGGAAAAGACCCGCAAGATGCTCCAAGCGGCGCTGCCGGGCCTCAAGGAGCTGGCGCTGGGCGGCACGGCCGTGGGCACGGGTCTCAACTGCCCCAAGGGCTTTGCCGAGGAAGTCGCCCATCAGGTGAGCGAAATCACCGGCAAGCAGTTCGTCACCGCCGAAAACAAGTTCCACGCCCTCACCTCCAAGGACGATCTGGTCTTCGCCCACGGCGCGCTCAAGGCGCTGGCGGCGAACCTGATGAAGATCGCCAACGACGTGCGCTGGCTGGCCTCCGGCCCCCGCTGCGGTCTGGGCGAGATCCACATCCCGGAAAACGAGCCCGGCTCCTCCATCATGCCCGGCAAGGTCAACCCCACCCAGTGCGAAGCGCTGACCATGGTGGCCGTGCAGGTCATCGCCAACGACGTGGCTGTGGGCATGGCTGCCTCGCAGGGCAACTTTGAACTCAACGTGTTCATGCCGGTGTGCATCTACAACTTCCTCCAGTCCGTGCGCCTGCTTGCCGACGCCATGGTGTCCTTCAACGACAACTGCGCCGTGGGCATCACCGCCAACCGCGAGAAGATGGCCCACAACCTGCACAATTCCCTGATGCTGGTCACGGCCCTCAACCCCTACATCGGCTACGACAACGCGGCCAAGACCGCCAAGAAGGCCTTCAAGGAGAACATCTCCCTCAAGGAAGCGTGCGTGGCGCTGGGCTTCCTCACCGCGGAGAGGTTCGACGAGGTCTTCCACCCCGAACAGATGGTCTGACGCAGGCTCGCCTGCGCTGAACGATGGCCCCGGCGGGCGCCCTTGTCCGCCGAGGCCATGGCACCCTTCGCCGGCCCATGGCCGCGCGAGAAAAACCACGCAAAAGGAGCATGCCCAATGCGCTATTCTTACTACCCCGGATGCACGCTCAAGACCCGGGCCAAGGAGCTGGACAGGTATGCCCGCCTGTCCGCCGCCGCTCTGGGCGCGGAGCTTGAGGAGTTGCCGGAATGGCAGTGCTGCGGCGCGGTGTATCCCATGGCAAAGGATGAGATCGCCACGCGCCTGTCCGCCGTGCGCGCCCTGATGAGCGCCCGCGACCTTGGCACGACGCTCGTCACCGTTTGCTCGGCCTGCCACAACGTCCTCAAGCGCGCCAACGAGGATCTCAAGGCGGATGAGAATTTCCGCACCAAGGTCAACAACTACGTCGCCCCCGAAGTCCCTTACGCGGGGGAAGCGAAGGTCATCCACTATCTGGAGATGCTGCGCGACGAGATCGGCTTCGACGCCGTCAAGGAAAAGGTCGTCAATTCCTTCAAGGGCAAGAAGATCGCCGCCTACTACGGCTGTCTGCTTCTGCGCCCCGGCAAGGTCATGGCCTTTGACGACCCGGAGAACCCCCGCGTCATCGAGGATTTCATCGCCTCCATCGGCGCCACCCCCGTCCTCTACGGCCAGCGCAACGAGTGCTGCGGCGCCTACGTGACGCTGGAGGACAAGCCGCAGGCGCAAAAGAGCGCCAAGCGCATCCTCGATTCCGCCAAGGCCGCGGGCGCGGAGATGATCGTCACCGCCTGCCCGCTGTGCATGTACAACCTCACGGCCAACGCGCCCGAGGGCGCGGTGCCGGTCAAGTACTTCACCGAGCTTCTCGCCGAGGCTCTGGGCGTAAAGGAGGTCCAGGCATGAGCGGACATACGAATCTGAAAGACACCGTGCTGGAGATCAGCGGCGTCAATCCCCGCAAGTGCATGCAGTGCGGCAAGTGCTCGGGAACCTGCCCGGCTTACGGCGAGATGGAGTACCATCCGCATCAGTTCGTCACCATGGTCGATCGCGGCCAGATCGAAAAGCTGATGGCCTCGCCCTCTTTGTACCGCTGCCTTGCCTGTATGGCGTGTCTGGAGCGATGCCCGCGCGGCGTTGAGCCGGCCAAACTGGTCGAGGCCGTGCGCCTGCTCGTCATCCGCCAGCAGGGACAAAACCACATGACCGGCGACGACATCCCGGCAAAGCTCGATCCCGAGCTTCCCCAGCAGGCGATCGTCGCGGCCCTGCGCAAGTACGGCAAATAGAGGAGAGATACGACTATGCAGAAAATCGGCGTCTTTGTTTGCTGGTGCGGAAGCAACATCGCGGGCACGGTGGACGTGCATGCGGTTGCCGAGGCCATGAAGAACGTTCCGGGCGTCGTCTACGCCACGGATTATCAGTATATGTGTTCCGAGGTCGGCCAGCAGAAGATCCGCGATGCCATCGCGGAATACGGCCTGACCGGCGTCGTGGTATGCTCCTGCTCGCCGCGCATGCACGAGGCCACCTTCCGCAAGACCGCGGAAAAGGCCGGGCTCAACCCCTACATGGTGGAGATCGCCAACATCCGCGAGCAGTGTTCCTGGATCCACAAGGATAAGGAAGTCGGCACCGAGAAGGCCATCACCCTTGCCAAGGCCGCGGTGGCCAAGGTGCTGAAAAACGCGCCGCTCACCGCCGGCACCAGCCCCGTCATCAAGCGCGCGCTGGTCATCGGCGGCGGCATCGCCGGCATCCAGACCGCGCTGGACATCGCCGACGCGGGCTTCGAGGTGGACATCGTGGAAAAATCGCCCACCATCGGCGGCCGCATGGCGCAACTGGACAAGACCTTCCCGACTTTGGACTGCGCGGCCTGCATCCTCACCCCGAAGATGGTGGACGCCGCCCAGAGCGAGAAGATCGACATCATCTCCTACGCCGAGGTCGAAAAGGTCTCCGGCTTCGTGGGCAACTTCACCGTCACCATCCGCAAAAAGGCGCGCTATGTGGACACCACCAAGTGTACCGGCTGCGGCGCGTGCATGGAGAAATGCCCCTCCCGCAAGGGCAAGAACGAGTTCAACATGGGCCTGAACACGCGCACGGCCATCTATATCCCGTTCGCACAGGCCATCCCCAACGTCGCCTGCATCGATCCCGAGCAGTGCATCAAGCTCAGGACCGGCAAGTGCGGCCTGTGCGAAAAGGTCTGCACCGCGGGCGCCATCGACTACAAGCAGCAGGATGAGGTCATCGAGCGCCAGTACGGCGCCATCGTCGCCGCCACGGGCTTCAAGCCCATCGACCTTGACGGCTTTGATGAGTACGGCTACAACACCTGCAAGGACGTCGTCACCTCTCTGGAGTTCGAGCGCATCATGAACGCCGCCGGCCCCACCAAGGGCCAGCTTGTGCGCCCCTCCGACGGCGAGCATCCGCATGAGATCGTCTTTATCCAGTGCGTCGGCTCCCGCTGCTCGGACGACGCTGGCAAGGGCAAGCCCTACTGCTCGAAGATCTGCTGCATGTACACCGCCAAGCACGCCATGCTCGTGCGCGACAAGTACCCGGATGTCAACGTCCACATTTTCTACATCGACGTGCGCACCCCCGGCAAGAACTTCGACGAGTTCTACCGCCGCGCGGTGGAGCAGTACGGCGTGGAGTACATCAAGGGCATGGTCGGCAAGGTCTGGGAGCAGGACGGCAAATTGATGGTGCAGGGCAGCGACCTGATCAACAACGAGCAGCGCCTCATCGCCGCCGACATGGTGGTGCTGGCCGCGGCCATCGAGCCCAACCCCGGCGCGCGCGATCTGGCGACGATGCTGACCGCCTCCATGGACACCAATGATTTCTTCACCGAGGCGCATCCCAAGCTCCGCCCCGTGGAGAGCCCGACCGCCGGCGTGTTCCTCTCCGGCGTCTGCCAGGGCCCCAAGGACATTCCGGAAACCGTGGCCCAGGCGGGCGCGGCGGCCTCGAAGGTCATCGGCCTTCTGGCCAAGGATCATCTGGTCACCAACCCCTGCGTGGCCCATTCCAACGAGCTTCTGTGCAACGGCTGCTCGCAGTGCGAGAAGGTCTGCCCCTACGGCGCCATCACCTACGTGGACAAGGAAGTCCGCGGCCCCGGCGTGCGTGAGGTTCGCCGCATCGCCCAGGTCAACGAGGCCGTCTGCCAGGGCTGCGGCGCCTGCACCGTGACCTGCCCGTCCGGCGCGATGGACCTCAAGGGCTTCGCCAACCGACAGATCATTGCGGAGGTGGACGCGATATGCAAAGCACAGTAAAGGAGTTCAAGCCCCTCATCGTGGCCTTCTGCTGCAACTGGTGCAGCTATGCGGGCGCTGATCTGGCCGGCTCCAGCCGCCTGAGCTATCCCGCGGATGTGAAGATCATCCGCGTGCCCTGCTCCTGCCGCGTGAATCCGTTGTTCATCCTGCGCGCCTTCCAGCGCGGGGCCGACGGCGTGATCCTCTGCGGCTGCCATCCGGGCGACTGCCACTATACCAGCGGCAACTACTATGCCCGCCGCCGCATGACGCTTCTGTTCAGCATGCTGGACTATCTGGGCGTCGACCGCCGCCGCGTGCGCGTGGAGTGGGTCTCCGCCGCCGAGGGCGCGCGCTTCGCCAGCGTCATGAACGACTTCGCCGCCACCATCCACGAGCTGGGTGAGAATGTGAAGCTGGAGGATCTGAGATGCAAGCAGTAGCTGAAAAAGTCATCGCGCGCGCAAAAGAGCTCCTCGCCTCCGGCGAAGTGCAGCGCGTTCTGGGCTGGGAAAAGGGCGAGTTCGATTACGAGCGCACCCCCGCCCTGTTTGAACAAGGCAACATCGACAAATTGGTCTACGACAAATTCTGCGCGGCCAACCTCTCCAAGAAACTGGTCGAGGTTTCCAAGCTGGAGGGCAAGACGCTGGCGCTGATCAAGCCCTGCGATTCTCTGAGCCTCAACCAGCTCCTCTGCGAGCACCGCGTCAAGCGCGAGAACATCTACGTGCTGGGCGTGGGCTGCAAGGGAATGGAGGGCAAGGACGGCCTGTGCATGAAGTGCGAGTTCTGCAAGGGCAAGACCTTTGCCATCTCTGATGAAGTCATCGACGACGAATCCTGCCGCGAGGTGCCCCAAAGCGACCGCTTCGCCGCTGTGCGCGAACTGGAGGAAAAGACCCCCGAGGAGCGCTACGCCTTTTGGCGCAGCGAGCTTTCCAAGTGCATCCGCTGCAACGCCTGCCGCAACGTCTGCCCGGCCTGCACGTGCATCAAGTGCGTGTTTGACAACCCGGATTCCGGCGTCGCCGCCAAGGCCAACGTCGATACCTTCGAGGAGAACCAGTTCCACATCATCCGCGCCTTCCACGTGGCCGGCCGCTGCACGGACTGCGGCGAGTGTTCGCGCGTGTGCCCGCAGGGCATCCCGCTGCACCTTTTGAACCGCAAGTTCATCAAGGACATGGACACGCTCTATGGCGACTATCAGGCCGGCGAGGACGCCGAGGCGCGCCACCCGCTCATCAACTTCACCAAGGCCGACGCGGAGCCTTCCGTCGTCCTGAACAGGGGGGAATAGCATGCTGAAGCTGAAAACTGCCAACGCGGACGCGCTGTACTCCCGCATCAGCGATTCCGCGAAGCTCTACCTGCCGGTGAAGCGCGCCGGTCAGGTCAACTACGACCTCTGGGAAAGCGGCTGTGAAGTCACGCTTGGGGAAATGACCGTCAAGTCCCCCAAGGATTTGTTCTTCCCCCAGAGCGAGGATCTCATGGCGTTCCGCGTCTCGGGCAAGAGCATCGAGATCGAGAACCCCGAACTTCCCACCGAGCCGTTCGTGCTCTTCGGCGTGCGCGCCTGCGACGCCCGCAGCTTCGACGTGCTCGACCGCGTCTTCCTCTCCGACCCCGTGGACAGCTACTATGAGGCCCGCCGCAACTGCGGCACCGTGGTTTCCCTGGGCTGCCTCGAGCCTCTGCGCGAGACCTGCTTCTGCTCCGTGTTCGGCATCGACCTTGCCGAGCCGGAAGGCGACGTGCAGGCCTGGGTGCTGGGCGACGAGATGTACTTGAATGCCAAGACCGAAAAGGGCGAAAAGCTGCTTTCCGCCGTCAAGGACCTCTGCGAGGAGACGGACGGCGCGCCGCTTGCCGCCGCCAAGGACGAGGCCCGCGCCAAGATGGCGAAAAACCCGCTTGCCGACCTCGACCTCACCGGCTTTGACGGCGAGCACATGATGGAGAAGTTCAACGCCCCCGAGTGGAAGGACCTCTATCAGGCCTGCCTGGGCTGCGGCACCTGCACGTTCGTCTGCCCCACCTGCCAGTGCTACGACATCCGCGATTTTGATACCGGGCACGGCATCCAGCGCTACCGCTGCTGGGACAGCTGCATGTATTCCGACTTCACGATGATGGCTGCGGGCACCAACCGCAAGACGCAGATGGAGCGCTTCCGTCAGCGCTTCATGCACAAGCTGGTGTACTTCCCCGCCAACAACGAGGGCATGTACTCCTGCGTCGGCTGCGGCCGCTGCGTCAGCAAGTGCCCGATGCACCTGCACATCGCCAAGGTGATCCGCACGCTGGGAGGGAAGAAACAATGAACAACAACGCTCTGATCCCCACCATCGGCGTGGTGACGTCCATCCGCCGCGATACGCCGGACGTCAAGACCTTCACGGTCGTGCGCGCGGACACGGGCACGGGCGTGTGCTTCAAGCACATGCCGGGCCAGTGCGCCATGCTGTCCATTCCGGGCGTGGGCGAGGCGATGTTCTCCATCACCTCGTCGCCCACCTGCACCGACCACATGGAGTTCTCCATCAAAAAGTGCGGCTGCCTGACCGAATGGCTCCACCAGATGGACGTCGGCCAGCAGATCACCGTGCGCGGCCCCTACGGAAACGGCTTCCCCGTGACCACGGAGCTCAAGGGCAAGGACCTTCTGTTCATCGCCGGCGGCATCGGCCTTGCGCCTTTGCGCAGCGTGATCGAATACATGCTGGCCAACCGCGAGGACTACGGCCACATCGACATCGTCTACGGCTCCCGCTCCAAGGACGACCTTGTGGACATAGACATCATCCGCGATGTGTGGATGAAGGCCCCGAATGTGGACGTGCACCTGACCATCGACCGCCCGCAGGAGGGCTGGGACGGCCACGTCGCCTTCGTTCCCACCTATGTCAAGGAGCTGGGCTTTGACCCGAACAAGACGGTGCTGGTCTGCGGCCCGCCGATTATGATCAAGTTCGTCCTGCAGGCGCTGGGCGAATTGGGCTTTGAAAAGACGCAGGTCTACACCACGATGGAGCTTCGCATGAAGTGCGGCGTGGGCAAGTGCGGCCGGTGCAACATCGGCTCCAAGTACGTCTGCAAGGACGGCCCCGTCTTCCGCTTTGACCAGCTCGACGAGCTGCCGGACGAATACTGATGGAGGGCTGAACCATGGCTGATAAAATGATTACGGTCTATTTGATGGGCAAGAAATACGAAGTGCCGGAGAGCCTGACCATCATGGGCGCTCTGGAATACGCGGGCTACGAACTCAAGCGCGGCTGCGGCTGCCGCAACGGCTTCTGCGGCGCCTGCGCCACCGTCTACCGCGTCAAGGGCTCCTCGGAGCTGAAGATGTGCCTGGCCTGCTCCACCAAGGTGGAGGAGAACATGTACGTGGCCACGCTGCCGTACTTCCCCCTGGTCAAGCAGGTCTACGACATCGAGAAGGTGCGCCCGCAGGAGCAGATCATGATGCAGCTCTACCCGGAGATCTACAGCTGCATCGGCTGCAACGCCTGCACCAAGGCCTGCCCGCAGAGCCTCAACGTCATGCAGTACATCGCCTACGCCCAGCGCGGCGAGTTCAAGAAGTGCGCCGAGGAGTCCTTTGACTGCGTGATGTGCGGCATCTGCTCCTCCCGCTGCCCGGCCGGCATCTCCCACCCGCAGGTGGCTCTGCTGGCCCGCCGCCTGAACGGCAAGTACATCGCGCCCGAGGCCAAGCACCTCACCGAGCGCGTCAAGGCCATCGAGGAAGGCGAGTTCAACGCCCTCATCGAGGACATCATGCAGAAGCCGATCGACGAGATCAAAGAGCTCTACAACAACCGCGAAATCGAGAAGTAAGGGGGCTTGACCAATGTATTCTCAGGACATGCTCGCATCCATTAAAAAGGTGGAAGCCACCCGCGCTTCGCGCATCGGGGTGGAGCCGCGCCGCATGAGCGCCGAGGAAAAGGACGCGCTTTTGAAGGAATTTCACCCGGACTACCGCGACGTAGGCTTCGATACGCTGCGCGTGGGCGTCAACAAGGGCGACAAGGTGCCCGTCGAGCTGCGCGCGCTGCTGGAGGGCAAGAGCCGCGTTTCTGGCCTCGACCTCGACCTTGAGCATCCCGATTACGATGTGGACGTGCTCGTCATCGGCGGCGGCGGCGCGGGCTCCTCCGCGGCGGTCATGGCGCACGAGAACGGCGCCAACGTAATGATCGTCACCAAGCTGCGCATCGGCGACGCCAACACCATGATGGCCGAGGGCGGCATCCAGGCCGCCGACAAGGCCAACGATTCGCCCGCCCAGCACTACCTCGACGCCTTTGGCGGCGGCCACTACGCGGCCGTGCCCGAGCTTCTGCGCAAGCTGGTCATGGATGGCCCCGGCGCGGTCAAGTGGCTCAACGAACTGGGCGTGGAGTTTGACAAGGCCGAGGATGGCACCATGATTACCACCCACGGCGGCGGCACCTCCCGCAAGCGCATGCACGCGGCGGCGGACTACTCCGGCGCGGAGATCATGCGCACCCTGCGCGACGAGGTCTGGAACCGCGAGATCCCGGTGGTGGACTTCACCGCCGCCATCGAGCTGATCCTCGATGAAAACGGCCACGCCGCCGGCGCGGTGCTGCTCAACATGGAAACGGGCCGCCACCTCATCGCCCGCGCCAAGACCGTCATCATCTCCACCGGCGGCGCGGGACGCCTGCACTATCAGGGCTTCCCCACCTCCAACCACTACGGCGCCACCGCCGACGGCCTCATCCTCGGCTATCGCGCGGGCGTGCCGCTCCTCTACGCCGACACCCTCCAGTACCATCCCACCGGCGCGGCCTATCCGCTGCAGATCTACGGCGCGCTGGTCACGGAAAAGGTGCGTTCCATGGGCGCCATGCTCATCAACGCCGAGGGCGAAGCCTTCATGCACCCGCTGGAGACCCGCGACGTGTCCGCCGCCTCCATCATCCGCGAGTGCAAATCCCGCGGCAAGGGCGTGACCACGCCCGAAGGCCAGGCCGTGTGGCTCGATACGCCGATGATCGACATGATCCACGGCGAAGGCACGCTGGAAAAGCGCCTGCCCGCCATGCTGCGCATGTTCCTCAAGTACGGCATCGACATGCGCAAGGTGCCGATCCTCGTCTACCCGACGCTGCACTACCAGAACGGCGGCCTGCGCGTCAATGACGAGTGCGAGAGCTGCATCCCCGGCCTCTTCGTGGCCGGCGAGGCCGTCGGCGGCATCCATGGCCGCAACCGCCTGATGGGCAACTCCCTGCTGGACGTCATCGTCTTTGGCCGTCAGGCCGGCATCTCCGCCGCCAAGGCCAGCAAGGACGTGCATCTGGGCAAGCCCACGCTCGAGCATGTGAACAAGTTCATGGCCGAGATGAAGGCCGCCGGCATCGAGCCGACCGAGGAATCGCCGAAGCTGCTGCCGCACTACGCGCGCACCGGCGACGCCAAGTAAACCCTTCAAAGCAAGCGCCGTCTCCCCACCCGGGGGCGGCGCTTTTGTTGTTCTCGCCGTTTTTTAATCTGCGCTCGACCAAATATCCGTTGCATTCCCGCCCCACACTTGCTATAATGATAGAACTGCTTCTGAAGCCAGAATGGCTTTTTCTACGCCCCCGATAAGGAGGTCTTGGATGTTTTCCCGCTTGCTGTCGCAGATACCCGCCTTTTTCGGCCTCATCGTGCGCTTCGGCATCATTTGTCTGGTGATGGGCCTGCTCTGCTTCCTCATCGGCGAAATGATGCCGCGCAAGAACTTCGACTATCGCGCCTTTCCCTACGCCTGCCACGCGTGGGAGCGCAATGGCGATGTGTATTTGAAACTGGGCATCAACCGCTGGAAGGACAAGGTGCCGGACATGAGCCGCTATATACCGCACACCTTCCGCAAGAAGATCGGCGTCATGCGCAGCCCGGAACACGTCGAGGGCCTCATCCGCGAGACCTGCGTGGCGGAACTTGTCCACGTGGTACTCATCCTCTTGAGCCCCGTGTTCCTCGTGCTGCTGCCCCGCGGCTGGAACTGGATCTGCATGCTGCTCTACGATCTCTTCGGCAACCTGCCCTTCATCCTCATCCAGCGCTACAACCGCCCGCGCCTGGTCATCCTGCTGGAGCGCCAGCGCGAGGTGCAAGCCATGCAGGCGGCCAAACGCGCCGCCCGGGCGCTGTCCTGAACGCTCCAGAAGAAACAAGCGCGTCTCCCCGCAATTTGGGAGACGCGCTTGCGCTTTGAGACGCCGCAAACGACGCCGCAGCGCCGCGGACGCATATCCTGACGCCTTTGCCTTGCTTTGCGACGCACATCTGCTATACTGCTGATCACACCGGGCGACCGGTGAGGAGCGGGCCGCCCGGCCGGCAGGCGCGCAAGGTGGAGGGGGAACCGGGATGACCGCCGCCCGCCGCGCCGGCCCCGCTCCGTTTTCATCCAAGGCAGACAAAAGCCCCGCACGCCGCATAGCGGTCGTCCGGGGCCTCTTGCGCGGGCGCGCTAGCTGTTCTTGGCCTCCACATGCGTGCGCAGGTAGTACATCACCGTCTCCATATCGTCGTAATCGTCGGCGGCGCAGGAGAAGTGGAAGGCGTAGATCTTCGTGCCGACATTGGCCATGATGACCGTGCCCTGAATGACGTCGTCGCCCTTGTAGCCACGGTAGATGGTGGAATAGGCGGTCTTGCCCATAAAGGGTACGTCGGTGATGAGGTTGCCGATCTCATAGCTGTCGAACTGGGAGAAGATGGCGTAGACCAGCTGCGAGAGCTGACTGGTCATCTCGTCCTCGTCGGCGCGGTCGTCCAGCTGCTTGACGGAGACGACCATGCGCGCGGGCACTTCGCCCTCGCCGACCGGCTCCTCGTAGCAGATGCTGCGCCGCCCCGGCGTCTGTTCCCAGTGCGAAGGGTAGGCAAAGCGCACGCCCAGCGTGGTGTTTTCCCAAACGGCGTAGGTGTATTCGGAGATGCCCAGCCGCAGCGAGGGCACGCCGGGCGTGGCCTCCACCGTGGGCGTGGGCGAGATGTTGACGGCGAAGATGTCCTCCTCCGCCACCGCGCCGCCCAGCAGCAGCATAAGCGCCAAAAGCGCCGTGCAAATGCGTTTCAAAATGCGTTCCTCCCGGGATAATTGCTGCGAATATTGTACCATCTTTTGCGCCGCCCGTCAAATCATCCGGGAAAGCCGCTTGCCTTAAGCCGCGCGGCGCAATCGGCCAATTCCTCCGCCGGGCGCACCAGCGCAAAGCGCACATGGCCTTTTCCGCGCGAGGCAAAGGCGCTGCCGGGCGTTGCGAGGATGCCGGTGCGCGCAAACAGTTCGGTGACGAAGGCCTCGTCGTCCTCCCAGCCGCGCGGGGTCTTCGCCCAGACGAACATCGTCCCCCTGGCGTCGGGCACTTCCCACCCGGCGGCGGTGAAGCTGTGGCAGAGCGCGTCGCGGCGGCGCTGGTATTCCGCGCGCTGACGCACGACGCCCTCCTGCGGCCCGTCGAGGGCGGCGATGGCGGCGCGCTGCGCCACGTAGAACAGGCCGTAGTCGATCTGCGTGCGCAAAGCGCGGAAGCGCTCGAGGATGGCCCTGTTGCCAAGCAAAAACGACAGCCGCGCGCCGGTGAGGTTGTAGGTCTTGGAGAGGGAATTGAACTCCACGCCCACCTCCATGGCCCCGGGCACGCTCAAAAACGATATGCCCTCGTTGCCGTCAAAGACGATCTCCGAATAGGCGTTGTCGTGGACGATGCAGATGTTGTATTTGCGCGCGAAGGCCACCAGATCGTCGTAAAAGGCGCGCGGAGCCACCGCGCCCACGGGATTGGCGGGGAAGGAGACGATCATCATCTTCGCCCGGCGCGCAATTTCTTCGTCGATAGCGGCAAGGTCTGGCAGATAGCCGCTCTCCTCGTCCAGCGGGTAATAGGCCACCTCAGCGCCGCACAGCGAGGGACCGATGGCGAAGATGGGGTAGCAGGGGTCGGGCACAAGCACGATGTCGCCGGGGTCGCACAGCGTCATGGCGATGTGGGCGATGCCCTCCTGCGAGCCGTAGACGCTCATCACTTCATTTTCCGCCAGCGTGACGCCGTAGCGCCGCGCGTACCAGCGCTGCACCGCCTGCGTAAGCTCCGGCAGGTCGCCCAGCGAGTACTTGTAGTTTTCCGGGTCGAGCGCCGCCTGCGCGGCCGCCGCGCGGATATGTTCGGCCACGGGAAAGTCTGGCGTGCCCACGGAAAGGTCGCACACCCATTCGCCGCGCGCAAGCCGCTCCCCTTTCAGGTCTTTGAGGACGTTGAAGATGTTGGGCTGAAAGCGCAGCGCGCGCCGGGAAAACTGCCAGTCCATGCTCTTTTGCTCCTTTGAAGGCGCGCCCCGCCCGCAGGACACGGACGGGGCGCGCGGTATGCGTCAGTGATTGGCCTTCTGGCTGTCGCGCTCGCGCAGTTCCACGCGGCGGATCTTGCCGGAAATGGTCTTGGGAAGTTCGTCCACAAATTCGATGACGCGCGGATACTTGTACGGCGCGGTCAGCTTCTTGACGTGGTTCTGCAGCTCCTTTTTCAGTTCCTCGCTCGGCTCGTAGCCCTTTTTCAGCACGATGGTGGCCTTGACGATCTGGCCGCGCACCGGGTCGGGAACGCCGGTGATGGCGGTCTCCACCACGGCGTCGTGTTCCATCAGCGCGCTCTCCACCTCGAACGGCCCGATGCGGTAGCCGGAGGACTTGATGACGTCGTCGGCGCGGCCCACGTACCAGTAATAGCCCCACTCATCGCGCCAGGCGAGGTCGCGCGTGTGGTACATGCCGTCGTGCCAGACAGCCTTGGTGCCTTCCTCATCGCGGTAGTAGCCGAGGAACATGCCCACGGGCGTCTCGTACTGCGTGCGCACCACGATCTCGCCCACCTGACCGGCGGCGCAGCTCTTGCCGTCCTCATCGACGATGTCCACGTCGAACTGCGGCGAGGGCTTGCCCATGGAGCCGGGGCAGACCTTCATCCACGGGAAGGTGCCCACGGTGACGCAAAGCTCCGTCTGCCCGAAGATCTCGCGCAGC
Source organism: Candidatus Pullichristensenella excrementipullorum (assembly GCA_018713365.1). Taxonomy (GTDB): domain Bacteria; phylum Bacillota; class Clostridia; order Christensenellales; family Aristaeellaceae; genus Pullichristensenella; species Pullichristensenella excrementipullorum. Next base: position 66,406 of record DVOU01000028.1, read on the forward strand.
TCGTGCCCGGTCAGCTCCTTCCACTTTTCAAACACCTCGGGGTTGAGCGGCTCGCCCGCCGTGGTGCAGTGCTGAATGGAAGAAAGGTCGTACTTGGACATGTCTTCGAGGATCATGAAGCGGTAGATGGTCGGCGGCGCGCAGAAGGTGGTCACCTTGTACTTTTCCAGCACCGCCAGCATGTCCTTGGGCACGAACTTCTCAAAATCGTAGACCATGATGGCCGAGCCGGCCAGCCACTGGCCGTAGAGCTTGCCCCACACGGACTTCATCCAGCCGGTCTCCGAAACGGTGAGATGCAAACCGCCGTCGACGCACTGATGCCAGAACACCGCCGTCTGGATATGCCCCAGGGGGTAGTCGAAATTGTGGCCGACCATCTTGGGCATGCCGGAGGTGCCGGAGGTGAAGTACAGAAGCATGATGTCGTCGTGCCTGAGCGGCTCCGCCGGGCGGGGGAACTCATCGGATTCCTGAGCAAGCAGGCCCTCAAAGTCCAGCCAGCCCTCGCGCGCGCCATCGACGATGAGCAGCTTTTCCACCGTCGGACACTCAGGCATGGCCTCCTCGCAGCTGGCGGCGAAGCAGCCCTCCGCGGAGGTGACCACCATCTTGATGCCGGCGCAGTTGGCGCGGTAGACGATGTCCTTTTTGGTCAAAAGATGCGTCGCGGGCACAGCCACCGCGCCGATGCGGCACAGGGCCATGATGGCGATCCAGAAGGTGTAGTGCCGGCGCAGAACGAGCATCACCTTGTCGCCCTTCTGGATGCCCAGACGGACAAAGAGATTGGCCGCCTGCTTGGAGAGGCGGGAGATCTCGGCAAAGGTGAAGGCGCGTTCGCGGCCGTCCATGTGCGCCCACTGCAGGGCGCGCTTTTCCGGCTCTTCCTCGGCGATGACGTCAAGCACGTCGTAGGCAAAGTTGAAGTTCTCGGGAACGTTGATGCGGAAATTGTGCAGAAAGTCCTCATAGGAGCCGAATTCCGGCTTCCTCAAAAAGCGCTGGTAGAGCGTCATGGTGTGTTTGACCTCCGGTTATTTGATGACCACGGCGATGAAGCGGCAGTCCGCTTCGATGGCGTACATGGCGTGGGGGATGGACGAATCGTAATAGATGGAGTCGCCCGGGCCGAGATAGACCTCGTTGCCCGCCAGCACGATCTTCATGTGGCCGGTGAGTACGTAGTCGAACTCCTGCCCCTCATGGTCGTGCGCGGTCTTGGGCGCGCCCGTGGGGTCGTATTCCACGGTGACGATGAACGGCTCCGCCTTCTTGTCGCGGAAGTTATAGGCCAGGTGTTCGTAGTGATAGGCCTTGCGGCGGTCGAACGCCAGCCCCTTGCCCGCGCGGGTGAGGATGTAGCCCTTGAGTTTCGGGCTTTCGCCGGTGAGGAGGTCAGAAATATCTACACCCAGCGTCGATGCGATGTTGAACAGGTGGCTGAAGGAGAAATCCCTTTCGCCCGCCTCGTAAGCGATGTAATCCTCGAGCGGAACGCCCGAGCGCTCGGCGACCTCCTGCTGGGTGTAGCCCATAATCTCGCGCAGGTCGCATATTCGTATGGCGATGGCTTTGATGTTCTCGTTCATGGGGAAATTCCTCCTTTGTCTGATCTGCCGCCCGAGCCGGACGGCGAATGGCGTATATCGTCCCGCGAAGATCCGCGCAAGACGCAACACCCTGGGCGGCCGGGCCGCCCCGCGCCGGGCTAAGTTTCCGGCGCTGTATCTCCATGCAGGGCGATCTGCTCGTTGAGCAGGTCGATGTCCCCGCAGCCGTGGGTGATGACCACGTCGCCCGCCTGCCAGTGGGCGCGCAGATAGGCTTCGGCGTCGTCGAAGGTGGGGGTAAGTACCGCGTCCACGCCGCGCTCGCGCAAAGGGCCGATGAGCATCTCCGAGCGTATGTCGCCCGGGTCCTTCTCCCGCGCGGCGCAGATGTCTGTCACCAGCAGCTTGTCGGCCTTGTCAAACGTCGTCAAAAACTGGTCAAACAGCGTTTTGGTGCGCGAATAGGTGTGCGGCTGCCACACAGCCCAGAGGGTCTTGTGCGGCTCCATGGCGGCGATGTCCAGCGCCGATTTGATCTCGGCGGGGTTGTGGCCGTAGTCGGTATACACCTTCACGCCGTCGGTGACGCTGGTCAGTTCGTTGCGCCGGTGCGCGCCGCGGAAGTTGTGCAGCGCCTCGGAAACGGCCTCCATCGGCAGATCGCGCAACTGCGCCACGGCGATGGCGGCCAGCGCGTCGAGCATGTTGGCCTCCCCGGGCACGCCCAGCGAAAATTCGCCGATGGGCTCGCCCTTCCAGAGGGCGGTGAAGCGGGCGCGACCGTGTTCGTCGTAGGAAAGCCCTTCCGGTCGCAGCGTGTTTTCCCCGCCCAGCCCGTAGGTGATGTGGGGAAGGCCGCTCTGCGCGATGACGCGCTTTACGCGCACGTCGTCGCCCCAGCCGACGATGGACTTCGCCAGGCGCGCGAACTGCAAAAACGTCGCTTCGATGTCGTCTATATCCTTGTAGCAGTCCAGATGGTCCTCGTCGATGTTGAGGATGACCGCCATGGTGGGGTAGAAGTGCAGAAAACTGCGGTTGTACTCGCAGGCCTCGAGGATGAACTCATCCCTGCCGCGCCGCGTGGAGCCGCCCAGATAGTCCAGTTCCCCGCCGATGTGTACGCTCGGGTCGCGCCCGGCGGTCAAAAACACCTGCGCCAGCATCGAGGTGGTGGTGGTCTTGCCGTGCGTGCCGCTGACGGCGATGGCGCACTTGCTGCCCTTCATCAATTGCCCGATGAGGTCGCAGCGCTCCATTTGCGGTATGCCCAGCCGCGCAGCCTCGGCGCGCTCGGGGTTGTCCGGGGCGATGGCGGCGGAATAAATGACCAGCTGCGCGCCGCGCACGTTTTCCGGCTTGTGGCCGATAAGCACCTTCACGCCATGCGCTTCCAGCGCTTCGGTTTTGTGCGAGCGGGTGCGGTCCGAGCCGGAGACCTCGTAGCCCTCGTCCTTGAGAAGGCCCGCCAGCCCCGACATGGAGCTGCCGCCCACGCCGATCATGTGTACGCGCTTCACATCGCCTATCTGCGTCATCCCGTCCACCTCCGGCCCGCAGGGGGGCTTTGTTCACTACATTATAGACCAAAATGCGCGCAGAGCAAAGTTAAAATTTCGGATATGGCGAAAAACCCGTACAAAAACGATGGAAAAACCGCGCGATACGAACTATAATGGAATGCGACACGCATGATATTCGGAAATGGAGGGCCTTTCGTGGACAAGATCAAGCGAAATGAACGCCTCAGCGCCATCGCGCGCCTGCTTACCGACGCGCCCAACCGCATCCACACGCTGGGACAGTTCTGCGCGCTGTTCGACGCCGCCAAATCGACCGTCAGCGAGGATATAGACCTCGTTTCCGAGTCCTTCCGCCGCTTTGACCTCGGAAAACTGGAAACCGTGGCCGGGGCTGCCGGCGGGGCGCGCTTTCGCCCCATCGTCAGCAGGGAGCGCGCCGCGCGCGCCCTCGCACAGCTTGCCGAGCGCCTCGAGGAGCCGGGCAGGATGCTGCCGGGCGGCTTTCTCTATACCTCGGACGTCACCAGCGAGCCGGACACCGCGCAATTGATCGGCGAGATCCTGGCCACGCAGTACTACGACCGCCAGCCGGACCTCGTGCTGACCATGGAGACCAAGGGCATCCCCATCGCCCTGATGACGGCGCGCGCGCTGGGCGTGCCGCTGGTCATCGCCCGCCGCGACAGCCGCGCCTACGAGGGTTCGGCGGTGAAGATCAACTACGTCTCCGGCGGCGACCGCATCGAGACCATGGCCCTCGCCCGCCGCGCCGTGCGCGCCGGCCAGCGCGCCCTCATCATCGACGATTTCATGAAGGGCGGCGGCACCCTGCAGGGCATGGTGGACATGATGCGCGAATTTCAGGCCGACGTGGTGGGCGTGGGTGTGATGATCGCCACGCGCCTGCCGGAACAGAAGCTCGTGGAGGGTGCGCGCTCGCTGCTCGTACTCGACCATTTTGACAAGGAGCGCGGCGCCGCCGTGGTGCGCCCCGCCGTGCCCTATGCCCAGCAGCAAAGGAGGGATACGCTTTGAATATCGAAAACATCGCCCGGTTCATCGCCGAAGTGACGGCGCTGCCCGGCGTGCCGGGCTATGAGGCGGGCGTGAACGGCCGCATCGCCGAATGGTTCCGCCCCCTGGCCGACGAGGTGTTCACCGACGATCTGGAAAACCTCTACGCCCGCGTCGGCGCGCAGGGGAATGGCCCGCGCATTATCGTCTGCGCCCATCAGGACGAGATCGGCCTCGTCGTCAGCAAGATCGAGGACGACGGCAGCCTGCGCATCTTCAAAAACGGCGGGGTGGACCCGCGCATCCTCCCCGGCATGGAGGTCAGCGTGCAGACGGCCTCCGGCCCCCTCTACGGCGTCATCGGCGCCAAGCCGCCGCAGTTGCTCACCGAAAAGGACCGCGAAAAGGCCCTCAAGCTCGAAGACCTCTACGTGGACGTGGGCTACGCGCCCGAGGACGTGCGCTCCCGCGTGCGCGTGGGCGACATGGTGGTCATGCTCGCGCCCTCTCTGCGCCTTGCCAACGGCTGCATGGCCGGCAAGACCATGGACGACCGCGCCAGCGTGGCGGCGATGCTCGTGGCCGCGGAACTGCTCTCGCAGCGCAGCGTCCCCGCCGAGACGTATTTTGTCTCCACCACGCAGGAGGAGATCGGCTCCGTGGGCGCGAAGTCGGCCACGTTCCGCTTGAAGCCCGACCTCGCCATCGTCATCGACGTCACCCACGGCGAAGGCCCGGGCACCGGCAAGTGGGAGGCCTATCCCGTAAACAAAGTGACCATCGCCCACGGCCCCAACATCCAGCCGAAATTGGAGAAGATCGCCGTGGAGACGGCCAAGGAGAACGGCGTGGATACCGTCATGGAGGTCTGCACCGGCGTCACCGCCACCGACGCCTGCGAGACGCAGACCGCCGCCGGGGGCGTGCCGTCGCTGCTTCTGTCCATCCCGCTCAAATACATGCACACCTCCGTGGAGCTTTTGAAGCTCGACACCGTGCGGGAAACGGGCCGCCTCATCGCGCTGGTGATCGAAAAGATCGCCCGGGAATGGGAGGGATTTTCATGGTTCTGAAGGAGCTTTGCCTGCTGCGCGGCGTCAGCGGCGACGAGGGCCGCGTGCGCGATTTTATCAAAAGCCACATCGAGCGGCATGCCGACCGCATCTGGGTAGACCCCATCGGCAACCTCATGGCCTGTAAAAAGGGCACGGAGGGCAAAAAGCACGTCCTCCTCGCCGCCCACATGGACGAAGTGGGCTTCATGGTGCTGGGCATCAACGACAACGGCCTTTTGAGCTACGAGCCGGTGGGCGGCATCGACGCCCGCGTGGTCGTCTCCAAGCCCGTGCTGGTGGGGGAGAAGGAAGTGCCCGGCGTCATCGGCGCCAAGGCCATCCACCTGCAGACCCGCGCCGAGTTTGAAAAGGTTTTGAAGCATGAAGACCTCTACATCGACATCGGCGCTTCCACGAAGGAAGAGGCGGAAAAACTGGTCAGCGTCGGCGACTACGTTTCCTTCCGCTCCGACTGGCGCGAGTTCGGCACGGGCCTTGTCAAAGCCAAGGCGCTCGACGACCGCGTGGGCTGCATGACGCTGATGAGCCTTCTGGAAAACGACTACCCCTGCGACATCACCTGCGCCTTCACCGTGCAGGAGGAGATCGGCCTGCGCGGCGCGGCCTGCGTCGGCCACAATGTCCAGGCGGACGAGGCCATCGTCCTCGAGGGCACCACCTCCAACGATCTGGGCGACGTGCCTTCCCACCTGCGCGTCTGCCGCGTGGGCGCGGGCGTGGCCATCTCCTTTATGGACAGGGCCAGCGTTTCCAGCCGCCCCGTGTGGCAGAAGCTGCGCGACGCGGCCGAGGATGAGGGCATCGCATGGCAGTTCAAGCAGTCCGTCAGCGGCGGCAACGACGCGGGGGCCATCCAGCTCTCCCGCGAGGGCGTGCCCACGGGCGTACTCAGCGTGCCCTGCCGCAACATCCATTCCGGCGCCAGCGTGGCCGCCTTTTCCGACATCGAGGCGCAGTACCGCCTTGCCGACAGCTATCTGAGGAGGCAGTAAGATGAAAGAGACGCTCTTTACGCTTTTGAACACCTACGGCGGCTCCGGCCGCGAGGATGCCGTCCGCGAGGCCATCGCCGAACTGGCCCGCCCGTACTGCGACGAGATGCGCACAGACGCGCTGGGCAACCTCATCTGCGTCCGCGCCGGCAAGGAGAACGGCAGGCGCATCATGGTCTGCGCGCACATGGACCACATCGGCTTCGTGGTGCTGGACGCCGACGAGCATGGCTTTCTGCGCGTCCACAACGCCGGCGGCATCAGCAAGCGCGCCTCTTTGAACCGCCACGTCGTCTTCGCAAACGGCGTCAACGGCATCGTCTCCAACGAGACCGAGCGCTTCTCCGCCGACGACAACAAAATGTCCGACCTCTTTATCGACATCGGCGCCAAGGACCGCGAGGACGCCCTCAACATGGTCGCCCTCGGCGACGTGGCCGTCTACGCCCCGGACGCCTTTGAACTGGCCAACGGCATGATCGCCGCCCCCGCCATGGACGACCGCGTCGGCTGCGCCATCGCCCTGGAGGCCATGAAGGAACTGGGCGAATGCGAAAACGAAGTGGCCTTTGTCTTCAGCGTGCAGGAGGAACTTGGCCTGCGCGGCGCGCGCGCGGCGGCCTACGGCGTCGATCCGCAGATCGGCGTGGCGCTGGACGTGACCCTTTCCGGCGACACCCCCAAGGGCCCGAAGATCGCCGTCAAAGCCGGGGAAGGCCCCTGCGTCAAGGTGCGCGACAGCTCTCTGGTCTGCTCGCCGCGCGTGGTGAAGGGGCTGGAAGAGGCCGCACAGCGCGTTGGCGTCAGGACGCAGCGCGAGGTGCTTTCCGCCGGCGGCAACGACGCGGGCGCCATGCAGGGCGCGCGCGCGGGCGTGCTGGCGGGCACCATCTCCATCGCCTGCCGCTACGTCCACTCCGCCTGCGAGACCGTTTCCCTTGCCGACTGCGAGGGCGCGAAGAAAATGCTGGTGGAATTTCTGCGCCAGAGCGGCGTATAAGCGCGTATTTGTGGATTTTTTGTGGCGCGCCTATTGCCCATTGCGGGAAAATCGGGTATAATGGGAAAAACAGGCGAGCCGGATGCGGCGGGACGCAGCTGCTCGTCCCGCCGCCTTTTCATGCCCGCCGCCAAGGAGGATGTACAGATGGGCAAAGTCGTCGTGGTGGACCATCCGCTGGTACAGCACAAACTCTCTCTGATGCGCAACAAAAAATGTGGCACCAAGGACTTTCGCCAGCTCCTTGAGGAGATCGGCATGCTGATGGCCTATGAGGTCACGCGCGATCTGCCCCTCAAGGAGATCGAGATCGAGACCCCCGTCGCCCCGTGCAAGACCCACGTGCTTGCCGGCAAAAAGCTGGGCATCGTGCCGATTTTGCGCGCGGGCCTTGGCATGGTGGACGGCGTGACCAACCTCGTGCCCGCAGCCAAGGTCGGCCATATCGGCCTCTACCGCGACCCGGAGACCCACCTGCCGGTGGAATACTACTGCAAGCTGCCGCCGGACGTGGGCGAGCGCGAGATGCTGGTGCTGGACCCGATGCTGGCCACGGGCGGCTCCTCCATCGCCGCCATCGACATCCTCAAAAAGCACGGCTGCAACACCATTAAGCTGGTCTGTCTGGTGGGCTGCCCGGAGGGCGTGGAGGCGCTGCAAAAGGCGCATCCCGACGTCGATCTCTACATCGCCGCCATCGACGACCACCTCAACGAACACAAGTACATCGTCCCCGGCCTCGGCGACGCGGGCGACCGTCTCTTCGGCACGAAATAGTCCCGGCGGGTTCGCTGCGGAAACTGCGGGGCCTTGAAAAGGAGAAAGGAGAAGAAACATGGCAAGGAGAGGAGCAAGGGGCAAGGGCTGGATCCGCCTGATGCGCATCATCGTCTGGGTGCTGGCGGTGCTGATCTTCCTCGGCGGCATCATCCTGGGCATCACGATCATGGGCGCATCGGACGCCACGCAGACGGCCACCGGCCAGCTCATGAACGACCCCAACAGCGTGACCTTCTACTTCACCGTGGCCGGCACGGGCGCGGGCATCGCCATCATGGTGGTAATGACCATCTTTGCCCTGGTGCTGCTGGCCTCGGCGAGCGTCTATCTGGACATGGCGGAAAACGTGCGCCGCATCGCCGCCAGGGCCACCCGCCGCGCGGCGGAAGAAGAAATGTGATCACCTTTGCAGGGAGCCGGCCGCGCGCCGGCTCTTTTGCGCCTCAAAAGCGACAAGGAGGCTTCCATGAACGACATTTCCCCCGGCCTGCGCGCGCGGGTTTTGCTGGAAAAACACGGCTTTCAGACCGCCCACGCGCTGGGGCAGAACTTTCTGCTGGATGAAAACCTGCTTTCCCACCTCATCGACCTTTCCGGCGTCACGGGGGAGGACGAGGTGCTGGAGATCGGCCCCGGCCCCGGCCTGATGACCTGCCTGCTTTCGCGCCGCGCCCGCTCCGTCACCGCCGTAGAGCTGGACAGGCGATTGGAGCCGGTGCTTTCCGCCATGCTCGAGGGCTGCGAAAACGCCCGCGTCCTCTACGCCGACGCGCTGAAAACCGACCTTGCCGCCCTCACCGCTCCCGGCGCGCGCGTGGTGGCCAACCTGCCCTACTACATCACCGCCGACGTGGTCACGCGCCTGCTTTTGCGCGGCGCGGGCTATGAAAGCATCGCCGTGATGGTGCAGAAGGAGGCCGCTGAGCGCATGACGAGTCTGCCCGGCGACAAACAGTGGTGCCACCTCGCCGCGCTGGTGCGCTATTTCGGCGAGCCGCATATATTGGAAGAGATACCGCCCGAGGCGTTCGAGCCCAGCCCCCACGTGGTCAGCGCCTTTTTGCGCATCGACCTCTACGATGAGCGCCCCGTGCGCCCCAACGACGAAGCGCTCTTTTTGCGCGTGCTTGCCGCCGCCTTTGCCATGCGCCGCAAGACGCTGCAAAACAACCTGCGCGCCGCCTTTTCCCTCTCCGCCGAAGCCGCCGCGCAGGCCATCGAGCGCGCCGGCCTTCCCGAGCGCGTGCGCGGCGAAGCCGTGCCGCTGGAGGGCCTTGCCCGCCTCGCCGACGCGCTGGAGAGCGTGCTGAACGCATAAATATACGGCCGCGCGGTGGGACATGCGCCCGCCGCGCGCTTTTTGTCGCTATTCGCCCTGCCAGACAGCGCCTTAAAGCGCTGCAAAACCGCCGTTTCGGGAAAATTTCCCCCTTCACGAAAAAACTTTCCCGAAATTTTCCATCTCATCCAAAAAAACGCCACATTTTTTTCCATTGCGCATATGGTATTTGTTTTGATTTTGCGTTATAATGTTATGTGTAAGTTATTGTACTTCTTATTTCCAATATTTCATCATATAAAGGCAGGGATGGACGACATGAGAAAGAAACGGTGCATCGCCATGTTGCTCGCGGGTGGACAGGGAAGCCGTCTGGGCTTGCTCACCAAGGTGGTCGCCAAACCGGCGGTTCCCTTTGGCGGCAAGTATCGCATCATCGACTTTCCCCTTTCCAACTGCGCGAACTCCGGCATCGATGTGGTCGGCGTGCTTACGCAGTATCAGCCTCTGGAGCTGAACCGCTACATCGGCTCGGGTCAGCCCTGGGGGCTGGACCTGCTCGATGGCGGCGTGTTCGTGCTGCCGCCGTACATGAAGGCCAAGAGCGGCGAGTGGTACCGGGGCACGGCCAACGCCATCTACCAGAACGTCAGCTTCATCGAGCAGTATGACCCGGACTATGTACTCATCCTCTCCGGCGACCATATCTACAAGATGGACTACAACAAGATGCTCGCCGCCCACATCGACTCCAAGGCCGACATCACCATCGCCGTCCGCCCCGTGCCGTGGGAAGTCGCGCCCTCGTTCGGCATCATGAACGTGGATGCGGAAAGCACCATCCTCGAATTTGAGGAAAAGCCCAAGAACCCCAAGAGCAATCTGGCCAGCATGGGCGTATACGTGTTCACGTGGTCGGTGCTGAAACAGTATCTGGACAAGGACGCGGCCAACGCCGCCTCCAAAAACGACTTTGGCAAAAACATCATTCCCGCCATGCTGGAGGACAAGCGCTGCTTAAAGGCCTATTCCTTCCAGGGCTATTGGAAGGACGTGGGCACCATCGCCAGCCTCTGGGAGGCGAACATGGACCTTCTGAAGATCCCGCCCGAGTTCGACTTAAACGACAGTCGCTGGCCGGTGTACGCGCGCAGCCCGGTGCTGCCGCCGCACTTCATCGGCGACGACGCCGAGGTGGAGGGCAGCATGATCGCCGAGGGCTGCGAAGTGGACGGCACGGTGAAAAACAGCGTGCTGTTCTACGGCGTGGAGATCGCCAGGGGCGCCGTCGTGGAAGACAGCGTCATCATGCCCAATGCGCGCGTCGAAGCCGGCGCGGTCGTCCGCCGTGCCATCGTGGCGGAGAACTGCGTCGTCGGCGAAAACTGCGCGGTCGGCGCCGCCGATGGCGACATCGCCCTCGTCGGACAGGACACCATCCTGCCTGCGGGCTTTTCCGTGGGCGCGGGCGAGCAGGTCGATGCGCAGGAAGTTGCCAAGAGGGAGGCGGACGCGAAATGAAGAACGTGATGGGCATCATCTACACCAACAAGGACGATCTGTCCCTGCGGGAGCTGACCAACCAGCGCTCTGTGGCGGCGCTGCCGCTCGCGGGTCGCTACCGCGTGGTGGACTTCATCCTTTCCAGCATGGTCAATTCCGGCGTGCGCAACGTGGGCGTCATCATGCAGCGCAACTACCGCTCTTTGATGGACCACCTCGGCTCCGGCAAGGAATGGGACCTGCACACCCGCAACAACGGCCTGTTCCTCCTGCCCCCCTTCGTCACGCAGGAGACCGGCGGCGAATACCTCGGCGTTCTGGACGCGCTGCGCGCCAACTTCGATTATCTGCGCCGCTCCAAGCAGCGCCTTGCCCTGCTCACCAACAGCAACATGGTCTTCAACATGAACTTTGAGCCCATGATCCGCCAGCATGAGCAGACCGACGCGGACATCACCCTGCTCTACACCAAGGTGCGCCGCGATATGGAACTGAGTTCCGCCGGCAAGCACACCCACGCCTTCCTCAACGTGGAAAAGGACGGCCGCATCAGCGACATGGAGGTCAACCCCAACGCCGCCAATTACGACACCATGTACATGAACGTGCTGCTCATCAAGCGCACGCTGCTGATGCACCTGGTGGACGGCGCCGCCGCCCACGGCGAACACGACATCAACCGCGAACTGATCCAGCCCGCCATCAAGTCAGGCTCCCTGAAGGTCTACGGCTACGAGTTTGAGGGCTACTACCGCCGCATCGAGACCATCAAGAGCTACTTCCGCTGCAACATGGACCTTCTGGACTACAACGTCCGTCAGGAACTGTTCAAGAAAAGCCCCGTCTACACCAAGACGCGCGACGATGTGCCCGCCGTCTACCGCGAGGGCAACAGCGTGAAAAACTCGCTCGTCGCCGACGGCTGCGTCATCGAGGGCAGCGTGGAAAACTGCGTGCTGTTCCGCGGCGTCCACATCGGCCGCAACGCCTCGGTCAAAAACGCCATCATCATGCAGGACAGCGAGATCGAGGACAGCGTCGAGCTTGAAAACGTCATCCTCGACAAGAACGTCACCGTCCGCGCCCATGGCCGCCTCATCGGTCAGGTGCAGTACCCGATTGTCATCGGCAAGAACGTCACACTGTAAAGTCAGCAAAGGGGGTTTCCCAACATGAAAGTTTTGTTTGCCGCAAGCGAATGCGTGCCGTTTGTCAAGACCGGCGGTCTGGCGGACGTGGTGGGCGCTCTGCCCAAGCGTCTGCGCGACCTCGGGGTGGATGTGCGCGTGATGCTGCCCATGTACTCCGCCATCGAACCCAAGTGGCGCGAGAAGATGGAACACGTGCTGTTTTTCTACGTCAACCTCGGCTGGCGCAGGCAGTATGTGGGCATTGAAAAGCTCGTCTATGAGGGGATCACCTTCTACTTCATCGACAACGAGCAGTACTTCGGCCGCAACTACATCTACGGCTACGGCGCCGACGAAGGCGAGCGCTTCGCCTACTTCTGCCGCGCCGTGCTGGAGAGCCTGCCGCTGATCGACTTTGTGCCCGACGTCATCCACTGCAACGACTGGCAGACCGGCCTCATCCCGCCGATGCTGGACATTCAGTACCGCAAACTGGAGCAGTACAAGAACGTCAAGACCGTCTTCACCATCCACAACCTCAAGTATCAGGGCCTGTTCCAGATCGACGACATCGAAGAGATGGTCTCCCTCGGCGAACTGGCCTACACCGCCGACAGCCTTGAGTTCTACGGCATGTGTTCGTTCATCAAGGGCGGCATCGTCTTTGCCGACCACATCACCACCGTCAGCCCCACCTACGCGCAGGAGATACAGACCGCCTACTACGGCGAGCGTCTGGACGGTCTGCTCCGCGCCCGCGCCGATTCGCTCACCGGCATCCTCAACGGCATCGACACCGTGGAGTACGACCCGGAGACCGACCCCTCCATCGCCGTCAACTACACCGCCGATACCTTTGAGAAAAAGGCCGGGGACAAGATCGCCCTCCAGCGCCAGCTCGGCCTGCACGAAAACGCCGATGCGCCCATCATCGCCATGGTCACGCGCCTCAACTCCCAGAAGGGCCTTGACCTCGTCGAGCGCGTGCTTGCGGAGATCATGTCCACCGGCGCGCAGATGGTCGTGCTGGGCATGGGCGAGAGCAAGTATGAGGACCTCTTCAACTGGGCGCAGTGGAAGTACGCCGGTCAGCTCTCAGCCACCTTCCAGATGAACCACGAACTGTCCCACCGCATCTACGCCGGCGCGGACATGTACCTCATGCCCTCCATGTTCGAGCCCTGCGGCCTTTCGCAGCTCATCTCCCTGCGCTACGGCACGCTGCCCATCGTCCGCGAGACCGGCGGCTTGCGCGATACGGTGCTTTCCTACAACGAGTACACCGGCGAGGGCAACGGCTTCAGCTTCCTCAACTACAACGCCCACGACATGCTCCACGTCATCGAGCGCGCCGTGAGCATCTACCACGAGAAGAAGGACGTCTGGAACATGCTGGCCCGCCGCGCCATGCAGGGCAGCTACGGCTGGGACGAATCCGCGAAGAAGTACCTCGCCCTCTACGAGGAACTGATCGCCGCCAAGCCGGCCAAGCCCGCGCGCAAGAAGGCCGTTAAGACCGAGGAGGGCGAAAAGAAGCCCGCCGCGCGCAAGAAGGCCGCCAAGGTCGAAGATGCGGCGGAGAAGAAGCCCGCCGCGCGCAAAAAGGCCGCCAAGGCCGAGGAAGCCCCGGCAGAGGCGGCGGAAAAGAAGCCGGCTGCCCGCCGCACGGCCAAGCCCAAGGCCGAGGCAGGCGAAGCGGAGAAAAAGCCCGCCCGCCGCACCCGCGCCAAGAAGGCCGAGCCGGAGACCTGACCCATCTGACCGACGCAGGGCCCCGTTCCCACCCGGAACGGGGCTCAGAGCGCTGATAAAGCCCACGACCGCAAAACCGTGCTGACAAAATGCAGACCAGCGCTGTTTCTGCTTCCATGGCTCGCGGGCTTTGCCGACACCCTGCCCCCGTTCCCGCCCGGAACGGGGCTTTGGATGTCCGCGCGGCATATCATTTCCCGCATGCCATATGTTGCATTTCATCTTGCGATTTGTGGGCTGTTTGTGTTATAATCACAATGTGGGCCATCATGGCATTCTGGCCGGGTCCGCCCGGCCGAAAGGATATTAGGAGGAAATCACATGAAGATCACCATCTGCATCGGTAGCTCCTGCCACCTCAAGGGTTCGCGTCAGATCGTCGAGGGCCTGCAGGCTCTGGTCAAGCAGAACGGCCTGGAAGACAAGGTGGAAATGGCCGGCCGCTTCTGCATGGGCGATTGCCAGAACGGCGTCTGCCTCACCGTGGACGACCAGAAGTTCTCCCTCAAGCCCGAGGATGTGCAGACCTTCTTTGAGAAGGAGATCCTGCCCAAGGTCCAGTAGGGGAAGACAGAGCAGGGCCGTGCGCACCCCTTGCGCGGCGGCTTTGCTGCCTTGCCGCGGGCATGCGGGCCGTCCCCGCCCGCGATGGCCGCGCAATGAGCGTTCCCGCCCTGCCCTTGCGGGGAGCGGACGCCCCTTTGCGCACCCGCGCCCGCCGATCACAGCCCATCCACCGAAAGGCGGTCAGTGTTCATGAAGAACGAATACCTCAAGCTCAACGAGGCGCGCTGCAAGGACTGCTACGCCTGCATCCGCGCCTGCCCGGTGAAGGCCATCGGCTTTGCCAACAGTCAGGCCAACATCATCGCCGACGAGTGCGTGCTGTGCGGCAACTGCTACGTCACCTGCCCGCAGAACGCCAAGCGCATCCGCGAGGACGTGCCCACCGTGCGCGACGCCATCCGCGCGGGCAAGCGCGTGGTGGCCAGCGTGGCCCCGTCCTTCCCCGTGGCCATGGAAGTGGACACCATCGAGGACATGCGCGATACCCTCAAAAAGCTCGGCTTTGCCGACGCGGAGGAGACCGCCGTGGGCGCGGAGCTGGTCTCGCGCGCCTACGAGCCGTTCATGCGCAAGGATTCCGGCGCGATGATCTCCAGCTGCTGCCCGGCGGTCAATTCGCTGATCGAGAAGTACTATCCCGACCTGCTTGGCCACCTCCTGCCGGTCAAGACGCCGATGATCGCCCACTGCGACGTGCTGAAAAAGCGCGACAAGGACGCCTTCACCGTCTTCATCGGCCCCTGCATCGCCAAAAAGCGCGAGGCCGACCAGTCCGCCAGCGTGGACGCCTGCCTCACCTTTGAGGAACTGATCGCCTGGATGGCCGAGGAGGGCGTCGCGCCGGTCCGCCACCACGGCGCCGTGGACAAAAAGCCCGCCTCCCGCCGCTATCCCACCACGGGCGGCATTTTAAGCACGCTCGACAAGGACATCGACTGCACGCGCATCGCCGTGGACGGCATGCTCAACATCCGCGCCGTGCTGGACGAGTTGCGCGACGACGCCTCCGAACACGTCTTTATCGAAATGTCCGCCTGCGAGGGCAGCTGCATCAACGGCCCGGTCATGCGCGAACACAAGAAAAAGCGCATGCTCGGCGCCATGAAGGTGGAGAACTACGCAGGTGACGATCTCTTTGGCGTCGAAGCGCCCAACGACCTGCGCGAGCGTTACGCCCCGGACGGCTTAAAGCGCGTCATGCCCGGCAACGAGGCCATTCAGGAAGTCCTCAACCGCATGGGCAAGACCACGCCGGACAAGATGTTCAACTGCGGCTGCTGCGGCTATCCCACCTGCTACGACAAGGCCATCGCCGTCTGTCAGGGCAAGGCGGAGATCGAGATGTGCCTGCCGTACCTCAAGGAAAAGGCCGAGTCCTTCTCCGACAAGATCATCCAGAACACGCCCAACGCCATTTTGGTCATGGACGAGGATCTCGTCGTCAAGCAGATCAATCAGGCGGCGGTCAGGCTGTTCAAGCTCTCCTGCGCGGGTGACATCGTCGGCGCGCCGGTGGTGCGCATGCTCGATCCGTCGAATTACCTCAAGGTGGTGCTTGACGGCCGCGGCTTCAGCGGCAAGTGCCACTATGTGCCCGAATACAAGCTCTTTGTCGACGAGACGGTCATCTACGACCGCCAGTACAAGATCCTCATCAGCATCATGCGCGACGTCACCGACCGCGAGGAGGAGCGCAAGCAGCAGAGCGAACTGAAAAAGAGTACGGTGGAGCTGACCGATCAGGTAATCGAGAAGCAGATGCGCGTGGTGCAGGAGATCGCCTCGCTGCTGGGCGAGACCACCGCCGAGACCAAGGTCGCCCTCACAAAGCTAAAGGACGCGATGAGCCATGACGAATAATCTCTGCACGGAAACCGGCTATATCTCGCTCAACCATGTCGGCGAGCAGCTCTGCGGCGACCGCGTGGAGATCGTCGATAAGGAGAACGAGAACATCCTCGTGCTTGCCGACGGCCTGGGCAGCGGCGTGAAGGCCAACATCCTCTCCACGCTGACCTCCAAGATCATCTCCACCATGCTGGCCGGCGGCATGCCCATCGAGGAATGTATCGACACCATTGCCAGCACCTTGCCCGTGTGCAAGGTGCGGCAGGTGGCCTATTCCACGTTCACCGTCATCCGCATCCTCGAAAACCGCGTGGCGGAGCTTATACAGTTCGACAACCCCGCGGTCATCGTCCTGCGCAACGGAACGAGGTACAACTACCCCGTCTCCACCCGCGAGGTGGGCGGCAAGCAGATCCACGAGAGCCGCTTTGAGGTCATGGAGAACGATGTGCTCATCGCCATGTCCGACGGCGCGCCCTTTGCCGGCGTGGGCAAGGAGTTCAACTACGGCTGGCAGCGGGACAACATCATCGACTTTGCCGAGGCCAACTACCACCCGGACAACTCGGCCAAGTACATCGCCGCCAACATCGTCGATGAGTGCAACCGCCTCTACGAGGGCGAGCCGGGCGACGATACCACCGTGGCCGTGGTGCGCGTGCGCGCGCGCCAGAGCGTCAATCTGGTCATCGGCCCGCCTTCGGACCCGAAGAACGACATCAAGATGATGAACCTCTTCTTTGCCAAGGAGGGTGAAAAGATCGTCTGCGGCGGCACCACGTCCAACATCGCCTCGCGCTATCTGGGCAAGCCGCTCATCCCCACGCTGGATTACTTCGATCCCGAAGTCCCGCCCATCTCCAAATTGCAGGGCGTGGATCTGGTCACCGAGGGCGTGGTGACGATCTCCAAGGTGCTGAAACTGGGCGAGGACTTCCTCGCCGGCAAGGACACCTCCGCCGACTGGACCAGCAAGAAGGACGGCGCTTCGCTGATCGCCCAGAAGCTGTTTGAGAAGGCCACGGACATCAACTTCTTCGTCGGCCGCGCCATCAACCCGGCCCACCAGAACCCCGATCTGCCGATCACCTTCGGCATCAAGATACAGCTCATCGAGAACCTGGCCAAGTGTCTGGAAAAGATGGGCAAACGCATCAAGGTGAGTTACTTCTAAAGCACCGAGGGAGGAAGCTATGCGGATATTCGACACCAACGTCCAGAAGCTCAAGTACGATGTGCTGCGCGAGGTCGCCCGCCACGCCTACGAGGACACCTTGCAGGACGCCTATCTCGACATCCCCAAGACCATCGCGCCCGGCCCGGAGCCGACCATGCGCTGCTGCGTCTACAAGGAGCGTGCCATCGCCGCCGAGCGCGTCAAGCTGGCGATGGGCGGGGAGAAGGGCGACAGGAACATCATCAAGATCATCGACATCGCCTGCGATGAGTGTCCGGTGAGTACCTACCGCGTCACCGAGGACTGCCGCGGCTGTCTGGCGCACCGCTGCGAGGCCGCCTGCCCGCGCGGGGCGATCAGCTTCGACCGCACGCTCAAGGCGCACATCGATCCCGCCAAGTGCGTCGAATGTGGCCGCTGCGCCTCCGTCTGCCCCTACAACGCCATTTCCAGCCGCAAGCGCCCCTGCGAGGTGGCCTGCAAGGTACACGCCATCCACATGGACGAGCGCAAGATCGCCAAGATCGACGAGGAGAAGTGTACTTCCTGCGGCGCCTGCGTCTACATGTGCCCGTTCGGCGCGCCGGTGGACAAGTCGTTCATCCTCGACGCCATCCGCATGCTGCGCGAGGCCACCGAGCAGGACGGGCCGCGCGTCTACGGCGTGGTCGCGCCCTCCATCGTCAGCCAGTTCCGCTACGCCAAGGTCGGTCAGGTGATTACCGCCATGAAGAAGATGGGCTTCTTCAGCGTGGTCGAGGCCGCCATGGGCGCGGACATGGTCGCCTGGCACGAGGCGCAGGAACTCGCCGAAAAGGGCTTCCTCACCAGTTCCTGCTGCCCGGCCTTTGTCCACTATGTGCAGACCGAGTTCCCCAAGCTCAAGGATCACATCTCCAGCAATCTTTCGCCCATGGCGATGATCGCCAAGTACGTCAAGGAGTCCGACCCCGGGTGCAAGATCATCTTTGTCGGCCCCTGCACGGCCAAGAAGGCGGAGATCCAGCGCGAGACGGTCAAGCCGTATGTGGACTGTGTGCTGACCTTTGAGGAACTGCAGGCGCTCATCGACAGCCGCGACATCGACCTTTCTCAGCTGGAGGAGGACGTGCTGGACAACGCCTCCTACTACGGCCGCATCTTTGCCCGCAGCGGCGGCGTCAGCGACGCCGTGGCCGAGGCCGTCTACGAGCAGGGCCTGAACTTCACCGTCAAGGCCATGCCCTGCGACGGCATCGAGGCCTGCCGCATGGCGCTTCTCAAGGCCAGCCGCGGCGTGAAGGACTTCAACTTCATCGAAGGCATGGCCTGCACAGGCGGCTGCATTGGCGGCGCGGGCTGTCTCACCCACGGCCCCAAGGACAAGGGCGAGATCGACCGCTACGGCATGGAGGCCATGGAAAAGCGCATCTCCGACACCATCACCTCCGCCCCCTGACCGCAGTGCGGTCGGCCAGTGCCTTCGGCGCTGTGTAGACGCACCCATGCCCCACGAGCAGGGGGCATGGGTGCTTCGTTTCGTTCCGTATGGGGCGGTGGTGCGGGTAGACGGCGGCAGGCTCACGAGCAGGGGCCTGCCGCCTGCGCTGGCGGGAGAGGGGAGCGGGAGACTTCATGCAGTATGAAGAGGTTTCTTGCTTTTTCGGGGATGGTTTACGATGTGGAGAGGGCGGCAGTGCCGCCAGCCAGTGCCGCCGACCGTGCCGCCGACGGTGCCGGCAACCAGTGCCTTTGGCGCGCTAATCACGCAAGCCCGCCCCACGAGCAGGGGGCGGGCTTGCTTCGCTTCGTTCCGCATGGGGCGAACGCGGGAACAGATGACAGATGGCCCACGAGCAGGGGCCGTCTGTCTGCGTTGGCAGGGGAGGGGAGCGATATATATGGGGCGGCTTCTTGCTTTTTCGGGGGGTGTGGTATACTATGCTGGGAGGCGGCGGTGGAGAGAACGATCACGGGCTATTTTTGGAGGGGATCTGCGTGAAAAGACTTAGTTGTGTCTTGCTGTTCTTTGTCTTGCTGTGTTCCTGCGCCTTGGGGCAGGGTGACGCCGCGCCGCTCGAACTGCGGCAACAGATCATTTCCCTGCAGGAAGAGCTGGCCTCCAGCGTCTCGGGCAATTTACGCGATGTCAGCTATCGCATCTGCGAGATACTGGGGGAAAACGGCCTGATGGCCCTGCCGCTTCCCGGAGAAGCAACGGGGGAAGCGCAGTTTTTTTTCGGTGATTCCTATGTATTTTCCGACGACACCTACGGTTCAATGGGCATTTCCCTGGATGCCAGCGACGGCTATAATCTCTATATGGTTCCAGGCTTCCCGGCGGAGCATGTCGCCACATACGTCACCGCCATGGCGTTGGCAATTCGGGACGTAGAAGGTGCGCCCTCAGAAGATACATTCGACATTGCATTCGGCAAAATGGTAACGTTCCTCAATCTGGACGATCTCACGCCTGAACGCTTTTACATGTACGAGGAAGACGGCTACCAGTACACATTCCTATACAGCGAAGAAATCGGCATTTACTACTTTTCCGTGCTTTAGCCGGCAGCGCGCCGGCAGTGCCGGCAGCCAGTGCCTTTGGCGCGTGGAACACGCACCCATGCCCCACGAGCAGGGGGCATGGGTGCTTCGTTTCGTTCCGTATGGGACGGCGGTGCGGGTAGACGGCGGCAGGC
This sequence comes from Candidatus Pullichristensenella excrementipullorum, assembly GCA_018713365.1. Taxonomy (GTDB): domain Bacteria; phylum Bacillota; class Clostridia; order Christensenellales; family Aristaeellaceae; genus Pullichristensenella; species Pullichristensenella excrementipullorum. The sequence continues at coordinate 86,278 of DVOU01000028.1, forward strand.
CCACGAGCAAGGGCCTGCCGCCTGCGGCGTTTTGGGGGACGGAGAGGCGGGGAAAGACGAGGCCGGTCCCCCAAAAAGGGATTCCCAAGGGATGGATCCCTTGGGCGGGTGCGGGCAGAGCCCGCCGTTCTCCCTGCGGGACGGCAGGGAGAAAACGCGGCCGCGGAGGAGGCGGGGCGATGGACCATGCGCCGTTCATAAGCGCTGGAAAGGGCCGCCGTGCCCTTCATAGAAAAGGGCGCGAAAGGGCTTCGCCTTCCCCGGCGCGCCGGCAAAGCCCCCTGATGGGCAAAGCGCTTTGAGGAACCGCTTTTTTCCGCGACACGCCCATATCCGGCGCGCCACTTTGCAGCGCCTTTGCCCGCAGGGCAAACAGCGTCGAATGCGCACACACGCAGCGCCTCCTTGCCCGCCAGGGCAAGGCAGCGTCATTTCCCCGCCCCGCGCGCATGTGCCAGCGTTGCTACCCTAAAGACAGTTTCAGGCAAATACGCCGCCATGACGCGCGCAGACCGCGCCCCAGGAGGAAAGCTATGCGCCTCTAAAAACTTAGTCTTGTGCTGGCGGCCATCCTGCTGTGGGGATCGTTTACAGGCTCGAATATGTGCATTTGGAGGAGAAGGATAAACGGGTCGTGCGCCTGATGATCGACGGCCAGGAATACATCGACGAAGCGGAGGCGCGCAGAGACTTCATCCACTCCGAGGAGGCGGGCTGCAATACGAGGATGCTTTTCTGCGCGGCCGCGTTGGGCACTGGGCGCGCCGCCCTCGCGCATGCACTGCAAGCGGAGAGTGACAAACGCTCTGTTTTCCGAACCGTCCGAAGCGTCACAGAAGCAAGCGCTCCCGCCCGCGCGATGCGGAAACGGGGGCGCTCGTCTTTATGCGGTTTCCTCTAGCGGCGCACGAAGTTGGTCGATACCTTCTTCTCCGTCTCGGGATAGGGCACGCCCTGCTCCTTGCCCACGGCGAAGCAGCGCATCATCCAGATCATGTTGCGGGCGAGGTTGCGCAGCGTCTGCATGCCCTCCTCGTCCTGCGGCGCGTCCTCGGCGACGGCGCCATGCACCATGTTCCAGTAAGTGGAGCCCGCCACGGGCATCTGCGAGATGCCGAAGTACTTGTTGAGCGCGTCAAACGAGGCGCTGATGCCGCCGCGCCGCGCCACGGCCACGGATGCGCCGGGCTTGAAGCGGAAAGCGTCGGGCATGCCCGCCCTGCCGTTGCTGTAAAAGGCGCGGTCGAGGAAGGAGAAGATCCTGCCGCTGGGATGGGCATAGTACACCGGCGTGGCGAATACAAAGCCGTCGGCCTCGCGCGCCTTTTCCACAAATTCGTTGACGCCGTCGTCCGCGAACACGCACTTGCCGCTCTTTGCGCAGGCGTTGCACTGCAAGCAGTCCGCCAAGGGCTTGCCGCCGAGCTGTATGACCTCCGTCTCCACGCCCTCGGCCTCGAATACGCCGATCATTTCCTCCAGCGCCCGCATGGTCGTTCCCTGCGCGTGGCTGCTGCCATTGACGAGCAAAACTTTCATGCCCAAAAACCTCCTTGCGGCCCGAACCGCATGAACTCTCTTTCCATTATACACCAGCTCTGCCCAAAAATCCAGCCGCAACGCCGCGCCTGTCAGAGCAAGTCTGTACGGGCGCCAAACATAGGTAACACGGAACCGAGCGAGAACAGTCAGGGGAAGGGTGGAGATTTGCGAAGCAAATACTACCCGACCTTGACTGTGGTAAGGAAAACATAATGGACTTGGGCCGTCCGGCGCAATGAGCCGGATGGCCTTGTTTGCTACATGATCCCCCGATACAGGTCAAGCACCTCATTGGGGGATCTCATGCCCAGACAGGTCATGATATGGTCGTTGGATCGACGCTGATACGCGGCCAGCTGCTTGCGGCCATCCTCCAAACAGTACATCCGCATGCGCTTGTAGAACCGCAGCTCGTCCGTGCGGTGCTGGCG
>DVOU01000029.1:0-78685 GCA_018713365.1 Candidatus Pullichristensenella excrementipullorum
GGAGATGATGTGGTCGCGAATGTCGAACGGGGATGCAACCCGTGCCCCTCGCGGGGTCGGAAACGTTCATTATTCCGAAAACAGTCACTGGTATGGTGGATGCAACCCGCGCCCCTCCCGGGGTCGGAAACTTGATAAGACGGTAATTTTCGTCGATAGCCTTGGATGCAACCCGCGCCCTCGCGGGGTCGGAAACGTCTGCATGGATGTGGAGTGACCGAACATCTTGATGCAACCCGCGCCCCTCCCGGGGTCGGAAACACGGAGTCGTTCAGGACGCGCTCGAGATCGGAGGATGCAACCCGCGCCCCTTCCGGGGCCGGAACTGCCAGTCCATTCCAATGCCGACCGGCATCAACGCCCAAAAATACACCGCGCCGCACGGGTCTCTTCGTGCGGCGCGGTGCGCTTTTTTCGGGCGGTCAGGCTCTGTGTTCTGTGCCACCCATGCCAAGCGTGGTCTTGATGCCTATGCCGGCGTAGTCGGCAAAATAGAGCAGGGCGTCGGCGAGCTGGCGGTGGAAGCCTGTCAGCCGGTTTTCCAGCGTCAGTTCCCCGACAAAGCCGGGAATGGTCTGGCCCTTGATGTGGTAGGGCTGGTCGCGCAGGCGGTAATGGCGGCAGAGCAGGCCCGCGGCCATGGCCTCCATGCCCTGACCGTCCTCATCCTCGATGGGACATTCGGGGAAACAGGCGTTCCACTTCTTCATCAGGCTCTGCAATATGAGGCGGGGCGTGGGCAGTATCTGGTACTCCCCACGGCTTTTGAAGGCGGTGGGCGTGTTGAACGACAGCGCGTGCGTGGAGGTAGCCGCGGCAGCGCGCAGAAACAGCGCCTCGGGCGTGGCAATCTCGTCGCGCGTGCGGCGCGTGGCGCGCAGTTCGACCTGCTCCCGCTTGAGGCGGTAGACTGTCTCCGCTTCCAGAAGCGGCGCGAGCGCTTCCCGCGCTTCCTCGCCCAGAAGTGTCACCGTCCAGAGGATACGGCCATCGCGGGCGCAGAGGTACTGGCTGACGGGCGAAGGGCCGTCCTGATGAATCTTTTGCGCGTATCCCTGCGGGCCGCGCTCCAGAAGGGCGGCGTAGAGGTGGTAGCCCCATTCGGGCCGACAGGCGATGACGCGGTCGGGCGTCAGTTCGATGCGGCAGCGCACGATCATAATAAGTTCTCCCTCTTGAAGGTCCTGTAGGCGTCGCGCTGGTTGCTGATGGTCGCGTCGCTGCGCAGTTCCACGCCCTCTGTGCGCAGGTACTGGGTGTAGACGTCGATGGGAAGGGGCTGGGTGGCCTCTTCCATCGGGCGGCCCGGCACCATTTCGCCGTAGGGCTTGAGATGCGCGCGCTCGACGGCGGCCACTGTGCGGCAGGAGGCGTCCATGAAGAAATCCAGAAACGCCAGATACATGGCGCGGAAGAGGTCGCGCTCGTGGCGGAGGAAAAACGCGCCGCCGCCTCTGGCGATGATGTCCGTGGCCTCGTCGGTGAAGAACATGCGGTAGTAGCGGACGCGGGCGGGGTTGTTGGCCTGCCCGCGGAGCTTTGTGGGCAGGTCGAGGATGAGGGAAAGAAGCGCCAGAAATCGTTCGTGCATCTCTGCCCGCTCTTCCGGGCCGGAGGCGGTGCTGTCGGGCAGCAGATCTCCCAAAGTTTGGCCGTTCGCGTCCTCGCTGGAGATGGGCCTGTCCAGAGAGATGTTGCTCACCCACTTGCTTTTTCTCTTGCCGTCCTTCTCCTTGCCGTCGTTTGTCTCGCCGTCCTTCTTTTCGCCATCCTCGTCATTCGGCTTGATGGTCTTGCAATGATCGCCCCTGTCTTTGTGGTATATTTCAATTTTGATCTTATCCAGCTTATGCCCCCAATAGTTCTTGAGAGACCCTTTGGATGGGTCGAAGTTTTTCTGGACCACTTCCCAGAGGTAGGAAAGGTATTCCCAGTCCTTGCTGGTTGGCGGAAAGAGTGCCATCAGGGCCTGTCCGATCTCCACATTGAGCTTCAGGCGCACGGCGTCGTCGCCTTCCCCGAGCGCTTTCCACTGGATGACGAGGGCTTCCAGCCGCTCCCACAGCGCGTCTTTGGTCTCTTTGCTCATGCGCGTCACCTCACAGGGAGAGGATGCGGCGGATGGACGCCGCGGGGTCGGGGACGCCGCGCTCCGCCAGCATGCGGACGATCTCGTCGAGCTGCACGAGCGCGGTCTCGTCGTAGACGAGGGCTTTCCACGCGCTGGGGTCTTTCCCGGCGCTGCGGTCCACGCCGCCGTAGACCACGCAGGCAATGGAGGCGTTGCGCTTGACGCGGTAGGCGTATTGCAGCGCCATGACCACCGCCTGCGAAAGGGGCTTGGAGCCAAAGGTCATGCAGGCGAACAGCTCATCGTCGTCCTCCACTTCGTCGATGAGCTTTTGAAAGGCGTCCACGTGGGCGGCGACGGCGTCGCCCATCTCCAGCGGCACGCGGCGCACCTCGGGCGCGTTGAGGCCTCGGCGCGCGCAGAGATCGGCGAGCTGCGTTTTGAGCGCGGTGAGGTTGTTCTCCGCATCCTGCGTGGGCGCGGTGAGGGCGATGAGGCGCGCGTCCTCGCCGGGGCGCAGATAGCCGTTGATGGCGGTGAGGATGGGGAAGCTGGTCTTTTCCTCCATGTCCAGGTGGGTGTTGCCCACGGCGCGGTAGCGGTAGGCGCGCAGTTGGCCCGCGACCTGCAGGGGAACGACGGTGATGAATTTTTTCATTTTGACGTCTCCTTTCGGGGGCAGAGGCGGAGGTTTTCAAGGGCGGCGGTGATGGCGTCGCGCACGTCTTTGGCGGTGGTCTGGGCAGCGACTTTGTAGCCGTGGGTGTAGAGGAATTTCTTATCCCTCTTCAATTCTTCCGATTCCTTTCCGCTGGCATGATTGGCAAGATTGCGCAATATCTGTATGTACCTGTAATCGTTGAGGATCGCACGCATTTGGTCGTTGGTACAGTGTACCTGAAACTTGCTTAATTCATCCAATTCTTGCACCGATTTGTTAGGCTTCAGCCAAAGCCAGCGAAACCTCGTAAAGCATACTTCTTCTTTTTCCTGGTACTCCAGCACTGGCACTGCAAAGTCTGCCAAATCCACGCTGAGGATGTCTTTGTCGCGTTCATGCAGGATATATCCCGGTATGCGCTCCTTGTAGATGGTAAGCGCCTGTTGCAGCATGTCGCTTTCCACGCACCACTTGATGATGCCGGGGATGGTCATCTTTTTCCCGTACTTCTGCCGGAAAGCGGGCAGCAGGGCGCGCATGAGCAGGTCTGCGTGTTTTTCCGCGCCGTCCATGGCGGCGTTGAAGGCCTCCATGCGCTCGGGGAGCTGTTCCGTGCGGCAGAGCGCGATAGTTCCCCACAGCTCTTCCATGGCCGAGAGCAGCGCTTCGATGTGCGCGTCCTGCGCGGGTTCGCCATAGTATTCGCGCAGCGTGCGCACATTGCCGAAGGAAGAGGCTTCCTGCATGCCGCCGATGAGGTCAAAAAGGCGGATGATTGGCATGGCGTCCGTGATCTTGCGGTCATTGAAGTTGCTGTACACCGCGCCGGAGGTCCTGACGCCGGCATAGCTCAGGGCGCGGCTGATGAGTAGCAGATACATGACGGCATCGCGGAAGCCGCCTGTCGTTTCCAGGAATATTTCGTCATCCTTCTGCGTTTTGGAAATGACTTCCGGCAGTATGTCCTGCGCGAAGTCCTTGCCTGTGGGGATGAAGATGGGGTGGCACCGCACCTTGGGGTTTGCCTCCCCCACGACCTTCTGAAAGCGTCCCCAGGCTTTTTCCTCCGCCTCCGTGGTGACGAGGCAGAGTATCTCCGAAATGTCCGGGTGTTCCCGGAGCAGGTACTTCACCGGCGCGTCGTTGGTCTGCACGCCCTCCACAGGGCCGCCGACCGGGCACTCGTAGGCGGCGGGGGACGTGTTATTGGGGTTGTACGCGCTCAGGTAGAGAATGATCTTCTTCGCCATTAGCGTTTCCTCCGTTGCTGTTGTTGTCTGCCGAACTTTTGCAGAAGCAGTTCTTCCTTTTCCTCTACGGTGGCCGGCTGTTGCCTGCTCGGGGCCTGCTCGCTTTGGGCGCGCCGGATCTCTCCCGCCGAGGGCAGGGGCGCGCGGGTGTTTTTGTATTCGCGCAGGTCCATGTAGCCGAACGCCCCGCCTTCCTGAACGGCGCTCTTCATGTAGAGGAAGTCGCGGATGGCGGACATCTCGCGCAGCGGGCGCTTTTTCGCGCCGCCCAGGGCCGCCGTTGCCTCCCGTTCGTAGGCGCTGATGCAGTCCCGCACGGCTTTTTGCAGCGCCGCGTCCGTTTTCTGACTGGGCGCGGGACAGAGCGATCCGCCGTAAAGGTCGTCCGGCGCAAATTCCACCATGCGCTCCACGCGCACGCTCATCCGCCCGTAGCCGTAGGGCTTGCCCATGCCGACGTTCTGGTAACAGCCCTCATCCAGACAGAGCGACCACACAAGCAGGCCAAGTTCGGCGTCGGAGAGGTTCTTAAAGCGCACCACGCCGTGGAAGCGCGTCCCCGCGGGCAGCGGACACAGCGCGGTGCCGACCTTTTCCTTGCCCAGAGGGACATCCGTCTTTTGCGCGTCCTTGAGCCAGTACTGCTTGAAGCCGCGCAGGCGGAAGTCATCGTCGTTGTAGTGCTTCACGCCCGACTGCAGTTGCGCGGGGCGCAGGTAGCCGGGGTAATAGCCCGGTTTCGGCTCTCCAAGGATCATGCGCACCGGCGCACCTTCCCGCGCGCCCGCCTCGGCGACAAAGTCGCCAAAGGAGACGCGGGAACGGTAGGCCAACCTGCCCCGGGAAAAACCGAGGATGGCGCTGGGGCAGTCCAAGGGGCCGGCGTCCGTAAGTTCCTTGTGCTTGGGCGGCAGGCCGTCGGCGATGGCGTGTTCGTAGCCGATGCGCAGGAACAAGGACATGCCGAAATACACACGGCCATCCCTGCGGATGTAAAAGACGGGCTTTGCTGGTTCGCCCTGCTCCGGCAACTTCCAGAAACTCGCGGGCCTTAGACCGTTTTTGCGCTTCTCCCAATCCGCTTTATAGGAGAGGACATCTTCCTGCGGTATGGCAACGGCTTCACCCGTTTTGTCCTCTTCCGGGAACAGGTAGAGGGGGTTGGGCTTGAGCGCCGCCTTGCCCGTGTAGAGAAGCGTGCCTTTCTGCGTGCCATCCGCCCATGGCTCGATGCGCACTTCCTCAACGCGCTCCCCGTTCGTGCTGTAAAAGACAGGAAGTGTTCTTGCGTAGTTTTCGCCCACCGGCGAGGCGCTACGGGGGACGCGGAAGTACTTTCCACCCTGCGTCGGATAGATCACATAACCGTTCCCTTCGCAGTGGATGTAGCCGGCGCGGACATTTTCAGGGATGGAATACGTCTTTCCCGAAGCGCTGCGCCGCGCGGTGACGCCCAGGGCATTGTGGTAATACGCCTTCAGCGCGCCCGCGGTACTGCCGGACGCCGAGGCGAACTCGCGGTAAAAGGGGCGGTAGTTGCCTATATCCTCCCCCACCCGCACGGGGGCGAAGCTGAGGATCTGCATGTTCTCCCGCGTCAGGCCGCGGATGGTGGAGCCGGGGATGGCCAGCGCGCCATCCGGGGTGCGGAAAAAGCGCGATGCGTCGCCGGGGCTTCTGCCCTTTTCCCCCGCGACGAACACGGGCGTCTCTGCCGTCAGCGTGATGTGGAGTTCACCTGTGCGGCGCTGCGGGTCGATGCGGTCGTGGGGCGGAAGGTCGTCCATGCCCTGATAGGGCAGCCACGGGCTTTCCGCAAAGGATATGAAGTTGTAGGGGGCATGCACCGTGTTTTTGCCATCCATGTTCAACACTCCTCCCAACCGCAGATGCGCGTCGCGGCGATGTATGTCTGTCCGTCCTCGTCCGCCATCAGGGTGCTTGCCATTTTCAGGCGCGCGCCGTAGGCGGGGTTTTCGATCCTGTAAGCCTTTTCCAGTATATTGTCGCCCTCCTCCTGCGTCAGCGCCGCGCCCTGCAGCGCGCCATCGCGGCGAAAGAGGCGCACTTCGGTATGCGCGTCAAAGAAGCGCGCTTCCACAAGTTCTTCCGTTTCCATGTTCTTCGGGGTCGCGCCCAGCGACATGCCGCCCAGCGAGCGCACCAGCGCCCAGGGGAGCGCCAGTCCGCGGCGCAGAGCTTCTTCGACAGAAAGGCGTTCCAGCTTCATCGTATTGCCTCCTTCCAGGCGCGCATCCATTCCGCGAACAGGCCCTCGGGGTCGCTTGCCTCGCAGCCGGCCCCGGCAAAGCGCAAACTGGCCGTCCGACCGTCGGCATGGTGGGCTTCCAGGCGTTCCACGCGCAGATAGCCGCGCCCAATGGCGCTGCCGCTGCCGAGGTTGTACAGCCCCAGCCCCAGATCGCGCAGCGCGTAGAAGAGCAGCGCGCACCCCAACGGCTCCGCAGGCGCGGTGAGGCGCAGGCGCACCTCGCCGCACAGCGGTTCTTCCGTAAACAGGCCGCCGCGGATGACGCCGCCGGTAAAGCGGTCGATGCGTATGCGGCTGATCTCCCGCTTCTGAGGCGCGGAGACACGCACGTCCTCAAAGCGCACGCTGCCGGCGACGCCCATATCCTTTTCCTTGTTTTGCGGATCCTTCTTGCCCTCTGCCCCCCTACCAAACAACGACTCTATATAGGTCTTAGGCTCTTTGACCAGTTTGACACTGTGAACGATCATCTCCGCGCGGGCGCGCACGGCGCCCTTGATGGAGGAGGCGGGCAGTATGGGCGCGCCATCCTCGGCGAGGTTCGGCGTGACGCTCTGCTGTCCATCGCCCCTGTACTCCACGGAAGCCGCGCGCACGAGCAGGCTGTCCGCCATGCCGGTCAATGTAAAGGTGACATTGCCCGCTGCCTGCATGGAGGGAAGTTCGAGGAGGTCGCCGCCTTCCTCGTCGCTGCGCCACGCCGCGCGCGCGTCGGCCTTGCGCAGGTCGTAGGCGCGCTTGCGCACTTGCAGCGTCACGCGGCCAAAGCCATTGCTCTTCTGCGCGCCCAGACGGACAAGGCCGCTGTTGAGCGCCGCGAGCATTCCCTCGGTGGCGGCGAGTTCGTCCTCCGCAAGCGTCCTGCCCAGCCACGTCAGCGTGAAGGCGAACTTCGCCCCGGGGCTGAGCTGCGCCACGTCGAACTTGCCGCCCTCGTCGGCGCTGCCACGCTTGCCGCAAATGCGCAGGCGCGGGCGCGTGGCGCGCGGGGCGTCCGCGGTAAAGCGGGCGTCAGAAAACAGCAGGCTGCCCGGGTGTTTCTGTGAGCCGAACAGCGCCTCGACAAGGCCGCGCCACGCGCTCCCCTCCAGCCAGTTGCGCATCGCGCCGGACAGAGAGCTGCCCGGCACGAACGCTATGCCGTCCGCGTCCGTCAGCACTGTTTCCAGATCGCCGTCCGCCGCGCCCACGCGCAGGGGCGTTTCGCAAAGGCCGTTTACCAGATAGCGCACGGCGTAGAAAAACGTTGCGCTCATCGCCCTTCCTCCTCTCCATCGCCGAGCTTGCGGCTGTGGTCGAACAGCGCGCACAGCAGGCGCAGGCGTTCCAGTTTGATGTCCGGCGCGGGCACGCCGAGCGTTTCTGACAGCGGGCGTTCCAGCGCGTCCCGCACCAGCGTTTGTATGGCGGCAAAGCGGCTGGCGTGCTGCGCGCCGCGCTCGGTGAGGTTTCGCGCGAAGTACGTGGTCAGGTCCCGCGCCGTTTCGTCCTTTTGGGCGAGCGCCTTTTCGCACAGCGCCTGTATGTCGCCCAGCTGGCTGCGCGAAAGCGGCATTTGCGAGATGGCCTGCGCCTTTCGCATGATGTATTCGCACCGGGCGCGGCGCAGGCGGGCGCCGGGATGTTCTGTGGAAGACCCTTCCGCGCGCAGGGGCTGCTTTTGCCGTATGCCTTCCAGCGCCTCGGGCGCGAGGAAAAGCACCTGTCCGTAGCCTTCCGCGCGGCGCATCCCCAGTCCCTCCCGTTCCAGAGCGCGCAAGCGTTCCGGCGACGGGGGCTGGCTGCATTCGAGCTTGAAGACGCTGCCGCGATCGTACATGCGCACCGCCGACACGCGGCTGGCCCACGTGCGGTCGTAGCCGCCGTATTCCGAGATCGAGGTGGCGCACAGCAAAATGGAGACGCGCTCTACGCCCAGCTTGCGTGCCAGGGCGGCTTCGTCAAGGCCGCAGGGGCGGCCAAAGTCGTCCTGCATCGTCAGCGGCGAGATGGCCAGCAGGTAAAACACGTTTCCCGTCGGCTCCACGCGGGCTTCACGGCGCAGCCAGGCGGGGGCTTCGACCGCTTCCAGACGCTCCAGCGAGCAATTTCCGAAGCCCTCGTAGCGATCCGCGCCCAGCCAGATGGTCTTTTGCAGCGCGCGGGCGATCTGCGGGGCGAGCGCGGCGTCGTCCAGGCAGATATAGCCCTCGAACGCCTGCCCGGCGCTGATGTAGCGCGTCTCAAAGGGCAGCGTCTCCTCCCCATCGCGGCCGCGGCGGATGCGCGTCACGCCGTCGGTCCTTGCGCTCCAATAGCGGAGCGTATCGCCTTCCAGCGCGCAGCAAGTCCCCAGTTTTGCGCGCTTGAGGCCCGGCTCCACCTTTCCGTCCTTGAGCATGAACGCAAGGGCGGTCTCCTCCTTGTTTTCGTAGTAGCCCTTGATGGCGGGCAGCGTGACCATGCCCTCCGAAAGCGGCATGGCGTCCAGGAAGCGCGTCGCTTCCGAGAGCAGCGCCTGCCGGTGGGCGGTAAACCAGGCCGGGTCGCTCGCGGACAGCGCCCCCGCCACCAGCCCGCGGATAGCCGCGCCGGGGATGTGGGCGCGCGTTTCGTAGCTGTTGCCACGGCTGCGGCTCAGGTCGGTGATCAAAAGCGGCGTCCGCGTGCGCAGGCGGTAGCGGATGCAGTGGGTCTCGGGCACGGACGGCGCGTCCTCCCGCCCGGCGAGCGCTTCGCAGGAAACGCGGACTTGGCCAAAGCCGCGACTGCGCATGGCGCCCATCCAGCGGATACAGCCCAGCGCGTTTTTGAGCAGCGGCACGTCTTCCCCGGCGCAGGTGAGTTCCCCGGCAAAGGCCATCCCCTTGCGGACGCAGGAGGCCGTGCGCAGCGTGCCCTCGCGGACCACGCCGTTTTCCACGCTGGTGAACGTGCGCAGGCAATAGCAGTCCGCGGCGTCAGCGGGCGGCTGGCAGAGCGTCAGCGGCGTGAGCTGCACGCGGCGCGCGCCCGCCTCGCCGTGCCAGCCCGCCGCGCCGAGCAGCGCGTCTGCCAAAGCGGCGTCCGCGTCCGTCCAGGCCAGCCAGTTTTGCAGGCTCTCGCGCAAAAGGCCCTTGAGGGTGCTGCCTTTGAGATAGGGATAGCCTTGACTGTCCTGGCAGACGGCAATGTCCTCGCCGCCGGGAATGCTGAAGCCCGAGCCGGGAATGGCGTCCGCCAGGAGTTCCACGGTCACACGCAGCGTCGTCCGCTTGCTCATGCGCGCACCTCCTCAAAAAAGTCGCAGTTGTCCATCAGTTCCAGCGCGTCAAAGAACAGGCAGCGCTTGACGCCGTCGATCACCCGGAAGGCCTCGTTTTCCATGCGCGCGTCGCCGGTCAGCAGCTTGCGGTACCACGCCCGGCGCGCCTCGTCGCCAAGGTGCGAAGCATCGGCGACGTGATACAGAAGATCGTGTATCATCTTCTCCTGCAGGAAGAAGCGGCTTTCCACCTCCCCCTGCTTGAAGGCGGTGCGCAATTGCTTGATCTTGCTGCGGGCGACAGAGCCATATTCGCCCTGCAGCGCCATGCACATGGCGCGGAAAAAGGCCCACTCGCGCACGCCGTCGGTGCGGCGCAGGTCCGCATCTTCCGGCGCGGCCACCACCAATGGGCGCAGTTCCAGACGGTTGCCGTCCTCAGTCTCATAATCCTCGCGGATGGCGGAAAGGCCGTCCTTGAGCTGGCCAAACTCGATGTGCCAGTCCATCGCGCAGACGCGCCCGTCCGGGTCAAGGGAAGCGCCAAAGCGCTTGGCGCTGCCGCAAAGTTCCTCCGACAGCCCGTAGGCGAGATGGAAGGGGTACTTCGTGTGGACGATGGCCACGCCCGCGCAGGCGGCGTATGGCTTTTTATCCTCGGCGTTGACCTTGGCGCGCAGGCGTTCGAGAAACACGCGCGCACACTCCAGCGCGATGCGCCCGGCGGTGACGAAGCACACGTCGTCGCCGGCGAGGATCAGCGGACGGATGGGAAGCGCGGCGGAGGAAATGCCCCTCTGACCCGCCACCACCGCCGCCGTTTCCCGGAACGCCTGCTCAAAGTCCGCCTGTATGCCGGTGCTGAAGCGTTGCAGGCTCTGGCGGCAGGCCTCCCAGTCCCTTCCCTCGCGGGCATAGAGCTGTTGGACGCGCTTGCCCATGGCGTTGCCGTCGATGTGGATGACGGCGATGAAGGGGTCGTCCCCGGCGAGTTCGGAAAACTCCCTGGGGAACGCGCAGCCCTCCGGGGGCGCGCACGGCTCTCCGAGCGGATGGGGAGACGCCACTTTCAGCGGCAGGGGTTGGAAGCATTCCGCGTCCAGCGCTTCCACGCCCGCGCTCAGTTGGCGGAACGAGGCCTTGCGCAGCGCCTTTTTGCGTTCCAGAGCCTCTGTGAGGGCGGTAAGGTTCGCCTCCGGCGTGCTTTGTTCGTCAAAAGGCAGGCATTGGACGAACATCTCCATGCCGTCGTATGTGCGCAGCGCGGCCTCGCTCACGCGCTGGCCGAATGCGCGCGCCGTTTCGGCGTCGGGAAATTGCAGCACCGTGTGTCCGCCGCCGGTATAGACGAGGTTTTCCGCCTCGCTGTACAGATCGCCGGCCTCGGCCTCAAAGAAGCCGCTGTCCGTCACGTGGCTGATCTCCTGCGAACGCCGCACGTTTTCGGACAGCTTGCGGTTGGCGAAGATGTAGTCCTGTTTGCGGGAGACTTCCAGCATCATCAAAACGCGACCCAAGTTCCATTCCCTCCTTTGTGTCGTTTAAGAACACTTTCAGTTTATTATACAAAAATTTTCCGTATCGTTCAAGCGAAAATACCCTCACTGCCTCCTGTATTATCATCGGCGCGTGGAGCGACAAATTCAGGGCTGGCGGAAAATTTGTTGATGTTCAACACAATATGGGAATGCAAATGAAAATGGGGGCTGGCTCCGGCCATGCATACGACTTACGGCCCCTTCTCTTGCGGGAAGGGGCCGTTTGGGGTTGCTATGAAGATTTGGGGAAATGGGCGCGGGGCGTTTGCGCTTTTGCACGGTTGTTCATACGGCGAGGGAGGCGATGTAGCGCACCATCACCTTGCGCCCCGGCGCGGTTATGGACGCGCGGGCGTAGAGCGCGGTTCGCGCGGGACAGATGTTCTTGACCATGTTTCCGCCGATGTGGCCGGCGTCCTTGGCGGCGATGTCGCCGTTATAGCCCTGCTTGAGGGTGATGCCGAGTTCGCTGGCCACTTCCTGCTTCAGCGCGTTCATGGCCTGACGCGCCTCGGGCACGTTGATCTGATTGCTGTTCTTGCTGGACATGCGTATCTCCTCCTTTCCCAGGGATGGCGTTCCGCCTTACTTGCCGGAAGCCTGGCGCTGATAGTCCTCGATCATGCGCTTGACCATCATGCCGCCGATGGAGCCGTTCTCCTTCGCCGACAGGTTGCCGTTGTAGCCCTTGGTGAGGTTGATGCCCATTTCGTTGGCGATCTCGTACTTCATGTTGGAGAGCGCCTGGCGAGCCTCGGGTACGTTGATGCGGTTGGAGCTATTGTTGCTCATGCTGTTTCACCTCCCGTTCAAGTCTGACACTATTTTGACCTTGCGGGAGGCTTTTACGCTGGCAATATTCAACTGTAAAAAACTGTGTTTGCAACGTGCCGCAGGGCGCTTCCGCCGGCGGAGACGTTCAACGCGCGAAAGGGGCGATGGCCTGCCCTGGATCTAATTCAGCGCCACTTCGTCCAGGCGCTCGCGGAAGGCGCGGCGGGCGAGGGCGACGACCTGTTTGGTCTCTGCATCGTCCGGGCGCTTCATCAAAGCGCGGGCCTCGTCGTGGGTGAGCTTCAAAAGCTGTGTGTCGCCCGCGAGCATGGAAAGGCCGGTGGAGAGCATGCCGCTCTGGCGCTCGCCGAACATCTCGCCCGGGCCGCGCAGTTCCATGTCCTTTTCGGCGATCTTAAAGCCGTCCGTGGTCTGGGTGAGCAGGCGCAGCCGCTCGGTCGGCTCGGCGACGAGGAAGCACCACGATTCGTATTTTCCGCGCCCCACGCGGCCGCGCAGCTGATGCAATTGGGCAAGGCCGAAGCGCTCGGCGTTTTCGATGACCATGACGCTGGCGTTGGGCACGTTGACGCCCACTTCCACCACGGTGGTGGAGACGAGTATGTCCGTTTCGCCCCTGCGGAAGGCTTCGAGGCGCGCGTCCTTTTCCGCCGCCTTCATGCGGCCGTGGACGAGGGATAAGCGGGCCTCGGGCAGCAGCTTGCACAGTTCGCCGTACAATTCCTGCGCGTCGCGGGCCTCCACGGCCTCGCTCTTGTCCACCAGGGGGCAGATGACGTAGGCCTGCCGCCCTTCGCGCACCTTTTCCATGATAAAGCCGTACATGGCGGCGCGCTTTGCCTCCGGCACCACGCGGGTCTTCACCGGCGTGCGGCCCGGGGGCAGTTCGTCCAGAATGGAAAGGTCGAGGTCGCCGTAGACGATGAGCGAAAGCGTGCGCGGTATCGGCGTGGCCGACATCACCAGCACGTTGGGGCTTTCGCCCTTTTGGCTGAGCTGGGTGCGCTGGCGCACGCCGAAGCGGTGTTGTTCATCGGTGATGACGAGGCCGAGATCATGATAGGCAACGCCCTCGGTGATGAGCGCGTGGGTGCCGACGACCATGTCCCATTCGCCGCTTGAAAGCGCCTCGTGCGCCTGCGCGTGCTGCTTTTTCGTCAGCGAGCCGGTGAGGAGGCCGACGCGCGCGCCCAAGGGGGCAAAGAGCGCCTGCGCGTCCTGATAGTGCTGCTGGGCCAGCACTTCCGTGGGCGCCATCAGCGCCGCCTGAAAGCCGCTCTTCCAGGCGAGGTACATGGCGCCGAAGGCCACGGCGGTCTTGCCGCTGCCCACGTCGCCCTGCAAAAGCCGCGCCATGGGCGCGTCCATGCGCAGATCGCGCGCCATCTCATGGAGCGCGCGTTTCTGGGCGTTCGTGGGCGGGAAGGGCAGGAGTTTCCAGAAATCCTCGACATCTTCATCGGCAAAGGACAGCTTCACGCCGGCGCGCGCGTCCGAGCGCAGCAGCGAGAGCGCCACCTGATAGAGCAGCAGTTCCTCAAAGGCGATGCGCCTGCGCGCGGCGGCGAGGGATTCGCGGTTGAGGGGAAAATGGGCGTTGTAGAGGGCGAAATTGCGCTCGCAGAGGCCGTAGCGCCGCCTGAGACCCTCGGGCAGTTCGTCCGGCCACTGGCCGCGCCCCATCTCCAGCGCCGCGCGCACGGCATCGCGCATGGCGCGCGGCGGCACGCCGGTGATGGCGCGGTAGACCGGCACGATGCCGCGCTCCTGTTCGATGGTGGGGCTTTGCAATTGCAATTCTCCCCGGCGCAGCGCAAAACGGCCGTAGAGCAAAAGCTCCCGGCCGGGATAGAGCTGTTTTTTCAGCCACGGCTGATTGTACCAGATGGCGACGGCGTCGCCGCTTTCGTCGGCGATGCGGGCGCGGGTGATGCGCAAACGCGGCGCGAACTGCTCGGTCGGTTCGCCCACCACGCGCGCGGCCACGGCGCACGCAAGGCCCGGGCGGGCCTCGCAAAGCGGCGTGGGCGCGGTGAGGTCGCGGTAGGCGGCGGGCAGGCGCGAGACAAGATCGCGCAATGTGCGCACGCCCGCTTTCTCAAGCGCCCGCACGCGCGCGGGGCCGAGACCCGGCAGGCGGGAAAGTTCTTCCATTATTCCACCGCGATGAGGTAATAGTAGAGGGGCTGGCCGCCGTGCTGGAGATCGACGTCGCACTGGCTGTACTTCTCCGAAAGGGCGGAAAGCAGCGTTTGCGCGTCCTCCTCGGTGACGTCCTCGCCGTAGTAGATGGTGATGAGGCTCTTGTCCTCGGTGACCATCTCCTCGGTGAGCCGTTCGGCGACTTCGCGCACGTCGTGGCCGAGGTGGTGGAGCTTGTTGTCGATCAGGCCCATGATGTCGCCGGCGTGGATGTCGTGGCCGTCGAACACCGTATCGCGCACGGCGTAGGTGATGGAGGCGGTGTGGACGTTCTCGGCGGCCTCGATCATGGCGGCGCGGTTTTCCTCCACGCCCAGTTCCGGGTCGAAGGCCAGCGCCGCGGAGATGCCCATCGGCACGGACTTGGTGGGCAGCACCACCACGTTGCGCTCCGTTTCCAGTTCCGCCGCCTGCTGCGCGGCGAGGATGATGTTGGTGTTGTTGGGCAGCACGAAGACGTTCTTGGCGTGCGTCTTTTCGATGGCCTCGTAAAGGTCCTCGATGGAGGGGTTCATGGTCTGGCCGCCATCGACGATCTGATCGACGTTCAGTTCCTTGAAGATGTCGACAATGCCGTCGCCCAGCGCCACGCAGACGATGCCGTAGGGCTTCTGCTTCGCCGCTTCCTCGGCGGCGATTTTGGCCATGCGCTCGCGGTGTTCCTCGAACATGTTGTCGATCTTGATGGCGTCCAGTTCGCCCAGCTCCAGGGCGTATTGCAGCGCCTTGCCGGGGTCGTTGGTATGCACATGCACCTTGACCACGGAGAGGTCGGAGATGACCAGCACGCAGTCGCCCAGCTTTTCCAGGCGCTTGCGCAGGCGCACCACGTCGCTGTCGCGCATCTCCGGGCGCGGGTGGGAGACGATGAACTCCGTGCAGTAGCCGAAGGTGATCTCCTCAAGGCTGTCGTGGTCGTCCACGAACTCGCCGGGCATGGCGGCGCGCGCGCCCTCGGTGGGCACGTCCACCTCCACCGGCTCGCCGGTGAGGGCGGCCAGCATGCCGCGGTAGATGATGGTCAGGCCGGTGCCGCCGGAATCGACCACGCCCGCCTGCTTCAGCACCGGCAGCATGTCCGGCGTCTTTTTGAGGATGGCTTCGCCGCTTTTGAGGATGGCGCGGAACAGTTCCACGACGTCCGTCATCTCGCGGCAGTTGCGCTCGGCGTCCTCGGCCATGACGCGGGCCACGGTGAGGATGGTGCCCTCCTTGGGCTTCATCACGGCCTTGTAGGCGGTGTCCGCCCCGGCGCGCAGGGCGCGGATCATCAGGGCGCAGTCGATGTCCTCCGCGCCGTCCAGAGCGCTGGCAAAGCCGCGCAGAATCTGGCTCAAAATGACGCCGGAGTTGCCGCGCGCGCCCTTGAGCGCCCCGCGGGCCACGGCGGCAGCCACGTCGCCGACGCTGACGGCGTTTTTCGCCTGCATCTCCTTGACGGCGGAGTTGATGGTCTGGGACATGTTGGTGCCCGTATCGCCATCGGGCACGGGGAAGACGTTCAGCGCGTCCACGCTCTCCCGGTTCTGGGTGAGCAGCGCCGCGCCGGATTGGATCATTTCCTTAAACAGCAGCCCGTCTATTTTTGCCTGCGGCATGATATGCAAACCTCCACTTCCGGCATGCGGCGCGTCAAACGCGGATGTCCTCCACGCAGACGTTGACGCGACCGACGCTGATGCCGGTCAAGTGTTCTACTTTGTATTTCACGGTCTCGATGATGGAGGCGGCCACGGCGCTGATGGAGATGCCGTATTCCACGATGATGAACAGGTCGATATCCACCTTTTCGCCATTCTGGCGCACCTTCACGCCCCGGCCGAGGTTTTCCCGGCCCATGAGCTGCACGATGCCGTCCGTCGAGCGCTTCGAGGCCATGCCCACGATGCCGTAGCAATCCAGCGCGGCGTAGCCCGCCACGCGCACGATTACCTCGTCGTTGACGGTGACGAGGCCCAGCTCCGTCTTGAACTTGCAATCCATATTCCGACCTCCCCCGAAGGCTCATATTCGTATCCGTTCTATTAGTATAGCGTGTTTTGGCAAAACTTGCAAGGGTCTCGGCGTTAAACGCGGCCCCGCGAACGCGCTTTTCGCGGCATTTTTTCCACGCTGCTTCCATTTTGCCCCGTTTTACGAAGTTTTACATGGAAAAACCCTTGTGTTTTCGCCCCGGGGGTGCTATAATTGTGCTGTTTGATAACTTGAGAGTGCATCAGCCTTGAAGGAGGTGTCATAGAGATGGGAAAGTTTTGTGAGGTCTGCGGCAAGGGCGTGAAGTATGGCAACAACGTCAGCCACTCCAACCGCAAGACGCGCCGCACCTGGGCGCCGAACACGCAGCGCGTCCGCGTGATGGTCGATGGAACGCCGAAGCGCATGTTCGTCTGCACCCGCTGCCTGCGCAGCAATAAGGTGGAGCGCGCGCAGTAAGCCCGTCCGCCCTTATCCGAGAGGCCGCTTTCATGCCTGCATCCGTCGTTTGGCGGGCAGGATGGGGAGCGGTCTTTTCGGCGTACCATTTTGCCCCTTGGCTGGATGAAGGGAGGGTCTTTGCGTGAAGCGCAGTTCGAGGCGTTTGCTTTCGCTGCTGCTCAGTTCTCTGTCCGTCGCGGCGCTGGCGCTGCTTTTGCTGTGCCTGCCCGCCGCGCGCGGCGGCCCCGTGCCAATGGCCGTTTACGCGGGGCTGATGGCGGTCGCGGCCCTTTCCGCGTTCTGGAACACGCACGACCTCTTCGCCCGCAGGCCGTTCCCGCTCTATGTGGAGACGCGCAGGCGCGCAAACGGCTGCGTGACGCGCATCGTGCGGCCCGGAAAGATGCTGGCGGCGCTGTTCTGGCTGCTGCTGGCGTTGGGGCTGCTCTTTGCCGCGTGGGCGCTGCGCGGGACCATCGCGCGCGGGGAATGGTTGTTCGCGCTTTTGGAGGCGGCGGTTTTTGGGCTGTACGCCGCCGCATGCGCGGTCCTTTTGCGCACCTGCGTGGGCAGGCGGCGCACCGCGCTCTACCTCTTTGAGGAAGATGAGGAGGGCGGCGAAGGCCCGGCGTGGGATGAAAGCGGGCCGGACGTGGTGCATGGCGAGGTGCGCCGGGGAAGGGCGCTGGCGCTGTTGCAGACGGCCATCGTGCTGCTGGGGGCCGCGGCGTTCGCGGTCGCGGCGGTCTCGTCCATCCTCCGGGGCGGGGCGTGGTGGACCATCGCCTTCATGCTCGCGGTTTTGGCGCTTTTGACGTGGGCCGGCGCGGGCATCGCGCGCGAAGTGAAGCACGCCTCGCCGCGCGCGGTGGTGAAGGTGGTCGAGCGCCCGCGCGGAAGGGAGCGGAGATGAGCATGTTGCGTTCGGGGCGGAAAGGGGCGCTGTGGTTTTTCCTCCATATCCTTTCCATCCTCTTTCTAAGCGCGTGGGAGCTTTGCACCATCTCCACAGGCGCCCATTGGTCCCTGACACTGTTTGGCGGGGTGTTGCTGGCGAAGGTCGCGTCGGACTTCGTTCGCGGCGTGCGGATGCGGCGGCGCGCGGAGGATGCAGAGGAAGAGGCACAGCCGGATGCGGAGGAAGAGGCGCAGGAAAAAGCGAGACTGCATGGGTTGCCCGCTAGCGTGGTCAAAGCCGTGTGGGCAGCGATCCTGGTTTCTGGCTCTTTCTTGCTTGTCATCCTGTTTGCGGGCGCATTGAATGCCGCTCTGAATTCCAAAGGCTCATGGGCAATTTGGATGTTCCCTGCCTTAGTGCTGTGCATGCTGGGCGGCCACATTTCTCTGGCCTGCATCGTCTTGCGCAGCCTTCCGGGGAAGAAACGGCCGCGGCGCGACCCGGCATCGGAGATACGTTGGCCCCTCTTTTGCTTTGGCCTCTGCTTTGCCATCTCTGGCAGTTTTTTCATCGCCGCGTATCTGATTGCGGCTGTTCCGCAGGGGCAACCGTGGGCAACTTGCCTGATCGCCGTGCCGCACGTTGCCGTTGGCGTTGCCTTTGCCGTCTCCGCGGTGCGCAAGCCATCCAAGGATGTGCCGGAAGGGGACGCCTTGCCGCGCACCTGCCCGCGCTGCGAGGCGACGGTGCCGGCGGGGGAAAGCGTCTGCCCGCGCTGCGGGAAGCGGGTGCGGGCGGGGAAGTTGAAGGATAAGGGCGCAAGCATGTGACGGATATGGGAACGGCCCGGGGCTGATGGACAGTCCCGGGCCGTTGCGTTCAGAATCTCCAGAGCAAAAAACCGGCGCTGATGAGCAGGATGGCCAGAACGCTCATCCACAGCCAGCTCGGCAGGCTGCAAAGCAGGAGGATGACCCCCACCAGCATCAGCCCCAGACCAAACCACCTGGAAACGCCGCTTCGTTGACCGCCGCGGCGGTCCTTGCACGCCCTGTTCATGCCATCGCCTCCCCGATATAGTATGCGGGCAGGCGGCAGGGGTGCGTCAGGCGTTTTCCTCGGGATGGATCTGCCGCCAGGAGGCGCGCAGGCTGTCGATGAAGCCCTTGGCGTCGTCCGCGCCGAAGAGGGCGCTGCCGGCGACGATGACGTCCGCGCCGCGGCGCATCATCTCGACGGCGGTGACGGTGTTGGCCCCGCCGTCCACCTCCAGCATGGCTTTGGAGCCGGCGCGGTCGAGCATGGCGCGAATTTCGGCGATCTTGTCCAGGCACTCGGGGATCATCTTCTGCCCGCCGTAGCCGGGGTTGACCGTCATCACCAGCACAAGGTCGAGGCTGGGCAGCAGATAGCGCAGACAGTCCGGCGAGGTGGCCGGGTTGAGGGCGATGCCGGCGAGGCAGCCGTGTTCGCGGATGAGGGCGAGCGTGCGGTGCAAATGGCCGCCGGCCTCGGCGTGGATGGTGATGATCTTCGCGCCGGCTTTGGCGAAGTTTTCCACCTGCGCTTCCGGGCGCTCGACCATCAGGTGGGCGTCCACCGGCAGCGGGCCCTGGGCGGCGAATTTGCAAATGCCGGAGCCAAAGGTGATGTTGGGCACGAAGGCGCCGTCCATGACGTCGAAGTGCAGATAATCCGCGCCCGCGGCGGCCATGCGCTCGATCTCCGCCCCCATGGCGCGGAAATCCGCGGCCAGCAGAGACGGTGCGACTTTAACCATAGCGATCCCTCCAACGTATTCTCATTTCTTCCAGAAGCGTCACGTAACGCGCGTGGCGCTCCTTATCCACATCCCCCGCCGCCACGGCCGCGCGCACGGCGCAATCCGGCTCAGTGGCGTGGTAGCAGGGCGAAAAGCGACACTGGCCCTCGTAAGGGGCGAACTCCGGATAGCCGTCCTTGAGCAGCACCGGGTCGCAGAGCTTGGTCTCCAACAGGCTGAAGCCGGGCGTGTCCAGCGCCATGCCGCCGCCCTCCAGCGGGATCAGTTCGCAGTGGCGCGTGGTATGGCGGCCGCGCTCGATCTTGCGGGAGACGTCGCCCGTTTGCAGGCCGAAGCCGTAAAGGGCGTTGAGCAGCGTGGACTTGCCCGCACCGGACTGGCCCGCCACGGCGTGGACATGGCCGCGCAGGCGGACGCGCAGGGCGTCTATCCCCTCCCCCGTGCGCGCGCAGACGGAAAACACGTCCGCGCCCGCGCCGCGGTACTGGTGGGCGACGTCCTTTGCCATTTGCGGGTCGATGTCGCCCTTGTTGACGGCGATGACGGCTTCGATGCCCTGTTCCCGCGCTGCGAGCAGCAGGCGGTCGGCCATGAGCAGGTCCGGCTCCGGCGCGGCGGCGGCGATGACGATCAGCACAGTGTCGATATTGGAAACCGGCGGGCGGGCGAGCTGGCTTTTGCGCGGGAGGATGGCCTTGAGCCAGCCGTCTTCCTCCTCTGTGCCCGGCTCGAACTCCACCCGATCGCCCACCATGGGCTTTAAGCGCGCGCGGCGCAACTTGGCCTGCGCGCGCAGTTGATGCGTCTGGCCCTGCGCGTCGAGGGCGTAGTAAAAGCCGCCCACGCCGCGGATGATGATGCCCTGCAACCGATCGCCTCCTACTCGAACATGACCTGCGTTTCCACCATGAGTACGCCGTCCATATACTCGCGCACGGTATGCAGCCCCTGCTCGACGCTGGAAAGCTCGATGGAATAGGTGCCCGCGTCCAGCGCGCCGCTGAAGCCGGTGAAGGCCGCGCCCGAGGGCGGCACGATCTCCAGCACCACTTCCACGTTGCTCAGGGGCACGTAGAGCGTGTAGTTGGAGGGCGGATAGTAGAGCATCTGGCGCGGCTGGCTGATGGTCAAAATCAGCTCCGTGCCCTCGGCGACCACCTCTCCCGGGGGGATGGACTGGGCGATGACCGTGCCGGCGGGCTCGTCCGCCGAATAGCCGGGCACGGGCTCGCCGAGGGTCAGGCCCCCGGCCTCGGCCTGCGCCTGCGCGCCCTCGAAGGTGAGGCCGGTGAGCGGCGGCACTTCCACCGTTTCGGCGCTGAGGATCAGCACGATGTCGGTCTCGCGGGTGATCCAGCCCGGCTCCGGGCTTTGCCCGGCGACGCAGCCCACGGGCTTGTCGCTGACGGCGTAGGTCACCGAGACGCGCTCGGCGGCGACGCCCAGCCCGGTCAGTTCCTCGTAGACCTGTTCCAGCGTCCAGCCGGTCATGTCTTCAAAATAAATCCACTGGCTGCCGGCGCTGACGGTGATGCCGATCTCGGTGCCGCGGCGGCGCTTCTGGCCCGCCTCCACGGTCTGCTGCATGACCAGCCCCTGCGGGTATTCCTCGCTGTAGGCGTATTCCACCACGGGAGTGAAGCCGCGCTGGGAGATGACGGCGGTGGCGGCGGCCTCCTCCGAGCCGATGGTCAGAGGTACGCTCTCCATGTTGTAGACGGCGGAAAAGTACCAGACGAGCGAGCCAATGACGGCGACGCCCACAAATATGGCGGCAAAGAACGACACCCTTTGCAGCCGTCGCTTGCGGCGCAGGGCCTTGCGGCGCTGTTCCTCGCGCTGGCGCTCCTGCTCCTCGCGCGTGAGCGGATAGGTGACAAAGCCGCCCCGGGGGCGCACCACGGCCTTGCGCAGATCGCCGGCGAACTCGGCGGCGGTCTGGTAGCGGCGGGCGCTGTCCTTGGCCAGAGCGCGCATGACCACTTCATCCAGCGCGCGGGAGATGTTGGGGGCGAGGTCGCGCATGGAGCGCGGCTCCTCGCTGACGTGTTTGAGGGCCACGGACACGGCGGTGTCGCCATCGAAGGGCACCTGGCCGGTGAGCATTTCGTAAAGCACGACGCCGACGGAGTAGAGGTCGCTCTTTTCGTCGGCCACCTCGCCGGACGCCTGCTCGGGCGAGAAGTAGTGTACGCTGCCCAGCGCTGAGTTCTGCTTGTCGTCCACGCGGGTGGTCTGGGCGGTTTTCAGGCGCGCGATGCCGAAATCGGCCACCTTGACCTTGCCATCCTTGTTGACGAGGATGTTCTGGGGCTTGATGTCGCGGTGGACGATGCCGTTTTTGTGGGCGTGATCCACGGCGGCGAGGATGCGGATGACCATGCGCACGGCGGTCTCCGGCGCGATGCGGCCCTGTTCGCGGATGAGGTCCTTCAAGGTCTTGCCGGGGACGTACTCCATGACGATATAGCGCATGTCGTTGTCCTTGCCGACATCGAGGAGGTTGACGATGTTTTCATGCGACATCTTGGCCGCGGCCTCGGCCTCGCGGCTGAAACGGCGCACAAATTCCTCGTCCTGCTCGTATTCCGGGCGCAGGACCTTGACGGCGACGGTGCGCTTTTTTGCTTTGTCCCAGGCGCGGTAGACCACGGCCATGCCGCCGGTGCCGACGACAGCCTGTATCTCGTAGCGCCCGGATAGCACGCGTCCGATCATTTCGCTTCCTCCTTGCAGGTGACCAGGAGGACGGTGATGTTGTCGTGCCCGCCGTGATGCAGGGCGCGCTCGATGAGCGTTGTGACCTTGTCGCCCATGCGCATGCCGCTGAGCATGATCTCGAGCATCTCGCGCTCGCTCAGGGCGTTGGAAAGGCCGTCCGAGCAGAGCAGGAAGACGTCGTCCGGACGGGTGTCGAGGCGCAGAAGATCGACCTCGACCGCTTCGGCGGTGCCAAGGGCGCGGGTGATATAGTTGCGCTTGGGGTGATTGAGGGCCTCGCTGGGGGTGATGAGGCCGCTTAAGACCATTTCCTCCACCAGCGTGTGGTCGGTCGTCACCTGCAAAATGGCGCGGTTGCGGATGAGATAGGCGCGGCTGTCGCCCACCTGCGCGATGTGGGCGATGTTGCCTTCCATGCACAGGGCGGTGATGGTGGTGCCCATGCCCGCGCAGCCCTCGCGTTCCTTCGAGGCGCGCCAGATCTGCTCGTTGGCGCGCTCCACGGCGCGGCGCAGCGCTTCCTCCGTGGGCGAAATGGGCGCGCGCATCTCCTCTTCAAGCACGCGCACGGCCATGGCGCTGGCCACTTCGCCGGCGTTGTGGCCGCCCATGCCGTCGGCCACGGCGCAAAAACGCTCGCCCGGCTTGGGGGCGTAATAGCTGTCCTCGTTGATCGGGCGTACCCGGCCGATGTCGGTGGCGGCGTATACTTTCATGGCGCGCTCCTTTGTTTGCCGTCGTTATCGCTCCTTGCGGTCTTCCAGCACGCGGCGGCGCAGTTGGCCGCAGGCGCCCTCGATGTCCGCGCCCATTTCGCGGCGCACGGTGGCGGAGATGCGGCGCGCCTCCAGGCGGCGCAAAAAGTTCTGGACGTCCGCGCGCGTGGGCGGGTGCAGGTCGCGCTCGCGCACGGCGTTGAGGGGGATGAGGTTGACGTGGCAGCGCAGGCCGCGCAGGCGCGTTGCCAGTTCGTCGGCGTGGCGCAGTTCGCTGTTGACGCCCTTGACCAGCGCATATTCAAAAATGACGCGGCGGCCGGTCTTTTCGACATATTCGCGGGCGGCGCAAAGCACGTCCTCGATGGCGTAGGCGTTGGCCACAGGCAGAAGCTGTTTGCGCACCTCGTCGTTGGGGGCGTGCAGGGAGATGGAGAGCGTCACCGGCAGGCCCTCTTTGGCAAGATCGCGCATCTGCGGCACGAGCCCGCAGGTGGAGAGCGATATGTTGCGCAGGGAGATGTTCGTGCGCTCCGGGGAATTGACCAGGTGCAGAAACTTCACCGTGTTTTCGTAGTTGTCCAGCGGTTCGCCGCTGCCCATCAGCACGATGTTGTGGACGCGCCGCCCTTCCGGGGCGAGCATGCGGTTTACCGCGGTCACCTGCCCCAGCATCTCCCCCGCCGTCAGATCGCGCACGCGGCCTTCGAGCGTGGAGGCGCAGAAGCGGCAGCCCATGCGGCAGCCCACCTGCGTGGAGAGGCAGAGGGTGTCGCCGTAGTGGTAGCGCATGACCACGCCCTCGATGAGGTTTCCGTCCGTCAGTTCGTAGAGCAGCTTTTCCGTATCGTCAAGCTTCGAGCGGAAGCTCTCGCGGATGGAGACGGGGTCAGCCACGGCGCATTCGGCGAGGCGCGCGCGCAGGGCGGCGGGAAGGTCGGTCATCTCCGCGATGGACGCGCCGCGGGCGAGCCACTTGCCCACCTGTTTGGCGCGGAAGGGCGCGGGGTCGAGCGGGTGAAGGAAATCCGCCAATTCTTCCTGCGTCAGCGAGAGAAGCTGCGTGCGCTCCATGCTACACGCCCTTTCTGCGCATGCGGGCGATGAAGAAGCCCTCCACGTGGTCGCGGTGGCTCAAAAGCTGCGCCATGCCGTTTTCGCAGCGGCAACGCAGAGGTTCGGGCAGGTAGTCCGCGCCCGTTTCGGGGACGAACTCCGGGTGCCTTTCGAGGAAGGCGCGCACCTGCTGTTCGTTCTCCTCGGGAAGGATGGTGCAGGTGGAATAGACGAGCAGGCCGCCCACCTTGACAAAGCGGGCGCAGTTTTCCAGAATTTCCGCCTGCAGGGGCAGCAGCGTTTCCAGCTGCGCGTCGGTAAAGCGGTACTTGATGTCCGGCTTGTCGGCGATGACGCCGAGGCCGGAACAGGGCGCGTCCACAAGCACGGCGTCCATGTAAAGGTCAAAGTCCGCGCAGGGCTTGCGGGCGTCGCGCACGGCGGGGCGCAGGCTGTCGAGCTTGAGGCGCTGTTTGGCGGCGCGGATCAGTTCCACGCGATGTTCGTGTACGTCCCAGGCGTAGACGCGGCCGACGTCGGACATGGTTTCGGCGATGAGGGCGCTCTTGCCGCCCGGGGCGGCGCAGGCGTCCAGCACGTTCATGCCCGGTTTGGGCTCCACGGCCAGCGCCGCGAGCATGGAGCTTTCGCCCTGAATGGAGAAGTAGCCGTTGCGGAAGCCGTCGAGACGGGCGAGGTTGCCCGCCGCCGGGCAGCGGTAGGCGCCGGGAACGATGCCGCGCTCGAAGATGACATCGTGCGTTTTGAGGTAGTTTTCAAAGCCCGCCGCGTCGGTCTTCATGGCGTTGAAGCGGATGGTCTGGCTGGGGCGCGGGCGGTCGGCCATGATGGCCACGGCCTCTTCCTCGCCATAGGCGGCGATGAGGCGTTTGGCCAGCTCCGGGGCGACCGAATACCGCACGGCGGGGTCGTCGATCGCGGGAAGTTCGCCGGCGTCGCGGGCGCGGATCAGGCTGCGCAGGATGCCGTTGACCAGCGCGGCAAGGCCGTCCCGGCCCGAGGCGCGCGTCTGCTTGACGGCCTCGTCCACGGCGGCGTGGTCGGGGATCTTGTCCATCAAAAGGATCTGCGCCGCGGCGATGTGGAGGATGTCCTCCACCACCGGCTCGGGGCGCTCCGTCCAGAACTGGGCAAGGCGCGCTTCGAGCAGCAGGCGGTTCTCCACGGCGGTGAAAAACAGGCTGGCGGCCAGCCGCTTGTCGTCCGCGCAGAGGTGGGCGGTGTTCAAATGACGGTCCAGCGCCGCGGAGACGTAGGAGCCGGAGCGCGCCACGTCCGTAAGCGCGCGGCGCGCCACCTCGCGGGCGCCAAGGGGCGTTTCCTTGCCCTGCGGGCGCTCGCGGCGGGCGCGGAAGGGCGGACGGCGCGCGCCGTCGCGGGAAATATCGTTTCTTTTGTCGCGTTTGTCCATTTACATCCCCTCGCCGAATCTCGTTCCCGGTTCGATCTTTTTGCCCGCCAGATAGGCGCGGGCGCTCATGCGCTTGCCGCCGGGGGCCTGCATTTCCAGCACTTCCAGCGCGCCCTCGCCGCAGGCCACGAAGAGGCCCTCCTTGGCTGAGGAGCGCAGCACCGTGCCGGGTTCCCCCTCGCCCACGGCGGGGCGGGCGCGGTAGATCTTCAGCGTGCCTCCGGCATAGTCTGTGTAGGCGCTGGGCCACGGGTCGAGGCCGCGCGCCTGACAGGCGATCTCTTTGGCGCTCCTTGTCCAGTCGATCAGGCCCATCTCCTTTTTCAGCATCGGCTGGCGGCTGGCGAGGCGCTCATCCTGCGGGGTGGGCGCGATCTCGCCGGCGATGTAGCCCTTCAGCGTCTCGATGAGCAGTTCCGCGCCCAGTTGGGAGAGGCGCGCGGACAGCTCGGCGGCGGTCTCTGTTTCGCCGATGTCCGTCTCGCGGCGCAGAAGCATGGCGCCGGTATCGACCCCGGCGTCGGTGAGCATGGTGGTGACGCCGGTCCTTGTCTCGCCGTTCAAAATGCACCAGTTGATGGGCGCGGCGCCGCGATAGGCGGGCAGCAGCGAGGCGTGGACGTTGACGGTGCCCATTTTCGGCACGTCCAAAAGCGCCTGCGAGAGGATCTGCCCAAAGGCGGCGGTGACGACGATGTCCGGCGCCAGCGCGCGCAGGCAGGCAAGCCCCTCTTCATTGCGCAGGCGCTCAAACTGATACACCGGCACGCCGCGCTCCACGGCCAGTTTTTTGACCGGGCAGGCGGCCAGCTTGTGGCCGCGCCCCACGGGGCGGTCGGGCTGGGTGAAGACGCCCACGACCCCGTAGCCCGCGTCCAAAAGCGCTTTCAAGGAGGGCACGGCGAACTCCGGCGTGCCCATGAAGACGACGCGCATCACTCGTCCCCCTCCCGGTCGGTGACGTCCTCGATCATCTTATCGACGTAGATGATGCCGTCCAGATGGTCGATCTCGTGGCAGAGGGCCATGGTGAGGAAGCCCTCGCCCTTGACCTCGATGGGCCGGCCCTTGCGGTCCTGCGCGCGCACAGTGACGCGCTCCGGGCGCTTGACCGTGCCGCGGCGGCCGGGCACGGAGAGGCAGCCCTCGGCGTTGATCATCTCGCCCTCGGAGGATACGATCTCCGGGTTGATAAGCTCGATGAGGCCATCGCCCACGTCGATGACCACGCATCTTTTCAGCACGCCCACCTGCACCGCCGCCAGCCCCGCGCCGTCGGCCTCGTACATGGTGTCGGCCATGTCGTCCAGAAGCGTCCAGAGGCGCTTGTCGAATTTTTCCACGGTGCGCGAATGTTTGCGCAGCATGTCGTCGATGCCAAATTCCAGGATCTTGCGCGTCGCCATACTCTTCCCCCTATAAAAGGCTCGTCGGATCGACCTCAAGCTCCGCGCGCGCGCCCTCCGCGGCATCCGCCAGCGCCTGCATCTTTGCGGTGATCCCGCGCGTATCGGCCTTGAAATACATTTTTAAGAACACCTGATAGCGATACTCGCCGCGAAGCCGCTTGAGGGGGCATTCGAGGGCGCGCATCTGCACGATGTCGGGGCGGTGGCCGCCCCGGTCGAGAAAGCCGTTGAGTTCCGTTTCCGCCGTTTCCGCCGCTTTTTGGGCGGCAGATTCCTCCTTCGCGGTGAAGACGATGCGGGCGATCACCGTGAAGGGCGGATAGAGCGCGCCCCGGCGAAAGGCGCTCTCGCGCAGGTAAAAGGCGCGATAGTCCTGGCTGGCGGCCAGGCGGATGCCGTAGTGGTCCGGCTCATAGGTCTGCAAAACGACCTTGCCGGGATAGTTGGCGCGGCCCGCGCGCCCGGCCATCTGCGTGATGAGCTGGAAGGTGCGCTCCGCGCTGCGGTAGTCGGGCAGATTGAGGGTCATGTCCGCCGCCACCACGCCCGAGAGGGTGACGTTGGGAAAATCCAGCCCCTTGGCGATCATCTGCGTGCCGACGAGTATGTCGGCCTCGCCCTGCCGGAACGCCTCGAGAATTTTGGCGTGGGCGTCCTTTTTGCGCGTGGTGTCGTAGTCCATGCGCAACACCGCCGCCTCCGGGAACTGGCGCTTCACTTCCTCGACCACCTGCTCGGTGCCGATGCCGAAGAACTTGATGTAGGGGCTGCCGCACTCCGGGCACTTTTGCGGCACCGCCCGCTCCGCCCCGCAATAGTGGCAGCGCAGCACGTTCTCCGCCTGATGGTAGGTCATGGAGACGTCGCAGGAGGCGCACTTGACCACGTAGCCGCACTTGCGGCAGGAGACGAAGGATGAATGCCCGCGCCGGTTGATGAGCAGCATGGCCTGCCGCCCGCGCTCGAGGCAATTTCTCAATTCCTCCGAGAGACGGGCGCTGAAGATGGAGCGGTTGCCGCGCTCAAATTCGCGGCGCATGTCCACCACCTCGACCTCGGGCAGGGGGCGGCCGCCCACGCGCTCAGGAAGCTCGATGAGCGTCAGGCGGTTTTCCGGGCGCACGCCGCTCATCGAACGCATATACGAAGCGATGGACGGCGTGGCGCTGCCCAGCAGCAGCACCGCGCCCGCGCCTTCCGCGCGCTGCCAGGCGACCTCGCGGGCGTCGTAGCGGGGCCGGCGGTCGGACTGGTAACTACCTTCGTGTTCCTCATCGACGACGATGACGCCGACATTGGCAAGCGGCGCGAACACCGCCGAGCGCGCGCCGATGACCACGCGCGCCTCGCCCGAGCGGATGCGCCGCCATTCGTCATATCTCTCGCCCTGCGAAAGGCCGGAATGGAGGACGGCCGCGTCCGCGCCGAAGCGCTGGTGGAACCACGAGACCATCTGCGGCGTGAGGGCGATCTCCGGCACGAGGACGATGGCGCTTTTGCCCACCTCCAGCGCCCGGCGCACGAGGCGGATGTAGACCTCCGTCTTGCCCGAGCCGGTGACGCCGTGCAACAAAAAACGGCCGCCGCCATGCTCCAGCGCGGCGCACAGTTCGTTTACGGCGCGCTCCTGCGCGCGGGTGAGGGGCGGGTCGGGCAGCGTCTCGCCGCGCAAAACGGCGGGGGCGCGGCGCTCGCCCTGCTCATAAACTTCCACCACGCCCTTTTGCACAAGGGCGCGCAGCGGCGCGGCGGGCAGAAGCGCGGTCTCCACATCTCCCGCGCGCAGGCGCTCCATGATCTCCCGCTGGCGCAATCCGCGCGCGGCAAAGTCCGGCGCGGCAAGATGAGCCACGCGGCGCGTCTTTTCGCGCACGCTGCCCCGGCGCATGCCGGAGGGCAGCATCAGGCGCAGGGCCTCGACGAGGTTGCAGTTGTAGCGCAGGCGCATCCATTTGGCCAGCGCCATCAGTTCCGGGAGGATGACCGGCTCCGCCGTGCGCAGGGCGAGGATGGGCTTGATGCGCGACGGCTCCAGCGCGCATTCGTCCGTCAGTTCGACGATGAAGCCGTCCGCGCGGGCATTTCCCAGCGGCACGCACACCTGCTGGCCCTCGCGCGCGTCCATGCCCTCGGGCACGGCATAGGTGAATACATGGTCGAGGGCGTCAGAGACGCGGTCGATGATGACGTTTGCGTACATCAGAACAGCTCCGATACGCGGTCGAGGATGGCTTCGGCCACCTCGCGCTTGCCGCGCAGGGACACTTCCCGCGCGTCTTCCCGGGAAAAGATGGTCACGGCGTTGGTGTCGCCGGCAAAGCCCGCGCCGGGGCGGGTGACGTCGTTGGCGACGACGAGGTCGGCATTTTTCCTTTCCAGCTTTTTGCGGGCGTTTTCGGCGATGTTCTGCGTCTCGGCGGCGAAGGCGACCAGAATTTGCCCTTCGCGCTTGCGAGCGCCCAGTTCGGCGGCGATGTCCGTGGTGTTTTCAAGTTCCAGAGTCATGCCCTCGCCGCTTTTCTTGATCTTCTCCGCGGCCACGGCGCGGGGGCGGAAATCCGCCGGGGCGGCGGCCTGAATGACCACGTCGCTGTCCTCCGCGCGGGAAAGCACCGCCTCACACAATTCAGCGCAGGAAACGATGGGCACGAACGCCACGCCCGCGGGCGCTGTCAGGGAGACGGGGCCGGAGACGAGCGTCACGGTCGCGCCACGGTCGCGCGCGACCTCGGCGATGGCAAAGCCCATCCTGCCCGTGGAGCGGTTGGTCAGAAAGCGCACCGGGTCGAGCATCTCGCGCGTGGGGCCGGCGGTGACGAGCAGACGGCGGCCAGCAAAGTCCTGTTTGGGGCAAAGGGCGTCTTCGACGGCCTGCAAAATGGCGGTCGGCTCCTCCATGCGCCCCACGTCCTCATCGCCGCAGGCGAGGTGGCCGCGGGCGGGGCCGCAGAAGCGCGCGCCCCAGGCACGCAGGCATTCGACGTTTTTTTGTGTGGCGGGGTGCTTCCACATGGCGGCGTTCATCGCCGGGGCCAGCAGCACGGGGCAGCGCATGGCCAGATAGGTGGTGGAGAGCAGATCGTCGGCGACGCCGGAAGCAAACTTGGCGAGGATGTTGGCCGTGGCGGGCGCGACCACGAACAGATCCGCCCACTTGGCAAGGGCGATGTGGGCGATCTCGTCGCGGGCGGCAAAGAGGTCGGTATGGACGCGGTTTCCCGTGAGCGTTTCCAGCGTCAGGGGGGCGATGAACCGGCAGGCATGCTCCGTCATCACGACGCGCACCTCCGCGCCCCGCTTTTTCAGCAGACTGATGAGTTCCGCCGCGCGATAGGCGGCGATGCCGCCCGTCACGCCCAACACGATCCTCTTACCGCTCAGCATGTGCTTCTCCTTCGCGTGTTTATTCCTCTTCTTCCCCGGAATCCTCCAGCTCCGTGCGCGGATCGCGGGAATAGGTGATGAGGCCGCGGTCGATCTCCTCGATGGCGATGGTCAGCGGCTTGGTCTCGCGGGTCTCGATCAGGGGCATGCTGCCGCCGATCAGTTCACGGGCGCGCTTGGACGCCTCCACGGCCAGCGTATAGCGGCAATCGACTTTTTCCAGCAGTTCTCCGATGGGGGGATCGATCATCATGTGGGTTTTCCTCCTATTTGCCCGCTTTCAGCGACGCCGAGAGGGCGTTGAGAAAGCGCATGTTGTGCTTGGTCTTGGCGCGCGCGGCCTGAATGATGTCGTAGACCTGCTCTACGGCGCGATCGAGCGCGTCGGGAACGTCGTCCCAGTCCTGATGGATGACGATGTAATCGTAGCGGTAGGCCTGTTCCACTTCGCGGGCGGCGTTGTGCAGGCGGATGTTGAGCGATTCCTCGCTCTCCGTGCCGCGCGCGCGCAGGCGCTTTTCCAGATTCTCCCGGCTGGGGGGAGAGACGAAGATGCCGGTGACTTCGCTGTCCTGCTCCATGGCCTGCAAACAGCCCTGCACGTCGATCTCCAAAATGAGGTCGTGCCCCTGGGCGAGCTGCTCCTGTACGGTGCTTTTGAGGGTGCCGTAGCGGTTCTGATGCACCAGCGCCCACTCGTAGAACGCGCCCTTGCGCACCAGTTCGTCAAACTGTTCGTCGGTCACGAAGTGATAGTGGACGCCCTCGATCTCGCCGGGACGCGGCGCGCGCGTGGTGCAGGATACGGAAAGGCTCACGTCCGGGTGTTTTTCCACGAGCTGCTTGGCGATCATTGATTTTCCCGCGCCCGCGGGGCCGGAGATCACGAACAGAAGTCCTCGACGCTCCATAGGATGAATCCCCTCGCTTTCTTAGTGTACAGGCCGTGATGGTGGTCTCGTTCGTCCAAGGCGGCTATTCGACGTTCTGCACCTGTTCGCGCAATTTCTCGATCTCGGCCTTGCCGTCCATGGCCAGGCGGGTGATCTCGATGTCCTGCGACTTGGAGGCGATGGTATTCACCTCGCGGTTGAACTCCTGCGCGAGGAAGTCCAGCCGCCGCCCGGCGGGGGCGGGGTCGCGGATGAGGGCGCGCAGCTGGGAAATGTGGCTTGTAAGGCGCACCAGTTCCTCGTCGATGGCGAGGCGGTCTGCCATAATGGCCACTTCCTGCACAAGGCGCGCCTCGTCCATCTGGCTGCCGAGCAGTTCTTCCACGTTGGCGCGCAGGCGCTCGCGGCAGGAAACGACGCTCTGCGGCGCGCGCGCGGCGATGGCAGCCTGAATGCTCTCCAAGGCGTCCGCGCGCTCGGCAAGGTCTTTTTGCAGGGCCTCGCCCTCGCGCGCGCGCATGACGGAAACTTCGTCCAGCGCCCCGGAAAGCGTTTCCAGAAGCAGCGCGCGCAGGGCGTCGCGGTCTTCCTCAGCCTCGACCACCTGCACGACCTCCGGCAGGGCGAGCATGCCCATCACCGAGCGGTCGTCCGCAAGGCCGGTCAGCGCGTCCGTGGCGCGCAGGTAGGCGCGGATGAGTCCTTCGTCCACCTGCACATCGCGCGCGTCTTCCCGCTGGTTGCGGTAGGTGCAGAATACGTCCACATGCCCGCGGGAAAGGCGGGCGCCAATGGCCTTGCGCGCCTCGTCTTCGAGAAAAAGAAAGCAGCGCGGCATGCGCAGGCTGATGTCCAGAAACCGATGATTGACGCTCTTGACTTCCACCGTGAGCGACCGCCCGTCGCGCGCGCGCACGCAGCGGCCATAACCCGTCATGCTGTTGATGCTGCTCGCCTCCAGATTTTTCTCCATGATTGATTATAACACATTTGGCCCCCGCTCTCCACACTCTGGCGTAAAAAAATCGAACTTTTTTTCTGTGTCCGCCCCGACCGCGCGACGGGGGCGCCGCATTTGCCGTTGACGCGGCGGGCGTTTCGCGCTATAATGTTTCCATGCTAACGCATGAAAGCGAGGGACCGCCATGTTCACATCCCGCCTGCAAAACGAGCGCACGGACGTTCTGGTCAGGGCGCTTTTGTCCTTGAAGAGCGAAGAGGAGGTCTACCGCGTGCTGGAGGACCTTTTGACCATCCGCGAGGTGGGCGAGCTTTCCCAGCGGCTGGAAGTGGCCTTCATGCTGCGGGACAAGGCCACCTATTCCGAGATCGTGGAAAAGACGGGCGTCTCCACGGCCACCATCGGGCGGGTGAACCGCTGCCTCAACTACGGCGCGGGCGGCTACCAGCTCATCTTTGAAAAACTTTCCGAGGAAGAAAAATGATCGACCTTGCATTGCTCAACCCCCAGCAGCGCCTCGCGGTGGAGACCACCGAGGGGCCGCTTCTCGTGCTCGCCGGCGCGGGCAGCGGCAAGACGCGCGTGCTCACCTATCGCGTGGCCAAATTGATCGAGGACGGCGTGCCGCCGTGGAAGATTTTGGCCATCACCTTTACCAACAAGGCGGCCAAAGAGATGGCCGAGCGCATAGCCAAACTGGTCGGTGCGGAGGCGGCGGAGGTGTGGGTGTCCACCTTTCACGCCTGCTGCGCGCGCATATTGCGGCGCGACATCGAAAAACTGGGCTACAAGCGCCAGTTCGCCATCTACGACGAGGACGACCGGCTCACGCTCATCAAGTCCATCTTAAAAGAGCTTGACCTCTCCGACAAGGAATACCCGCCCCGGCAGGTGCGCGCGGTGATCTCCGACGCCAAGAACCGCATGCTCACCCCCGCGGAGTGGCTCAAGGACGCGGGCGACAGTTTCCGCAACAAGCACTTAAGCGAGGTCTACGCCCGCTACGAGGAAGGGCTGCGCGGCAACAACGCGCTGGATTTTGACGATCTGCTGCTCAAGACGCTGGAACTGCTGGCCAGCCAGCCGCCGGTGCTTTCCTATTACCGCGACCGCTTTGATTACATACTGGTGGACGAATATCAGGACACCAACGCCGCGCAGTACGAACTGGTGCGCCTGCTCGCGGGCGAGAAGCGCAACCTCTGCGTGGTCGGCGACGACGATCAGTCCATCTACGGCTGGCGCGGGGCGGACATCCGCAATATCCTCGATTTTGAAAAGGATTTTCCCGACGCCAAAGTGGTCAAACTGGAACAGAACTACCGCTCCACCGCCAATATACTCGACGCCGCCAATCAGGTCATCGCCCACAACCGCGGGCGCAAGGAAAAGGCGCTGTGGACCGAGGCTGGCGAGGGCGAGAAGATCACCCTCTACCGCGCCCTCGACGAGCGCGACGAGGCCGCCTACATCGCCGCCATGGCGCGGCGGGAGGCGCAAAAGTACGGCGCCGGGCAGGTGGCGGTGCTTTACCGCACCAACGCCCAATCGCGCGTGCTGGAAGAGGCGTTCGTGCGCTCGGGCACGGCCTACCGCGTCTACGGCGGGCTGAAGTTCTACGACCGCAAGGAGGTCAAGGACCTCATCGCCTACATGCGCGCGCTGGTCAACCCGGACGACGACATCTCCACCCGCCGAATCATCAACGAGCCCAAGCGCGCCATTGGCGACAGCACCGTGGAGGCGCTGCTGGAATACGGCCGCGAAAACGGCCTTTCGCTGCTCAGCGCCGCGCTGGACGTGGACAATGTGCCGCTCTCCACGCGCGCGGCTGCGGCGGTGCGCGGCTTTGCCGAAATGATGATCGACCTGACCGAGGCGCTGTATGAGCAGAAGCCCTCGGAATTTCTCGATACGCTGCTTGAAAAGACCGGCTACGCGCGCCAGTACGAAGCCGCGCCCAGCGATGAAAACACCGCGCGGCTGGAGAACATCGAGGAACTGCGCGGCGCGGTGACGGACTTTGAGCGCCTCAACCCCGAGGGCGGCATGACCGACTTTTTGGAAAACGTGGCGCTGATGACCGATCTGGACGGCATGGAGGAACAGCGCGGCGCGGTGACGCTGATGACGCTGCACGCCGCCAAGGGGTTGGAGTTCGACGCGGTGTTCCTCGCGGGCATGGAGGAGAACATCTTTCCCATCTCCCGCGCGTTGATGGACGAAGACCAGCTCGAGGAGGAGCGGCGGCTGTGCTACGTGGGCATCACGCGGGCGCGGAAAAAGCTCTATCTCTCCTGCGCGCACACGCGCATGCTCTACAACGCCCGCAACGCCAACGAGCCTTCGCGCTTTTTGAGCGAACTTCCGCCGCGCGTGTTGGAGCGCGGGCGCGCGGGCGGGCGCGAGAGCGTGCGCACCGTGCCGCCGCCGCAGCACGCGCCGGTGGAAAAGCGGGCGGTGAAGCCGATGTGGAGCGCGCCCAAAGTCGGCGGCGGGGCGCTGGGCATCCCCGGCGTCACCAAGGGCTTCGTGCCCTCGCAGGCGAGGGCGGTGCAGGCGGCGACGCTGTTTTCGGTGGGAGATGAGGTGATGCACCGCGTGTTCAAGCGCGGCGTGGTCACGGAAGTGAGCGGCAGCGGCGATGGGCAGCGCGTGCGCGTGAAGTTTGCGGACGGGCAGGAAAAGCTCTTTGCCGCCAACGCCGCGCCCATCGTCAAGGTGGGCAAATAAGCCAAAAAGAAATGCGGAGGGAACGCTTATGGATATGCGCGCGCTGGTGGACTACCTCAACGAGACGGCCTACCAGTATTACACGCTGGGCGAGTCGACCATTTCCGACGCCGAGTGGGACAAAAAGTACGACGAACTGCGCCGCATGGAGGAGGAGACGGGCGAGCGCCTGCCGGACTCCCCCACCCGCCGCGTGGGCGCGCAGCCGCTGGCGAACTTCGAGCAGCACACGCATCTGGCGCGGCTGTGGAGCCTGGACAAGGCGCAGAGCGAAGCGGCGCTGCGCGAATGGGCGGCGCGTGCGGACAAACTGGCCGGGGAGCAGGTGGAATACGTCGTCGAACACAAGTTCGATGGGCTGACCATCAACCTCACCTATGAAAATGGCCAGCTGGTGGGCGCGGCCACGCGCGGCAACGGCATCGTCGGCGAAGAAATTTTGCCGCAGGTGCTGACCATCCGTTCCGTGCCGCTCTCCATCCCCTTCAAGGGGCGCATGGAGGTACACGGCGAGTGCTACATGCCCATCTCCGCCTTCAACGCCTACAACAAAACGGCCGCGGAGCCGCTGAAAAACCCCCGCAACGCCGCCGCCGGGGCGCTGCGCAACCTCGACCCCGCCGTGACCGCCTCGCGCCATCTGGACGCGCGCTTTTACGACGTGGGCTATCTGGAGGGCAGGTCGCTTTCCAGCCAGTGGGAGATGCTCGACTTTCTGCGCGAAAACCGCATCCCCGTGCCCGCCTGCGAACAGCGGGCGGGGTCGCTGGAGGAGGCGCTCGCCATCGTCCACCAGATCGAGGAAGACCGCGCCGACCTCGACTACATGATCGACGGCGCGGTGGTGAAGATCACCGACTTTGCCGTGCGCGAGCGGCTGGGCAACACGGACAAGTTCCCCCGCTGGGCCGTGGCCTACAAGTTCGAGGCCGAGGAAGCCACCGCCACCTTGGAGCAGGTGGACTGGCAACTGGGGCGCACAGGAAAACTCACGCCCATCGCCATCGTCAGCCCCGTGGAGCTGGCGGGGGCGACCATCCGCCGCGCCACGCTCAACAACTACGGCGATATACTGCGCAAGCGCGTGCGCGTGGGCGCGAAGGTGTGGATACGGCGCTCCAACGAGGTCATTCCCGAGATCATGGGGCGCGTGGACGAGTACGTGCCGGGGGAGAAGGACATCGAAAAGCCAACGGTGTGTCCCGCCTGCGGGAGCACTCTGGTGGAGCGCGGCGCGCACCTGTTCTGCGAAAACCGCGAGGGCTGCAAGCCGCAACTGGTGATGCGCCTTGCCCACTTCGCCGGGCGCGACGCCATGGACATCGAGACGTTTTCCGAAAAGACCGCCGCGCAGCTCATCGACGCGGGATTGGCGCATCGCTGCGCCGACCTCTACGCGCTGACGAAGGAACAGCTTGCCGCCCTGGAGCGCTTTGGCGAGAAGAAGGCGGAAAACCTTGTAAACGCCATCGCCGCCAGCCGGGGGCGCGCGCTCGACCGCTTCATCTTCGCCATCGGCATCCCCAACGTGGGCCGCAAGACGGCGCGCGATCTGGCCGCGCGCTTCGGCTCGCTGGAAGCGCTCCAAAAGGCGGGGCGCGACGATCTGCTGGCCATCGACGAGGTGGGCGAGATCGTGGCAGACTCCATTCTCGGCTACTTTGCCGACCCGCTCTGCCGCGAGGAGTTGGACGCGCTGCTGGCAGCGGGCGTAACGCCCGTGTGGGACGAGGCCCCCGCGGGGCAGGCGCTGGCGGGCAAGACCGTGGTGGTCACCGGCACGCTGCCGACGCTCTCGCGCAAGGAGGCCGAGGAACTGATCGCGCGAAACGGCGGCAAGGCCGCGGGCAGCGTCTCCAAAAAGACCAGCTTCGTGGTTGCCGGCGAGGCGGCGGGCAGCAAGCTGACCAAGGCGCAGGCATTGGGCATCCCCGTGGTGGACGAGGCGGGGCTGTTGGCGATGCTGAAAGAAGAATAGAGACAGCCGCCGGGCGAAGCGTTGATGCGTTCGTCCGGCGGCTTCTTTGTGGAAAGGGCGTTCAGCCCACCAGATTTTCCTTCGCCTGCGGAGCGTTGGCGAAGATGGCGCCCACGGTCGGGCAGGTCTCCATCTCCGGGCAGTCGCCGCAGGTGTCCGCGCCTCTTTGCCGGGCGCAGCGGCGGACGGCGCAGAGCTGTTCGCAGAACACGGTCTTGGCCCCGTCCGCGCGGCAGCCCTGACAGTGGATGTGTTCCGGCAGGATGGGCGCGTGGTTGAGTTCCGCCCAGAGTTTGGCAGTCTTTTCCCGCAGCGCCTGATCGTCATGAAGCGTGGCGATGTAGGCGTCGCACTGTTCGCAGTCCAGCCCGCAGTAAGCGATGTTGGGTCGCATGGGTGGGGTCTCCTTCTCTTCCGGCGTGTGCGCGCTAAAGCAGCGCCGTTTTCTCCGCGACCTTCTTCTGGATGGCGGAGACGGTGTCGCGGATGGTGAGATGTGTCGTGTCGATCGCGTTGCGCTCGTATTCTCCCAGATCGGCGAACTGCTCCCACATCGTCTCCACCAGTTCGATGTTCGTTTCCCTGTTCAGCTTGGCTCGCCCGGTCGCGCGCTTGAGCGTTTCTTCCCTGCTGGCGCGCAGAACGATATAGTGGACTTCATAGCCCTCCCGTGCCGCCTGCTTCCACGGCTGCAAAAACCACGGGCCGACGATGCCGTCCACCACCACGTCGTATCCGCCGCGGGCAAAGCGCTTCGCGGCTTCGAGAAACGCTTCGATGACGACGCGGTTTTGCTCGTTGGACGCCGGCAGGTGCGGCGCGATATATCCCTTGCTGAGATAATGGTAAAAGTCGTCCGTGTGCATGTGGACGGACTTTTTGAGACTGGTCTGTTGGGCGGCCAGCGCCGCGGCGGTGGTCTTTCCCGTTCCCGGCGAGCCTGTGACGATCAGTATCCTGCCCTGTTGCATGGCTGTCCTCGCTTCTTATATGGCAGAGCCGCCGGGCGGTGCGTTCGTCCGGCGGCCTTTCGCTTACAGCAGCTTGCTCAAAAATTCTTTGGCGCGCTGCGTCTGGGGGTTGCCAAAGAGGTTTTCGGGGGTGTTTTCCTCCATGACCTTGCCCTCGTCCATGAACATCACGCGGTCGGCCACCTCGCGGGCGAAGCCCATTTCGTGGGTGACGACCACCATGGTCATGCCCTCGCGAGCCAGCGCCTTCATGACCTCCAGCACTTCGCCGACCATCTCCGGGTCGAGCGCCGAGGTCGGCTCGTCAAAGAGCATCACTTCCGGGTCCATGGCCAGCGCCCGCACGATGGCGATGCGCTGCTTCTGGCCGCCGGAGAGTTGGTTGGGATAGGCGTCGGCGCGGTCGGCGAGGCCCACGCGCGCAAGCAGCGCCATGGCCTTTTCGTCCGCCGCCTGCTGCGTCATGCCCTTGAGCTTGCGGGGGGCGAGGGTGAGGTTTTTCAAAACCGTCATGTTGGGGAAGAGGTTGAAGTGCTGAAAGACCATGCCCATCTTCTGGCGGTGGATGTTGATGTTCACCCTGCTGTCGGTGATGTCCACGCCTTCAAAGGTGATCTTGCCCTTCGTGGGCAGCTCCAGCAGGTTCAGGCAGCGCAGAAAGGTGCTTTTGCCGCTTCCCGAGGGGCCGATGACCACCAGCACCTCGCCCTTGCGCACCTGCGCGTCCACGCCGTTGAGGGCGTGTACCTTGCCGTGGCCAAACTCCTTGTACAGGCCCTCCACGGTGATGATGGCATCAGTGATCACTTGCGCGCAGCCTCCTTTCCAGCTTGCCGACCAGCCATGTGAAGAACATGACCACGATCAGGTAGATCAGCGCCACCGCGATCAGCGGCATGAACGCCGAATAGGTGCGGCTGCGGATGATGTCGCCCGCCTTGGTCAGGTCCTGCACGGCCACGTAGCCCGCCACCGAAGTCTCCTTCAGAAGGGCGATGAATTCGTTCATCAGCGAGGGCAGCACGTTTTTGATCGTCTGCGGCACGATGATGTAGCGCATGGTCTGCAAATAGTTGAAGCCCAGGCTGCGGCCGGCCTCGAACTGGCCGTTGTCGATGGACATGATGCCGCCGCGGATGATCTCGGCCACGTAGGCGCCGGAGTTGATGCCGAATGCCAGCGCCGCCACCATGGTGCCGTCCTTGGCGGTGGCGAAGATGACGTAGAAGAAGATCATCACCTGCACGACCACAGGCGTGCCGCGCACAACGGTCAGATAGACCTTGCACAGGCCGTTGAAAAAGCCGAACACGCGGCGGCCGAAGCTGGGCCGCGCCGTCTCGGCGGTCTTGTCGTAGGTGGAGCGCACCGCCGCCACCACGATGCCGATGAGCACGCCGACGATCAGCGCCACCAGCGTCAGAAGCAGCGTGTTTCCAAGGCCGGTGACGAGATATTCCCAGCGGTCGGCCTTGATGAAGTTCAGTTCAAACTCGGCCTTGACCGACGCAAACCACTCTGCCAAAAAAGTCCCTCCTCACGTCGCTTGCGGTCGTCGTATGCGCGCAGACAGGGAGCGTTTGCGCGCTCCCCTGTCTGCGTATCTGACAAGTCAGGACGTTATTCCGCG
Source organism: Candidatus Pullichristensenella excrementipullorum (assembly GCA_018713365.1). Lineage (GTDB taxonomy): Bacteria > Bacillota > Clostridia > Christensenellales > Aristaeellaceae > Pullichristensenella > Pullichristensenella excrementipullorum. The sequence continues at coordinate 38,993 of DVOU01000029.1, forward strand.
GCGGCTTCCTCAGCGTTGGCAACAAGATACTTCTCGATGATGGCGGGAACAGTGCCGTCCTCGGTCAGCTCGGCCAGCGCGCCGTTGAAGGCATCGAGCAGCTCGGTGTTTTCCTTGGCGAAGCAGGCGGCGTACTCTTCGATGACATACTCGGTGTCGAGGATCTTCAGGCCTTCGTTGGCGGCCACGAAGTTCTTGGCCGGCTCGTTGTCGATGATGACGCAGTCGAGCTTGCCGGTGGTCAGCGCAAGCACCGCGTCGGTGCCGGTCTTGAAGCGCTCGACGGTGCCGAAGCCCGCGTCTTCAATGTCTTCCGTGGCGCAGATGTCGCCGGTCGTGCCCTGCTGCACGCCCACGGAGTAGTCCGCGCCCTCGGTCATAAGATCGTCAATGCTGGTGATGGCGGAATCCTCGGGAGCGATGACCACCTGAACGCCGGTGGCGTAGGTGTCGGAGAAGTTGACGGACTCCAGACGGTCCTCGGTCACGGTCATGCCCGCCATGCCGAAGGAGTACTTGCCGGACTGCACGCCGGGCACGATGGAGTCAAAGTCCACATCGACCACTTCCAGCTCGTAGCCAAGCTTGTCGCAAATGGCCTGGGCGATCTCCACGTCGATGCCGGTGACTTCGCCGGTCTCATCGTCGTAATACTCATAGGGCGGGAAGGCGGCGTTGGTCGCCATCGTCAGGGTCTCGGACTCGGCCATGGCCGCGCCCATCAGCAACATGGAAAGAACCAGCAGCATGCTCATGATCTTCTTCATGGTTTCAGCCTCCAAATTTGTGCGCGTTCGCGCTTGATGTGATGATTATACATCCATCGCCGGAAAAATGCAACTGTTTGGGCGATGATTTAACAAAATATGCGATTTATGTGCATAAATATTCGTATATGCAGTTTTTGCGGCGCTTGACAGGGGGTGTGGGGATGCGGTATGATGGGCTGAGAACATGAGGAGGCGGGCAATGAGGATACTCGGCATCGACCCGGGGCTGGCGACGATGGGCTACGGCGTCATCGAGGCGGAGGGGCAGAAGCGCAAGGTGGTGCAGTTCGGCACCATCAACACGCGCGCGGGTTCCCCCACCCCGCAACGGCTGCGCTCCATCTTTCAGGGCGTGAACCAGCTTTTGGACATCTACGCGCCCGACGACGTGGCCTTTGAAGAGCTGTTTTTCTCCAAGAACGTCACCACGGGCATCGCCGTGGCGCAGGCGCGCGGCGCGGCGCTGGCGGCGGTGGCGGCGCGCACGGACAATGTATACGAGTATACCCCGATGCAGATCAAACAGGCCATCACCGGCTATGGCGGCGCGGACAAAATACAGATGCAGCGCATGGTGAAGGCGCTTCTGGGCATGCAGGAGATCGCCCGCCCGGACGACGCCGCCGACGCGCTGGCCGTGGCGCTGACGCACGCCAATTCCATCAACATGAAAAAACTGTTCAAGATACAGTGACGGGAGGCAGGCATGTACGCGCATTTTGACGGTGTCGTGGCGGAAAAACTGGCGGACAGCATCGTGCTGGACGTGAACGGCGTGGGCTATCTTCTTCTGGTGAGCGCGCAGACGCTTTCCATGGCTCCCTCCGCGGGCGGGCGCATGAAGCTCTACGCCACATTGAGCGTGCGCGAGGACGCCATGGAGCTGTTCGGCTTTTACAGCCGCGAGGAGAAGCGCATGTTCGAGCGGTTGCGCTCCGTAAGCGGCGTGGGGCCGCGCATGGCGCTGTCCATCCTTTCCTCCATGCCGCTTAACGATCTTTCCATCGCATTGGTGGCGGGCGACGCGGCGGCGCTGACGCGCGTGCCCGGCATCGGCAAAAAGACGGCGCAGCGGCTGGTGCTGGAACTGCGCGACAAGGTGGACGACGCCGAACTGACCGGCCAGAGCGCCGCGGCCGCCGCCCCCGCGGGCAGCGCCGAGAGCGAAGCCATCGCCGCGCTGATGGCGCTGGGCTACGCCTCCTCTGAGGCGGCGCGGGCCGTGAGCGCCGTGGCGGGCAAGGCTGCGAAGGCGGATGAGATGATCTTCTTGGCGTTGAAGAGTCTGGGGAGCTGACAGGAGGAAAGTCACGCCCCGTCGCGGCGGGTATGCCGGCGGCGGGGCGCTGTTTTTTGGGGATCAGGACGCGAGCGGTTTTTGCCGCAGCGTGCCCTCGTAGGCGCCGAGGGCGCATTCGCCAGCGGGCTGGAAGCCGTAGCGCTCGTAGTAGGCGGTGAGGGCCTCGTTGTCGCGCGTGGAATCCAGGCGCAAATAGCGCTTGCCCATGCGCAGGGCCATTTCCTCCGTGCGGCGGAGAAATTCATTGCCCGCGCCGGGGCAGTCCGGCGCGCCGACGAGGTTGTGGATGTAGAGGGCGGGGGCGGTGTCGCCCTGCCAGCGCTCATCTTCCGTGAGCAGCACGGCGGCGGCGGCCAGTTTGCCGGTCTGCCGTTCGCAGAGGGCGTAGAGCGTACCCTCGGCCTGCTGCTGTTCGTAATAGGAGAGCGGAAAGACGTTCAGATAGTCGGTGTGGTTCCACTGGCGGATGCCCACCTCGTCCATCCAGCGGGTGCGCTCGCAGATGAGGCGGAACACCTCCGCGGCTTCTTCGGGGCGGCAGAGGCGAAATTCATAGTCGCGCATGCGGTCTTGCTCCCAACGTACAAAAATACTGCCCCGCCCGCTCACCGGCGGACGGGGCGGATGTATGCCTTACTTGCTCAGTTTTTCGTGGATGGCCTTCGCGGCGGTCTTGCCCGCGCCCATGGCGAGGATGACCGTGGCCGCGCCGGTGACGGCGTCGCCGCCGGCGTAGACGTTTTCAAGGCTGGTCGCGCCGTTTTCATCGACGATGATGCCGCCCCACTTCTGCGTTTCCAGCCCGGGGGTGGTGTTGCGGATCAGGGGGTTGGGCGAATTGCCAATGGCGATGACCACCGTATCGACGTCGAGATCGAACTCGCTGCCCTGCTTGACCACGGGGCGGCGGCGGCCGGAGGCGTCCGGCTCGCCCAGCTCCATCTCCACGCAGGTCATGGCGCGCACATTGCCGCTTTCGTCGCCGTGGATGGCGGTGGGGTTGGTGAGCATGCGGAAGTTGACGCCCTCTTCCTTGGCGTGATGCACTTCCTCGAGGCGGGCGGGCATTTCCTTTTCCGAGCGGCGGTAGACGATGGAAACTTCGTCCGCGCCCAGCCGCAGCGCCGAGCGCGCCGCGTCCATGGCCACGTTGCCGCCGCCGACCACGGCCACCTTTTTGCCCACGCGCACGGGGGTGTCCGTCTGCGGGAAGGCGTAGGCCTTCATCAGGTTGATGCGGGTCAAGAACTCGTTGGCCGAATAGACGCCGTTGAGGTTCTCGCCGGGGATGCCCTGAAAGCGCGGCAGACCCGCGCCGGAGCCGACGAACACGGCCTCGTAGCCCTCGTCGAACAGTTCTTCCAGAGACACGGAGCGGCCGACAACCACGTCGGTCTCGATCTTCACGCCCAGCGCCTCGACGGTGGCGATTTCCTCGCGCACAAGGCGCTTGGGCAGGCGGAACTCGGGGATGCCATAGACGAGTACGCCGCCGGGGGTGTGCAGCGCCTCAAAGATAGTTACATCGTAACCCAGCTTGGCCAGATCGCCGGCGCAGGTCAGGCCCGAGGGGCCGGAGCCGACCACGGCCACGCGGTGGCCGTTGGGGGCGGGGCGCTCGGTCTTGGTAGAGGCGTGCTGCATGGCGTAGTCGGCGCAGAAGCGCTCGAGGCGGCCGATGCCCACCGGGTCGCCCTTGACGCCGCGCACGCACTTGGACTCGCACTGCGTCTCCTGCGGGCAGACGCGGCCGCAGATGGCGGGCAGGTTGTTGGTCAGGCGGATGGTCTCGTAAGCCTGTTCAAATTCGCCTTCCTTGACGTGGCGGATAAAATCGGAGATGTGTACGCCCACGGGGCAGCCGGTCATGCAGGCGGGGTTCTTGCAGTCGATGCAACGGGTGGCTTCCTCGCGCGCCATGGCTTCATCGTAGCCCTGCGAGACTTCTTCAAAGTTGCGGCGGCGCACCTCGGGGGCCTGCTCGCGCGCGGGCAGCTTGGTCAGGCTCTTATTGTACATGCTCGGCGGCCTCCTTCATGCGGCAGATGTGCTGCTCCTTGCTGAGCTTTTCCTCGGCGGAGTACATGCGCGAGCGCTTCATGGCCTCGTCGAAATCGACCAGATGGCCGTCGAACTCGGGGCCGTCCACGCAGGCGAACTTCGTCTCGCCGCCGACGGTGAGGCGGCAGCCGCCGCACATGCCGGTGCCGTCAATCATGATGGGGTTCATGCTGACCACGGTGTGGATGCCGTAGGGGCGGGTCATTTCGCACACGGCGCGCATCATCGGCATGGGGCCGATGGCGACCACGTGTTCGTACTTGGCCCCGGCTTCGAGCTGCTCGCGCAGGGCGTCGGTGACGAAGCCCTTTTTGCCGTTGGAGCCGTCGTCGGTCATGACGATGAGGTTCTTCGAGGCGTTTTGCAGTTCGTCCATGAGGATGGCCAGCCCGATGTTGCGGAAGCCGACGATCATGTCCACCTCCGCGCCCAGCTCGGTGAGGGCTACGGCCTGCGGGTAGGCGATGGCGATGCCCAGACCGCCGCCGATGACGGCCACGCGCTTGCCCTTGACGTCGCCATACTCGCTGACGCGGCCGAGGGGGCCGACGAAGTCCAGCAGGCTGTCGCCCGCGTTCAGTTCGTCCAGGTGGATGGTGGTCTTGCCGACCTTCTGGAAGATGATGGTGACGCTGCCGCTCTCGCGGTCGTAACCGGCGATGGTCAGCGGGATGCGCTCGCCGTTTTCGTCGATGCGCAGGATGATGAACTGGCCCGGACCGGCCTTTTTCGCGACGCGCGGCGCAAGGACGCGCATCAGCGTGGTCGTCTCGTTGAGACGGCGCTTTTCAAGGATGGGATACATGCGATAGCCTCCGTGGTTGTAGATTTGCGCGCGCGGCGCGTCAGTTGTTCTGCCCTTCGGCGGCGGTCAGTTTGGGCACGGTGGAAAAGCCCACGCCCAGCCGCTCGGCGCCCATTTCCACATAGGCGCGGGCGTCTTCCAGCGTGCGGATGCCGCCGGAGGCCTTGACGCGGATGCGCCCCGCCGCCTGCGAGACCATGGCCATCACCGCTTCGGGGGTCGCGCCCCTGGTGGAAAAGCCGGTGGAGGTCTTCACAAAGTCCGCGCCGACATCCACGCAGACGTCCACGCCCTCGCGGATGCGGTTTTCATCGAGCTGGCAGGTCTCAAAGATGACCTTGACCAGCACGCCCCGCGCGTGGGCTTCCTCGACCACGGCGGCGATCTCCTCGCGCACCACGGCCCAATCGCCGCCCCTGGCGGCGCCGTAGTTCATCACCATGTCGATCTCCTGCACGCCCATCTCGGCGTAGGCGCGGGCCGCCGCGCGCTTGACCGCCGCGCCGCCGCAGCCCTGCGGGAAGTCCAGCACGCAGGAGACGCAGGTGTTCGTGCCCTTGCACATGGCAAGCGCCGTTTCAATATCGCGCGGCTGCACGCAGACGGAAAAAACATCGTTGTCGATGCCCAGCTGGATGGCGGCGCGCACCTCCTCCGGCGTCATGGCGGGGTCGAGGACGGCATGATCTATATAACGGGCAATTTTCATCATCAAATGACCTCCTGCGTTTTGGGGCGATAGCGCCCAGTCTTCTACCGTATATCATAGCATCACAAGGCCGCGCTGTCAAACGCGGCGCGGCCGATTTTTTATTGCGTTTGTGCTATTTTCGCGCGCGGGCGGCTCCCTTGCAGGAACGCACCCGCCCGCGCGGCGGCTTTGGCATATCAGGCGTCAAAAGCGGGGTTGCGGGCGTAGGGGTCGCGAGGGTCGAGCGCTTCCTCCACCAGCCGCAGCCCCTCGCCAAAGCGCTGGTAGTGAACGACCTCGCGCTGGCGCAAAAAGCGGATGGGGGCGATGACGTCCGGGTCGTCGGCGAGGCGGAGGATGTTGTCGTAGGTGGTGCGCGCCTTCTGTTCGGCGGCCATGGCCTCGTGCAGGTCCGTCACCGGGTCGCCCTTGGACTGGAAACAGGCGGCGGTGAACGGCGCGCCGGAGGCGGCTTGCATCCACACGCCGCCGGTGTGGTCGACATAGTAGTCGTCAAAGCCCTGCCGCTTGAGTTCCTCGGCGGAGAGCCCCTTGGTGAGCTGGCGGATGATGGTGCCGATCATTTCCAGATGCGCAAGTTCCTCGGTGGCCACGTCGTTGAGCAGCCCCGCCACGCGGCGGTCGGGCATGGCGTAGCGCTGGGCGAAGTAGCGCATGGAGGCGGCCAGTTCGCCGTCCGGCCCGCCGAGCTGCGAGACGATGGCCTTGGCAAGACGGGCGTTTTTGTTTTGGATGTTGACGGGGAATTGCAGGCGTTTTTCATAGAGCCACATGTGCCGGCCTCCTATTCGAACGGGAAGGGCTGTTCCACCCAGTCGTAGGTCTGCGAAGCAAGCAGGCCGTCGTGCGTGAGCGCGCCGTGCGCTTCTTCGTAGGCGGCGACGGCGGCCTTGCGCTCGGCGAGGGCGTTTTTCAGCGCCGCCAGCGCGTGGGCGTCGTCGGGATGCGTGTCCAGATAGAGCTTGAGGTCGTCGGCGAGGAAGCTCCATTCGTCGACGGCGCGAAGGTCCTTTTCGCGATTCATGCGCGCGCCTCCTTTCCCAGAAAGGGCATATAGAGGGCGGAAAACGCCGTGCCGCGCCTGAGCGCGTCGGCGGGCGAAAGCGTGCCCTCCCACATTTGCCAGGCCACGCGGGCCATGGCCAGAGAGGAACGCGCGTTCATTTTCTCATCCATTTCGCTGTCTCCTTTGCGGTTTTCGGGCGATGCGCCCGAAGCAGCGTATGCCGCGCGGGGAAAAGGGGTGTTTCGCCGTGTTATCTTTGCATTTTCCATCAGGATTTAACCGCATTTCTGTGGAAAATAAACATTTTTCTGGTACTATGATGGCGTTGGATGTTTCTTCATGATCTTCTCCTTTTCGACAGGCCGCCGTGATCCGCAGCACGGCGGCCTGTCCCCGTTTTGGGCATGGAAAAGCGCCCTGACGGAAAGATCAGGGCGGTCTTCGCGTTTATGACCGGCAAATCATGGTTTTTTCAACGCCTGCGCATTTCGTAGAGAAAACTGCTGTACGTGAAATATCCTTCCTCCTGCGGCGCGTAGTCCGGACAGAGAAAAAACAGGCTGCGGCGGCGCTTTTCGCGCTCGGTGTCGTCCGATGTGGGAAAAAACACGTCGGCCTTCCCCTGCGGGCGGATGTCCGAGAGGCAGAAAAGCTCGTCGTCATCGTCGCCGCAGGGGCAGAAGTTGCCGTGGCGGCAGGAAAGGCAGCAGCGCAGGGCGTAGCCCTCGGGCAGGGCCTTTGCCAGAGCGATGAGCGCTTTTTCCGTGTTCCAGCCCTCGCCGCACAGGGCATTCCCCTGCAGGCAGAGACGCACGCGGGCATAGGGGCGTTCGCCGCATGCGGCGCGGCGCTCAAGTTCCACGGGCACGGCAAGCGTCCCCGCAGGCGTTTGCAGGCGCAGAGTCCGCGCTTCCATGGCCATCACCCCTTGCGGACGAAAAGCACGCCCAGCGTGTTGGGGCCGCAGTGGTTGCAGACGGTGCAGCCGGCCTGCGTTTCCAGAAGTTCCTCGAAGTGGCCCTCCTCGCGGCAGACGGCGCGCACGGCGTCCAGCGCGGGCTGGGGGCAGGTGGACCAGGTGATGAAGGCGCGCTCGCGGTCGATGTCCTCGCGGCCATGGAGGCGGTCGTGGGCGTACTGGCGCAGCACCTTTTCATAGGCGCCGCGGTACTTGCGGCCCACGCCCATCTTGCCGTTTCGCACCTCGATGCAGGGCTTTAAGTGCAGAAGGTTCGCGCCCAGCGCCGCCAGCGCTGAGCAGCGGCCGCCCTTGTAGAGGTAGTCCAGCCGGTCGATGACGAAGCTGGCCTCCACGCGGGGGGCAAATGCTTCCATGGCCTTCTGGATGGCCGCGCCACCCTCCCCCGCCTGCGCGCGTTTGGCGGCCTCGATGACCACCAGACCCATGCCGGTGGAGAGATTGCGCGAATCCACGGGGTAGACGCCCGGCACCTCGCGCGCGGCGAGGCAGGCGTTCTGATAGCAGGCGGACATCTCGGCGCTGATGGTGATGTGGACGACCTCGCTGCCATCCGCGGTGCGGCGGCGGAACAGCTCTATGTAGTCCTCCACGCTGACCGCCGCGGTCTTTAGGAGCTTGCCGGTCTTTTCCACGTAGGCGAAAATGTCAGTCGGGCGGATATCCACGCCGTCGCGCAGGGATGCGTCGTCCCTGACGATGTAAAGCGGCTGGATGGCGACATCGTAGCGTTTGAGCAGTTCCGGGGACAGATCGCAGGTGCTGTCCGCCGAGATCTTGACCATTCCCCAAAGCCTCCCTTTCTAGCGCTCGCTGCCGATGAAGAAGACAGCGATGGTGCCCGGGCCGGAATGCGAGCCGATGACCGGGCCGACGAAGTTGAGTACCTGAAGTTCAAGGCCCGTGCGCTCCTTGATCATTTCGGCGACGAGGCGGGCGTCCTCCTCGCTGTCGCCGTGGCTGATAAAGAGCGTCTGGTCGGGCCGGTCGAGCATGGTTTCCTGCACTTTCTCGGCGATGGCGCGCAAGGACGCCTTGCGGCCACGCACCTTGGCGACGGGGATGAGGCGGCCCTCGTTATCGACATGCAGAACGGGCTTGATGCTGAGGATGGAGCCGATCACCGCCGCCGCCGCGCTGACGCGGCCGCCGCGACGGAGGAATTGCAGATCTTCCACCGTGAACCAGTGGCAGATGTGCAGTTTCAGATCCTCGGCATAGTCGCGCAGGGCCTCCAGTTCCATGCCCTCGCGCTTTTTCTGCGCCAGCAGATAGACGAAGAGGCCCTGCCCCAAAGAGGCGCAGAGGGAATCGACCGTGTAGACCTTGCGGCCGGGGTACTTCTCCATCATCTCGCGGCCCACGTTGGCGCCTACCTGACAGGTGGCGCTGAGGGCGGAGGAAAAGCCGATGTAGAGTACATCGCGCCCGGCCTGCATCTCCGGTTCCATGGCGGCGACGAACACGTCGGCGTTGGCCGCCGAGGTCTTGGAGACTTCGCCGGCGCGCAGGCGGGCGTAAAGCTCCTTGTTGGGGATGCCGCGCGCGTCCGTGGTGTTGAGGTATTCCCTGCCCCCCAGCGTGAGAGAAAGCGGAACGACCTTGACGCCCAGTTGCGCCGCAATGTCGTCCGGCAGATCGCACGAAGAATCGGTGATGATGATGTAGTCCGCCATGTGTGTCCCCTCCGTAAGCCCGCCGCATGGCGGTATTTATTAACACTATAACACAAAAATGTCCAAAAGGCAATGCCGGCAGGCGCCCTTAAGCGTTTTTTCGCCGCGCGCGGACGATGAGGGCGATGAGGGAGCCCGCCGCCAGCAGCGCCGCCAGCAGCTGGGAGATACGCACCGGGCCGAGCATGAGGCTGTCCGTGCGCAGGCCCTCGACCACGGCGCGCTCCACGCCGTAGAGAAAGAGATACCACAAAAAGGCGTCGCCGGGGCGGCGCAGTTTGCCTCTGCGCTCCATGATGAGGATGAAGGCGACGATCAGAAAGCACCATGCGGATTCGTAGAAAAACGTTGCCAAATGCCACTGCCCGTCGGCCTCGATGAACACCGAGATGGGAAAATGGCACAGAGCCGGGTCGGTCACGGCGTAGCCATAGGCCTCCTGATTGACGAAATTGCCCCAGCGGCCTATGGCCTGCCCCAACGCCAAAGAGGGCGCGGCGAGGTCCGCCAGCGAGGCAAAGCGCAACTTGCGCGCGCGGGCGAAGATCCACCCCGCGAGCAGCGCCGCCAGCACGCCGCCATAGATGGCCATGCCGCCTTCGCGCACGGAGAAGATCTTCCAAAGGTCATCTTTATAAAAGTCCCACTGGAAGGCCACGTAGTAAAGCCGCGCGCCTACCAGCGCCGCGGGCACGCCCACGAGGGCGAGGTCTATGGTGGTATCCTTGGCAAGGCCGAGCCGTTTTTCGCGCTTCATGGCCAGCAGCACGCCCAGCAGCACGCCCAGAGCAATGAGCGCGCCGTAATAGTGCAGGGAAAAATCGCCGATGACCAGCGCGTCGCGGGTCCATTTCATCACAGTTTCGCCTCCCTATGTCCGCCATTATAATGATTTCGTCCAGTTAATGTCAAGAGTGTCCGGTTGCATCTTGCCGCCGGAGCGATTATAATATATCCATATAGGGTGGACAGAAGTGTCCGCTCTTATGCGCGCAGCGCGAAAATACAGCATTCAGGAGCGAGGAAGTACATGCGTCGGAAGCGGGTGACCGGAAGGTTCTATATCTTCCTGTTGGCGATCGTTGTTATCGCCTTTCTCATCGTTCGCCCGCATCTTTCCTTCGGCACGCGGGAGATCACCATCGAGCCCGGCTCGGCCTCCTACTCGCGCAGCACCGACGCGGTCATCATCCGCGATGAGACAGTGTTTTCCTCCGGCACCATCGCCCGCGTGGAATACGTGGCCATGGAAAACACGCTTTTGAACGAGGGCGACACCATCGCCTACCTCTACTCCACCGGCTATTCGGAAAGCGAACTGGAACGGCTGGAAGAGGTGCGCGCCAACATACAGGCCTACCACAAGACCATCCTCAACAACATCGTGGACACGGACCTGGAGAGGCTGGACCGCATCGTGGACATGAAGGCGCTGGAACTGAAGGCTCTGGTGACGCACCAGACCTCCGGCGATCTGCTCTCGCTCACGCGGCAGCTGGAGTCCGCCATGGTGGACCGGCAGGATTACATGCGCGCCAACCAGCGCGAGGATTTGAACTTAAACCGCCTCTACCAGAGCGAAAGCACGCGCATGAACTCCATCGCCTCCTGGCGCACGGAGGCCACCGCCGAGGCGGAGGGCGTCGTTTCCTTCTACACCGACGGCTACGAAAACGCCCTCACGCCCGATTCGCTGGAGGCGCTCACGCCCGAGGACATCCGCGCCGTCATCGCCGGATCGCCGCTGGGCGAAACTTCCTCCCGGCAGACCAACATCTACCGTCTGGTGGATCAGGACACGTGGTACGTGGCCATCCTCACCGACGGGCAGAGCTGGAACCCGGTGCTGGATCAGGAGTATTATTTGCAGTTCGAGGGCTTTGAGGACCTTGTGTACACCGCCAGAGTCACGCGCGTGCAGAAGATCGACAACGATGTGCTGGCCGTGTTCCTCGTGGAGGACCCGATGGGGCCGATGATCTACCAGCGCAGCGGCCGCGTGACGCTCAACAGCGAGCTTTCCGGCCTCTCGGTGCTTTCCGAGGCGCTGGCGGACCAGAACGGGCAGGCGGGCGTGTGGCTGTTTGACGTGCCGGGCGGCACCTTCGTGCCCGTGGACGTACTCTCCAACGACGGGAGCCGGGCACTCATCCAGCCGCTGGCGGAGGGTGCGCTCGAAGTGGGCGACGTGCTGCTGGTCAAGTAGGAGAAGGATATGGAACGCGAGATATTGGAGAAGAACCTGCGCGAGGTGCGCGCGCGGCTGGACGAGGCCTCCCGGCGCTGGGGGCATGTGGACATCTGCGCCGTGACCAAGACGGTGGACGCGCAGACCATCAACCTGGCCTGCGAACTGGGCGTGCGCGTGATCGGCGAAAACCGCGTGCAGGAGCTGGCCGGGAAGTACGATCAGCTCGATGGGCGGCTGGAGCCCCATTTGATCGGCCATTTGCAGATCAACAAGGTCAAACAGGTCTTGCCGCTGGTAAAGATGATCCAGTCGCTCGACCGGCGCGAACTGCTTTACGAGATCGACCGCCGCGCGCAGGCCATGGGCATCACTATGCCGGTGCTGATACAGGTCAACATCGCCAAAGAGCCGCAGAAGTCCGGCGTGTATGAGGAAGATCTGGAAGCCTTCGTGCGCGAGGCGGCGAAACTTGGCGGCGTGCGCGTGCGGGGGCTGATGGCCATCATGCCTCTGGTGGACGACCCGGAAGAAGTGCGGCCCTGCTTCCGCCGCATGCGGGCGTGGTTCGACCGTTTGCGCGAAGCGGACATACCGGGCGCGCGGATGGAGATATTGTCCATGGGCATGACCGGCGACTACATCGTCGCCGCCGAGGAGGGCGCCACCATGGTGCGCCCCGGACGGGCGCTGTTCGGCGCCAGGATATAACAGGAGGGATCGCTATGGCTCGCAAGCAGGGCGGCGTCAATAAATTTCTCAACTTCATCGGTCTGGTGGACGACGAGCCGCAGAGGGCTGCGGACGACTACGGCGACAACTACGGTCGCCCCTCGACCTATGTGCCCCGGCAGCAGCGCTCGCGCACGGAGGACACCCGCCGTCGCACCATCGTCAAGGACGAGCGCGGCCGCTACGGCGCCGACCACTATGGCTCCACGCGCGTGACGCCGCCCGCTTCGCGGCGCACTTCGTCCTCCGGGTACGACTACAACTACGTGCCGCGCGAGGCGCGTTCCAGCTATGAGCCGTCCTCCGCGCGCGCGGGGCGTTCCCAGCGCCAGCGCACGCTGATGTGTTCGCTGAACACGCTGGAGGACTGCTGCGACGTCATCGACAGCCTCATCGCCGGCAACGTGGTGGTGCTGACGCTGGACGACATCGACCCCAAGCTCACCCAGCGCGCCATCGACACGCTTTCCGGCGCGGTGTTCGCCCTGAACGCCACCATCCGCAAGGCGTCCGACCGCACCTATGTGCTTGCGCCCAGCACCGTGGAAGTCAACGAGACCTACGATGTGGAGCGGAGGTTCTAAGGCATGACGATCTACGCCGTCTTTGAGGCGGTGCGGCTGTTTCTGCGCATCCTCAGCGCCGCCATCTTCATCTACTGGCTGTTGACGCTTCTGCGCTTCAACAACCGCTTTGTGGAAATTCTGGCCAAGTTCATCTACCCGTTCGTGCGCCCCTTTCGCCGCCCGGCCATGTGGGTGATGCGGCGCACGGGGCTGCCGTTTGATTTCACGCTGTGGTTTGCGATGATCGGCATCAACATCGTCAGCGAGCTGTTGTGGAGCCTTGTATATGTGCGCATCTGCCTTCCGCTGGGCCTCTACTGACCATGGAGATGGAGGAAAAGCGCCTGCGGGAACTGGCCCTGCGCGCCGCGCATACCGGCAGCCCTGCATATACGCGCTTTCTCGAAGCGCCCATGGAAAACGCCTGCCGCGCCGCGGCCAACTCCGCCGGCTGCGAAGTGGCCTTTGATGGCGGCTGGGAGGGCGCGGAGCGCCGCGTGGCGGGGTTTTATACCGGCGACAGTGGGGAGCTTTCCTTCCCCATCCGCCGCCTGCGCATCGACTGGAACGCGCGCTACGCCTCCATCGGGCATCGGGACATCCTCGGCGCGCTGATGGGGCTGGGCATCGAACGCGAAACGCTGGGCGACATCGCCATGCTCCGGGAGGGCGCGCTGCTTTTTGTCCACGAGGACATCGCGGACTACGTGGCCGCGAATCTGGAAAGCTGCGGCCGCGCGAAGGTGCGCATTTCCTCCTGCGGGGAGGAGGTCGCGCCGCCGGAGCCGGAGGGGACGCTTGTGTACCGCACCGTGCCTTCGGAGCGGCTGGACGCCGTGCTTGCCGCCGCCTGCGACCTTTCCCGGCAAAAGGCGCAGGAGATGATCCGCGCCGAACTTGTCAAGGTCGATCACGCCGTGGAAACGCGCGCGGACGCGCATTTGGAGGCGGGCAGCCTCGTCTCCGCGCGCGGGCTGGGGCGCTTTTGCGTGCGGGAAGTGACCGGGCTTACGCGCAAGGGGCGCGTGGGGCTGCGCCTGTTTGTGTATGGAAAGTGAAGAAAATTCTACTTTTCCCTACGGGGGAAGGATATTCATACCCCATGGCGAATACCGAAGAGAGAACGACCGCGCCTTGCGCGCTGCAACGAAAGGGAGAGAAAACATGCCGATCAGTGTCAAGGATATTCAGGAAAAAGAGTTCAGCAGGCAGAAGCGGGACGGCTACAACATCGAAGAAGTCGATGATTTTCTCGATGAGATCTCCGACCAGCTGAGCGTACTCATCCGCGAGAACATGGCGCTGGCCGAGCAGGTCAAGGCGCTGCAGGCCGAGAACGAGAAGCTCGAAGCCAGCGCCAGCGCGCCCGCGCCCGCCGCCGCGGAGCCGACCCCCGCGCCCATCCCCGCGCCGGTGGAGGCCGTTTCCAGCGACGAGCCGGCCTACGACGAGCCGAGCTACTTCAAAAACCTCCAGCTGACGCTGCGCGACACGCTCATCAACGCCCAGCGCATCGCCGACGAGACCGTGGCCGAGGCCCGCAAGAAGGCGCAGGAAGTCATCACCGGCGCTGAGGAACAGGCCGCCACCACCGTTTCCAACGCCAAGGCGGAGGCCGAGAGCGTCAAGGCCGAGGCGGACAACATCCGCAAGACCATCGCCACCTACCGCGCCAACTTCCGCCGTCTGGTGGAGGGACAGGTGCAGGTACTCAAGGAGACCGATTCGCTGTTTGACTGATCTTCGGCGGACGGCTTCGCGGGGCGGCGCGCGGGGAGAGCTTTTCCCGCCGCGCCGCCCCGCGCCTTTGTATAGCGCGCTTTCCCGGCGGGGAAACTCTGCCAAAGGGGGCGCGCGGCGTGGAGGAAAAGCTGCTTCGTCAAATGGAAAAGCTGCTGGGAACGCTGGAACGCATGCGGCTGGACGAGTATGTGGAACATATTTCCAGCCGCAAGCGTCTCATTTGGGAAAACCTGCTCTACGGCATGGCGCGCGGCTTCGGCTTCACGCTGGGGTTTGCCGTGCTGGCGGCGCTGTGCGCCGTGGTGCTGAAAAACATGGTGGTAGAGAATATACCCGTCATCGGCGGGTTCCTCGCGGAGGTCATCAATGCGATTGAGGCAAGGATGTAGGCTGTTCTGGGTGGCGCTGATCGCCTTTGTCCTCGACCGGGCCACGAAGGTCTGGTCCTTGACGCTCACGGGCGGCGCGGAGGCCGTGCCCGGGCTTCTCAACTTTCAGCCGGTGCGCAATTACGGGGCGGCTTTCGGCGTGTTTGCCGGCAGGCAGGGGCTTTTGAGCGCGCTGGTGCTGCTTTTGTGCGCGGCGGTGCTGTTTCTGCTGCTGCGCTTTGCGCGCATGCCCGTGAGCGCGCGCGTGGGGCTGTGGCTGATCTTCGCCGGGGGGCTTTCCAACCTCTACGACCGGCTGCGCTACGGCTACGTGATCGACTTTCTGGAGCTGGGCTTTATCCGCTTCCCGGTGTTCAACGTGGCCGACGTGTGCATCGTCATTGGCTGCGCGCTGACGTTCATCGCCGTGTTGCGCATGGAGGGGGGCAAAAAGCGTGGCTGACGGGTTCTGCTGGCGCGTGGAGGAGGAAGGCGCCGGGGCGCGGCTGGACGCTTACATAACGGAGCGCACGGAATTGACGCGCTCGCGCGTGGCCGCCCTCATCGAGGAAGGGCAGGCGCTTGTCAACGGCAGGGCGGCGGGCAAGGCCGGCGTGCGCCTGCGCGCGGGCGACGAGGTGCGCCTTTGCGTGCCCGAGGCGCGCGAGACGAGCGTGGAGGCGCAGGACATCGACCTGCGCGTGGTCTACGAGGACAGCGACCTGGCCGTGGTCTTCAAGCCCTCGGGCATGGTCGTGCATCCGGCGGCGGGCAACCCGGACGGCACGCTGGTCAACGCCCTGCTCTACCATCTGGACGGCCTTTCCGGCATCGGCGGCGAGAAGCGGCCCGGGCTGGTACACCGCATCGACAAGGACAC
Organism: Candidatus Pullichristensenella excrementipullorum; assembly: GCA_018713365.1. Lineage (GTDB taxonomy): Bacteria > Bacillota > Clostridia > Christensenellales > Aristaeellaceae > Pullichristensenella > Pullichristensenella excrementipullorum. The sequence continues at coordinate 54,779 of DVOU01000029.1, forward strand.
CTCCGGGCTTCTGCTGGTGGCCAAGAACGACCGCGCCCATGTGGCGCTGGCGGAGCAGATCAGGGAACACTCGGTGGAGCGCGCCTATCTGGCCATCTGCATCGGCCATTTCAAGGAGGACATGGGCGTGGTGGACGCGCCCATTGCCCGCCACCCCACCGACCGCAAGAAGATGGCCATCCGCGAGGGCGGGCGGCGGGCGGTGACGCACTGGCGCGTGCTGGAGGAGCTGCGCGGGGCGACGTACATCGAGGCGCGGCTGGAGACCGGGCGCACGCATCAAATTCGCGTACACATGGCCTCGCTGGGCCACCCCGTATTGGGCGACCCGGTGTACGGGCCAAAGAGATCGCCGTATCCCGTGACCGGCGGGCAGCTTCTGCACGCGGCGGTCATCGGCTTTGACCACCCGGTAAGCGGCGAGCGCATGCGCTTCGAGGCCCCGCCCGAGCCGCGATTTTTAACATGGCTCGAACGCCTGAAAATGCGTTGACAGGGGCGGGAAAATCGCTTATAATGAACGTGACCTATCAAAAAAGGAGGTGGACGGGTGTGGACGAATGCGGAGGAAGTAGTTGGAAACGGGGCGTTTGGGCCGCGCGCGTCCGCTGACCCATCGCTTCATTTCCCCAAAAATTTCTTCTGCACATGGGCGTCGCCTGAACGGGGCGGACGCCTTGGGGCTTTGTCTGTTTCGGCGGCCCCTGCACACATGGGACGCCGCCCGCACAGGGCGGAGGCCCGCTTTGCGATGCGAAAGGAGTGAGGGAAATGTTCATCATGGACGAAATTCGCGAGAACACCGCGGGCGCGATCATGACGCCCGAATTTGTCCGCCTGCGCGAAGGCACGAGCGTGCGCGAGGCCATCCGCGCCGTGCGCGCCTCGGGGCTGGACAGCGACGCGCTGTACACGCTCTTCATCACCGACCAGGAGGGGCGGCTCAAGGGCACGCTGGAGATGCGCACGCTGCTGGCCGCGCCGGGCGACGAGGCCGTGGAGGCGCTGATGGCCACGGCCTTCACCGCCGTGGCCATGGACGAAGACCAGCAGGAGGCGGCGCGCCTGGTGCGCAAATACGACCTGATCAGCCTGCCCGTGACCGACCGGGAGGGGCGGCTGGTGGGCGCGATCGGCGTCAACAGCATCGTGGACGTCATCGAGGAAGAGGACACGGAGGACTTCGAGCGCATGGCCGCGCTGGTGCCCGGCGAGGGCGGCTACAAAACTTCCAGCGTGTGGACGCTGGCATGGCACCGGCTGCCGTGGCTGCTGATCCTCATGGCCTCGGCGGTGTTGTGCGCCAAACTCATACAGCATTACGAAGAACTTCTGCTGCTCTCGGCACTGGGCGGCGTGGTGATGAGCAACATACCGATGCTGATGGACACGGGCGGCAACGCCGGTTCGCAGTCCTCCACGCTGATCATCCGCGCCATGGCGCTGGGCGACATGACGGCGCGGGACGACGTTGTGGCGCTGGGCAAGGAACTGCTGACTTCTCTTCTGTGCGGCGTGGGGCTGGGCGCGGTCAACTTTGCCCGCATGCTGCTCATCTCCCGGGACACGGCGCTGGAGGCGGGCGTCATTTCGCTGGCGGTGTGCCTGACCGTCATCGCCGCCAACGCCATCGGCTGCGTGCTGCCAATGCTGGCGCGGCGGCTGCGCCTCGACCCGGCGCTGATGGCCGGGCCGCTGCTGACCACCATCGTGGACATACTGGGGCTGATCATCGTCTTCGCGCTGGTGACGGCGCTGGTGTGAAAAGGCGCTCCCTCGCGTTTTGCGGGGGAGCGCTTTTATAACCAGCGGCAGGCGGCCATATCCACGCGGCCGTCGGGAAGAAAGGATACGCCCTCGTCTTCCAGCATCCTGCGGCGCAGTTCGGGGTCGCCGCCCGCGGCGAGGGAGCCGTCCTGTTTGACCACCCGCTGCCACGGCAGTTCCGGCGGGCAGAAGCGCATGGCGCGGCCCACCTCCCGCGCAGCGCGGGGGCGGCAAAGCACGCGGGCGATCTGGCCGTAGGAGATGACCTTGCCGCGCGGTATCTGGGAAACGATGCCGTAGACCTGCTGGTAAAAGGCGTTCATTTGTCCTCCGTATGGAAAAGGGCGGAGAAACTCGTCTCCGCCCTTCCGGCTTCCGATACGCCCCAAAGGGCGTCGGTCACTCCTCGTCATCCTCCTCGTCGTCCTCAAAGAGGCCGTTCTGGACGATCTCGATGAGCTTGTCCGCCAGCTCTTCGGCGACCGGCACAAATTCCTCCTGATCGTCGCCCACGGCCACGACCTCCATGATGTAGGCGTCGCGCTGATGCTCTTCATCGCACTCGTCGCACCCACATTCGCCGTCCTCGTCTACCTCCGCCAACAGAGCGTATTCCTTACCCTCGTAGAAGAAATAATCGAGCACCTCCATGGTGATCTCATTGCCCTCATCATCCTCAAAGACGACGAGATCCAATTCCTCATCCATTTTCGCACGCTCCTTTCTTCAGTGTATTGAACGGGCCCCGCCCATTCGCCACTATTATACCCGCTGGCCGGGAAAAAATCAACCGGCATTTATGGCTTTGGGGCTACAAAATCGCGGCGGGACGTGGTACAATAGAGGAAGTTCCAGAAAGGTGGAAAGACGATGATCCGAGGAAAGTTTCTGACCTCGCAGGAGGATGTGAGCGCGGTGATGGACATCCGCCGCCGCGTGTTCGTGGAGGAACAGGGTTACAGCGCCGATACGGAGATCGACGGTTTTGACAAAATGGCCGTCTACGCGCTTGCCTTTGACGAAAACGACCGGCCCGCCGGCACGGGGCGGCTGATCATCAACGACGAAAGCCGCTTTCAGATCGGCCGCGTCTGCGTACTCAAGGAGGCGCGCGGGCGGGGGCTGGGCGATCTGGTGGTGCGCATGCTGCTCTACCGGGCGCTGGAACTGGGCGCGGGCGAGATCTGGCTGGGCGCGCAACTGCCGGCGGTGGGCTTCTACGCCCGCTACGGCTTTAAGCCTGTCGGCGAAATTTACGACGACGAGGGCGTGCCCCATCGCTGGATGCGGGCAAAAGCCGAGGAAGTAAATCTGGAAGGGAGCTGCGGCGGACACAGCCGCTGCGCCGGCTGCGCGGGCGATTGCTCGGCCTGCGAGGAGAAGTAGGGTTCCGCGACGAAAGAAAGGCTGAGAAAAATATCGGGATCGTTTCTCAGCCCTTCTACTTTCTGCAATGGTTGTTTCAAGTTTCTGGCCGCGCTTTTGTTGACATATCCTTAAAATTAGTTTATATTAAATATGATGCCAAAACAAGAAAAGCGAAAGGATGATTTCCCATGAAGAAGCGCGCACTCTCCCTGTTTGCAATGGTGATGGCGATGATCGTTTTCGCTGTTCCGACGCTGGCCGAAGATGCAAATCTCGAAACCACAGCCCTATTCATCGAATACCTCGACGAAGAAGATTATCGCTACTCCTACGAAGGGTTTCTCGACAATGGCTTCGAATGTATACGGATGGCCTTTAGAGGAGACAATTGCGATCCCGTGGTGGTCCTGCACTTTGACCCGGACGAGGACTGCTGCAACCTGCGCGTGTGGAATGTGATCGAATACGAAGAAGTCATGGAGCCGGTGATTCTTGGTGTAGTAAACGAGCTGAACGTGAAGTACAAGTTCGGCAAGTGGTCTGCGGACGACGACTTTTCTGTGACGGCGTCCCTGGACGTGTTCCTGCGCCCGAACGAAGATATGAGCGAGACCCTGATGCAGGCCATACAGATCCTTGTACAGGTCGTGGACACCTGCTATCCGGAACTTGAGCCTTACAGGGAGTAAAGTAATTGGAAGGGTGCTGTGAAGAACGCAAAGTTCTTTCACAGCACCTTTTTTATTCTTCTTCCAGCGTTTTGAGAAACGCCCTGTCCTTTTTGTCCAGCGGAGCGGTCTCCAGAAGCTCCGGGCGGCGTTCGCGGGTGAGCCTGAGCGCCTGTTCGCGCCGCCAGCGCCCGATGAACGCGTGGTTGCCGTTCAAAAGCACTTCCGGCACCTCGCGGCCGCGAAACTCGCGGGGGCGGGTGTACTGTGGGTATTCGAGCAGGCCGGTGGTGAAGCTCTCGTCCTCGGCGCTCTCCTCGCTGCCCAATACGCCGGGCAGCAGGCGCGAGACGGCGTCGATGACCACCAACGCCGCCGTTTCGCCGCCGGTGAGTACGTAATCGCCGATGGAGAGTTCCTCCGGGAAGCACATTTCCAGCGCGCGCTCGTCCACGCCCTCGTAGTGGCCGCAGAGGAGCATGATCTCTTCCTCCCCAGCCAGCTCCTCCACCACTTTCTGCGTCAGCGTGCGGCCGCGCGGGGAGAGGTAGATGCGCCGCTGCCCCGCCTCGGCGTTGGCTTCGCAGGCGTCGACGATGGGCTGGGCCAGCATCACCATGCCCGCGCCGCCGCCGAAGGGGTAATCGTCGGTATTTTTATGCTTGTTTTGCGAATAGGCGCGTATGTCTATGCACTCGACGGTGAGCAGGCCCTTTTCCAGCGCCCGGCCGACGATGGACTCGCCCAGCGCTGCGCGCACCATGTCCGGGAAGATGGTCAATACCTTAATCCGCATCGAACACCGCCACTTCCCGCAGCCGCGCGGCCACCAGCACCATCTCGCCCGCTTCCAGATCGACCTTTTTCACCACGCTCTTCAGCGCCGGGACCAGCACTTCGCCGCGCGGGCCGTTGAACACGTAGACATCGTTGCCGCCGGGCTGCAGCACATCGCGGAGGGTGCCGAGGTCGCCTCCCTCGTCGTCCACGCCATGCAGGCCGATGAGGTCGCAGAGGAAGTTCGTGTCCTCATCCAGTTCCACGGCGTGGGCGCGGTCGATGTAGAGAAGCTCGCCGCGCAGTTTTTCCGCCGCGTCGCGGTCCTCCACGCCCTCGAGGGTGAGAAACACCGCCTCCTGCGCGCGGCGGGTGGCGCGGATATGCACGGGCACGTAGTCCTCCCCGCGCTTGAAATACGCCTGCGCAAGGCCGTCAAAGCGCTCCACATCGCAGGTGATGGGGCGCAGCTTCACTTCGCCGCGCACGCCCTGGGGCTTGACGATCTCGCCGATGACGAGGTAATTGTCCATACGCACCTCCTTCGGAAAAGAAAAGCGGCTTTGGGCCGCATCAGAGGTTCTGCAATACATGAGAAACCCCAGAGTGACGAGAAAGCCCACGAGGCAAGGAAGCGACCCTGCCGTCAAGGGAGCTTACATGGACGTAAGTGACCGCAGGCGGCAGGGTTGCTGACACAGCAAGCAAAAATTGCTTCAATTTTTAATTGAAGAAAAGCAATTTTTGCGGTCGGGGGCTTTATCGGCGCTCTGGCGCCTAGATGATTTCCACGAACACCGGCTTGGGGCTGTTCACAGACGCAGCCTTGACCACCGTGCGGATGGCCTTGGCGATGCGGCCCTGCTTGCCGATGACCTTGCCCATATCGTCGGCGTCCACGCGCAGTTCGATGACGATGCTGTCGGCATTTTCCACCTCGCGCACGTCCACCGCGTCCGGCTTTTCCACCAGCGAGCGGGCGATGTATCTGACCAGTTCCACCATGCTTACAGCACGCCGCCCTTCTTGAGCAGGCCGCGCACGGTGTCGGTCGGCTGCGCGCCGACGCCCAGCCAGTACTTGGCGCGCTCTTCATTGATCTTCAGCTCCACCGGCTCGGTGAGGGGGTTGTAGTAGCCCACTTCCTCGATGAAGCGGCCATCGCGGGGGTTGCGGCTGTCGGTGACGACGAGGCGGTAGAACGGCATCTTCTTCATGCCCATCCTCTTGAGACGGATCTTGACCATGGGTGTATCCTCCTTAGAAACCTGTGTTTGTATAATCATACGGAAAGACCGTGATTATCCCCTGAACTTGCCAAACGGTATGCGCAGGCGCTTTTTGCCGCCGCCCATCATCTGCTTCATCATCTGCCGCGCCTGGTCGAACTGCTTGAGCAGCAGGTTGACATCCTGCACGGTGGCGCCGCTGCCGGCGGCCACGCGGCGCTTGCGGGAGGCGTTGAGTATATCCGGGTTGCGGCGCTCCATGCGCGTCATGGAAAGGATGATGGCCTCGTTTTTCTTCTGGGCCTTCATCATCTTTTCCTCGTCGATGTCGGATTCCTTGATCTTGCTGGCCAGGCCGGGGATCATCTTCAGCATGCTGGAGACGCTGCCCATTTTGGTAATCTGGCGAATTTGATCGAGGTAATCCTCGAGGGTGAAGCTGTTGGTGCGCATCTTGCGCACCATGTCCACGGCCTTTTCCTCCTCGAAATTCTCCTGCGCCTTTTCGATGAGGCTCAGCACATCGCCCATGCCGAGGATGCGCGAGGCCATGCGGTCCGGGTGGAAAGGCTCGATGTCGGTGAGCTTTTCGCCGACGCCGGCGAACTTGATGGGCTTGCCCGTGACCGCGCGCACGGAGATGGCCGCACCGCCGCGGGTGTCGCCGTCGAGCTTGGTGAGGATGACGCCATCCACGCCCAGTTCCTTGTTGAAGGTGTCTGCGACGGTGACGGCGTCCTGGCCGGTCATGGCGTCGACGACGAGGAGGATCTCCTTCGGCTTGACCGTGGCGCGGATCTCGCGCAGCTCCTCCATGAGCTTCTGGTCGATGTGCAGACGGCCGGCGGTGTCGATGATGACCGGGTCGCGGCCATAGTAACGCGCGTATTCCACGGCCTCTTTGGCGATCTGCACCGGGTCGCCCTGACCCTTTTCAAAGACCTCCACGCCCACCTGTCCGCCGACGACCTGCAGCTGCTTGATGGCCGCGGGACGGTAGACGTCGCAGGCGACGAGCAGGGGCTTTTTGCCGCCCTTTTTGATGAGGTTGCCGAGCTTGGCGGCCATGGTGGTCTTGCCCGCGCCCTGCAATCCGCAGAGCATGTAGATGGTCGGCGGCTGGGGGGAATAGGTCAACTTGGCGTTGGTGCCGCCCATCAGCTGGGTCAGTTCGTCGTTTACGATCTTGACGACCTGCTGACCGGGCGTGAGGCTGCCCAGTATCTCCTGCCCCACGGCGCGCTCGGTGACCTTTTTGATGAAATCCTTGACGACGGTGAAGTTGACGTCGGCTTCCAGAAGCGCCATGCGCACTTCGCGCATCGCGGTCTTGACGTCCGCCTCGCTGAGTTTGCCCTTGCCGGACAGCTTTTTGAACGCATTTTGCAGTTTATCGGTCAAGCCCTCGAATGCCATGCGCGCTCACCTCTCGATCTGCAATATGTTGGTCAGGCGGCGGCGCGCCGCCTCCGTGTCGCCCTCGTCCAGCGCCGTCAGGCAGGCCGCCGCCTCATGGGTGATGGCCAGATAGCGACGCACGAGGCCGAGCTTTTCTTCGTATTCCTCGAGCTTTTTGCGGGCGGCGGTCATGCCGTCGCTCACCGCCTGGCGGGAGACGCCCATCTGCGCGCCGATCTCGGAGAGGGACATGTCCTCCTCATAGCGCATGCGCAGCATCTCGCGCCGCTTGGGGGTGAGGAGCGCGCCGTAAAAATCGAGCAGATAGGCGGTCTCCACGCGCGGTTCCATGGCCGTTCCCCCTGTAAAGCAAATTCGCTTGCCACGATATTGTAGCAAAAGCCGCGCCGGATGTCAAGTAAAATATTTTGACAGCGCGGAACGCGGCCTCCGGGAGGGTCATTTCCCCGCCCCGGCCCTTCCCCCCAGCGCGCGGGCGATGGGCGTGCGGCGCGCCTTCATCGCCCCTTTGGGGCAGAACTCCTGACAGCAGAAGCAGCAGATGCACTTGCGGCGGTCGATGCGCGGGAGATTTTTGCGCATAATGATGGCGTGGGCGGGGCAGATGCGGGCGCACTGGCCGCAGCCCACGCACTGCCGCGCCTCCAGAGCCGGGCGGGCGCGCATCAGGCGGCGCATGACCTTGCCCGCCAGCGGCCCGAGGGGGCCGGGGATGGGGCGGGCGAACTCCAGCGAACTGCGCTCTGTCACCAGTTTGAAATCGGGAACGGCAAACAGCTCTCCGGCGATGGAGAGGTCTTCCGCGCGCGCGGGGATGCAGCCGCGTTTCCGGGCGGCGGCGAGGGTGGGCACATCCCGCGAGCGCAGGCCGATGATGTGGGCGGCGGCGAGGTCGAGGGCATGCGGGTTTTGCGCCGCCAGCACCGCGCCGACCGCGCGCGGCGTGCCCGCCGTGGGGCCGTTGCCCTCCATGGCGATCACGGCGTCGCAGATGGAGAGGCGGGGGCGGACGAAATCGGCAAGATCGACGAGCATATCGGCAAAGTCGTCCGGCTTGGGGTAGCGGAAGTGGTATTCCGGCTTGAGCGTGCCGGGAATGACGCCAAAGAGGTTCTTGACGGCGCAGGACATGCCCATCATGCCGTGGGTCTTCAGTTTACATACGTCGATGGTGGCGTCCGCCCCGTCCAGCCAGGCGGTGTACTGGAAGGAGCGCAATATCTTGCCCTCGGGGAAGGAGACCGCGCGCTGGGAAAAATCGCGGTTCAGCCGCGCGCCCACTTTCTCCACGGCGGTCATGCCGGAGGCGGCGTAGACGTGGCCGACGAAGGCGGCGGTGTAGAGACCGCCGGGGCTGTCGCCGACGATGACCTCAGCCCCGCGCGCGGCGAGCAGGCGGCAGAGGACGCTGACGAGCTGGGGATGCGGGGTGACGGCGCGCTCCGGCCCGCCGCCGGAGACGAGGTTGACCTTGAGGGCCACCTGCATGCCCGGGCGCACCCAGTCAAGGCCGCCGAAGGGCGCGAGCGCCTCAAGAAGCGCCGCCTCCACGCGCTCGTAGTCCGCACAGCGGACGATGGACACATCGGTCATGGCATTTTCCCCTTTTGCGCGCCCCGCCGGACTCGCGGAACGCAAAATTATGTGGTATAATACAGGCAGGCGCATGCCGCCAAATACAGACAAAGGAGCGATGGCTATGCTCAAAGGTGTTCCGACCATCCTCTGCCCCGAACTGCTCAAAACGCTGGACGAGATGGGGCACAACGACATACTGGTGCTTGGCGACGGCAACTTCCCCGGCTCCGGCATCGCCCGCGCCGGCGGCGCGAAGCTCATCCGTGCGGACGGCATCGGCGCGGCGGAGATGTTCGCGGCCATTTTGCAGGTGATGCCGCTGGACGAATACGTGGACACGCCCGTGGTGCTGATCGAAAAGGAGGCGCTGGACAAGGACCTGCCCACCCCCATTTGGGACACGTTCGCCAGCATCGTATCCCAGCACGACCCGCGCGGGGCGAAGGCCATCGGCCGCATCCCCCGCTACGATTTCTACGAGCAGGCCAGGACCGCCTACTGCGTGGTGCAGACCACCGAGAGCGCCCTCTACGGCTGCGCCATGATCCGCAAGGGCGTCATCCGGCCCTGACCCATCGCTGAAAGCCCGCTTCACGCGGGCTTTTCCTATATCCAGTTTTCCGGCTTGGGTTCGCGGCGCATCAGTTCGGCCACCATTTCGCGCGGGGAAACGCCCAGATCGACGATGCCGTGTACGCCCTCGATGATGGGCAGCTCCACGCCGTACTTCTTTCCCAGTTTCAGGGCCGCGGGCAGGGCGTTGAGGCCCTCGACCACCATGCCCACCTCGCGCACGGCCTCGTCCGGGGCCTTGCCCTGACCGATGAGCATGCCGCAGCGGTTGTTGCGGCTGTGCATGCTCGTGCAGGTGACCACCAGATCGCCAAGGCCGGTGAGGCCGCTGAACGTCTCCTTCGAGCAGCCCATGGCCGCGCCGAGGCGCGCCATTTCGGCGATGCCGCGGGTGATGATGGCGGCGCGGGCGTTGTCGCCGTAGCCAAGGCCGCCGGCGATGCCCGCCGCCAGGGCGATGACGTTTTTCAGTGCCCCCGCCACCTCCACGCCGCGGATATCCGCGTTCGTGTAAACGCGCAGGCGGTCGGTCATGAAGGCGCTTTGCACCTGCGCCGCCGCGCGCGCGTCGGGGCTGGCGGAAACGATGGTGGTGGGCAGATCGCGCGATACTTCTTCCGCATGGGTGGGGCCTGAGAGGGCTGCGAGGCGCGGGGCTTTGCCATGTTTGGCCATCTCCTCGCCGATGACTTCGGTGAGGGTCATCAGCGTTTCGGCCTCCATGCCCTTGGCCACATCGACGATGAGCTGGTCTTTCGCCACGAAGGGCGCGGCGGCGCGGGCAGTGGCGCGCACGTAGGGCGAGGGCACGGCGAAGACGAGCATGTCCCTTCCCCGGCAGGCGGCGGCGATGTCCGCGGTAAAGATCACGCTGTCCGGGATGGTCATGCCGGGAAGTTTGGGGTGGCGGCGGGCGGCGGAGAGCGCTTCGACCTCCTCAGGCAGCGCCGACCACGCTGTGACCGCGTGGCCCTTGTTGGCCAGAAGGCGCAAAAGCGCCGTTCCCCAGGTGCCCGTTCCCAATACGGCTATGTTCTGCATAGGTTTCTCCCATTCGTTTTTCTCCATTGTACCCCGGACGCGGCGGAAATGCAAGGGGTGAAACGGCAAAGCGCCGGACGCGGTCTGTTTCGCGTCCGGCGCTTTCTTCCGGCCGTTATCAGCGGGCCATCTTCACTTCCATCCAGATGGTCTCGTAGAGGTCCATGTAGTCGGACATGTCGCGGAAGAACTCGCAGCGCTCGACGACGTCCTGCGGGGGATTGAGGACTTCGTTGGCGGCCTCTTCCTCGCTCATGCCGTCCACGACGGCCTGAATGGGCGTGGAGTAGTAGATGTAGTCCATGTTCATGCGGGCGATGTCGGGGCGGCACATGAAGTCGATGAAGCACTCGGCGGCTTCCTTGTTCTCGCTGGCCGCGGGGATGCACATGGCGTCCACCCAGATGTTGGAGCCTTCCTCGGGCACGCAGTAGGCCAGATCGTCGCTCTTCTCCATGGCGTAGAGGGCGTCGCCGGACCAGACCAGGCCGATGGCGGCCTCGCCGCCGACCATCTTGTCCTTGATCTCATCGACGAGGTAGCCGGCGCAGACGCCGTTGCGCTTCTGCTCGATGAGCTTGTCCGCCGCTTCGCGCAGCTCTTCCTCGCTGGAGCTGTTCATGGAATAGCCCAGGGACTTGAGGGCCACGCCCAGGGTGTCGCGCACACTGTCCATCATCAGCACGTTGCCCTCGAACTCGGTGGAGAACATGTCGTCCCAGCTGGTCAGTTCGCGGTCGACCATGGTGGTGTTGTAGAGGTAGCCGACGGTGCCCCACATGTAGGCCACGGAGTGCTTGCCGCCCTCGTCGTAGTCAGGGCTCTTGAGCCACTCCATGAGGCCGGCGGCGTTGGGCATGTTGTCGTAGTTCAGCTCGGCGAGCATGTCCTCCTTGATGAGGCGCTCGATGATGTAGTCCGAGGGGAAGAGTACGTCGTAGGCGCCGGGGGTGGCCTCCAGCTTGGCGTACATTTCCTCATTGGTGGTGAAGTTGACGTACTCGACGGTGATACCCGTCTCCTCCTCGAACAGGTCGATGACGGCCTCGTCGATGTAGTCGTACCAGTTGTAAACGGTCAGCGTGGTGCCGGCGTAGGGCTGCTCGACGGGCTCGATGACGGTCTCGGCGGGTTCCTCGGCGGGTTCCTCGGCGGGTTCCTCAGCGGGTTCCTCAGCGGGTTCCTCGGCAGGTTCCTCGGCAGGTTCCTCGGCAGGCTCCTCGGCGGCGGTCTCGGCAGGCTCCTCGACAGGCTCCTCAGCGATCACTTCGTCAGCCGCTTCCTCGGAAAGCGCAGCGACGGCAGGCTCGGCTTCCTCAGCGGGGGCTTCGGTCGGGGCTTCGGTCGGCTCCTCGGTGGGAGTTTCGGTCGGCTCCTCGGTCGGCTCCTCGGTCGGCTCCTCGGTCGGCTCTTCGGTCGGCTCCTCGGTCGGCTCTTCGGTCGGGGCTTCGGTCGGCTCCTCGGTCGGGGCTTCGGTCGGCTCCTCCGTCGGCGCCTCGGTGGCGGCGGGGGGCTCGGTGGCGGCGGGCTCGCTCTGGTTGGAGCAGCCGGTGGCGAACACGGCCACCAGCAGAGCCATCACCAGCAGGGCGACGAGGGCAAGTCGGGTCTTTTTCATGGGTCCTTCCTCCTGTTTTGTCAGATCTCTTCCAGTTTGGAGCGTCGGTTTATGATCAATAGCAGAGCCAGGATCACCAGGAACATCAGCGTCGAGACCGCGTACATGGTCGGTTCCACGCCCAGTTTGGCGGCGGAGTAGACGATCATGGAGAGGTTCTGGTCGGTGTTGGACGTAAAGTAGGAGATGACGAAATCATCCAGCGACATGGTAAACGCCAGCAGACCGCCGGTGATGACGCCGGGCATGATCTCCGGCAGAATGACCTTGAACAGCGCCGCCGTCGGCTTGCAGCCCAGATCCAGCGCCGCCTCGTAGAGGTTGGGATCCATCTGCCGCAGGCGCGGGAGCACGGAGAACAGCACGTAGGGCGTATCGAAGGCCACGTGGGCGCAGAGCATCGTCCACTTCGTCAGCGGGCAATGGACGAAGACAAACATCAGCATCAGGCTGACGCCGGTGACGATGTCCGGCGTGGTCATGGGAAGGTAGGCCACGTTGGTCAGAAGGTTCGACCAGCCCTGCTTCATCGAGTGCATGCCGATGGCGGCGAGGGTGCCGATGACGGTGGAGGCGATCGTGGCCATCACCGCCACGGAGAAGGTCACCTGCAAAGCCGAGAGGATGCGCTCATCGCGGAAGAGGCGGGCGTACCAGTCGAAGGTGAAGCCCGTCCACTGGGCGCGCGATTCCGAGGCGTTGAAGGAAAGCCCGATCATGACGAGGATGGGCAGATAGAGAAACACCAGCAGCACGATGATGTAGCCAAGTTTCAGGCCGTGCGAGCGGCGCAGGCGGCGTTCGCGGCGGCGGACGGCGGTCACCACAGCGCTCCCCCCTCTCCCTTCGGGTCAGCCTTGCGCAACAGGCCGATGGAGATGATGATCAGCACCATCAAAACCAGCGACAGGGCGCTGCCGACGTTGCGGTTGCTGAAGGTGATAAAGTAGTTCTCAATGGCGTCGCCGATGAGGTAGATCATGCCGTTGCCGAGCAGGCGCGAGATGGCGAAGGTCGTCACCGCCGGCATGAACACCATGGTGATGCCCGAGACCACGCCCGGCAGCGACAGCGGGATGACCACGCGGGCAAACACCTTGCGCGGCGGCGCGCCCAGGTCCTCGGCAGCCTCGATGACGCGGCGGTCCATCTTCTTCATCACGGTGTAGATGGGCAGGATCATGAAGGGCAGGAAGTTGTAGACCATGCCCAGCAGCACCGCCGCCTCCGTGCCGATGAGGTTCTGGTGCGGCAGACCCAGCGCATCCAGCACCGTGTTGATGACGCCGTTGCGCTCCAGAAGCGTCATCATCGCGTAGGTGCGCAACAGGAAGTTCATCCACATCGGCAAAAGGATGAGTACGAGGATGGCCCGCCCGCGGGAAAAATCGCGCGAGGCGAGAAAGTAGGCCGCCGGATAGCCGATCAGCAGGCAGATGAGCGTGCAGAAAAAGGCCAGCCGGAAGCTGTCAAACACCACCGGCAGGTTGCCGGGGCTGAAAAACCTGCCGAAGTTCTCCGTGGTGAAGGCGCCGTCGCGGGTGGTGAAGGCGAAGTAGACCACGAACAGAAGCGGCACGATGGTGAAGATCAGCATCCACAGCGCGTAAGGGGTCGCGTACCAGCGGCGCTTCATGCCTCGCCGCCCCCTTCGACAGAGGGCAGGGTGGCGCCCTCCCGGCGCATGATGTGGATGTTGAACGGCACGATGGAGAGGCCCACGCGCGAGCCGACCGGCTGCATGGCGGTGGAATGCACCTTCCAGCGCGTTTCGCCGGTGGCGACCATCATCTCGTAGTGAACGCCCTTGAACAGCACGCTCTCCACCACGCCTTCGAGCATGCCCACGTCGGTGCCGACGACCATGATGTCCTCGGGGCGGACGACCACGTCCACCACCTCGTTTTTCTCAAAGCCCTCGTCCACGCAGGGGAACTCCTTGCCGGCCATCATCACCAGTTCGTCTTCGAGCATGACGCCGGTGAGCAGATTGCTCTGGCCGATAAAGTCGGCCACGAAGGCGTTCTTCGGCTCGTCGTAGATGCGCTTGGGGTCGCCGATCTGCTGGATGCGGCCGTTGTTCATCACCACGATGGTGTCGGACATGGTGAGGGCCTCTTCCTGATCGTGGGTGACGTAGAGGAAGGTGATGCCCAGCTCCTGCTGCATGCTCTTCAGTTCCAGCTGCATCTCCTGACGCAACTTCAGATCCAGCGCGCCCAGAGGCTCGTCCAGCAAAAGCACCTCCGGCTCGTTGACCAGCGCGCGGGCGATGGCGATGCGCTGCTGCTGGCCGCCGGAAAGGGCCTCCACGGAGCGCTTTTCGTAGCCCTCCATCTTGACAAGGCGCAGCATGTGCTCGACGCGGGAGGCGATCTCCGCCCTGGGCAGTTTGCGCAATTTGAGGCCGAAGGCGATGTTGTCAAACACGTTCAGGTGGGTAAAGAGGGCGTATTTCTGAAAGACGGTGTTCACGCGGCGGCGGTAGGGCGGCACGTCGGTGATGTCCTTGTCCTCAAAGAGGACGCTGCCCTCGGTGGGCATCTCAAAGCCGCCGATGATGCGCAGCATGGTGGTCTTGCCGCAGCCCGAGGGGCCGAGCAGCGTGACAAATTCCCGCTTGCGGATGTAGAGGTCGATATTATGAAGCACCTGCGTGTCGCCAAAGCTCTTGGACACGCCGCGAAGCTCGATCAGGCGCTGCTCGTCGTACATGGCGCTCATCCTCCATGGTAAGTGTTTTCAGAACGAGGGGGGCGTGGAGACCCACAACACCCGGCAGGCGGACTTGCCGGCGTTGACCAGCTTATGGGGGGCGGTGGGCTTGAAGTAGAAGCTCTCATCCTTGCGGACGCGCTCCACGCGGTCGCCGATGACGAGGCGCACCGAGCCGGAGAGTACGTAGCCAAACTCCTCGCCCTCGTGGGGATCGTCCTCATCGGTCTCGCCGCCGGGACCGAGTTCGAGAAGGATCGGCTCCATGCGGTTTTTCTGCGCCGAGGGCACCAGCCACTTGATGCAGCCCTTGAGGACCTCTTCATCTTCCTTGACGGAGACGTCCTTTTCGCCAAAGACCAGCTTTTCATCGCCCGCTTCGCTGAAAAAGGTCTTAAGATCCGTCCCCAGCGATTCGAGGATGTCCACCAGAGTGGCGATGGAGGGCGAGGTCAGATCGCGTTCCAGAAGCGATATGAAGCCCTTGGACAGCTCGCAGCGGTCGGCCAGTTCTTCCTGCGTCAGCCCGCGCTGCAGGCGCAGGCGGCGGATGCGGTCGCCAATGTCCATAAGCGGCCCTCCCTTCTTACGCGGTTTATCATTACTAAACTGCAAAGCGATTTATATTAAACCACCGCGCGCCCCGTTTGTCAATATAGCATGCGTTAATTTTTCTATGATATTGCGACTGAAAGTTTAGTAAAACAAAACCGCTTTCCCGCCCCGGCGGGCGCTCCGGAGGCGATGGGGGCAATTTTCTTCCATGTTAATTCTTGATGAAACCATTGACGAAGGGCGGATGTTATGCTACACTAACAACTGGCCGGTGGCGGGCGTTGCGCCGCCGCTTTTCCGGCCTCGTGGTTAGACGAAACTAATACTTGGGAGGGAGGAACGATGATGCCTCTGGGAATGGCGAGCGTCGGCGACACCAACACCATCGTCAAGATCACCGGTCGGGACGAGGTGCGGCAACACCTGGCGGAGCTGGGGTTCGTCGTCGGCGAAGAAGTGACCGTGGTCAGCCAGTTGGGCGGCAACATGATCCTTTCCATCAAGGACAGCCGCATCGCGCTGGACAGGACCATGGCCATGCGCATCATGGTGTAACGACCATCAGAAAGGAAGAGACGTATGAAGACGCTCAGGGATGTGAAGATCGGGCAGACCGCCGTCATCAAGCGCCTGCACGGCGAAGGCGCGCTCAAGCGGCGCATCATGGACATGGGGCTGACGAAGGGCACCGAGGTGTATGTGCGCAAGGTGGCCCCGCTGGGCGACCCGCTGGAGCTTACCGTGCGCGGCTATGAATTGAGCGTGCGCAAGGGCGACGCGGAACTGATCGAAGTGGAGTGACGGCATTTTGCACGTCCATAAGTTAGATATTGCTAACTTTTGAAGGAGGGAACGAGAATGGCCATCAAAATTGCCCTGGCGGGCAACCCGAACTGCGGCAAGACGACCATGTTCAACGACCTGACGGGTCTGAACCAGTTCGTGGGCAACTGGCCGGGCGTCACCGTTGAAAAAAAGGAAGGGCGTCTCAAGGGCGCGGACGACGTCATCATTCAGGACCTGCCGGGCATTTACAGCCTTTCCCCCTACACGCTGGAGGAAGTGGTGGCGCGCGGCTATCTGGTCAATGAGAAGCCGGACGCCATCCTCAACATCGTCGACGCGACGAACATCGAGCGCAACCTCTATCTGACCACGCAGCTGGCGGAGCTGGGCATCCCCATGGTCATCGCCCTGAACATGATCGACGTCACGCGCAAGAACGGCGACGTCATCCAACTGCGCAAACTGGGCGAGGCGCTGGGCTGCGAAGTGGTGGAGACCTCGGCGCTCAAGGGCGTGGGCAGCCAGGAAGTGGCGAAAAAGGCCGCGGAACTGGGCAGAAAGGGCGGCCACCGCGAGCCGCCGCACGTGTTCGCCGGCAGCGTGGAACACGCGCTTGCGCACATTGAAGACCTCATCACCCACAAGGATGGGCAGGAGCCTGTACACCACCATCACGCGGACGGGAGCAGACACGAAGGCTCCATCGTCGAACCCCATCTGGCGCGCTGGTACGCCATCAAGCTCTTTGAGCGCGATGAAAAGGTGCAGGCGGAACTGAACTTGCCCAAGGGCATTCAGGACGCCATCGAAAAGGCCATCAAGGACTGCGAAAACGAGATGGACGACGATTCCGAGTCCATCATCACCAACCAGCGCTACGCCTACATAAGCAAGCTGGTGGCGACCTGCGTCAAAAAGGGCAAGCCCAAGGGCTCCTTGACCACCTCGGACAAGATCGACCGCATCGTCACCAACCGCTGGCTGGGTCTGCCCATCTTCGTGGTGGTCATGTGGTTTGTCTACTGGGTGTCCATCCAGACCATCGGCGACATCGTGACGGCCTTTACCAACGACGTGTTCGTCGGCGAATGGATACAGGCCCCGGTGATGGCGTGGCTGGAGAGCATCGGCACCGCGGGCTGGCTGGTGGGCCTCATCGGCGACGGCATCATCGGCGGCGTGGGCGCGGTGATCGGCTTTGTGCCGCAGATGCTGATCCTCTTTATCATGCTGGGCATACTGGAAGACGTGGGCTACATGGCGCGCGTGGCGTTCATCATGGACCGCATCTTCCGCAAGTTCGGCCTCTCGGGCAAGAGCTTCATCCCCATGCTGATCGGCTCGGGCTGCGGCGTGCCGGGCGTGATGGCCTCGCGCACCATCGAGCAGGACCGCGACCGCAAAATGACCATCATGACCACCACCTTCATCCCCTGCGGCGCGAAGATGCCCATCGTCGGCCTGATCGCGGGCGCGCTGTTTGGCAACTCCGGCTGGGTGTCCACGGGCGCGTACTTCATCGGCGTGGCCGCGGTCATCGTCAGCGGCATCATACTGAAAAAGACGAAGATGTTCGCCGGCGACCCCGCGCCCTTCGTCATGGAACTGCCCGCCTACCACGCGCCGGTGGCCGGCAACGTGCTGCGCAGCATGTGGGAGCGCGGCTGGTCGTTCATCAAGCGCGCTGGCACGGTCATCCTCATCTCCAGCATCTTCATCTGGTTCACTTCCAGCTACGGCTGGGCCCCCGCGCCGGTGGAGACGGCCACCGCTGAAACGGAAGCGGCGCAGACGGACGTGAGCGTGGAGGAACTGAACGCGGCCGCCGAAGCCGCCATCGCCGAGGCCGAAGGCCCCGTGGTGTTCGGCGCGGTGGAGAACTCCGACCAGTCCATCCTCGGCAAGATCGGCGGCGCGGTGGCGCCCGTGTTCGAGCCGCTGGGCTTTGGCAACTGGCAGTCCACCGTGGCCACAGTGATGGGCCTGGTGGCCAAGGAAGAAGTGGTCGGCGTGTTCGGCGTGCTTTACGGCGTCACCGACGAAGAAGGCGAGGACGCGGCCATGGGCATCGTCGAGGACGAAAACATGAGCAACGAGGAAAAGAGCGCGGCGCTCTCCCCCATCGCCCAGAGTTTCGACGAATCCAGCGGCGGCCACGGGCAACTGGCGGCGTTCGCCTTCCTCATCTTCAACCTGCTGTGCGCGCCGTGCTTCGCGGCCATGGGCGCCATCAAGCGCGAGATGAACAACGGCAAATGGACGGCCTTCGCCATCGGCTATCAGTGCCTGTTCGCCTACGCCGTGGCCCTGACCGTCTACCAGCTCGGCCTGCTCTTTGCCGGCGCGGGCTTCGGCGTGGGCACGGCGGTGGCCATCCTGCTGGTGGCATTCTTCCTCTACATGCTGCTGCGCAAAAACCGCTACGACGACAACCGCCTGACCCAGAAGGTCAAGGTGGGCGCGTAAGGACGCTTCGGGAGGTATACACAATGGCGACATGGATCGTTGGCGGCGCGCTCGCCATCATCGTCGGCGCGATCGTCTTCAAGATGGTGCGCGACAAGCGCAATGGCAAGGGCGGATGCAGCTGCAACTGCGGCGGATGCGGCGGGTGCGGCGGCTGCCGCCACGAGCAGGCCAAGTGACGGACTTTGGGGCGGGAGGCGTGCTTCCCGCCCCTTCAGAAACGGAGGGAACATCCATGCGACTGACGGACGCGCAAATTCGCTGCCTGCTGGCGCTTTTGTCGCTGACGCGGCTGGGCGGGGCCATCGCCTCCAAGGACGTTTCCAAGGTGCTGGGCGTCTCCCGCCCCTCGGTACACCGCATGCTGGAAAACCTCGGCAACAGCGGCCTGACGGAGAAAAAGCCCTACGGCGCGGTGAAACTGACCGAAGCAGGGCTGCATCTGGCGGAGGAACTGGAGGCGCGGCGCGACCGGCTATTGCTGCTCTTCGCCCGCCGCTTCGGCCTTTCCATGGATGAGAGCGCGCTGGCGGCGACGCTGCTCCTAAGCGGCCTCAACGAGGAGAGCCTTTCGCGGCTGGAAGCGGCCTCGCAGGCACCTTGAAGGCGTATTTGCAATTTCGCAGCGGCTCGGATGCAAGTCCGGGCCGTTTTGTGGCGGAAATTTCTGTTAAATCGCAGGAAACGGCTTGACAGACGCGCTGCATGCGCGTATGATAAAGGCACGGCTCAACAGAGCCGGACGCAATTAGAGGCGCGGCTGTTCATCAGTCACGCGGGGGAGCCGCTCAAGCGGCTGTGAGCCCGCGCAAAAGGGGACGCCGCCGAAATGCCGACCCACTTGAGGGGGAAGGCGTTGGGCGACCGGAGAATATCCGGCCGACTGTCACGGTCCGGGAACGGACAGTGGAGCGCTATTGCCGGATACAGAGGTCTTGTTTCTGTATACTCAAACGGTCGTGGCGCTGGCTGCGACCGCTTTTTGCACGTCCGGCCGGCAGAACTGTGATCTGACGGAACACAAAAAAAGGAGGACGAAACCCATGAAGAGACTGCTTTGCGCCCTGATCGCCCTGATGCTGCTTGGGAGCTTCGCCTGCGCCGAGACGCTGCGCGTGGGCATGGAGTGCAACTACGCGCCCTACAACTGGACACAGACCGAGGCAAGCGACGAGGCTCTGCCGCTCGCGGGCGGCGGCTACGCCGACGGCTACGACGTGCGCATCGCCAAGCGCGTGGCGGAAGAGCTGGGCTATGACCTCGAAATCGTCAAGACCGAGTGGGACGGGCTGGTGCCCTCGCTGCTCTCCGGCAACATCGACGTCATCATCGCCGGCATGAGCCCCACCGCCGAGCGCATGGCCACCATCGACTTCACCGACCCCTACTATGAAAGCGAGCTGGTCATCGTCGTGCGCAAGGACGGCGCTTACGCGAACGCTGCCTCCCTTGCCGACTTCGCCGGCGCGAAGATCACCGGCCAGCTCAACACCTTCCACTACACCGTGATCGACCAGATCCCCGACGTGCAGAAGCAGACGGCCATGGACACCTTCCCGACGATGGTCGTCGCTCTCACCTCCGGCGTCATCGACGGCTACATTTCCGAGCGCCCCGGCGCGGAGAGCGCCGTGGCCACCAACCCCGACCTCACGTATGTGGAATTTGCCGACGGACAGGGCTTTGAGACCGACCCGGCGGACACCTCCATCGCCATCGGCGTAGCCAAGGGCAGCGAACTGACCGCCAAGATCAACGAGGCGCTGGCCACCATCTCCGACGAGGAGCGTTTGCAGATCATGGAGGACGTGCTGGCCGACCAGCCCAGCGCGGAATAACACGGGACAACGCCCGCGCCGCATCCGGCGCAGGCAAGACGCGGCGGGGCCTTCCCCGCCGCTTTCTGCGCGGGACGCGCTACCTTGGAAAGGAGTGTTTCTATGCCGACGACCTTCTTCGGCTGGGTCGGCTTCCTGCTGGAGCAATACGGCCCGCTGTTTTTGCGCGGCGCGGGCATGACCATGCTCATCGCCATCAGCGGCACCATCCTCGGCTTCCTCATCGGCCTGCTGGTGGGCATCGCCCGCACCATCGAACTGGGGCCGCGCGCGCCGAAGTGGAAGCGGGCGCTTGTCAGGCTGCTCAACGCCGTGCTGGGCATCTATATTGAAGTGTTTCGCGGCACGCCGATGATCGTGCAGGCCATGGTCATCTACTACGGTCTTTTCTCCGTTGGCGTACAGCTCCCGCTGACGCAGGCGGCCATCCTCATCGTCTCCATCAACACGGGCGCTTACATGGCCGAGATCGTGCGCGGCGGCATCATCTCCATCGACCGCGGGCAGACCGAGGCGGCGCGCTCCATCGGCATGACGCACTGGCAGACGATGGTGACGGTGGTGCTGCCGCAGGCGGTGCGCAACATCATGCCCTCCATTGGCAATGAGTTCGTGGTCAACATCAAGGATTCTTCTGTACTCAACGTTATCTCCGTGACCGAGCTGTATTTTCAGGGAAAATCCGCCGCTGGCACTTATATCCGCTACTTTGAGACCTTTTTCATCATTGCCGTCATCTACCTCTTCCTCACCTTCACGGTGACGCGCATCCTGCGCCTCATCGAAAAGAAGATGGACGGGCCGGACAACTACGTCATCTGCGGTTCGCAGTCCGACAGCCGCGCGGCCATCCGCGTGAACGCGTCGAAGGAGGAGGCATGAGCATGGAAAACGTCATCGACATTCGGCACCTGCGCAAGTCCTTCGGCGCGCACGAAGTGCTTAAGGACATCGACTTTTCCGTGGGCAAGGGCGAGGTGGCCTGCATCATCGGCTCCTCCGGCTCGGGCAAAAGCACGCTTCTGCGCTGCATCAACCTGCTGGAGACGCCAGACGCGGGCGAGATCCTCTTTCACGGCAAGAACGTGCTTTCGGGAGACGTGTCCCTTGGCAACTACCACGCCCGCGTGGGCATGGTGTTTCAGCAGTTCAACCTCTTTAACAACATGACCGTTTTGAAAAACTGCATGGTCGGGCAGATGAAGGTCTTAAAGCGCCCGGCGGAGGAGAGCCGCGAGAACGCCCTCAAATACCTCCAGCGCGTGGGCATGGAGCCGTTCATCAACGCCAAGCCGCGCCAGCTCTCCGGCGGACAGAAGCAGCGCGTGGCCATCGCCCGCGCTCTGGCCATGGACCCGGAAGTGCTGCTCTTTGACGAGCCGACCTCGGCGCTCGACCCGGAGATGGTCGGCGAGGTGCTTGCCGTGATGCAGGACCTGGCAGAAAGCGGCCTTACCATGCTGGTGGTCACGCACGAGATGGGCTTTGCCCGCAACGTGGCCAGCAAGGTGGTGTTCATGGACGAGGGCGTCATCGCCGCGCAGGGAACGCCCGAGGAAGTGCTGGAAAACCCCGACGACGCGCGCCTGCGCGCCTTCCTTGGCAACGTTTTGTAGGAAATTTTCCCTTTGCGGCCTCGCGCGGGAACCAACGGCGCGGCGCGTCCGTCTCAATAAGTGAACGTTGGACTTACAGGAAACGGAGGATACAGAAATATGAAGAAACTGCTTTCCCTGTTGCTCGTCGCCCTGCTGGCGACGTTGAGCCTGACTCTGGCCGAGGAGGCCGCGCCCGCTCCCGCGACCGCCGCCGAGGAAGCCCCCGCCGAAGCTGTCGAGGAGACCCCCGCTGAAGAAACCGCCGAGGAAGCCCCCGAGACCGGCTGGCTGGACGTGGACGCGGAAGGTCAGGAGGAAGCCATGGAGATCTACATGCTGCAAGGCGCGATCCTCGAGGTGCAGGAAGACGGCCTGCTCATTATGGACGAGGCGCAGGGCGAAGTGCTGGTGCTTATCAGCGACGAGACCGTGCAGGAGACTGGCTACGAGCTGGGCGTGGGCGACTACGTGTACGTGGACTACGACGGCCAGATGACCCGCTCCCTGCCCCCGCAGGTGACCGCCGGGCGCATCGTCTCCCACAAGCTGGAGGGCGACGTGGTGGAGGTCTACGCCGAGGAGAACGCGCTGCTGCTCTACGGCTCTGACGGCAACGAGTACCGCATCAATTTGCCCGAAGCGTGGGAAGGCGAGACCTTTGACGCCCAGCGCGCCATCGTCTACTACGACGGCGCGGCCACGCTCTCTCTGCCGCCGCAGGTGTCCGCCGGGCTGGTGCTGCCTGAGTACGCCATCGAGGACATCATCACCGAGCTTTCCGAGACGAGCATGACGCTGGGCATGGATGAGGGCGCCGTGCTGGTGGAGTTCGACCCCGCGCTGCTGCCCGAGGGGCTGGAAGTGGGCGACGCCGTGCGCGTCAGCTATGAGAGCGCCGACGCCGGCACCAACGCCGCGCCCACGCAGGTCACGGCCACCGCCATTCTCAAGATCAGCGCCTGATTCCCCGCGAAAGAGGCGCGGCTGCCGCAGGGTGGCCGCGCCTTTTGCGTGCAAAGTGGGGGGCGGGGGGACTGGATGCCGGTTTTGCATCGGGACGGTTTTGTGGGCCTTTCGGCGCTCGGCGAGCGCGGATGCCGCGACTTTGTGATGTGGGCGGAGCCGGGGGAACGACCGCGATGCTGATTTTTTGTCTGGACGGTTTTGCGGGCGCGGGCTTTTTCGGCGCTCGGCGGGCGCGG
Organism: Candidatus Pullichristensenella excrementipullorum; assembly: GCA_018713365.1. Lineage (GTDB taxonomy): Bacteria > Bacillota > Clostridia > Christensenellales > Aristaeellaceae > Pullichristensenella > Pullichristensenella excrementipullorum. The sequence goes on from DVOU01000029.1 coordinate 77,977, forward strand.
CCGAGGGGAACGACCACGATGCTGATTTTTTGTCTGGACGGTTTTGCGGTCGCGGGCTTTTTCGGCGCTCGGCGGGCGCGGTGCCGCGACTTTGTGATGTGGGAGGGGGAACGACCGGCGCGGCCCGTACAGTGCGCGCTGGCGGCCGCGCCCTTTGTAATGTATCGGGAAATTTTCGCCGCACGGGTTGACAGGCGCGGCGAAACGTGCTATAATTATTTTTGCCGTCGGAGCGAATCGCTTTGGACGGATAACGCGGGGTAGAGCAGTCCGGTAGCTCGTCGGGCTCATAACCCGGAGGTCGAGGGTTCAAATCCCTCCCCCGCAACCATTCATGGCGGCGTAGCTCAGTTGGCTAGAGCAATCGGTTCATACCCGGTCGGTCAGCGGTTCGAATCCACTCGCCGCTACCATGAATAACCAACATTTGTTGGAGCAGAAGGCTCATCCGCAAGGGTGAGCCTTCTTGCTGTTTTGGGAAATGCGGGGCTGGCGCGACAGGCGGGGCGCGGGAGTTGAAATACGACAGACTGCCCGCGCTATACGGGCGCAGAATGTTCGCCCTCACGCGAGGGGTGAGGGGGCCACGGCGGGAGCCACGGCGCGGGCTTCTTGGGTGCGGGTTTACCAGCGTGGGCTTTGGGGGCTTGGGAGGGCTTGGGCGCTTGGGGCTTGGCGCTTGGGGGGCTTGGGCGCTTGGGCGCTTGGG
>DVOU01000030.1:0-33482 GCA_018713365.1 Candidatus Pullichristensenella excrementipullorum
CGCCCGCCCCACGAGCAGGGGGCGGGCGCGCTGCGTTTCGGTTCGGATGGGGCGGCGGTGGGAGCAGACGGCGGCAGGCCCACGAGCAGGGGCCTGCCGCCTGCGGCGCGTTGGGCGACGCTGCCTTGCCCCGGTGGGCAAGGGGCGCTGCCGGTGGGCGTATTCGACGCTGTTTGCCCTGCGGGCAAAGGCGCTTCAGAGTTGGCGCGCCGGATCATGGCGTGTCGCGGGAAAAAGCAGGGCCTCGGAGCGTTTTGCCCATCAGGTTGCTTTGTCGGCGCGCCGGGGAACGGGGCCGCCGCGCGTTTCCTCGCAAGGGGGACGGAGATACACGCCATCCCGCAAACGAGACGCATCCTTATCCCGCCACCCCTTCCACATCAACCGCGCGCGGCAAGCGCGGTGCTTTACAAGGCACATCTTCCTGCCATCGCTTTTCGCGGCGAACATCCGGCGCGTGAATGCGTCCAAGGCCCGCCTTTCACCTTTCCCGTCGCCGCCTCATCCCCCAACCATCCCGCCGGGAGAACGGCGGGCTCTGCCCGCACCCGCTCAAGGGTCCAGACCCTTGAGAATCCCTTTTTGGGGAATAGCCCCGTCTTCCCGTCTCCCGTCCCCCAAAACGCCGCAGGCGACAGGCCCCTGCTCGTGGGCCTGCCGCCGTCTGTGCGCACGACCGCCCCAAGCGGAACGAAACGCAGCGCGTCCGCCCCCTGCTCGTGGGGCGGGTCTGCGTCACCATGGAGCCAACGGCAATGGCCGCCGGCCCTGCCGGCCCGCACCCGCTCAAGGGTCCAGACCCTTGAGAATCCCTTTTTGGGGGAACAGCCCACGTTTTCTCACGTCACCCGTCCCCCAAACCACCGCAGGCGGCAGGCCCCTGCTCGTGGGCCTGCCGCCGTCTACCCGCACCATCGCCCCAAACGGAACGCACCGCAGCAGACCCGCCCCCTGCTCGTGGGGCGGGTCTGCGTCACCATGGAGCCAAAGGCACTGGCCGCCGGCACTGCCGGCCCACGAAGGCGGGCAAATCTTCGTTGGGGCGCAGAGCGCCAAAGTCGCTCTCCAACAGCAGGGCGCGGCGTACGCAGTCGCGGCCATAGCGGCGGCGCAGGCCCAGTAGCGCGCGCTCCAGCGCCAGAGCGCGCTCGCGGCTGCCATCGTCAAACAGCGCCGCCTGCTCGGGCGCGTCCTGCGGGCAGAGGGCGCTCACGGATACGCCCATGCTGCGCACTGCCCGGGGCCAGTCCCACCGCTCGCGAAACAGCGCCATGGCCTCGCGGGCGATCTCGCCGGAGAGCGCTGTGGGCGCGGCGAGCGTCCTTTGCGCGGTGGTGGTCTTCAGGTCGCTGCCGCGGATATGGATGGTCACCACGCGCCCCGCCAGCCCCCGCCGCAATAGCCGCTCGCCCACGCACTGGCTGAGTACGGCGAAAAGCTCGCGCGCGTCCTGATCGCTCACGAGGTCGCGCGCGGGGGTGACGCTGTTGCCGATGGATTTGATCATCGCCTCCGCCCCCAGCGGCGCGACCATCTCGCACTCCAGACCGTTGGCATAGGTCCAAAGCGTCTCGCCGTGCTTGCCCAGCATGGCCCGCAACAGCTCCGGCGGCCGGGCGGCGATGTCGCCAATGGTGCGTATGCCGCGCTCGCGCAGCCGCCGCTCCGTGGCCGGACCCACGTAGAGCAGCGAGCGCGCCGGCAGCGGCCAGACCACCTTGCGAAAGTTTTCCACCGTCACGCAGGTAGTCGCATCCGGCTTTTTCAGGTCGCTGCCCAGCTTGGCAAAGACCTTGCAAAACGATACCCCCACCGACACCGTCAGCCCCAGCTCCGCCTTCGCCCGCGCCCGGATCTCGTCGGCGACGACCTTGCCCTCCGCGCCCACGTCGCTCACGTCCAGCCACGCCTCGTCCAGCCCGAACGGCTCCACGCGGTTTGCATAGTCGGCGTAGATGCGCCGCATGGCCTCCGCGCAGCGCAGATAGGCGGGAAAGTCCGGCTCCACCAGCACCAACTGCGGGCATTTCTCCTTTGCCTGCCAGATGGCTTCCGCCGTCTTCACCCCCGCCGCCCTGGCCATTTCGTTCTTCGACAATATGATGCCGTGGCGCGCCTTCGGATCCCCGCAGACCGCCATGGGCACCTTCTTCAGCGCCGGGTTTTTCAGGCACTCCACGCTGGCGTAAAAGTTGTTCAGGTCGCTGTGCAGGATGGTGCGCATGCTTTTTCCCCCTTATCGAACATATGTTCTTTTAACCTCATTATAGCACATCCGCGCCAAAATGCAAGCGAACGCCAGATGAAAAGATTTTGGCAATATCTGGCAGGGAGAAAAGCGGCAAAAAACGGAACTGCCACCGGGGGGCCTGCGTCTAAGAGGCAAACCGATTCCGAAATGGAGGGAAACTGTATGAAACGCAAAGCACTCGCGCGCCTCGTGGCCCTGGCGCTGACGCTGTGCCTGTTGCTGTCCATCCCGGCCGCAGCCACTTCGTGGGGCGCGGCAGGGCAGACGGCTTCCGAAGTGAGCGCGCCGGCGTTGTACGCGGGCGACGCGGTCATCCTGACCGGCTCGACAGGCGGCATCGGCGCCTATGTGGACGGCCAGGGCGGCCTGTATCTGACCGGCTATGAGGGCACGATGACCCAGCAGTACGCCGTGCAGATCGTCCATGTGGACGAGGCGGAAGTACTCTATCTGGCCGGTGAGGAGCTGGATGACCTCGGCGGCACGCTGATGCGCCTCGACCTTGCCGACCTGAGCGAGACGGCGCTGGCGGACAACGCCCTGCATGCCTGCGCGGTGACGGGCGACACGGTCTACTACGTCTCCGCGCTCGCGCCCACGGCGCTGATGCGCCTGGAGATCGACACAAGCGGCGCGACCGTACAGGCCACAGCCACGCAGGTGGCCACGGCCAGCGGCAACATCGTGGATCTGAGCCTGCTGCCGGAGGGCGTGGTCGCCACGCTGGAGGCGGATCAGGGCGCGCTGCTCTACAACCACCGCGCCGGGGCCTTTGCCGAATACACCGGCGAAGTTCCCGCCGCCGCGCTTTACACGGACGACGCCTTCGTGCGCCTCAGCGGCGAGGGCATGTTGAGCGCGCAGTCTCTAAGTACGGGCGAAGTGGAATTTGTCGATTTCGGCGTCGCCGACTTCGCCGTGCTGGCGGGCAAGCTCTATTACATCACCGAGACGGTCGGGCAGTACCGCCTCAAGGTCTTCGACCCGGCGCAGATGTCCTGGCGCATGCTCGCCTCGTTGAGCGCGGGCGTGACGCAGCTGGCCGTCAGCGCCGAGGGCCTGTTCCTGCTCGACGGCGGCGCGGGCGAGGTGTACCGCGTCGATGTCGGGACGGGCGAACTGACTGCCTTCAACGGCGTTGACCTTGTGGAACTTACCGAGGAGGGCTGCACGCTCTCCGGCCTGCGTCTGGAGGCCATGAGCGGCCTCGTGGCTCTCTACGCCACCTTTGAGCCCGAGGATCTCGAGGCCGACAGCTGGACGGGCGGCGAAGTGCCCACCTTCAACTTTGGCGACGAAGCCCCGGCGGAGACGGCGGAGGAGGAGCCGCGCTCCATCACCCGCCTTGTCGCCACATGGGAGGTCGCGGGCGAGGAGACCAGCGCCGACGTACTCAAGCCGCAGGAGGAGTACGGCACGCTCTCGCGCGGCAGCCGCGGCGAGGATGTGCGCGCCCTGCAACAGCGCCTCATCGACCTTGGCTATCTCAACGACGACGCCGACGGCATCTTCGGCTCCAACACGCAGTACGCCGTGCGTCTGTTCCAGACCGATCTGGTGGACAGGGGCTTCAGCGTCAACGGCGTGGCCTCGCCGGAATTGCAGGATCTGCTCTTCAGCGATGACGCGCCCGCCTACGACCCCTACAAGGCGCTCTATCGCGGCAACACCGGCCTGCGCGTGACCATTTTGCAGGACCGCCTGCGTGAACTGGGTTATCTGGCCGACGGTGCGGACGGCATCTACGGCGCGCGCACCGAGGAGGCCGTGGCCCTCTTCCAGCAGGAGAACAGCCTTTCCGGCAGCGGCTCCGCCACCCGCGAGACGCTGCAAAGGCTCTACGCCTCCGGCGCGCGCCACTGCGCCAGCTATATCTACATGGAAAAGGGCGACACCGGCTACCGCGTGCGCGAACTGAACAAGCGCCTCAAGGCCCTCTACTACTATGAGGGCACGCCCGGCAGCACCTACAACAACGCCACGGTCGCCGCCGTCAAGCGCCTGCAGGCCGAGTTGGGCCTGCGGCAGACCGGCACGGCCACCGCCTCTTTGCAGGGCCGTCTCTTCTCCTCCGGCGCGCCGGAATACAGCGGCTACATCACTTTGCAGCGCGGCGATTCCAACGACCGCGTGGCCGCCATGCAGCGCCGCCTGCGCGATTTGAACTACTACGACGCCAACATCACCGGCAACTTTGGCTCCGTCACCAAGGCGGCCGTGGAGCTGTTCCAGCGCACGGCGGGTCTGGACGTCAGCGGCGTGGCCACGGTGGAGACGCAGCAGCTGCTCTTCTCCGACCGCGCGCCCGCCTACGTCGAGCCCACGCCCACGCCCGTGCCCACCGTCACGCCCACGCCCGCGCCCGGCGAGGTCGGCACGCCCGTGCTGGGCATTTCGCCGATCGACTCCGTGTCCGGCGGCATCTACTATCTGGATCCCGCCGCGGGCCGCGTCAACTTCACCTGGAGCGCCGATGGCGACGTGGCCGCCTACTACGTGCGCGTGGCCGACAGCACCGGCAACACCCTCGTTTCCCAGCAGGTGACCAACACCAGCGGCAACCTCTCGCTTTCCTCCATGGATGAAGGCGTGGTCTATACCATCTCCGTGGGCGCCATTCCCAAGAACGGCACCGTGGACAACGCGCGCTGGGCGCATCTGCAGTTCGCCCTCAAGGGCACGCCTACGCCGACGCCCACCGCCGCGCCCACGCCCACGCCTGTGCCCACCGCCACGCCCACGCCCGCACCCGGCGAGGTCGGCATCCCCACGGTGTCCATCGAGCCGGTGGAGAGCGTCAGCGTCGATGGCGTCCAGTACGTGCCGGAAGGCACGCTGACCATCGGCTGGGCCGCCGGCGGCGATGTGGACCACTATCTGGTACAGGTCTTCGACGGCATGGGGCAGACGCTCTATGCGCAGGAGTTCACCGCCACTGCCACCACGCTGGGCACGCGCGACATGCGCGAGGGCGAGGTCTACACCCTGCGCGTCACCGCCGTGCCGGTCAACGGCACTGCGGCGGACGGCAAGTCCACGGACGTGCGCTTTGCCCTCGAGGCGGCGCAGCCCACGGCCACCCCGACGTCCGCGCCGACCGAAGCGCCGACCGAAGCGCCGACCGAGGCCCCCACCGAGGCCCCCACCGAAGCGCCCACGGAGGCGCCCACGGAGGCGCCCATCGGCGAGGTCTCCGCGCCGGTCGTCGGCATCGAGCCGGCCGTGGAGCAGGACGGCGTCTACTATGTGGACAGCGACTTCACCATCACCTGGCACGCCGACGGCGACGTGGCGGGCTACCGTCTGCGCATCACCAACGGCCAGACGGCCTTTGTGGACGGGCAGGTGACGGACGAGCGCTACGCGGTGCCGCTGGGCAACCTCGGCGATGGCATCACCTACGATGTCACCATCACGGCCATCCCGGAAAACGGCACGGCGGAGGACGGCAAGTCCACGACGCTGTACTTTGCCAAGGCTGCGCCGGTGATCGGCACGGTGGAGGCCCCGGTCATCCGCATCGAGCCGGGCAGCGCGCAGGATGACGTGTATTACGTGGATTCGGATTTCACCATTTCGTGGAGCGCCAACGGCGATGTGGCGGGGTACTTCCTGCGCATCACCGACGGCAACACGAATTTCGCCAACGGACAGGTGGACTACACCAGCACGAACATACCTCTGAGCAATCTTGCCGAGGGCGTGACCTATGAAGTGACGGTCGTGGCCATTCCGACGAACGGCACCGTGGAGGACGGGCAGTCCGCGACGGCGTACTTCGTCCGGCCCGTGCCGGTGGTCGAGGAGCCGGTGGTGGAAGAGCCGCCTGTTGAGGAAGCGCCGGTCGAGGAAGCGCCTGTTGAGGAGCCCGCGGTGCAGGAGCCTGTGGCGCAGGAGCCGGTGGCGCAGGAGCCGTGGGCCATGCCGATGACGCGCAATTCCGATCCCGTGCTGATCGAGCAGATGCAGAACGTACTGGCCAGCTGGGGCTGGCTGGTGCTGGACGGCGACGGCGCGGCTGTGCGCGGGCAGTTGGACAGCGTCACACTCAACGCTGTACTCTCCTTCCAGACCTACGTCAACGAGCAGTACGCCCCCGAGGGCACGCCGCTGGCCCTGGTCGATCCCGCCGCGTCCGACCCGCAGATCGGCACCGACACCCTGAAGCTGATCTTCAACACCGATGGCATCTCCATCCCCCACCCCTAGGGCGGCAGTGCCGCCAGCCAGAGCCTTCGGCGCGAAGGACACGCAAGCCCGCCCCACGAGCAGGGGGCGGGCTTGCTTCGTTTCGGTTCTGATGGGGCAGTGGTGCGGGCAGACGGCGACAGGCCCACGAGCAGGGGGGGCGGCAGTGCCGCCGGCCAGAGCCTTTGGCGCCGTGCAGACGCGCCCATGCCCCATGAGCAGGGGGCATGGGCGCTTCGTTTCGGTTCTGATGGGGCAGCGGTGCGGGCAGACGGCGACAGGCCCATGAGCAGGGGCCTGTCGCCTGCGGCGGTTTTTTGGGGGGGAGCGGGGAGGGAAAGGAAATGGACGGCGGATATGCTCCGCCGTCCAAAAAGAATTATCCCGCAAGTGCCGTTCGCCGTTGCTTTTTCACCCGCCGCTCAGGCAGGGCGGAGACCTGCGGCCGTTTGCTGCCTTCCCCGGGCGATCAGAGATCGGGGGCATGACATCCACGGAAACCGACCCGGAATCCTTTTTTGAATCTGTGGGTAAAAGCACAGGCGTGGCGCACACCACAGGATAACCACTGGGAACATTATAGCAGGCGCGCATGCCGCTGTCAACGGGGGACAGGGCGATTTTCAACGAATTGTAAAACTTGAACATTTTTTGCCCCACATGGCGCGGCGGGACAGCCAGAGCCATGCCGGAAGGGCGCAGGCCGCCGCCCGGCGCTTGCGAGAAACCGCGCGCGGGAACGTTCGCGGTCGCGCGGGGGAAGCGCAGGTCGGCGGGGGAGAGGGCCTGCGAATGGCGGACGCGGCAAGAGTGTGGGCAATCTGTTCGCGGTCGCACGGGGAAGCGCCGGTCGACGGGGAGTGGGTCTGCGATGGGCAAACGCGGCAAGAGCGCGGACGAGCCGTTTTCGGTCGCGCGGGGAAGCGCAGGTCGGCGAGGGAGAGGGGCCTGCGAATGGCAGAGATACGGCAAATGCGCGGGCAAAGCCGTTTTCAGTCGCGCGGGGAAGCGCAGGTCGGCGGGAGAGAGGGGCCTGCGAATGAGCGGACGCGGCAAGAGGGTGGGCAAGCCGTTTTCGGTCGCGCGGGGGAAGCGCAGGTCGGAGGGGGTGGGTCTGCAAATGGGTGGACGGGGCAAGGGTACGGATGAGCCGTTCGCGGTCGCGTCCGGGAAGCGTAACGGCCATTGGGATCGTTGGGAAGACTGGGTCGGCGAATGCGGGCAAGGGCATGCGGGGTGGTCAGGGCAAGCCCTTGCCGGGAAGCGGGCTTTGCGGGGGGCGCGGGTGGGGGAAAAATGCATGGGCGGGGGCTTTGCGGCTGCGCGATCGGAAAAACCGCGCGCACGAGGGTTGTCCGCCCACCGTGCCTCATATATAATACCGCGGCGCGGGCCGCAGAGGGGGCGGGTCGATTTGCAGATGGTGCGCGTGGAGCTTTCGCGGCTTTTGTCCAGCCCGCAGGCGGCGCGGCGGGAGGTGTCCGAAGCGGACGTGCGGGCGCTGGCCGCCTCCATCGCCGAACACGGCCTGCTCTGTCCGTTGCTGGTGCGGCGGGCGGGGGCGGGCTATGCGCTGGTGGCCGGGGCGCGGCGGCTGCGCGCCCTGCGCCTGCTGGGGTGGGAGAGCGCGCCCTGTCTGTTGGCGGCGGCGGACGATCTGGAGAGCCGCCTGATGGCGCTGGTGGAGAACATCCAGCGGCAGGAGCTGCATTATCTGGACGAGGCGGAGGCCTGCCGCGCCATTCTCCGCGAACACGGGCTGACGCAGGAGGAGTTGGCGCGGCGGCTGGGGCGCAGTCCTTCGGCGCTGGCCAACCGCCTGCGGCTGCTGAAGCTGCCGGAGGAGGTGCGCGCGGCGCTGCGGGAAAGCCCGGCGCTGGGCGAGCGCCACGCGCGGGCGCTGCTCAAGCTGCCGGACGCCGGTTTGCAGTTTGACGCCGTGCGCCGCGCCGCGCGGGAGAAGATGGGCGTGCGCGCGCTGGAGGCCCTCGTGGAGCGCCTGGCCCAGCCCAAGCCGCCGCGCGGGCGCGTGCGGCGCGTCTTTCGCGATGGGCGCATGTTCGTCAACGCCGTACTCAATACAGTGCGGGAGCTGAACGCTCTCGGCGTGCCCGCCGCCACGCAGGTGCGCCGCCTGCCCGGCCGCATCGAGATCACCGTGACCCTGCCGGAGCGCGTGGACACGGCCCCGGAGGGGGCGGGAGGGAGCTGACGCACCCATCGTGGGAAAGCGGCGAACTGGCCGTCGTTGTGCGCAAGGACGGCGCAGCGCCCATTGTGGAAAAGCGCCGTCGCACGGCCCTGCCGGGGCGTTGGGCTGACGCGTCCCTTGCTGTGGGCGCGCGCTCGCATGCGCCGGGCCGCCGCCGCTGCCTCTCGCGCCGGAAACGCGGGCGCGCCGTCAAAGCCCCAAAGGCGGAAACTGCCTTGAGAAAAGCGCATCAACGGCGCTCTCCGCTTCCCGCGCAGTTTCCGCTCCGTTCGTCTGTTCGCCGTCCAACGCACCAGGGCCCGCCCTTGGTCGGGGCGGGCCGGGTCGGGGCGCCGGGGGCTTTCGTGAACGCTGCGGGGGCTTCGTTCCCGGCGCGTATGGCAACGCGGCCTGGGGCGGCCCGCGCCTTGTAGCGGCCTTCTTTTCGCCGGCGGCCGCGGCGCGGGGCGCGCCCTCAGCGCAGGCTCGACATCGTCGAGCCGCAGCGCGGGCAGATGTTGCCGGAGCATTGGCAGGTGGTGCCGCAGTTGGAGCAGGTGGCCATGCGGCCGCAGCACCCGCCGGTGGCCTGCGCGCCGGGGCAGGCAGCGCTCTGGCCGTTGAACACCGTGGTGGCCCCCGCCGCCTCGCCGCCGACGTTTTCAAACGCGCAGCTGGACTGGGGGAAAAGCGGGAGCGAGAAAAATTCGTCGCAGACCGACTCGGCGTACTCCTCGGCCGGCGGGATCTCGCAGAAGCCGTATGTGGGCACCATGATGTCCACCTCGGCAAGCACCTTCAGAACGATGGTGACGCAGATGGTGATCTCAAAGGTGCAGTTGCCGATGTAACTGCCGGAGACGCAAATCGCGCTCACAAGGCTCTCGAGCGTGAAGGGGATGATGGAATCGTCCGGGATGCACAAAAGCACGTCGCGGTCCACCTGCAACACGGCCTGACCGACCCATTCCTGGCATCTCTGGTCGGTAAACAGCACGTCGATGGGCACGTCCACGGTGGCCTTGACGCGGGCGAACTGCGGCCGGTCGCAGAGGCGCTCCACGCACAGGTTGGTGATGCGGCCCTTGGTGGTGGAGGAGCGGCAGCTCTCAAACGTCCAGGTGCCGCAGGGAGAGGGCAGGGGGCAGGGGCTGTTTTCGGCGTTTTCCACGGCCTGTTCGTGGGTGATGGGGCCGCCGCAGGCGTTGCAGGTGCAGGAGCATTCGTTGCCCTCGCAGGAGCAGTTGCAGTTGGCGGCGCAGTTGCCGTGGCAGTCGCCGGGCAGCACGGGCACGATGTTGGAGATGACGATCTTCTTGTCATCGAGCTGTTCCTGGCAGAGACAGGAATCGTAGACGTTCTTCACCTGGATGCAGACGCGCTTGTTGAGCCCCGTGAGGACATTGCCGCTCACCGAGCCGGGGCTGGCTTCGGCGTTGGCGTTCTTGTAGCTGTAAAACGACATGATCCATTCCTCCTCGGATAGAATGTGGGCCGCCGCCCACGCTGCATACTATGACCGGGGGAGAGAATGGTGCGGGGCAGAGCGCCGATAAAGCCCGCGACCGCAAAAACCGCACGGATATAAAAATCAGCAGCAATTTTGGTTTCCCGGGCCTGCAAACTGCCCGACGTTCAACTCCTTTTTGGCAACGCAAACGGCCCCGCTCCCGCGCTTTGCGGAGGTGAGGCCGTTCGGAGCATTGACAGGGCTTGCGACGGCGATGCGCGCTGAACGCCCCTTTTCCGCCACAGAAAACGGCCCCGCCCCCGGCGCTTTGCGGAGGTGAGGCCGTTCGGAGCATTGACAGGGCTTGCGACGGCGATGCGCGCTCGAGCGCCCTTGTCCGCCATGGAAAACGGCCCCGCCCCCGCGTGTTTGCGAAGGCGGGGCCGCTTGCGTTTCACAGCGCCGCGCCGATGTCCAGCAGTTTTTGCGCCCGCGCGGTCTGCCCTTCCCGGAGCAGGCGGCGGATGAGCGTTGAGGAGACCAGTTCCCCCTGCTCGTACACCGGGGGGACGATGACGGCGGCGAAGTCCATGTGCGCGCTCATTTCGCCGATGAGGCGGGCGTCGCCCTGCCCGTGGTAGCCAAAGCGGTGGTTTTCGCCCACCACCACGGCCACGGCGCGCATATTTTTGACCAGAGAGGCAAGGTACTCGCGCGCGTCCTCGCGGGCCACGTCCAGCGTGAAATGGCGCACCAGCGCGTAGTCCGCGCCGAGGCGGGCAAACTTTGCGCAGCGCTCCTCCAGCGTACTCAACTGCGCCGGGGCGCGCTCCGGGTGCAGCACGGCGAGGGGATGGCGGTCGAAGGTGCAGACCACGCAGTCCGCACCCATATCGGCGGCGATGTCGTGGGCGCGGCGGATGAGCGCCGCGTGGCCGATATGCACGCCGTCGAACGTGCCCAGCGCCAGCACGGAGGCTTTGCCCGTATATTCCCGTTCGCTGTGAATGATCTGCAAGGCCGCGCGGCCTCCTTTAATGTGTTTCGATGGGCAGGCGTCCTGCCGGCCCTATTTGAGCAGCATGGCGCGGAAGCGCACGGAGCCGTCCTCGCGCGGCGCGCCGATGCCGGCAAATTCCCCGCCCACGTAGACGCGCAGCGCCTCCGCCTGCGGCGCGGGGGCATCCAGCCATTCCGGGCGCAGGGGCATGCCGTTGCGCGCGGCGGCGCGGTGTCTTGCCTCTACGCGCACGGCGGGGAGGTGGGCAATGGCCGCGTCCATGGGCAAGAGCCGCGCATTGAGCCCCTCCGCGCCGAGGGCGTCCACTTCCTCCAGCGTCAGGGCGTTTTCCAGCGTGAACACGCCGGCGCGCTTGCGCTCGAGCGAAGCCATATGGCCGCCGCAGCCCAGATACGCGCCGATGTCGTGGCAGAGCGTGCGAATGTAGACGCCCTTGCCGCAGTCCACTTCCAGCCGGTAGCGGCCGTTGCCCAGCGAGGCGGTCAGGCGCACATCGTCCACGCGGCAGGCGCGCGGGGCGATCTCGACGCTCTCGCCGCGCCGCGCCAGTTCGTACAGCCGCTTGCCGCCGCGCTTGATGGCCGAGTACATGGGCGGCGTCTGCCATATCTCCCCGATAAAGCGGGGCAGCGCGGCGCGCACGTCCGCCTCGGTGACGGTCACAGGTCGTCTTTCCACCACCGCGCCGGTGGCGTCCTGTGTGTCGGTGATGACGCCCAGCTGCAATTCGGCCACGTAGGTCTTTTGCTTGTCGATGATGTAGTCAAACAGCCGCGTGGCCGCGCCCACGCACACGGGCAACACGCCCGAGGCCATGGGGTCCAGCGTGCCGCCGTGGCCGATGGCCGTGCCGCGCGGCAGGCGCTTGCGCACGAAGACCACGCAGTCGCTGGACGTCCTGCCCAGCGGCTTGTTCAGCACCAGAAAGCCGTCCATCAGACGACCTCCCGGACGCGGGAGAGTACCACGTCCACGGCTTCGGCGAGCGGGCGGTGGATGGTGATGCCGGCGGCGCGCTCGTGGCCGCCCCCGCCCAGGGGCTGGGCCACGTCGCGGGCGACGTTGTAGGGGGCGACGGAGCGCAGCGAGAACTTGGCCGAAGCGCCGTCCTCCTGCTCGGTGGCCAGCGCGGCGATCTCCACGCCCTCGATCTCGATCAGGTAGTTGACGATGCGCTCGGTATCGCAGCGCAGCGCCCCGGCGCGCTCGAACATGGCGTTGGTCACGCAGGCCCATGCCACCTTGCCCTCCCGGTGCAGCCCGGCGAGTACCAGCCCCAACAGGCGCGTGCGCGCCTCTGTGCGCGTGCGGTAGATGTAGCCGGTGATCTCATCCACGTCTGCCCCGGCGCGCACACAGGCGGCGGCGGATTCAAAGGTCTCCGCCGTGGTGTTGGAGTAGTTGAAATTGCCGGTGTCCGAGGATATGGCGGCGAAGAGGCAGGAAGCCATGTTCTTCGTAAGTTCCACGCCCAGCGCCTCGATGAGCAAAAGCGCCATTTCCCCGGCGGCGGCGCGGCCGGGTTCGACGTGGTTGACCTGCCCGAAGAAGGGGTTGCTCTCGTGGTGGTCGAGTACGGCGCGGGCCGCGCAGGCTTCAAACAGGGCGCGATTATCGCCCAGCATGTCCGGGGCGCTCACGTCCACAGCCAGCGCGCACTGGGGCGCAAAGGGCAAGTTTCCGTCCGCCACCACGCATTCCTGCCCCGGCAGAAAGCGCAGATATTCCGGCATGCCCCCGGGCAGGCAGGCGCAGGCGCGCTTGCCCAGCGCGCGCAGAGCGAGCGTCACCGCCACGCAGGAGCCGCAGGCGTCCCCGTCCGGGGCGCGGTGGCCGAACACGGCGATGCCGTCAAAGCCCTTGAGCCAACCGGCCAGTTCAGGGATGGTGACGTTCATCTTTTTCCTCCTCGCGCTTGAGTACCTCGCTGATGTGGGCGGCGTATTCGATGTTGGTGTCCATCTCGAACAGCAGCTCCGGCACGTAGCGCAGCTCCACGCGCTTTCCCAGTTCGCGGCGGATGAAGCCCGCGGCGGACTTGAGCGCGGCCATCACGTCCTTGCGCTTTTCCGGCTCGAGGACGCTTACGCGCACCTTGCAGTAGCGCAGATCGCGCGTCACCTCGGCGCGCAGGATGGACCATGTTCCACCCAGACGCGGGTCGTGTACCTCGTCGCGCAAAATGCGGTCCAGTTCGCGGGCGACTTCGGCGCTGATGCGGTCGATGCGGTCAAAACCAGCCATAGTTCCTCCTGTGTGGGTCCAAAGTGAAAAAAGGCGGAAAATCGGGCGTTCGCCAGGAACGCCCGACCGTAATATCCGGGACTTCGGGAAAGGCGCTTGCTTACTGCTCGATCTCCTCCATCTGGAAGCACTCGATGACGTCGCCTTCCTTGATGTCGTTGTAGTTCTCAAAGCCCATGCCGCACTCGTAGCCGGCGGCGACTTCCCTGGCGTCGTCCTTGAAGCGCTTGAGGGAATCGACCTTGCCTTCGTGGATGACCACGCTGTCGCGCAGAAGCCGCGCCTGCGCGTTGCGCATGACCTTGCCGTCGGTGACGTAGCAGCCGGCGACCGTGCCCGCGCCGGTGACCTTGAACACCTGGCGCACCTGCGCCGAGCCCAGCACCACTTCGCGGAACTTGGGCGCGAGCATGCCCTTCATGGCCTTTTCAACATCCTCGATGGCGTTGTAGATGACGCGGTAGAGGCGGATGTCGATCTTTTCGCGCTCGGCGATCTCGCGCACGTTGTTGTCCGGGCGCACGTTGAAGCCGATGATGATGGCGTTCGAGGCCGAGGCCAGCATGATGTCCGTCTCGGTGATGGCGCCCACGCCGCCATGGATGCAGCGCACGCGCACCTCGTCGTTGGAGAGCTTTTCCAGGGACTGCTTGACCGCCTCGACCGAGCCCTGCACGTCGGCCTTGATGATGAGGTTGAGGTCCTTGATCTGACCGGCGGAGATCTGGCTGAACAGATCGTCCAGCGAGGCCTTCTGCTGGTTCTTAATCAGGGCCGCGCGCAACTTGTCCTTGCGCTCCTCGGCCACGCGGCGGGAGAGGCTGTCGTCGTCCACGGCGGTGATGATGTCGCCCGCCTCGGGCACGTCGTTGAAGCCGATGACCTCCACCGGGTCGGAGGGCAGCGCCTCCTTGACGCGCTCACCGCGGTCGTTGGCCATGGCGCGCACGCGGCCATAGGCCGTGCCGGCGACGATGGTATCGCCCACGCGCAGCGTGCCGGTCTTGACCAGCACCGTGGCCACCGGGCCGCGGCCCTTGTCCAGACGGGCCTCGATGATGATGCCGCGCGCCTTGCGGTCGGGATTGGCGCGATAGTCCTGCACCTCGGCCACAAGCAGGATCATCTCCAGAAGCTGATCCACGCCCTGCCCGGTGACGGCGGAGACGGGCACCATGATCGTGTCGCCGCCCCACTCCTCGGTCACCAGACCGTACTCGGTGAGCTGCTGCTTGATGCGCTCGGGGTCGGCGCCCACCTTGTCCATCTTGTTGATGGCCACGATGGTCTGCACCCCGGCGGCCTTGGCGTGGTTGATGGCCTCGATGGTCTGCGGCATGACGCCGTCGTCCGCCGCCACCACGAGGATGGCGATGTCCGTGGCCTGCGCGCCGCGGGCACGCATGGCGGTGAACGCCTCGTGGCCCGGGGTGTCGAGGAAGGTGATCTTCTGGCCGCGGATCTCCACGGTGTAGGCGCCGATGTGCTGGGTGATGCCGCCCGCCTCGCCCGCGGTGACGCGGGTCTTGCGGATGTAGTCCAGCAGAGAGGTCTTGCCGTGGTCGACGTGGCCCATGATGGTGACGACCGGCGGACGGGGGAGGAGGTCCTCCTCGGAATCCTCAACGTCCTCGTTCTTGAGGGCGTCCTCGGCGGTCTCGGCCAGCTTCATTTCCAGCTCCACGCCGAACTCGGAGCAGACCAGCTGCGCGGTGTCGAAGTCCAGTTCGTTGTTGATGGTGGCGATGATGCCCAGCATCATCAGCTTTTTGATGATCTCGCCGGCCGGCTTGCCGATGCGCTCGGAGAGGTCGCGCACGGTGATGGTCTCGGCGGTCATGTAGGCCTTTTCGATCTTCACCGGCTCGGGGCGCGGCGCGGAAGCCTGCTGCTTCTTCTTGCGCTTGCCGCGCACGAACTCGTCATCCAGCCCGCCGCTGAGGTTGACGCCCTTGTTGTTGCGGCGCGTGCGCGCGGCCCGCTCCGGGTCGTTCTGGCGCACGTACTGCTTCTTGTTGGGGTCGTAATTGCTGACGCGCTCCTTCTCCACGGAGGGAGTAAGGTCGCTCATGCGGCGACCAAAGCCGCCGCGCGCGCCGCCCGTGCTGCCGCCAAAGCGCGTGCCGCCCTGCTGGGGACGGGGCGCGCCGCCGGGCGCGGGACGCTGCTGTCCGGGCGCGGCGGGGCGGCCATAGGGGCCGCTGGCGTTGGCGGGGCGACCGTAGGGGCCCTGCGGGTTGGCAGGACGACCATAGGGGCCCTGCGGGTTGGCGGGACGGCCGTAGGGGCCCTGCGAATTGGCGGGACGGCCATACGGACCCTGCGGATTGGCGGGGCGGCCATAGGGACCCTGCGGGTTGGCCTGCCGCTGCTGGCGCTGCTGCGCGAGCTGGCGGCGGCGCGCCTCTTCGCTGGCCTCGACCTCCGCCTTGGTCTGCACCACGCGGATGCCGGGCACGAACTTGGGGCGCTCGGGCGCCTTGGGCGCTTCTACCTTGGGCGCTTCGGCCTTCGGGGCTTCAGCCACGGGAATTTCCGCCTTGGGCGCTTCGGCCTTCGGAGCTTCGGCCTTGGGCGCCTCCGCCGGGGCTTCAACCTTCGGGGCCTCGGCCTTCGGCGCTTCCGGCGCGGCCTTTTCCGGGGCCTCGGGGGACGGCTGCGGATGCGGCTCCGGCTGCGGCGCGCCTTCCTTCGGCACCTCGGGCGCCTGCTGGCTGGAATAGGCAGTCATAAACTGCGCGGCGGCCTCGTACTGCTTTTGCAGCTCTTCTCTGGCCGCGCGTTCCTGCCGTTCGCGCTCTTCGCGGACGAATCCGTCCGAGATCTTGCGCAGGGAACCCAGCACCTCCTGCGACTGCTTGCGCAGGCGGGCGACATCGTCAAGCACCTTGCTCGCGTGCGCGCTCAGTTCTCTGGTCGCATCCTGAACCCTGACTTTCGCCATTTGGTCTTAGCCCTCCCGAATGTAAGTGAAGTATGAAGGGAAAACGTCAGTTTTCCCGGTCGAACAATTCCGCCACGCGCGCGGCCATGCCCGCGTCCAGCACGGCGACGGCCATGCGGCTGTCCTTGCCGGTGGCGCGGCCCACGTCCGCCGCCTCAAAGAGGCGCGCCGCGTGGCTTTCGCAGGCGTTTTTCAGCGCCTTGCGCGTGTTTGGCCCGGCGGCCTTGTCCATGACGACCACGCTCGCGCGGCCCTTGCGCACGGCCTCTTCCGCCGCGTCCGCGCCGTAGGCGAGCTTGCCCGCCCGGGCGCACAGCCCCAGCATGTTCAGCGCCCTATCCACCGCGCTTGAGCTGCTCCTCCAGGGCGTCAAACACCTCGGGGGAGATGGACGTCTCCAGCGCGCGTTCCAGGGCGCGGGTCTTGCGGGCGCGCGCGAAGCATTCTTCGCTGGGGCAGATATACGCGCCGCGCCCCGGGGCCTTGCCCTTGAAGTCTATGTGCGCCTCGCCGTCCTGCGGCTTGACCACGCGCAGAAGCTCGGCCTTGGGCCGCATTTCGCGGCAGGCGACGCACATGCGCATGGGGATCTTCTTTGGCTTGAGCGGCATCAGGCGTCACCGCCCAGATCGTCCTCGCCGGGGAGGTCGAAGTCCTCCATATCCACGGCGGCGTCGAGGTCAAAGCCGTCGTCGGCGACAATGTCTTCCTCTTCCTGCGCGGCCAGTTCGCCCTCGGCGATCATCTGCTCGACCTGGCTCTGGGACTTGATGTCGATCTTCCAGCCGGTCAACTTGGCGGCGAGGCGGGCGTTCTGCCCCTCCTTGCCGATGGCGAGGGAAAGCTGGTTGTCCGGCACGATGACGCGGGCGCTCTTTTCCCCGTCGGCGGTGAAGACGCTGATGACGCGCGCGGGGTTCAGGGCGTTGGCGATGTACTCCGCCGGGTCGGACGACCACTTGATGATGTCGATCTTCTCGGTCTTCAGCTCCGATACCACGTTTTCCACGCGCATGCCGCGCGGGCCGACGCAGGAGCCGACCGCGTCGATGAGCGGGTCGGTGGAGAACACGGCCATCTTCGTGCGGAAGCCGGCCTCGCGGGCGATGGCCTTGATCTGCACCACGCCGGAGACCAGTTCCGGAACTTCCAGTTCAAACAGGCGCTTGACCAGCCCCGGGTGCGTGCGCGAGACGTACACCTGCGGCCCGCGGCCCTGCCGGGAGACTTCCAGCACGTAGACCTTGATGCGGTCGTTGGGGGCAAGCTCCTCGTTCGGCATCTGCTGGTTGGGCTCGATGACGCCCTCGGTGCGGCCCAGCTCCACGTAGACGTTGCGGTTTTCCACGCGCTGGACGATGGCAGTGAGGATCTCGTTTTCCTTCTGGCTGTACTCGTCGTAGATGACGCCGCGCTCGGCCTCGCGCAGATGCTGCACGACCACCTGCTTGGCGGTCTGCGCCGCGATGCGACCAAAGTCGCGCGGGGAGACGGGCACTTCCACCAGATCGCCCACTTCGTAGCGGCGGTCGATCTCGCGCGCCTCCTGAAGCGTCATCTCGCTCTGGGGGTCGGTCACTTCCTCGACCACCGTCTTGCGGGAGAGGACTTCGATCTCGCCCTTTTCGCGGTCGATGGTGGCGCGCACGTTGGCATTCTTGCCGTAATTCTTTTTGTAAGCGGAGATCAGCGCCGCCTCGATGGCGGAAAACAGCACGTCCTTGTTGACGCGGCGCTCCTTGGCCAGCTCGTTGACCGTGCTGATCAGTTCGCTGGAATTGATGCTGCTCTGTGCCATGGTCAGGTCCCCCTATCCGTTCCGTCCGGGCGCGTCCTCCTCGGGGAAGAAGGCGTCCAAATCGCTCTCGTCAAATTCGATCAGCGGGCGCACCACGGCCACTTCCCTGCGCGGGAAGGCGACCTCGCGCCCTTCGTCCGTTTTCAAAACGACGTTTCCTTCCACCAGACCGATCAGTTCGCCGGCAAAGTGCTTAATGCCGTCCACGGCCCGGTAGGTGTTCAGTTCCACGCGCATGCCCTGCGCGCGCTCAAAGTCGCGCTCGGTCTTCAGGGGACGGTCCGCGCCCGGGGAAGAGACTTCCATATAGTCGTAGTCCACGCGCTCCACCAGCGGCAGTATGCGGCGGTGAAAGTTTTCCAGCTCGTCCACGGAAACGCCCTCGTCCGTATCGACGAAAAAGCGCAAAAAGCGGCCGGTCGGCTCCCTGACCAGCTCCACATCCACCAATTCAAGCTGTAATTCATCCGCGAGCTTTTGCGCGATACGCGCCGCATCCTTCACCGGCATCGTCTGCCTGCCAGGCAACCAAACCCCTCCAAACCGAGTCTGTCATGGAAAATGCCCCGGAAAAGACATCCGGGAGCATCCTCAGAATACTTATACCATATTTTATTATACCACGCTTTGGCCCGCATTACAACCAATTTCCGGCACGAAAAGAAGACTTAATCTTCACCCGCGCGCTAACTTTGCGTTGCTTTTGCCTTGACAGCGGTAAAAAATGCGCGTATCATGAAAACATAACATGCGCGCGGCCCCGCGCCGCGGAAAGGGGAAGGACGAACATGAAACGACTGCTGGCCTGCCTTGTGGCGCTTGTGATGACGCTGCTGCCCTGCGCGGCCATGGCGGAGGAATACGCCCTCTACGCCTCGGAACACGGCTATACCATCGCCCTGCCGGACGCAGAGTGGTTCCGCCTCGATGGGCAGACCTACGCCCAGCATCAGGCGACGCACGGCGAGACCTTTGATGAAATGACCATCCGCGACGCCGACACCGCCCAGAGCTATGCCGACAAGGGCATGGAGTGCTTCTTCGCGCCGGACGATGCCGGGCTGTCCATCGTCGTGCAGCACAGCAATTTGACCATGGACGACGAGACCCTGCGCCAGACGCTCGACGGTCTGCGCACGCTCTACGAGGACGTCATGGCGGCGGAGGCGTTTTCCGAGGTGGATGAGACCATCGGCGGCGCGCGCTTTGAGGGCATCGTCTACACCATCGAGGGCGTGACCAAGGCGCAGCTCTATCAGCGCGGCGCGGATGGTTACAACATCCTCACCTATACGGGCTTTGACTGGGAGAGCGTGCGCTCCATGCTCGAGGCCTCCACGCTTGCCTGAAAAGCCGGACGCACCGCATGAAAGGAGGGATCGCGATGCGCAAAGCGCTCGCCTGCCTGTTGCTGCTTGGCTGCCTGATGGCGGCGGCGACGGCGGAGGCCGCCGTGTACAACTCCGCGCTGGGCTATTCCATCGCCCTGCCGGACGACAGCTGGTTCCTGCTCGATGAGGAGAGCTATGCCGCCAGCGCGGAGGCGCTTTCCCCGCTGTTTGCCTCGCTGGAGATCGGCGCGCACACCCCCGCCCAGCTGGCGGAGAACGACATGGAATACTTCTTCAGCCTGGACGCGCCCGACTGTGCCTTTGGCGTGTGGAAGCGCCCGCTGATGGGCGAGGAGGGTGTGCGCCAGACCATTGAGACGCTGCGCGAGGGTCTGCCTGAGGGCACCAGCTTTGCCGGCGGACAGATCGCCATCGGCGAGACGGCCTACGAGGGATTCCAGTGCATCCTCGACGGTCAGCTCGTCACCGGGCTTTTCGCCGAGGGGGAGGCGGCCACGTATTCGGTGTTTTTCCGGGGCGTGGATTCGGACAGCGTGGTGCGCGTGATGACCCCGGCGGTCTTTGCATGAGCATGGAATTGAAGAAAGAGGCGTTCGCCATCGCCCGCGAGGCTGTGGCCGCCTCCATGCCGGATGAGGCTGTGCGCCGCGCACTGGCGGAGCTGGCCCCGGCAAAGGGCAAAACGGTGGCTGTGGCGGTGGGCAAGGCCGCGTGGCCGATGGCGCAGGCCGCCGCGCGGGCGCTGGCGGGGCGTCTTGACGCGGGCTACGTCATCACCAAGTACGGCCACGCGCAGGGCGAACTTCCCGGCTTTCAGGTCTTTGAGGCCGGACACCCGCAGATGGACGAAAACGGCGTGCGCGCCACGCGGGCCGTGCTGGAGGCGGTATCCGCCCTCGCGGCGGAGGACCGCGTGCTGTTCCTGCTCTCCGGCGGCGGTTCGGCGCTGATGGAAGCGCCGCTGCTGCCCTTTGCCGAATTGCGGGACATCAACGCCCAGCTGCTCGCCTGTGGCGCGGACATCGTGGAGGTCAACACCATCCGCAAGCGCCTTTCCGCCGTCAAGGGCGGCAAGTTCGCCCGCGCCTGCGCGCCGGCGGAGGTGGTGTCCATCATCCTCTCGGACGTGGTAGGCGACCGCGCTGACATGATCGCCTCCGGCCCCGCCTGCCCGGATACGAGTACGGCGCGGGAGGCGTTGGAGATCGCCCGCAAGTACAGTTTGCGCCTCAGCGGGGCGGCGTGGGAGCTTCTGCGTGCCGAGCCGGTGCGCGAACTTGCCAACGCCCGCGCCATGGTGACGGGCGGCGTAGGGCAGCTGTGCCGCGCGGCGCTGGAAGAGTGCGCGCGGCGCGGCTACGAGGCCGAACTGCTCACCGACTGCCTCTGCTGCGAGGCGCGCGAGGCGGGAACGTTTCTGGGCTGCATCGCCCGCGCCCACGCCGGGCAGGGCCGCAAACGCGCCTTCGTCGCCGGCGGCGAGACGGTGGTGTACCTCCGTGGCCGCGGCAGGGGCGGCCGCAATCAGGAAATGGCGCTCGCCGCCGCCCAGCAGATCGCCGGCCTCAAAGGCGTGGCGGTGCTTGCCCTCGGCTCGGACGGCACCGACGGCCCCACGGACGCCGCCGGCGGCGTGGTGGACGGAGAAAGCCGCGCCCTGTTGGAGGCGCAGGGCCTGCGCATCCCCGCGATCCTGGATGAAAACGACGCCTACGAGGGCCTCAAAGCCTGCGACGGCCTGCTCATCACCGGCCCGACCGGCACCAACGTCAACGACGTCAGCCTCGTGCTTATCGAAGGCTGAAAAACGCGCAAAGCGCCCCCGCCGGGAGAACGTTCCCGACGGGGGCGGTCAGAGCGCTGATAAAGCCCACAACCGCAAAAATTGCCCCGATAGAAATAAAATCGGGTGCAATTTTTGCTTCCGGCGGTGGATTTGCCGAGCCCTTTGGGATCGTCAAATCCAGTCGCAAGGTTGCAAGCCCAAAGGCTTGCAAGTCGCCGTTGGCGACCGTTTTTGACGATCAAAGATCGGCAAAAACGCCTCAGCGACAAATTTTGCCGCTGGCAAAATTTCCTCGTCAGCGCCCCTGCCGTCTGCGGTCACTTACGTCCATGTAAGCTCCCTTGACGGCAGGGGCGCTTCCTTGACTTGCGGGCTTTCTCAACGCTCTGCCGGCCTGTCTGTTTTGCCAACGCCTTCCTCCTTGACGGGAACGCTGTCTTCGTAGAGCCATTCCGGGTCAAGGTCGGAGCCGTCCGCCCAGGTCACCACGCCGTATTCGACGCGCGCGGTGGCGAAAAGGGCCGCGTTTCTCAAAGCGTCGTAGCACTTTCTCGCCAGAAGCGGCCTGACGTCAAGGTCGCGCAACTCTCCGTTTGCGAAGCGCACGCGCAGTATATGGCCATCCCGAACTTCCACGCGCACCGCGTCAGGGGCAACGTCCCGCGCGCCATGGATGAGCTCTTCCATGAAAAACACCTCACTTCAAAGGGTCGATACGAAACGGACGCTCGTTTTGCATGGCAAGCTCCCAATTTATCCGCAATTCTTCCTGATGTATATATGCCCACGCCTTGACATAAGCGGCTTGGCGAGCGGGCAGCTTTCCCGCAAGAAGATCGCCATTAAAGTCCACTTCAGCCCTGTATTCTCCATATCTGGCATGAAAATGTGGCTCGCTATGCTTTCCGTCCTTTTCAAAATACATGCTTACGACGATTCCATAAAACACCGATAATACAGGCATGCTATATTTCCTTTCCACGCAGGTCGAAGCGCCCTTCCTGTGTCCATTATAGCATGACGCTGTATCAGATACAATATGTTTTGCGACGCAGCGCCCCCGCCGGGAGAACGTTCCCGACGGGGGCGTTTTTCACAGCACCCGCTCGATCAGCAGCATATAAAGCGGGATCATTCCCAGCGACAGCACTGTGGTCAGCGCCGTGCCGCCGGCGGCGTATTCCTCGTCCGAGCCGGTGGAGGCGGCCACCAGCGCCGTCTGCGTCATCACCGGCATGCCGGCCTGCACCATCAAAACGTCGCGGCTCAGATCGCCCATGGGGAAGATCAGCGCGCAGGCAAGCAGCAGCGCCGGGCAGACGATGAAGCGCCCCAGCGTGGCGGCCAGATAGCCCTTTTCCCAGCGGAACGTGCGCGCGCGCACCATGCGCGCCATCACCGCGCCGGTGAACAGAAGCGAGAGCGGCGTCACCAGATCGCCCAGATAGCCGCAGGCGTCCATGAGGAACGCGGGCGGCTCAAAGCGCACAAGCACCAGCAAAAAGCAAATGAGGATGACCACCAGCGGCACGGGCGGCTTGCGCCGCTGACCGGCGGCGGCTCCGCCGTATTTGCGCATCAGCGGGAAGCCCACGCCCCAGAAAAGCGAGGTGTTGGCAAGGTAATAAAGCAGCGTGTAGGGCAGCACCGCCTCGCCAAACAGCGCCCGCGATACCGGCACGCCGATGAAGATGCTGTTGGAAAAGGCGAACATCACCACGAACACGCCCAGCCGCGGCCCCGGCAGTTTCAGCGCCTTGCCGAGGGGCAGGGCGATGAGCAGCGTCAAAAGTACGCTCAGCAGCGCCGATGCCAGCGCCGGCAGGTTTTCCGCCAGCGATTCGGGTGTGTACTGGCCCAGCACGTTGTTTACGATCATGCAGGGCAGCGCCACCTTGATGACCAGATCGGAAAGCAGCGGCAAATGCTCGTTGCGCACCCAGCCGAGCAGATAGACCGCCGCCCCGGCAAGGCCGATGAGCAAAATGCAGCCCACGGCGGTAAAAGCGTTTTGCATGAGTTATTCCTCCCCGTAGAGCGTCAGGGCGCGGTTGATGGCGGCCAATACGCCGCGAATGGAGGCGATGGACACGTTGGAGTGGATGCCCACGCCGAACACGTCATGCCCTTTGTACTCCAGTTCGATGTAGGCGCAGGCCTTGGCGTCCGAGCCGGAGGAGATGGCATGCTCGTGGTAGCTGACGAAGCGGAAGCCCTCGATGTGCGCCGCGCGCATGGCGGAGAAGAAGGCGTCGATGGGGCCGTTGCCCTCGCCGCACAAATCGTGTTCCTCGTCGTGATAGCGGATGGTGCCGGTGAACTTGACCTGCGAGTGGCCCTCGCCGCCGATCTCGGTGATGGTGTGGCGCAGAAGCGAATAGGGCTTGCTCACCGAGACAAATTCGCGCAAAAACAGGTGCAGCAGCCGCTCCGGCGGCAGCTCCGAGCCGTAGGCCACGGCCTCCTTTTTCACCAGCGCGCCCAGTTCCGGGTGCATGGCCTTGGGCAGGTTGTAGCCAAAGCGCGTTTGCAGCACGTAGGCCGCGCCGCCCTTGCCGCTTTGGGAATTGATGCGGATGATCGGCTCGTAGCTGCGGCCGATGTCCTTGGGGTCGATGAGCAGATAGGGCACCTGCCACGGCTGGCGCGGATGCTCGGCGCGGTAGGCGAAGCCCTTGCGGATGGCGTCCTGATGGGAGCCGGAAAAGGCCGTGAACACCAGATCGCCCGCGTAGGGCGAGCGCTCCGGCACGTGCATGCGCGTGCAGCGCTCGTACACCTGCCGTATGCGCATCAGGTGCTTGAAATCCAGCCCCGGCTGCACGCCCAGCGCCGCCATGTTCAGCCCCAGCGTGACAAGATCGACGTTGCCGGTGCGCTCGCCGTTGCCAAACAGCGTTCCCTCCACGCGCTCGGCGCCGGCCAGCAGCGCCATTTCCGCGGCGGCGATGCCCGTGCCGCGGTCGTTGTGCGGATGCACGGAGAGGATGACGCTCTCGCGCCCGGGCAAAAAGCGGTCCACGTATTCTATGCGGTCGGCAAATTCGTTGGGCGTGGTCTTTTCCACCGTGGAGGGCAGGTTGAGGATGAGCTTTTTCTCCGGCGTGGCCCCAAAGTGTTCGATCACGGAGGTGAGGACCACCATCGCCAATCGCGGCTCGGCCTCGGAAAAGCACTCCGGCGAGTATTCAAAGGTCACGCCCTCGCCGCCGTCCTCGCGCATCTCCGCGAGCATGCGCATCAGCTCGATCTCGCGCACGGCGATGTCGACGATGCCCTTGCGCGTGGTCTTGTACACGCATTTCTGGAACATCGGCGAAATGTTGGTGTACAGGTGCATGATGACGTGTTTGGCGCCCTCCACGGCCTCGAACGTCCTGCGGATCAGGTGTTCACGCGCCTGGGTGAGTACCTGGATGGTCACGTCGTCGGGGATGAGGTTTTGCTCGATGAGCGTGCGCACGCAGTCGAACTCCGTCTGCGAGGCCGAGGGGAAGCCCACCTCGATCTCCTTGAAGCCCATGCGCACGAGCATTCTGAACATTTCCAGCTTTTCCTCGACGTTCATCGGCTCCACCAGCGCCTGGTTGCCGTCGCGCAGGTCCACCGAACACCAGATGGGGGCCTTTTCCAGCCGCCGCGAGGGCCACTGGCGGTCCGGCAGCGTCATCGGCGGGCAGGGCACGTATTTTTTCATGGCTGCGTCTCCCTCTTTGTTCGTCAAAAAAGCCTCCGCCCCTGTTGGGGCGAAGGCGTGCTTCGCGGTACCACCCAATTTCACCGCGCGCGGCGGCGATCTCAGCGCCCGATAACGGGGGCGGCCGTCTCAGGCTCCTCGCCTGAAAGGCTCCGGGGCGAGCTATGCACGAACGCCCCGCCGCCGGTTTTCAGCTGCCCCGGCTCTCTGCGCGCGCGGACGGTCGTCTTGTTCCCATCATCGCCATGTGCGTACTATTATAGCAGAAGCGCGCGGCGCTGTCAATCTTCCGCGGGGGAAATGCGCACACAGACGCAGCCGTCCACCATTTGCACGCTGTCCGCCGCCGGGAAAACGCCCATGGAGCGCGCCGTTTCGCTCTGGGCGATGGCGTCCACCTCCGCCTGGGGCGCGAGCAGCACGTTGTAGCCCAGCTTCTTGGCGAAGTAGGCGGCGCGCGAGCCTTCGTGGGTGACGGGGGCGCGGAAGTTCAGCCCCGTCTGCCAGTAGCCCGCAAAGGCGTCCTCGCCCATCAGCGGCGAAGCCGAAAAGTTGCCCAGGAAGGCCACGGGCGTCTCGCCGGGGACATAGCCCTCCACCTGCTCCACGCGGTCGAGCACGCGCGTCATCAGCATGTCGAAGGACTGGGACTCCAGATCCTTTTTCAGGTACACGGTGTTGGCGTAGACCGTGCCGGAGAGGAGGATGACGCACATCGCGCCGGCGACGATGGCGCGCAAAGGGCGGCGCGCGCGCATCTCGCCTTCCTCGAAGCGCTCCTCAAACTGCATGGACATAAGGTAGACCAGCACGAAGGCGTAGGTCATCAGGTCGTGGCTGACCCCCTTGGAAAAGAAGAAGGAGATGTTCAGCGCGAAGGGCAGCAGCATCGCCGCCAGCGCCGCCAGCAGGGCGTTTTGCCAGCCCGGCCGCGCCCGCCACACGCGGCGCAGAAACAGGCCCACGCACAGCGCCGCCAGCAGCGCGTTCATTACCACCACGCGAGTGGGCTGTGCCACGTCGGAAGTGGTCAGCAGGAGGATAAAGCGCCAGTAGGTGCGCCCGACCTGCAAGGGGATGTCCGCAAAAGAGATGCTCAGCATCCTGCCGAGGCTGTTGTACGACTGCGAGAGCGTCACGCCGGTGATGCGCAGCGAAAGCTGCATGCCGCCCCAGTAGAGCGCTGCAGTGAGCAGCGCCATGGCGGCGGCCTTGCCCGCCCAGGCAAACAGCGCCCTGGGCGGATATTCGGCCTTTCCCCGCAGCGCCCGGTCCATGAACAGAAGCAGCATCAGCCCCAGCGCCATCGAGACATAGCTCTGATAAAGCGCCAGCGAGGCGGCCAGGCACACAGCCCCGCCGACAAAGCCCCGGCCTCCGCCGCGCTCCAGCAGCCATACCGACACAACGGCAAGCAGCATGGAAAGCATGAAGGTATCCACCCACGGGCCGTAGGTGGCGTTGAGCATCGTCACCGTCTGGCTGACGGCCATCAGCGCGCAGGTGAGGACCTTCCACAGCGGCCGGCGCAGGCCCATCAGCTCGATGACCAGCCGCGCCGCCAGGGCGATACACACAAGGCTCAGGGCGCCCAGCAGCCAGGGCGCGCTGACATCGCCGCGCACAAGGCGCCACACGGGCTGCAAAAACCGCCCCAGCGACACCTGCCAGAGATCGTCGTCCGCCGTGAGCTGGTAGAGGGCGTCGTGCGAAAAATTGGCGTTGAAATAGGCAAACCCGTGCGCGAGCAGCCCGAAAACGAACGTCCACAACAGGCAGAAGGGCACATCGCCCCAACGCTTTTTTTCGCGTATCTCCATGGCTGGATCACCTTTACGATAAAGTCGATACGATTGTATCATTTGCGGGAAAATTTGTCAAACCGCCGGACAGGAGCGCCAAAGGCGATTGTCTTTCCGGCCAAATTGTGCTATGATTTACTGGGGTCTTGCCACGAAAGGGGAGCGCCGATGGCCTTTTTGTCCTTTGACCACGGGGCGGTGTTGTACGGTTCCACGCCCGTGGAGAACATGTTTCTCATGGAATACCTGCCCTCCGCGCCGGACGATTGCCTACGCGTGTATCTCTACGCGCGCCTTTTGTGCGCCTACCCGGAGCAGGACGCGGCGGAGGCGGGGGTCGCCGACGTGGCGCGCGCGCTGCGCCTCACGGACGAGGCTGTGGAAGAAGCCTTTCGCTACTGGGAGCGCGAGGGGCTGGTCAGGCGCCTTTCGGACCGGCC
Source organism: Candidatus Pullichristensenella excrementipullorum (assembly GCA_018713365.1). Lineage (GTDB taxonomy): Bacteria > Bacillota > Clostridia > Christensenellales > Aristaeellaceae > Pullichristensenella > Pullichristensenella excrementipullorum. Next base: position 27,165 of record DVOU01000030.1, read on the forward strand.
GCCCACCTACGCGCTTCTGCCCATGCGCGGCGTGGCCCAGCCTTCGGAGATGGACCGGCAGTACTATCAGTTCCGCGATTTCAACGCCGCTTTGCAGCGCCTCTTTGGCGACGTCATCCTCCACGGCGAGGTGGAGATACCGCAGGAGTGGGTCACGGTTTTCGGTTACACGGCGGAGGCGGCGCTGAAGATCGTCGAATACGGCCTGGGCGATCTGCGCCTTTCGCGCAAGACGCCGCGCAAGACGCTGCGCAAGCTGGACAACATCGCCCGCGAATGGCGGGAGCGCAGCGCGCGCTCGCTTGCGGACGTGGAGCGCTTCATCGCCGAAAAGAACGGCGATATGGGCATGGCCGAGGCGGTACTCAAGCGCTTTGGTCTGCGCCGCCGGCCCACGGAGGACGAACTGGCGCTGGCGCACAAGTGGCGCGGCTGGGGCTTTGACACCGAGGCGGTGCTTGCCGCCTGCGGGGAGACCACCAAGGCTTCCAACCCCTCCTTTGCCTATGTGGACCGCGTGCTGGAGGGGCGCTATTTGCAAACGGACGCCAACTTTGCCGCCCTGCGCGAGGTATTGCGCGAACTGGGCGCGTCTTCCCTGCCCACGCCGGAGACGCTCAGGCGCTACGCGCTTTTTCTTGCCGAGGGCTTTGAGGCGGGCACGGTGCTGGCGGCGGCCATCGCCCTCAACGCCCAGAACCGCCACCGCTTTGAGGACCTGGAGCGGCTGCTGACGCAGTGGGCGGAGAAGGGGCTGTTCCGCGCCGACGCCGCCGAGGCGTATTTGCAGCGGCAGCGCGCCCTGCAGGCGGAGATGATCGTTCTATTGCGCGCGGCCGGTTCGGACAGGACGCCGGGATATTCCGACATTGCCCTGTTCGAGGGCTGGAAGGCGCGCTTTTCCCCGGAGATGCTGCATATGGCGGCGGAGCAGTCGCGCGGCAGGGGCGCGGCGGTGGGGGCCATCGACAAGCTGCTTTGTGCGTGGGAGAAGGAGGGCGTTTCCACGCCTGAGCAGGCCCGCGCGCGGCGGCAGCATTCGCAGGAGAGGCAGGGCTTTGACAATCCCGCCCTGCACTACGAGCAGCGCACGCTTACCGGCGATGGCGACGAACTGTTTACCGATCTTTCCCAGTACAGAGAGGAGCGCGGCGAATGACGAGAGCGGAGCGCGTGCGGGCGCTGTTGGACGAATACGCGCGCCAGCGCTACGAAAACGAGCGCGAGCAGCGGCAGCGGGAGCGGGAGGCGTTTTCCCGCGACCCGGAGCTGGAAAAGCTGCGCGCGCGCAGCATTGAGCTGGCGGCGGGGTCTTTGCGCGCGGCCATGGGCGAGCCGGACGCGGACAAGCGCCGCGCCATTGCCGAAGAGATGCGCCGGAAGGGGACGCTCATCAATGCCGAGACGCGCCGTCGTTTGCGGGCGCTGGGGCTTTCGGAGGACTATCTGGAGGAGCATTACCGCTGCCCCGTCTGCCGCGACACGGGCTATGTGGGCGACGCGCCGGCGCGCTTCTGCGCCTGTTTTGAGCGCCGGTTGGCGATGGAGGAGCAGGCGGGCGCGCAGGCTATGCAGACGTTTGAGACCTTCAACGCCGCCTTTGTGCCGGAGGAGAACGGGCAGCGGGCGCGGCTATTGGAGGCGAAGGGGCTTTTGGAGGACTTTGCCGACCGCTATCCGCGCGCGCGCTGGCGCAACACCGTGCTTTCGGGCGCGGGCGGGCTGGGCAAGAGCTTTCTGCTCAACTGCGTCTACGAGCGGGTGAGCAGCCGGGGCCTGCCGGCGCTGCGCACGACGGCCTACCGCATGTTCGACGCCATGCGCAAGCGGCACATGGGCGACGACGGGGGCGCGGACGCGTTCGCGGCCCTGCTGGAGGTGCCGCTTTTGCTGGTGGACGATCTGGGCACAGAGCCGCTGATGCGCAACATCACGGTGGAATACCTGTTTTTGCTGCTCAACGAGCGCATGGAGGCGGGGCTTTCGACCATGGTGACGACGAATCTCACCCCGGCGCAGATACAGGAGCGCTACGGCGAGCGCGTCTGTTCGCGCCTGTTCGACCGTTTGAGCGCGCTGACCATTAAGCTGGAGGGAAAGGACTTGAGGCTGCATGGCATCCGTTAAGGAGGACGTACTCGCGGCGCTGGGGGCGCTGGGCATTCCTTACGAGCTTCTGGAACACGCGCCGGTACATACCATGGAGGATTGCAGGGCTGCGGAGGAGGCGCTGGGCGGGGTAATGCCGAAGAATCTCTTTCTCACGCCGCGCAACCATGCCTCGCATCATTTGCTGATCGCGCGGGCGGAGGCGCCGTTTCGCACCTCGCGCATATCGCGGCAGTTGGGGGTATCGCGCCTGAGCTTTGCCACGGCGGAGGAACTGATGGAGATGCTGCGCACGCTGCCGGGGGCGATCAGCCCCATGGGGCTGTTGTTCGACGGGGAAAAGAAGGTGCATTTGGCCATCGACCGCGCGTTGCGGGGGGAGGAGCGGCTGTTGTTCCATCCCTGCGTGAACACGGCGACGCTGGCTGTATCGGGCGCGGACTTTTTCGGGCGGCTGCTTCCGGCGCTGGGGCACGAGGCGGTCTATGTGGACATGGAGGGGGAGGACGCGGAATGAAGATCGACTGGAAGCGCGATCTGCGCAGGCTGTTGCTGGTCATCGTCGGCTCGGTGGTCATCGCCGTCAATTTGAAGATGTTCGTGCGCCCGGCGGAGATGTATCCCGGCGGCATGAACGGGCTGTCCATGCTGATGCAGACCATATTCTCCACGTATCTGGGCTTGCAGGTGCCGTTCACGGCGTTCAACATCATTTTCAACGCCATCCCGGTATACATAGGCTTGCGCTTTCTGGGGCGCAAGTTCACCATTCTGTCCATCATCACCATCATTCTTTCCTCTGTCCTGACGGACTTGTTGCCGGACCTGGGGCTGACGCAGGATCCGCTACTCAACTGCGTGTTCGGCGGCATCCTTTACGCCTTTGGCAGCAGTTTATGTTTGCGAGCGGACGCGACCACGGGCGGCACGGATTTCATCGCCATGTACATGGCGCAGAAGCACGACCGCGACGCCTTTGGCACCATCTTTATCTTCAACGCCATCATGCTGGCCGTGGCAGGGTACTTATTTGGCTGGGACAAGGCCATGTATTCCATCATTTACCAGTTCACGGTCACGCAGGCGCTGCACGTATTCTACAAGAACTACCAGAAGCACACGCTGTTCATCATCACCGAAAAGCCCGCCGACGTCTACGAGTGCATCCGCATCAGCACCCATCACGGGGCCACGCTCTTTCGCGGCGTCGGCCTCTACGAGCAGAAGGAGCGCAACATGGTCTACTCCGTCGTTTCCTCCTCCGAGATGCGCCGTGTACTCAGCGAAGTACGCCGTGTAGACGATCACGCCTTCATCAACATCATCAAGACCGACGTCTTCGCCGGCCGCTTCCACCACCGTCCCACCGACTGACTGTGTCAGAGCCAGTGCCTTCGGCGCCGTGTACACGCGCCCATGCCCCACGAGCAGGGGGCATGGGCGCTTCGTTTCGTTTCTGGTTCGGCGGTGGAGCGTGTACACGGCGGACGGCCCACGAGCAGGGGCCGTCCGCCTGCGGCGTTTTGGGGGACGGGGGGACGGATGCAATGGAGGTCGTTTTCCAAAAAGGGATTCTCAAGGGGTTGGCCCCTTGAGCGGGTGCGGGCAGAGCCCGCCGTTCTCCCTGCGGGATGGTCTGGGGGATGAGCCGGTAGCGGGAAGGGTGGGAAGCTGACTTTTGCGGGCGCGGGATGGCGTAAAAGGTGCAGAATGTCCGCAAACAGGCGTTGGAAAGCCGTAAGAGGCGCGGGATGGGTCGTAAACAGGCGCGGATGGGGCGTAAACAGGCGCGGAACGCTGGTCTTGGGCGCGCGCCTGGGAGGTTTTCCGCGACGGGCAATGAGGCGTGCCTTGTAGAGCGCCGCGTTTGCGGCGGTAGGATGATGTGGAAGGTTTTGCCGGGAAGCGGGCGCGTTCTGTCTGCGAGATGGCGTGTATCTCCGTCCCCTGCGGGGTGCGGCCCGTTCCCCCGTTCCCCGGCGCGCTGGTAAATTTCCCTGATGGGCAAACCGCTCTGAAAACCCCGCTCTCTCCCGCGACACGCCATGATCCGGCGCGCCACTCTGCAGCGCCTTTGCCCGCAGGGCAAACAGCGTCGACCCCGCATACCGGCAGCGCCCCTGCCCACCGGGGCAAGGCAGCGTCGCCCAACGCCCCGCAGGCGGCAGGCCCCTGCTCGTGGGCCTGCCGCCGTCTGCTTCCTTCCCCGCCCCATCCGAAACGAAACGCAGCGCCCAAGCCCCCTGCTCGTGGGGCTTGGGCGCGTGAACACAGAGCCAACGGCACTGCCGCCTTAGGCGTAGAGCCAAGCGTTGGCGTCGGGGTAGGTGTAGGCGAGGCCGTTGTCGATGGCGTACTGGCAGGCATACGAATCCCGCGGAACGGTGAGGGTGAGGTCGCTCGGGCTATTCCAGAAAGCGTAATCGCCGATGGAAATCAGGCTGTCCGGCAGCGTGACTGTGGTCAGGGATTCGCAGTAGGAGAAGGCGTAATCGCCGATGGAGGTAAGGCCCTCCGGCAGTGTGATGGTAGTCAGGGTTTCGCAGTAAGAGAAAGCGTTCTCGCCAATGGAAGTCAGGCCCTCCGGCAGCGTGGCGGTAGTCAGGAAGGAGCATCTGTAGAAGGCGCCATCGCCGATGGAGGTCAGACTGTCCGGCAGCGTGACGGAGGTCAGGGAGTCGCAGCCGGAGAAGGCTCTATCGCCGATGGCGAGGATGCCATCCGGCACGTCGAAGGAATCGCCCTCCTTTCCCGCCGGATAGCAGATAAGGGTCTTGGTGGCCTTCTCATACAGCACGCCGTCGATCTGCGCAAATACGGGATGGTCGGGGGAAACATCGATTTTTTCCAGTGAATCACAGCTATGGAACGGATTTGCGCCGATGGAAGTCAGGCCCTCCGGCAGCGTGATAGAGGTCAGGGAGAAGCAGCTGGAGAAGGCGGAATCACCGATGGAAGTCAGGCCCTCCGGCAGCGTGACGGTGGTCAGGGAGGAGCAGAAGGAGAAGGCGGAATCGCCGATGGAAGTCAAGCTGTCCGGCAGCGTGACGGAGGTCAGGGAGGAGCAGTTGGAAAAGGCGGAATCGCCGATGGAGGTCAGGCCTTCCGGCAGCGTGACGGTGGTCAGGGAGGAGCAGCCGTAGAAGGCTTCATCGCCGATGGTGGTCAGGCCCTCCGGCAGCGTGACGGTGGTCAGGGAGTCGCAGCCGATGAAGGCTCTATCGCCGATGGCGAGGATGCCGTCCGGCACGGCGAAGGAATTGCCCTCTTTTCCTGCCGGATAGCTGATGAGGGTCTTGGTCGCCTTTTCATACAGCACGCCGTCAATCTGCGCAAACACAGGGTCGTCGGGGGAAACGTTGATCTTCGCCAGCAAATCACTGCTACGGAACGGATTCTCGCCGATGGAGGTCAGGCCGATCGGCAGCGTGACGGCGGTCAGGGATTCGCAGCCGTAGAAAGCGTCATTGCCGATCTCCCGCACAGGATGCCCGTCCAGTTCGGCGGGAACGGTCAACTCTGCGTCCTCGCCGTCATAGCCGGTGATGCGCGCGCCGCCGTCTTCGAGAAGCACGTAGGTGTAGTCGCCGCAGGTCAGTACTTCCCCTTCCTCCGCGAGGGCGGGGAGGGACAACAGGGCGCACAGGAGCAGGCAGAGGGCGGTCTTGAGAAGGTACTTCATGGTCATTCTCCCCCCGTGGTTGTAAGTTATGGCTATATTATAGTATTAAAAGGGAAATGCTGTCAAGGGATGGGTGCAAGAAACTCAGGCCGTCTGCACGTGGGGCGTAGCAAATGGCCGCCATTTTCTTCATTCCCGTCGGTCAAAGCGGGCGATGGTGCGGAAAACGCAGGGGATGTGCGTTTGGAGCCGCTGGGCCGGGGCAGGGGCCGCTTGGGTCGCTGGGGTCGCTGGGGTTGCTGGATTGGGGGGGGCGGGGGCCAGTGGCCAGTGGCCGGTGGCCAGTGGCCGATACCCGGCGGCTCGGGGATTTGCTGACTTGGCGCTCAGGGACTCAGGGGCCCGGGGGCTTTGGGGGCTTGCGGGCTGGGGCCTTGCGGGCCTTGCGGGCTTGCGGCCTTGCGGCCTTGCGGGCCTTGCGGGCCTTGCGGCCTTGCGGGACTTGCGGGCCTTGCGGGCTTTGCGGGCTTTGCGGGCCTTGCGGGCTGTGGGCTTTGGGGGCTTTGGGAGCTTTGGGGGCTTTGGGG
>DVOU01000031.1:0-42346 GCA_018713365.1 Candidatus Pullichristensenella excrementipullorum
TGCCGCCTGCGGTCACTTACGTCCATGTAAGCTCCCTTGTCGGCAAGTTGGCTTCCTTGGATTGCGGGCTTTCTCGACACTCTGCCAGTCTGTTGACTTTGTCAACATCCTGAAAAGCGCCGACGAATGCCGGCGCTTTCATGGCAGACCTCTTCATCCACCATAAGTATACCACAAAATCCCTCGCAAATCGCGCCTGTGCGCGCGATTTAACGTGAAAACTCAATTCTTACCGTTGATGAAGTCGATGATGGCGCTCTTGGGGTTGGCGCCGATCATGCGCGCGGTCTCCTTGCCGTCCACGAAGAGGATCATCGTCGGGATGCTGGAAACGCCGTAAGCGGCGGCGGCGTCCGGCTCTTCGTCGATGTTGACCTTGGCGATGGTCGCCTTGCCATCCATCTCCGCGGCCACTTTTTCGAGGATGGGGGCCACCATGCGGCAGGGGCCGCACCACGGCGCCCAGAAATCCACCAGCACCTTGCCCAGCGAAGCCAGCTTCGTTTCGGTCAGGTCGGCGCCCTTGAGGTTCAGGATCTGTTCAGACACAGTTTATTCCTCCTTTTTATCGCAGGGCCGCACGTCCGGGCGCATTTGGCGCAGACGCGGCTCCAGCAGTTTGATGACGGCGAGGCCTGCTCCCAGCCCGACAAGCGCGCACAGCGCCTGCCAGACCTCGGAAAGCCCCGCGAAAGCGGCGATGAGCAATCCCGCAAACAGCGTCGCCACGGGAAGCGCGTAGGCAAGCAGCGAAGCGCGCGCGAAGTGCGCGTCCGCAAGCATTAGCTCCACCGTGTCGCCGACAGCGTAGTCGCCCTCGGGCAATTCCACCAGCATGCGCTCCTTCTGCCCGAACTGACAGGCGTGACACTGCTGGCACGCCTCCGTGCGCACCACCTCGGCCATCAGGCGGCCGTCCACGTTCACGACCTTTGCTTCGCGCTTCATGGCAATGCCTCCGCATATAATATACACGCTTCGCCCGCCGGATAAACGTTCCGGCGGGCAAAACCGCTATTCGCCGTCGCCGGCGGGCGTGTAGACGTACTCGTCGGCAGCGTCCTCCGCCTCTTCCGGCGCGCTTTCGTCCTCTGTCAGCGCACCCATCTCCAGAATGGGCAGCGTATCGCCGCCAAAGACAGCCGGCAGCTCGCCGTTCCACTGCTGCGTCTGGTAGTAGGCGATCAACTCCTCCGTCAGCGAAGCGGCCAAAGCCTCGTTGGCCGCCGCCTGCTGCTCGCCGCGGTACTTCTCGGCGTCGGCGTTGATGCGCGCGACGTTGGCGTCGGCCTCGGCCAGAATGGCCCGTTCCTCCGCCTCAGCGTTGGCGGCGATGACGCGGCGTTCGGCCTGCGCCTCCTCCACGGCGGTCTGCTGCGCCTGCTCGGTCTCCACGCGCAGGCGGGTCTGCTCGGCCACCTGCTTTTGTTCCACGGCGTCGGTGAAAGCGTCGGTGAAGTCCACGTTCTCGATGGCCACCGAGGTCACGGAGATGCCGTATTCCGCCATTTCCGGCGCGAGCAGTTCCATGATCTGCTGGGAAAGCGTGTTGCGCGCGTCCATGAGGTTCTCCGCCGTGTAGCGCGCGAACACCGTTTTGACGTTTTCCAGCACGCGCGGCTCCATGACGTTTTCATAGTAGTTCATGCCCACGCGCTGGTAGAGCTTCTGACAGGTCTCGCGATCCACGGAGTAGTTGACCGAGCAGATAACGTCCACCTGCTGGATGTCGCTGGAGAAAGCCTGCATGGTCAGGGAAGCGCGCTGCGTGCGCGTATCCATGACGATGACCTGCTTGAGCGGGCTTTTGAGGTGGAACCCCTCGCTGAGCGTGTAGTCCTCCACGCGGCCGAAGGTGGTGACGATGCCCGTGTGCCCGGCAGGGATGGTGACGAACGGCGAGAACGCCGTCAGAAAGACGATCAGCGCCGCCAGGATCACCACGGCAAGGGCGATGACGAGCGTCTTGTGGGGAATGCCGAAAAGACTGGCTTTGCGCTTCTTTTTGGGCGCGGTACCTGTGTTCATAAATCATACCCTCCTCTTTGGTATGCGTACAGTATAGCAAAGAGGAGGGCAAGCGTGCAAGAGGCAGCGCTCACAGACCCCTTGCCAGGCGCGCAAATGTCGTCAGACGTGCTTGAACGCCACCGCCGTGCGGCTGGGGATGTACACCTCAAAGCCCACGCCGTGACCGGGAACATCCTTGGCGGCGTAAACGTAGTCCTCGCTGATGTTGCCGTTGCCGCCAAAGGCTGCGTCGTCGCTGGTGAACACGGCGCGATAGTCGCCCGCGCCCAGCGGGTGGGTGGGCAGGAAGAAGTTCGTCGGCGACTCGGTGGGGTGGAAGTTGAACAGATAGATGATGTCGCCCTTGCAGAAGGCCAGCAGCTTGCGCTCCTGATCGACCCAGAGATTCACCGCCCCGCGCTTGGAAAGCACGCGGTACTTGCGGGCAAATTTGAGCATGGCGCGGTCAAAGTCGCGCAGCCAGGCGTACTTGAGCATCTCGTTGTCGCACAGGGACCACTGGCGGCGGGCGTACTTGTAGCTCCAGCCGTTGCCTTCGCGGGGGAAGTCGATCCACTCGGGGTGGCCGAACTCATTGCCCATGAAGTTCAGATAGCCCTCGCCGGCCAGCACCAGCGTGATGAAGCGGATCATCTTGTGCAGGGCGATGGCGCGGTCCATGGTGATGGAGTGATAGTCCTTGTTCATGCCGGTGTACATCTCGGCGTCGGCCATGCGGAAGATGAGCGTCTTGTCGCCCACCAGCGCCTGGTCGTGGCTCTCGCTGTAACCGATGTTCTTCTCCTGCGGGCGGCGCGTGGTCAACTCGTGCCACATCTTGCGCATATCCCAGTTCTCGTCGCTCTCCTTGAGCGTCTTGATCCAGAAATCGGGCACGCCCATGGAGAGGCGGTAGTCAAAGCCGATGCCGCCGTAGCGGATGGGCAGGCACATGCCGGGCATGCCGCTCATGTCCTCGGCGATGGTGACGGCGAAGGGGTTGACCGCGTGGATCAGCTCGTTGGCCAGCTGCAGATAGGTGACAGCCTCGACATTGGTGTTGAGGCTGAAGTAGCGGTCGTAGCTCATGAAATCCGTGCCCAGCCCGTGGTCATGGTAGAGCATGGAGGTCACGCCGTCGAAGCGGAAGCCGTCGAAGTGATATTCCTGCAGCCAGAACTTGAGGTTGGAGAGCAGGAAGTGGATGACCTCGTACTTGCCGTAGTTGAACAGCTTGGTGTCCCACGCCGGGTGATCCTGGGCGATGAAGTACTGGTCGTCGGTGCCGTCAAAGCGGTTGAGGCCCTCGTTGGTGTTCTTGCTGGCGTGGGAATGCACCACGTCCAGAAGCACGAACATGCCCATCTCGTGCGCGGTGTTGATGAGGTACTTGAGGTCCTCGGGGTTGCCGTACCACGAGGAGGCAGCGAAGAAATTCGTCACCTGATAGCCAAAGGAGGCGTAGTAGGGATGCTCCATGATGGCCATGAGCTGGATGGTGTTGTATCCGGCCTCCTGCACGCGGTCGAGGATGCGGTCGGCAAATTCGCGGTAGGTGCCGACGCTTTCATCCTCCTGCGCCATGCCCACGTGGGATTCGTAGATGAACAGAGGGCTCAACTTGCGCTTGCCGTAGCCGCCGTCCGTCCAGCGGAAGGGGCGGTTCGGGGCCCAGACCTGGCCGTAGAACTCGTTGGTCTCGGGGTCGCGCACCACGCGGCGTATGTAGGCGGGGATGCGGTCGAACTTCTCGCCGTTTTTCGTCACCTGCACCTTGATGCGCTGACCGTGCATCAGCGCGTCCTCGCCGTCGAGCTTGATCTCCCAGTTGCCATTTTCCAGACGGGTCATGGGGTGGCTTTCGCGGTTCCAGTCGTTGAAATCGCCGATCAGGTGCATCTCGTCCGCGCCCGGCGCCCACTCGCGGTACACCCAACCGTCCTCCGTGCGGGCGATGCCGTAGTAGAGGTAGCCGTTGGCAAAGGAGGACAGATCGCCCTTGTCGCCCAGCAGAGCGCGGCGCGTGTCCGCGTGGCGCTGCATGCGCAGGGCGATATCGCTGTAATATGGCTTCAGCCATGGGTCGATGGTCAGGATCTTGTACTGCGGCTGCTTTGAAGCGCTGCGTTTCATAATTCCCCTCCGCAATTCTTTGTAAATCTATTATACGCGCTCAATGAAAAAACACTATTGAGAATTGGATGGAAATACGTTATAATTGCAAACCAAGGGGGTGTTCCCGTTGCAGAAACGATCGCAAACGCAGTTCCGCTTTCTTCTTGATGACGTCCGGCTTTCCGTCAAAGCCCTCGCCAGTCTCCGATCGCAGCTCGCCCTGGCGATGCTGCTGGCGCTGAGCGTGGTCCTGTCCTACTTTGGCGGGTTTTATCTCACGCAGGACAACAAGATCGCCACCTCTTTTCTGGCCATGGCGCTGGCGGGCTATCTCTACGGCCCGGTGCCGGCGGCGCTCGTGGGGGCGCTGACGGATCTTATCCAGTACATCCTGCGCCCGGCGGGGCCGTTTTTCCCCGGATACATGATCTCGGGCGTCGTCAACGGCTTTTTGTACGGCTTCTGCCTCTATCGCCGAGAAGGCAGGGGGCTGATGGCGGGTATCCCCGTCTCCAAACTTCTGGTCAACGTTCTGGTCAACATTGGCCTCAATACGCTGTGGCTGCACCTGCTCTATGGCACGCCGTATCTGGTGCTGCTGCCGCCGCGCGCGCTGAAAAACGCGCTGCTCTACCCGGTGGAGGTGGCGCTGCTCTACGTGGTCATCCCCTTCGCCGCCAAAAACAAGGACCGCCTGCTTCGCGGCAGGTAAGCAAGTGCTTCCGGCGCCCCCTTCGCGGGGCGCTTTTTCGTTGGGATAAGCCATGGCTTGGCCTCATATATTCGCTGTGGGAGGTGCGCCATGGAAGCCTTGGAGAACATCTGCGCCTGTCTGCCCGAGGAAGTTTCCCGTGCCGTGCGGGAGCGCGCGGACAGCCTTACCGAACTGCGCCTGCGCCCCGGCGGACGGCCGCAGCTCTGCTTTGCCGACGGCGACGCGCTGCTCAAAGCCCCGCTCGCCCCGGAGGCGTTTCGCGAGGTGGCCGCGCGCATGCTCGAACACAGCCTCTATGCGTGGGAGGATGAGCTGAAGCAGGGCTTTTTCACCCTTCCCGGCGGCTCGCGCGTGGGCGTGTGCGGCCGCTATGCGCTGGAGGATGGCCGCATCGGCGCGTTGACGTACATAAGCGCCCTCTGCGTGCGCGTATCGCGCGAGGTGCGCGGCGCGGGCAAGGGGCTGGCGGCGGCGATGCTCGAAAACGGCGGCCTCAAAAGCGCCCTGCTCATCTCCCGCCCCGGCATGGGGAAGACGACGCTCCTGCGCGACGCGGCGCGGCTGATCTCCAAGGCTGGCCATACGGTGTCCCTGGCCGACGAGCGCGGGGAGCTGGCCGCCTGCCGCGCCGGCGTGCCCACGCTGGACGTGGGGGAGCGCACGGACGTGATGGACATGTGCCCCAAGCGCCTCGCCATCGCCCACATGGTGCGCGCCCTGAAGCCGGACGTGGTGGTGACCGACGAGGTGGGCGACCGGGAGGACGCCGCCGCCGTGCTTGACGCCCGCCGCTGCGGCACGGCGGTGCTGGCCAGCGCCCACGCCGCCAGCGTGCAGGAAGCCGCGCGCCGCCCCGCGCTTGCCGAGATGCTCTCCATGGGGGCGTTCGACCTCGTGGCGCGCATCGAGGGCGGCCTTGGCCGCATCGCCTCGCTGGAGGCGTGGCGGGGGAGCGCGTGAGGACGCTGCTGGCGGTGCTGGCGGCGCTGGGGGCGGCGCTTTTGGGTCGCAGTCTCGCCGCCGCCTGCGCGCGGCGGGGGCGCGTTCTGCGGCAGGCGATGGACGAATTGCAGCGCGCGCGCGTCGATATGCTGGAACGCCGCCTGCCCCTGCACGCCGCCCTCGTCCGCAGCGGCATGGAGGCCCTGCGCCGTGTGGGGGAGAGCGTGGGCGCGGGAAAGAGCGCGGCGGAGGCGTGGCGGGCGCTTTTGCCAACGCTCACGCGGCGCGGCGCCTCGCTGGACTGCCTGACGGGGGAGGACATCTCCGCCCTCACGGCCTTCTTTGACGGCCTGGGCGTGGGCACGCGCGCCGCGCAGGAGGCGCTGTTTCAAACCACGCTGCGCGAACTGGGCCGTCTGGAGGCGGAGGCAAGCAGAAACGGCGCGGAAAAGGGCAGGCTCTACGCCACGCTCGGCCTGCTCTGCGGGCTGATGCTGGCCATCGCCTTTGTTTAGGGCGAAGCGGCGCTCTTCGCGCGCGCCAAAGGCGCGTCGGGGCAGCAGGATGGGGCGGAACATGCGCCCAACACGGCTCTCTTCGCGCGCCAAAGGCGCTTTGGGGCAGATCGTCGGCTGCGGCCGGGAGGTGTATCGCATGGACATGGACTTCGTCTTCCGCATTGCCGGCATCGGCATCCTCACCTCGGTCATCGGCATCGTGCTGACCCGCGCCGGGCGCGAGGACGTGGCCATGCTCACCACGCTCTCGGGGCTGGTGGTGGTGCTGCTGATGGTGGTCAACATGCTGGCCGGTTTCTTTGACAGTGTGCGCGCCGTGTTTCAGCTCTCCTGATGGAAGCGGTGCGCATAGCGCTTCTGCTGATTGCCGCGGCGCTCGCCTGCGCGGCCATGCGCGCGCAGAGGCCGGAGCTTTCGGCGGGCGTGGCGCTGGCGGCGGGCGCGGCGGCGCTGACCATGCTCCTGCCCGGCCTGCGTCAGGCGGCCTCGGCGCTGACGCTCTTTGCCGGGGCCTCGGGGCTGGATGGCGGCGTGGCGCTCATCTTGCGGGCCACGGGCGTTTCGCTGCTGACCGAGTTCGCCGCCCACATCTGCGAAGACGCGGGGGAAAAGGCGCTGGCGGGCCGCGTGGAACTGGCCGCGCGGGTGACGCTCTTTGCCATGGCCGCGCCGCTTTTGACCGAGGTGGTGACCGCCGTCACCGGGGCGCTGGCATGAGGCGGGCGCTCATCATCCTTGCCCTGCTGCTTTTCTGCGGCATGAGCGCGCGCGCCGAGGGAAGCGTGGACGCGGTGATCGACGCGCTCGACCTGCGCGCCCTCGAGGAGGCGGCGGAGGGGACGGGCATCGACGTGCGCGATATGCTCCTCTCCATCGCCTCCGGGGAAGAGACGTGGGAGCTTTCAGACGCGCTCGCCCGCCTGCGCGACGCCTTTTTCGAGGAGTTCCGCAGCGCCGCCGCGCTGGTCGCCGCCCTGCTGGCCCCGGCGCTTTTCAGCGCCATCGCCCGGCAACTGGCGGGCGCGGGCAGGGGCGCGGGCGCGGTCTCGCAGGTGTGCTGCCTCGTCTGCGCCGCGCAGCTCATCGCGTGGTTCATGCGCCTGACGGCGGAGGCAGAGGCGCTGATCGCCCGCGTCGCCAGCCTTGCCGACGGCGTCTTTCCCGTGCTGGCCTCGCTGCTCTCGCTCGCCGGAGCCACGGCCACGGCGGCCATGGTCACGCCGCTTTCGGCGCTGGCCGGCAACGCCTTTTCGCGCCTCCTCGCGGGCGTGGGGCTGAAACTTTGCACCATCGCTGCCGCGCTGGCCGCGGCGGGGCAGCTCAGCCCGAACTTGCGCCTTTCCCGGCTCTTTCACCTCGTACGCTCCGTGGTCAATTGGGGCGCGGGCGTTTTGATGACCGGCTTTCTCGGTCTTTCGGCGGTGCGCGCGCTCCTCAGCACGGGCTACGATTCCGCCGCCGTGCGCACGGCGCGCTATGCGGTGGACAACCTGCTGCCCGTGGTGGGCGGCGAGGTGGCCAACACCATGGACGCGCTGGTCTCCAGCGTGCTGCTGGTCAAAAACGCCGCCGGGGCGACGGGCCTTATCGCCCTGCTCGTCCTCTGCGCGCGGCCGCTTTTTGCGCTGGTGGCGGCGCTTTTTGCCCTCAGGCTGGCATCGGCCCTCTTGGAGCCAGTGGCGGAGGAAGGCCTCATCGCTCTCGCGGAGCGGTTTTCGCAGGTGGCGGCCATGCTGCTGGTGATCTGCGCATCCGCCGCGGTGATCCTCACGCTGCTGCTCGGCGGCACGCTCACCGCCGGCCAGAGCATGGTAAGGTAGGGGGATGACAAATGACGCTACTTACGCAGATGGCGGCGCAGCTCACGGCGCTGTGCGCCCTCTCGGCGGCGGTGGAGCTGCTTCTGGGCGACGCGGCGGAAAAGCGCGGCGTGCGCTTTCTCGTCGGCCTGATGGCGCTGCTGGTCATCGCCCGCGCGGCGGGGGCGGTGCTTGGATGATGGGCGCGTGGCGGGGGCTGCGGGAAAAACTGCGCGGCGCGCGGGGGCTGGAATGGCTGCTGCTGCTCGTGGCCGTGTGCGTGGCGGCGCTGGCGCTCACGCGCGCGGGCGGCGGCAGCGGCGCGGCGCAGCCCACGGAGCTGGAGGCGCGTCTGGAGCGGGTGCTGTCGGCGGTGGAGGGCGCGGGCGAAGTGCGCGCCATGGTCGCGGAGGAAGGCGGCGCGGTCACCGGCGTGGTCATCGTCGCCACCGGCGCGGAGGATGTGGGCGTGCGCCTTTCCCTGATGCAGGCGGCGCGCGCCCTGCTGGGCGTGGACATGGAGCGGATCGAAGTCATTCAGATGCGGAGGGATGCGCATGCGCGGACGGTGGTTTTTGACGGCCTGTATCTTTGTGCTGCTCGCGGCGGCAGCGGCGCTCATCTCGTCCAAACTGCCGGGGCGGCCTGCTGACGCGCCGGTCTCGCAAGCGGTCACGGCGTCACCGGCGCCCTCTACCGCGATGGAGGAAGCGGACCCGCTGGAAGATTTCCGCACCGAGCGCGAGCAGCTGCGCAGCATGCAGACGGCGCAGCTCAACGACATCATCCACGATGGCGAGACCGACAGCCAGACCCGCGCCCTCGCCCAGCGCACGCTCATCGACCTGATGGCGTGGTCCGAGCAGGAAACGACCATCGAAGGCGTCCTGCGCGCCCGTGGCTACGCCGACTGCGTGGCCACCATCCACGAGGACACGGCCAACGTCCTCGTGCGCGCCGAGGCCCTCACGCGGCAGGAAACGGCGGTCATCCTCGAGCTTGTGCTGCGGGAAACGGACGTGGACAGCGGCAATGTCAAGATCATTCCAATAAATTAAAGCAAACCATTTGCCAGCGGCGCGATTTTCTGCTATAATGGAAAAAGATAAAGGAGGTCTGCGATATGAGCGACAATTACCCGTCGGACGTCAAGCTCGACGAAAACCCGGATGGCAGCGTATCCTTCGCCACCGGCGTCGTTGAGACCATCGCGGGTCTGGCAGCGCAGGAAGTCGAAGGCGTGGCGAGCATGGCCAGCGTCTCGACCGGTTTTGCCGATATGTTCACCCGCAAATCCACCCGCAACCTCACCAAGGGCGTGCGCGTCGACATCGACGGCGGCACGGTGGCCGTGGACGTCACCATCGTCGTCGAATACGGCTCTCCCATCCCCGACGTGGCCAGGAGCATTCAGGAGAACGTCAAAAAGGCCATCGAGACCATGAGCGGGCTGGACGTGCGCAATGTGGACGTACACGTACAGGCCGTGAGCTTCGAGCGCGAGCATCGCGCCGCGCAGGAACTCAAAGAACACCAGCAGAAACTGCTGGAGAACAGCCTGCGCGAGCAGGAGGAGCAGGAAGCCGCCGCCGCGGAAGCTGCGGAAGCTGCGCAAGCCGCGCCCGAGGCCGAGGTTAGCGAGCCGCAGGAAGACACGGACGACCTCGACCTTGAACTTGATGAGGACGACGACCTTGACGACATCCCCGAGGAGAAAATCGTCCCCGAAGTCGAAGATGAAGAAGACGATGTCGACGAGGCCGAGGACATGGAGCCCATCGACCCTGAAGACCTCAGCGATCTGCCCGGCGAGGAAGAAACGGCGGAAGCGGAGCCGAGCGAAGAAAAACACGAGTTGTAAAGACATACCCGCCCGCGCCCGGCGCTCTGTCCGCGCCCGGCGAGCTTCGTCCGGCGCCGCCGGAGGAAAGGAGGCCCCATGAAGACGAGTTTTTGGGACAAGGTCCTGATGTTCCTCTACGTACTCATCGCTCTGGCCTTCAGCGTTTGCATGGCGCTGCGGGGCTTCGGCGTTGACCTGCTGGGCGCCATGTTCGCCGGTCTGGAGCAGGGGGCGGGGCGCTTCCTCTCCGTGGTCATCGGCCTGGGGCTGGCGGCCATCGTCGTGCTTTTGAGCGCCTACATGCTGATGATGCTCTTTGGCAAGGGCAAAAAGCGCGTGCCCACCTCGTTCGTCCCCGTCGAATCGGAGGATGGTTCGCAGGTACACATGTCCCTGACGGCGATCTCGCAGATGGCGCGGCAGGCCATTGGCCGCGTGCCGGACGTCAAGGATATGAAGATTTGCGTGCAAAGCGAGGGCGATGCCGTCTCCTTGTCCGTGGAACTCATCCTCAAGGCCAGCGCGCACGTGCCCACCGTCACCAAAAACATGCAGAAGTCCATCCGCGACGCCATCGAGAAAAACTGCGGCGTGACGGTGCGCGACGTGCAGATCGTTGTCAGCGCCCTCTCCGGCCCGGACGCGAAGCCCGAGTGGAAGAAGCCGAACTGGAAGGCCGGCCGCAGGGGCAAAAAGGAGAGCGTCGAAGCCATCGCCGCGCAGGAGGCCGCCGAGCCCGTGCCGGAAGTGCCTGAGAGCGCGGGCGAGGGCGTGGACGACGCCTCCGTCTTCGAAGAGGCGGACTCTTTGCACGCAGAGAACGCTGCGCCGGAGGAAGATGACTGGAACAGCGGTTTTGCGCCGTTGGAGGACGGAGACGCTCCATCCGAAGCCGCGGGCGACGACGCTCCAGATGGCGAAGAGGAAGAAGACGAAGCTGTTCGTGAGGCGACGTTCGCGCCCCTGATACAGGATGCGGACGCGCTTGAGACCGAGGACGGCGAGAAAGAACGACCGTACTGACATAGCGCAGACCCACGAGAACGCATTGCGGCGGCGCGAGATGCGCCACCGCAATGCTTGTGTCAAAAGGAGCGGGGAAGAATGAACCGAGTCACGGCGCGCACGCACGCCATGAAACTGATCTACGAATGGGAAATGGGCGGCGAAGGCGGCGAGGATACGCGCATCGACCTCCTGGGTGTGCAGCCCGGCGAGGAGGAAAGCGCCTTCATGGAGCGCATGTTCAACGGCGTGGTGGAAAACGCCGCCGAACTGGACAAACGCATCGAGGAAAACGCCAACGGCTGGAAACTGGAGCGCATCTCGCGCGTCGATCTGGCCATTCTGCGTCTGGCGGCCTATGAACTCATGCTGGGCAAGACCCCGGAGAACGTGGTCGTCAACGAGGCCGTGGAGATGGCGCGGCAGTATTCCGGCGAACGCTCGCCGCAGTTCGTCCACGGCGTCTTGGGCGGCATCTCCCGGAGCATGGCGCGATGAAGGCCGCTCTGGGCATAGACACCAGCTGCTACACCACCTCCGTGGCGCTGGCGGGGGAGGGCGGCGTGCTTTCGAGCCGTCGCCGCCTGCTTTCCGTCGCCGAGGGGGCGCGGGGGCTGCGGCAGTCCGAGGCGCTTTTTCAGCATGTGCAGCGCCTGCCCGCGCTCGTGGAGGACATGCTTTCGCAGGCAAAGGACGCGCGCATATGCTGCGTCTGCGCCAGCGCCCGCCCGCGCGACACAGAAGGCTCCTACATGCCGGTTTTCACGGCGGGTACGGGCTTTGCCCGCGCCATCGCCGCTTCCCTGCGCGTGCCTTTTTATGAAACGAGCCACCAGCAGGGCCATGTGCGCGCCGCCATGGAGGGCGCGGGGACGCTTCCTGAGGGCTTTCTTGCCCTGCACCTCTCGGGCGGCACCACGGAAGTGCTGCGCGTGTCCCCGGGGTTGAAGATCGAACTTCTCGGCGGCTCCAACGACCTGCACGCCGGTCAGCTCGTCGATCGCGTGGGCGTGCGCATGGGCCTTTCCTTCCCGGCAGGGCCGGCGCTGGAAGCGCTGGCGCGGCGGGGCGGGGCGAAGGGCGCGTTCCCGCTTTCGCACCGGGAGGGGGAAGTCTCCTTTTCCGGGGCCGAGGCGCAGGCCATGCGCATGCTGGAGGCGGGCGTTGCCAAAGAGGACGTGGCAGCGGAGGTCTATTCCTATCTCGCCCGCGCGGTGGCCTGGCTCATCCAGTGGGCCTTTGGGAAGACCCGCCTCGGCGCGGCGCTCATCTCCGGGGGCGTGGCGTCCTCGCTCCTTCTGCGCGAGCTTCTGCCCGCGCGCCTGCAAAAGCTGAACTGCCCCGTGCGCCTGCACTGGGGAAAGCCGGAAATGTCGGGCGACAACGCCTGCGGCGTGGCGCTCATCGGTTGGGAGGAATACATCCATGGCAACGATCCTGAACGGTAAACAGGTCGCGGCGGAGATCCGCGCGGAACTGAAAGTGCGGGCCGAGGCCCTGCGCAAGGACGGCGTCGTTCCCTGTCTGGCGGTGCTGCTGGCGGGCGACGACCCGGCCAGCAAGATCTACGTGCGCAACAAAAAGCGCGCCTGTGAGGAGATCGGCATCGAATCGCGCGAACTGCTCTTCCCCGAAAGTGTGACCGAGGAAGAACTCATCGCCCAGATCCGCGCCCTCAACGAGGACGCGGCTGTGGACGCCATGCTCGTGCAGCTGCCGCTGCCCAAACACATTGACGAGGCGCGCGTGCTTGCCGAGATCGCCCCGGAAAAGGACGCCGACGGCTTCCACGTAGTCAACGCCGGCCGCCTCTTTACCGGCCAGACCTCGGTTTTGCCCTGCACGCCCGCGGGCTGCATGGAGCTTTTGCGCCGCGCCAATGTGGAGTTTTCCGGCAAGCACGCCGTGGTGGTGGGCCGCTCGAACATCGTCGGCAAGCCCATGGCCATGCTGCTGCTCAATGAGCATTGCACCGTCACCATCTGCCATTCGCGCACCAGGGATCTGGCGCGCTTCACCCGCGACGCGGACATCCTCGTGGCCGCGGTGGGCCGCCCCGGCATCATCACCGGGGAGATGATCAAGCCCGGCGCGGCGGTCATCGACGTGGGCATCAACCGCCTGGAAAGCGGCAAGCTGATGGGTGATGTGGACTTTGCCAGCGCCGAGCCGGTCGCCGGCGCCATTACCCCCGTTCCCGGCGGCGTAGGGCCGATGACCATCGCCATGCTGATGCAAAACGCCATCCTCGCGGCGGAAAAGCGGCATGGATGACAAGTGGGCCCTTTCGGTCACGGAACTGAACGAGTACGTGCGCCGCAAACTGGCTGGAGACCCGGTGCTGCGCGCCGTCGCCGTGCGCGGCGAGGTCTCCGGCTTCAAGCGCTACACGAGCGGCCACTGCTACTTCGCCCTCAAGGATGAGACTTCGCGCGTGCAGTGTGTGCTATGGCGGCAGCAGGCGCTCAAGCTGACCTTTCGGATCGAGGACGGCATGCGCGTCACCGTGCGCGGCGCGGCCTCTGTGTTCGTGCAGAGCGGCAGCTACCAGCTCTACGTCGATTCCGTGACCCGCGAGGGCGTGGGCGACCTCTACCTGCGCTTTGAAGCATTAAAGAAAAAGCTGGCGGCGGAGGGCCTGTTCGACCCCGCGCGCAAGCGGGAATTGCCGCTGCTTCCCAAGGTGATCGGCGTAGCCACCTCGCGCTCGGGCGCAGTCATTCGCGACATCATCCGCGTCTCTAAGCGACGTGACCCCAACGTGGGCGTGCTGCTCGCCCCCTGCGCGGTACAGGGCGCGGGCGCGGCGGAGGAGATTGTGCGCGCCATTGAGCGCCTCAATGAGGACGGTCGCCCGGACGTGCTGCTCGTCGGTCGTGGCGGCGGCTCGTTGGAGGACCTCTGGCCCTTCAACGAGGAGATCGTCGCCCGCGCCATCGCCGCCTCGCGCATCCCGGTGATCTCCTGCGTCGGCCACGAGACGGACTTCACCATCGCCGATTTTGCCGCCGACGCGCGCGCCTCCACGCCCTCCAACGCGGCGGAACTGGCCGTGCCGGTGGTGGCGGAACTCAAACAGTCGGTCGAAGCGCTCTCGCGGCAGCTCACCTCGGCGCTTTTGCGCGCGCAGCAGCTGCGCCGCGCCCGTTTGCAGGCGCTTTCCGCGTCCCCGGCGCTGACCATGCCCCGCCGCATGCTCATCGAGCGCCGGGAGACGGCGCTTGCCGCGCTCGCCGCGCGCCTGCCCATTGCGCTGACAAAAAAGCGCGACGCCATGGAGCGGCGGCTGTCGCTCTCTTCGCGCGCGCTTTCGGCGCTCGACCCTGAGGGCGTGGTGCGCCGCGGCTATGCCGTGGTCTTCAAGGACGGCAAATGCGTCCCCGAAGCGGGCGCGCTGCGCGCGGGAGACGCCATCGAAGTACACATGCGCGGCGGCAACGTCGCGGCGGAGGTAAGGGATGGAGAACTTCACCTTTGAATCGGGCATGGACGAACTGGAATCGCTGGTGCGCGGCCTTGAAAGCGGCTCGCTGCCGCTGGAGGAGTCCTTTCAGGCCTTTGAGCGCGGCATGGCGCTGAAAAAGCGCCTCGAAGCGCTGCTGGAGGAGGGCGACAAGCGCATCCGCGTACTGACGGAGAGCGGCGAGGAACCGCTGGAGGGAGAAGACGAATGACGACGCTCAAAGAATACGCCGCCCGCGTGGAGGCGCGCCTTGAACAGCTCTTGCCCGGCGGCGGCCCCATCGTGGGCGAGGCCATGCGTTACAGCGTCATGGCCGGCGGCAAGCGCCTGCGCCCTGCGATGCTGCTGGCGGCTGCCGATCTGCTCGGCGGCGCGCCCGAGGCGCTGGACTTCGCCTGCGCCGTGGAGATGATCCACACCTATTCGCTCGTCCACGACGATCTGCCCGGCATGGACGACGATACCCTGCGCCGCGGCCGCCCCACCAACCATGTGGTCTACGGCGTGGGACAGGCCATCCTCGCCGGCGACGGCCTGCTCAACGGCGCTTTTGAGACGATGCTCGCCGCCTCTCTGCGTGACGCGGCTCGCGCCCGCCCCTGTCTGGAGGCGATGGCGGAGATCGCGCGCGGCTCCGGCGCGAAGGGCATGGTCCTCGGCCAGTGTTTCGATCTGGACAGCGAGAGAAACGGCGTGCCCGAGGAAGCGCGCGAGCGGATGCTCGAAGACATACAGCATGGCAAGACGGCCTGCATGTTCATCTACCCGCTGCGCGCCGCCTGCCGCCTCTGCGGCGCTTCCGAGGCGGAACTGACTGCGCTCACGCGCTACGCGGAAGCCTTCGGCCTGCTCTTTCAGGCCACGGACGACCTGCTCGACGTCACCGGCGACGCCGCCGAGGTGGGCAAGACCCTCGGCAAGGACGCAAAGAGCGGCAAACTGACCTGCATATCGGTATACGGCGTGGAGAAGACGCGCGCGCGCGTGGAGAGCGAGCATCAGGCCGCCCTCAAAGCGCTGGAAGCCTTCGGCGATCGTGCGGACTTTTTCCGCGCCCTCGTCGATTCCATGGTGGACCGCACGAAGTAAGGGGTACGAAAGTTGCTGGAGGAAATACACAGTCCCGCAGACATCAAAAACCTCTCCCTGCGCGAACTCACGGCTCTGGCCGCGGAGATGCGCGCGGAGATTATCCAGACGGTGGCGCGCCACGGCGGGCACCTCGCCTCGAACCTCGGGGCGGTGGAGCTGACGCTGGCGCTCCACTATGTCTTTGACTGCCCGGAAGACAAACTGGTGTTCGACGTAGGCCACCAGTGCTACGCCCACAAGATGCTCACCGGGCGCTTTGCCGCCCTGCGCGACACGCTGCGCGAGGAGGGCGGCGTCAGCGGCTTTCCCCGCGTGACGGAGAGCGAGTGCGACGCCTTTACCGCCGGGCACGCCTCTACGGCCATCTCGGCTGCGCTGGGCATGGCGCGCACGCGCGATGTGATGGGGGACGATTATCACGTCGTCGCCGTGGTCGGCGATGGCGCGCTCACCGGCGGCATGTGCTACGAAGCCCTCAACGACGCCGGTCAGTCCGAAACGCGCATGCTCGTCATCCTCAACGACAACGAGATGTCCATCTCCCGCAATGTCGGCGCGCTCTCGAATTACCTCACGGGCCTGCGCCAGTCGCGCACCTACCGCGCCATCAAGCGCGGCGTGCGGCAGGGGCTGGAGCGCATCCCCGGCGTGGGCGCGCCGATGTTCCGCTTCGTGGAAAAGTTCCGCGATTGGCTGAAGACGCCGTTTGTGGACGGCAAGTTCTTCGACGCCCTAGGCTTTCGCTACATCGGCCCCGTGGACGGGCACGACCTCAAGGTGCTGATCCGCATCCTCCGTCGCGCGAAGGAGGAAAAGGGCCCGCAGATCCTCCACATCGTCACCACCAAGGGCAAGGGCTACGTGCCCGCTGAGTCCCACCCGGACACCTACCACGGCGTCGCGCCCTTTCTGGTGGAAACGGGCGAGCAGCGCGGCGATCAGCGCACTGCCTGCGGCCGCGTGGCCGCCGCCGAACTCGCGGCGCTGGCCGAGAACGACATCCGCGTCTGCGCCATCACCGCCGCCATGCCCACCGGCACCGGCATGGAGGTGTTCGGCAAGGCTTACCCCAAGCGCTTTTACGATGTGGGCATCGCCGAGGAACACGCCGTCACCATGGCGGCGGGCATGGCTGCCTCGGGCATGAAGCCCTACGTGGCCATCTATTCCACCTTTTTGCAGCGCGCCTTTGACCAGATCGCCACGGATGTGTGCGTAAACGCCCTGCCCGTGACCTTCCTCATCGACCGCGCCGGGCTGGTAGGCGCGGACGGCGTCACCCATCAGGGCGTGTTCGACCTGAGCTATCTTTCCATGCTGCCCAACATGGTGGTGGCCGCGCCGCGCGACGTGCGCGACTTAAAGCGCCTCATCCGCCTCTCCGCCGAATACGAGGGCCCCATGGCCATCCGCTACCCCAAGGACAGCGAGGACCTTGGCGCGCGTCTGGAAACGCACAAGCCGCTGCGCGTAGGCGAATGGGAGCTTTTGACCGACGGCGAGGACGTGGTCTTTTTCGCCGTGGGCCGCATGGTGCAACCGGCGCTCAACGCCTGCATAGAGTTGATGCACCACGGCGTCCGCGCCGGCGTGGTGGACGCGCGCTTTGTCAAGCCCATGGACGGGGATATGCTGCGCGCCTCCCTCAAAGCGCCGCTTTGGGTGACTGTGGAGGAAAATGTGCTTTCCGGCGGTCTGGGCGAGCGCGTGCTTTCGTGGGCCGCAAAGAACGCGCCCGGCCATGCGGTCATGACGCTCTGCGTGCCGGATCGCTTTATCGAACATGCCTCCGTGCAAAGCCAGCTGCGCGCCTGCGGCCTCGACGCTGCCAGCCTTGCCGCGAGCGTGCTTGGGAGACTGGGCCGATGAAAAAGCGCCGCGCCGACGAGCGCCTCCTCGAAGAATTGAATTTGGAGAGCCTCGCGCTGGCCCGCGCCCTCATCATGGAGGGCCGCGCCTTTGCCGGCGAACGCAAACTGAAAAGCCCGGGCGAGATGGTCTCGGACAAGGAGACCATGCGCGTGCGCGGCGCGCTCGACCCTTATGTCAGCCGCGGCGCGCACAAGCTGAAAAAGGCGCTGGAGGTCTTTGGCCTTGACGTCCGGGGCGAGACGTGCGTGGACGTGGGCGCTTCCACCGGCGGCTTTACCGACGTGCTTTTGCGCGCGGGCGCGGAACGCGTCTACGCCGTGGACGTGGGCTACAACCTGCTGGATTATCGCCTGCGCTCGGACGCGCGCGTGACGGTCATGGAGCGCGTCAACGCCCGCTTTCTGCGGCCGGAGGACTTTCCCGCGCGCCCCTCGTTCGGGGCGACGGACGTGTCCTTCATCTCGCTCAAAGCCGTGCTGCCCGCGGCGCTTTCCGTGCTGGACGGGCCGCGAAGACGCTTTGTGGCGCTCGTCAAGCCGCAGTTCGAGGCCCCGCGCGAGGATGTGGGGGAGAAGGGCGTGGTGCGCGATGCGCGCGTTCACCAGCGCGTGCTGGAGGAGATCGCCGCCTTCGTGCCCACGCTGGGCTGGCAGTGCGCGGGGCTGGATTTTTCGCCCATTCGCGGCCCGGAAGGGAACATAGAGTTCCTTCTCTACATCGTTCCCGCCGGCGCGGGGATGAAGCCGCTGCATGAATATGCGATTTCCGACACGATTCGCCGAGCATATGACAAATTTATTAAAATGTCTGAATAGCCCTTGTTTCTCGCGGCGATTTTGTATACCATAGAAGGTAGAAATGGGGAGTGGTCTGCGTGGACATCCGAACGGTCGGCGTGATGTGGAACCCGAAAAAATCAGCGGGACTTCCCGTCGCGCGCAGGGTCATCAACGTGCTGGAACAGCACGATGTCGCCCTGCGCCTCGACCCCAGCCTCGCCTCCGCGTTCCGCCGCGAAGCCGCGAAGAGCTTTTCGGACTGCGACCTTCTCTGTGTGCTTGGCGGCGACGGCACATTGCTCTCGGCGCTGGATGTCGCCATCCCCAACGATATACCCATGCTCGGCATCGACCTCGGGCGCGTCGGCTTCCTCTCCGAAGTGGAGCCGGATGACATCGAGGAGGATTTTGAGCGCCTCTTTGCCGGAGAAGGCGCCATGGAAGAGCGCATGATTATGGAGATCGAGGGCGAGGACCCAAAGAGCATGTTCGCCCTCAACGAGGTCTGCATCATGCGCCGCGGGCGCTCGGTGGGCATCCTTTCCGTGGAACTGATGGTGAACGGCACGCTGCTGGACCGCATCTCCGGCGATGGCCTCATCGTCGCCAGCGCCACGGGCTCGACCGCCTATTCGCTCTCCGCCGGCGGCCCCATCGTCTCGCCGGGGCTGGACTGCTTTGTGCTGACGCCCGTCTGCCCGCACACCATGAGCGCGCGGCCCTTCGTCGCCTCCGCGGGCGACCGCATCAGCGTGCGCGTGCTGGGCGACGCCTCCGCCACCCACGCTGTGCTTGACGGCCGCCGCACCCTGGAACTGTCCGAGGAGCGCGCGCAGATCACCATCGTCAAGAGCAAGCGCGCGGCGCGCTTCGTGCGCCTGCGGGAGCGCGATTATTTCGGCCTGCTGCGCAAAAAACTTTCGCAGTGGACGCACTGAACCTCAAAAATCACCAGGAGGCTCCGGGATGAAAAGCGTACGCCACGATCTGATACTGGACATCATTGATAAAAAGGACATCGAAACACAGGAGGAACTGGCCGCGGAGCTAAAGGCCCGCGGCGTGAAGGTCACGCAGGCCACGGTCTCGCGCGACATCAAGGAGCTGCGGCTTTTGAAGGTGCTTTCGGAGAACGGCGGCTACAAGTACGCCACCGCCGAGCGCGCCGAAAAGGGCATGAGCGAACGCTTCATCCGCATTTTGGCGGAATCCGTGCTTACCATCGAAAGCGCCGTCAACCTCATCGTCATCAAGACCATCTCCGCCAGCGCCCAGGCCGCCGCCGAAGCCATAGACTCGCTCAAATGGCCGGAGCTTCTGGGCACCATCGCCGGAGACAACACCATTCTGGTCATCGCGCGCTCGGAAGATGCCGTCGAAAGCGTCGTCAGCCGCTTCCACGCGCTCATCAAACGATAGCGAGGCGCGCCGTGCTTCTGGAGATAGCCATTCGCAACATCGCCCTCATCGAGCAGCTCACCATCGAGTTTTCCGAGGGCTTCAACGTACTCACCGGCGAGACCGGCGCGGGCAAGTCCATCGTCGTGGACAGCCTGTCGCTGGCGCTTGGCGCGCGCGCCGGGCGGGAGCTTTTGCGCACCGGCGCGGAAAGGGCGTCTGTACAGGCGCTCTTTGACGTTTCCGACTGCCCCCGCGCGCAGGAACTGGCCGCGGAACTGGGCGCGCCCTGCGAGGACGGCATGCTCGCCGTCTCGCGCGAATTGAGCGCCAACGGCCGCAGCGTCTGCCGCGTCTCCGGCATGGTGGTGCCGCTGGCGGCGCTGAAAACCCTCACCGCTCTGCTCATGGACATCCACGGACAGCATGAACATCAGGCGCTTCTCGACCCCGAAAAGCACCTCGGCTTCCTCGACGCGTACGGCGGCGAGGAACATCTTGCGCGCGTGCGTGCCATTGGCGATGCCTATCGCGCGCGCATGCAGCTGGCGGGAAAGATCAAGGCCGCGCTCAAAGACGCGCAGAGCCGCGAGCGCGAGCTTGAAGAGATCGAGCGCCGCCTTTCCGAGATCATGGCGGCGAAACTGCGCCCCGGCGAGGAAGAGGAACTGGAGAGCCGCGCCGCCATCCTCGAAAACGCCGAACACATCCGCGCGGCGCTTTCCGAAGCCTATCAACTCACCTACGAGGGCGCGGGCAGCGCGCAGGAGCTTTTGAGCCGCGCCGCCAATGCGCTGGAGGGCATCGCGCCCATCGACGCGCGCTTTTCCGCCCTTGCCGCGCGCCTGCGCGAAGTGTTCATCGCCGCGCAGGACGCGGGCTACGAGCTGCGCGACGCCCTGGAGGGCGTGGAGAGCGACCCGCGGGCGCTGGAAAAGCTCAATGCCCGCCTCGACCTCATCCACCGCCTCGAAGGGCGCTACGGCCCCGACCTTGCCGACGTCATCGCCTATGGCGAGGAATTAAAGGCGCGCAGGGAGGCCCTGAGCGGCGGCGAGGCCAGCGTTTCCGAGTGGAAAAAGCAGCTCAAGGGCATGGATGCCGCCCTGCGGCAGGATTGCGCCGCGCTCACCGAGGCGCGCAGGGCCATCGCCGCAAAGCTCACCGCCGGCATCCTCAGACACCTTTCCGACCTCGGCATGGGCAAGACCCGCTTCGAGATCGCCGTCGAGCCGGAAAAGATCACCGCCTCCGGCGGCGACCGCGTGGAGATGCGCATCTCCCCCAACCCCGGCGAGCCGCTCAAGCCGCTGAACGCCATCGCCTCCGGCGGCGAGATCTCCCGCGTGATGCTGGCGCTCAAAGCTGTCTCCGCCGACGAATACGGCGTCGGCGCAATGGTCTTTGACGAGATCGACACCGGCGTCTCCGGCCGCATGGCGCAGGCTGTGGGCGAAAAAATGGCGATGATCGCCGGCAAGCGGCAGGTGCTGTGCGTCACCCATCTTCCGCAGATCGCCGCCCTCGCCGACCGCCACTTCGTGGTGGAAAAGACGCAGGTGGGGGAGCGCACCGGCTCCACCGTGCGTGCCCTCGACGAAGAAGGCCGCGCGCAGGAGATCGCCCGCCTCATCGGCGGCGCGGAGGATTCCCTCAGCGCCATGGAACACGCGGAAAACATGCTCGCGGCGGCCAGGCGCCGTCGGAAAGAGCTGCGCGAACGCAAAGAAGCCTGATCGCTATAAAACATCGCCCGCTTTTCCGGCTCCATGGAAAGAGGGCGATGTTTTTGTCCAAAGACCGCCGCGCGGAGATGCACCGCGCGGCGGCTGCGCTTTTTAATACGCCTTGGCGAAGTAGATGAGCTTCTCGGCGGGCTTGCCGCAGACGACGCACTTGTCGGACGGCATATCGCTCTGGTCGAAGGGCATGTTGCGCGTGGAGGCGTTGTAAAGCTCCTTGACCTTGTCCTCGCACTCGCGGCAGCCGCACCACGCGGCCTTGACAAAGCCGTTCTGCACGCCCTTTTCCAGCTCTTCCAGCGTGGTGGCGGTGTAGATGTGGGCGTCGCGGAAGGCGCGCGCCTGCTCGAACATGGTATTGTGGATGTCGTCAAGCAGCGCCTTGACCGTATCGGCGATGCCGTCCAGCTGCAGCGGCTTTTTCTCCAGCGTGTCGCGGCGCATGGACATGGCCACACCGTTTTCGATGTCGCGCGGGCCAAGCTCCAGGCGCACGGGCACGCCCTTCATCTCCCACTCGTTGAACTTCCAGCCGGCGGAATAGGTGTCGCGGTCGTCCAGTTCCACGCGCAGCCCGGCAGCCTCCAATTCGGCCTTGAGGGCGCGGGCGCGCTCCAGCACGCCTTCCTTGTGCATGGCGATGGGGAGGATGACCACCTGAATGGGCGCCACGCGCGGCGGCAGTTTCAGGCCGCGCTCGTCGCCGTGGGTCATGACGATGGCGCCGATGAGCCGCGTGGAAGTGCCCCAGCTCGTCTCATGGGCGTACTCCAGCTTGCCCTCCTTGGAGAGGAACTGGATGCCGTAGGCCTCGGAGAAGTTGGTGCCGAAGTTGTGCGTGGTGCCGGCCTGCAAAGCCTTGCCGTCCTGCATCATCGCCTCCATGGAATAGGTGGCGCGCGCGCCGGCGAACTTTTCCTTGTCGGTCTTGCGGCCGGTCAACACCGGCAGGGCCAGCACGTTCTCGGCAAAGTCGCGGTACACGTCCAGCATCAGGAGCGTCTCCTCCTGCGCCTCTTCAGGCGTGGCGTGGATGGTGTGGCCCTCCTGCCACCAGAACTCGCTGGTGCGCAAAAACGGCCGCGTGGTCTTTTCCCAGCGCATCACCGAACACCACTGGTTGTACTTCATCGGCAGATCGCGCCAGGACTGCACCCACTTGGCGTACATGGTGCAGAAAAGCGTCTCCGAGGTCGGGCGGATGGCCAGGCGCTCCGGCAGCACCTCGTTGCCGCCCTGCGTCACCCAGGCCACCTCCGGCGCGAAGCCCTCGACATGCTCAGCTTCCTTGAGCAAAAGGCTCTCGGGGATGAGCATCGGCATGGCCACGTTCTGATGCCCCGTGGCCTTGAAGCGCTTGTCCAGCTCCGCCTGCATGCGCTCCCACAGCGCGTAGCCGTAGGGCTTGATGACCATGCAGCCGCGCACGGGCGCATAGTCCACCAGATCGGTCTTGAGGATGACGTCGGTATACCACTGGGAAAAGTCCTCGCTGCGGGGCGTGATGTGCGCCACAAATTCCTGCTTGTCGTTTTTCTTGCCCATGTGCTTCCCTCCAAAAAAATTCCCTCGCCCCTTGCATGGGCGAAGGTCAGTTCGCGGTACCACCGTGCTTTGTACTCAGCGCCCCTAACGCGGGCGAAACGACGGGATTTCCTCGCAAAGGCGAAGCGTTCTCCCGCGCGCTCGGGAAGCCGGAGCCATCACCCCCGCGCCGCGCGCCTCCCAGCCACGGGCGCGCTCTCTTGGGACGCGGCGGATGCGGCTTTTTCCGTCATCGCGCTCATCTGCTGACATTATAGCCTCTTTTCCCCGGAAAGGCAAGCGAAACTTCGGTTAATCCGGCACGAAATGGGGGTAGGGGTCGCGCTGTACCACGCCGGAAACGCCGTAGACCTCCCGGAGCATGGCTGGAGTGAGTACGGCGGCGGGGCTTCCGTCCGCGTAGAGGCGTCCCTTGCGCAGCACCGCCAGCCGGTCGCAAAAGCGCGCGGCAAGGTCGATGTCGTGCATCACCAGCACCACGGCGCGCCCTTCCCCGGCCAGCGCCCGCAGAAGCCGCAGGATCTCCAATTGATAGCGTATGTCCAGATTCGCCACCGGCTCGTCCAGCAGCAGCACGCCCGCCTCCTGCGCCAGCGCCCGGGCGATCAGCACCCGCTGCCACTCGCCGCCGGACAGCGAGCGCGCCTCCCGCTCGGAGAGCGCCCCCACGCCGGTGCGCTCCATGGCCGCGCGGGCGATCGCAACATCCCTGTCGCTCTCGCGCCCGAGGCGGGGAATGTAGGCGTGCCGCCCCATCAAAACCACGTCCAGCGCCGTGAACCCCTCCGGCGGCGTCGCGGACTGCGGCACCAGCGAAAGGGCGCGCGCCAGCGCCCGAGGGCGCAGCGCGGACACGGGCGCGCCGTTTAACAGCACTTCGCCGCTGCGCGGCCTGAGCGCGCCGCACATCAGGCGGATGAGCGTGCTTTTGCCCGAGCCGTTCGGGCCCAGGAGCCCCAGCACCTCGCCGCCGCGCGCTTCCAGCGATACGCCCAGAAGCGTCTGCTCGCCCCCCGCGTAGCCAAATTCGATGTTTCGCACGATAAGCATCAGGAGCGCCCTCCCCGATAGCGGCGGATGAGAATGAGGAAAAACGGCCCGCCGAAGAGCGAAGTCGTCACGCCCACGGGCAGTTCCGCGGGGGCGAACAGGGAGCGCGAGAGCGCGTCCGCCAGCAGCAGAAACAGCCCGCCCGCCAGCGCCGAGAGCGGCAAGAGCGAGCGGTGGTCGGCCCCCGTCAGCCGCCGCACCGCGTGCGGAGCGGTCAGGCCCACAAAGCCGATGACGCCGCTCACGGAGACCGCCGTGGCCGTCAGCATGGTCGAGATCAGCAGCGCCAGCAGCCGCACCCTGGGCGCGTCCACGCCCAGCATGCGCGCATCGCCTCCGGCGCTGACGGCGTTGAGGTCGCGCGCGAGCGCCACGGAACCCATCAGCCCCGCGAGCAGCACCGCCGCCACCAGCGCCGCGTCGCCGTAGCTGGCCGAGGCGAAGCTCCCCAGCGTCCACATGTAGACGCTTTCCAGCGCCTCGTGGTCGATGGCCAGCAGCCCGGAGAGCAGCGCCGAGAGAAAGGAACTGACCGCCACGCCGCACAGAAGCAGCGCCGTCAACCCGCCGCGCCCCAGCCCGGCGATGCCCAAAACCAGCAGCACCGCCAGCGCCCCGCCGGCAAAGGCGCAAAGGGAAATGGCGGAAAAGCCCAGAAACGACGCCTGCAAGCCCAGCATCATCGCCGCCGCCGCGCCCAGCGCCGCCCCGGAGGAGACGCCCAACAGCCCCGGCTCAGCCATGGGGTTGCGGAACACGCCCTGCATCAGCGCCCCGGACACGGCCAGCGCCGCGCCCACCGCATAGGCAAGCAGCGAGCGCGGCAGGCGGATGCCCCAGATGACCAGCGCCGCCGTCCTGTCCGCTTCCGCGCCGCGCAGGCGCGAAAAGAGCGCCTCACACACGTCGCGCAAGGCGTAGGGCGCGCTGCCCACGCACAGGCAGCAAAGCAGCGCCAGTATGGAAAGCAGCAACAAAACAGCGCAGGCGCGCGCCACATAGCCGCGCCTGCGTATGTAGGAAGAAGCGCGCATGCTATTCTCCGTGTACGTCGTCGGCCATGTCCGCGCCTTCGTCCGTGGCGGGGTCGAGGTCCTCGTCGAAGTTGTTGTCCGGGTCGTTCAAGTCGCTGCCGTCGATCAGCTCGTTGACGCGCACGCGGCGTTCCAGCTTCATCTGCTCCACCTGTTCGTGGATCATTTCCTTGACCTTTTCCGAGTGGCGGACGTTCTTCACATCCAGCTCCGGGCAGGTGTGGTCCGAGGAGCAGATATGTACCGTGCCCACGCCGAAAATGCGCTGTCCAAACGAGCGGTGCAGGCTGATGTCGCGGATGCGGTAGAGGATGATCTCCTCCGTGCGCAGGTTGAAAAGGCCGGTCTTGATAAACAGCCGGTCCTCGGAGAGCGAGTAGACGGTGAAGGTTATCGGCATGCCGAGTATGCGCTTTCGGTCTTTCCACAGGATCATCTCGATCACCTCCCTATCAGTATACACCAACGCGCCGGGAAATGCAATTCCTTAACAGGGAGGGTGTATAATGAAAAAAACGTGTGCGAGGGAAAAACTATGTACGAGTGTGTCCAGGCGGGCGAAAATACCTTTTTCATGGATTGTCCCAGCCGCATCGGCATTTACCGCGACGGCGAGGCGGCGTGGCTCATCGACTCCGGCAACGACAAGGACGCGGCCAAAAAGGTCCTGAAGATACTGGACGACCTCGGCCTGCGCCTCGAGGCCGCCATCGTCACCCACTACCACGCCGACCACACCGGCGGCGCGGCGCTGTTGCAGCAGCGCACCAATTGCCGCCTCTACCTGACCGAGCCGTCCGCGCCGGGCGATTTCCCGGAGATCAACACCGCCCTGCTCTTTGGCGCGCACCCGCCCAAGCCGCTGCGCACGAAGTTCTTTCTCGCGCAAAGCGCCCGCTACGAGCCGGTCGAGACCGCGCCGCTGCCCGAGGGCATGCGCCTTGTCCGCTTGGACGGCCACGCCTTTGCCCAGCTCGGCGTCTGTACGCCGGACGACATCTGGTTCCTCGGCGACGCCGTGGCCAGCGAACATACGTTTGACAAGTATAAATTGACCTACCTTTACGACGTGGAGAAGTTCCTTGCGACCCTCGATACGGTCGCCAACCTGCGCGGCAAGCGCTTCATCCCCGCCCACGTCGCGCCCTTTGAGGACGCGGCATCCGTCGTCGAGCGCAACCGCCGCTGGGTGTATGAAACGGGCGACTGTATCGTCGAACTTTTGCAAGCGCCGCAGACCTTTGAGGCGCTCCTCAAAGCCATCTTCGACCGCTACGATCTGCAGATGACCTTCGGCCAGCACACGCTGCTGGGCGCGACCGTGCGCGCCTTCCTCACCTGGCTGATGGACGCGGGCCGCGTCAGCTATTTCTGCGAGGACAATCTGCTCTACTGGAAGGCCGCGGAAGCGGGGGAGGGACAGTGATGTTCGGCCCCGACCCCAATGCCGTCCACCCCAACCCGGCGGTACCCAGCCTCTGCTTCATCAAAAATACCATCACGCGCCCCAATATCATCGTCGGCGACTACACCTATTACGACGACCCGGTGGACTCAGAACACTTTGAGGATCACGTCACCCACCATTACGAATTTCTCGGCGACAGGCTCATCATCGGCAAGTTCTGCGCCATCGCCCGGGGCGTGACGTTTATCATGAACGGGGCCAACCACCGCATGTGTTCGGCCACCACCTATCCCTTCAACATCATGGGCGGCGGCTGGGAAAAAAGCACGCCGCGCCTCGAGGACCTGCCCTGCAAGGGCGATACGGTGCTGGGCAACGACGTGTGGGTCGGCGAGCGCGTCACCTTCCTGCCCGGTGCGCGCGTGGGCGACGGGGCCATCATCGGTGCGGGCGCGGTGGTCGCGGGAAATATCCCCGCCTACGCCGTGGCCGTGGGCAACCCCTGCAAAGTGGTGAAGATGCGCTTTGACGAGGCCACCATCCGCCGCCTGCTCGCCCTGCGCTGGTGGGACTGGCCGGCGGAGAGGATCTTCCAAAACCTCGAAGCGCTCACAAGCGGCGATCTGACGAAACTGTGGAAATGACTTTGCGAAAACGCCCCGGAAGGCCAAGCAGCTTTCCGGGGCGTTTTGTCACTGGCCCGCAACCATATGCCCGGCGTGTTCGCGCAGCGCCTTTTCGCAGAAATCGCACAGCTCCCCGGCGAACTCCGCGTCCGCGCTCTCGGCGACGATGCGGCACAGGGGCCGCTTCTCGTCCGGGCAGATCAGCGCCCAGCCCCTGTCGCGGCACAGGCGGATGCCGCCGCCCAATTCGGCGTCCTGCTCGCTCTCGGAGAGCGCCCGCAGCGCGCGGCCGCGCTCGTTGTCCGTCATCTCCACTGTGCGGCTCATGCGGTGAACGCGCGGCATCTCTGCCCGCCACTTGCTCAGCGTCAGCCCGGCGCGAACGAGGGCGGAAAGGGCGCGCAGGGCGAAGTACAGCCCGTCGCTGAACAGCAGGAACTGCCCCGGCCGTTCGCGGGCAAGGGCGTCCAGCCAGCGCCCCCGTTCCATGGCGGCGAACTGCGCCCGCGCCCCCTCGCAGCGCGCGCAGAGCGTCTCCACGGCGCGCGTGAAGCCCGTAGGCAGCAGGAGCGCGCGCTCGCCGCCCTCCAGCGCCGTCCAGGCGAGCAGCAGTTGGTTCTCAGCCTCGGTGAGCGACCCGTCCGCGCCGGAAAAGGCGGCGCTTTCGCCGCTCGCGTCCAACCAGACGCCCACTTCGTCGCCCTCAAGTTCCATCATTTCCTCTTCCCACTCGCAGCGGGCGTGCAGTCCGGCGCGCCGCAGGGCCTTTTCCGCCAGGTCGAGCAGGTGCGCGTCCTCGGCAAACACCGCCAGCGGCGGCGCATCCTCCGGGGCGGCGCCAAAGGCGCGCTCCAGCGCCGCCACATAGCCCAATTCCGTGCGCCCGGCGCTGAGCATCGGCCGGGTGATGCCGGAAAACGGCCCGGAAAAATCTTGCCGCAGCAACAGGGCGTTGAGCGCGCGCCGCTTCCTGCGCTCCATAGGCGCGCCTGCCCCCGTGAGGGGCATGAGGGAATCGCTGCCCACCAGCGCCGCCCCGTCCGCGCCGAGCGTGCGCAGCGCGTAGCGCAGTTGCGGCACGGTGCAAACGCCCGCGTCCACCACCTGTACGCCCTGGGACATCAACCCTGCGGCGCAGGCATGGAACAGCGCCAGCGACACCGCCGAGCGCGTCCTTGCCAGCAAAAATTCGCCGGGCCGCAGGCAGGCGGCCAGCGCCTGCGCCGCGCGCGCGGCCTGCGCGGGGTCGGAAAGCGGCAGAGTGTCGCCGCTGAAACAGCGCTGCGCGCCCGCTCCCCAGACGCGGTTGCTCTCCAGCCGCTCGCCCTCGCAGACGCTCTTGTAGGGCCATACCTTGACGCCGGGCAAGAGCTGCGCGCGCGCCAGCGCCTGCGCGCCCGTGCCCAGCGCGCAGCCCTCAAACGCCTGCGCCTGCATATCCAGCAGCGCGTGTCCGCCCAGCACGCAGCCGCGCGCCTGCGCCTCGCGCCCCACGCGCGCGCCCGGCCACAGCACGGAGCGCTTGACGCTGGCGCGCGCCTCCACCACCGCGCCCGCGCCGATCACGGCGTACTTGCCCACCACCGCGCCGCGCTCCACACGCGCGCCCGCGCCGATGTAGCAGGGCTGTTCCACACGCGCGTCCCCGTCCACCAGCGCGCCTTTCTGCACGCCCGCGGGCGCGTCCAGCTTCAGCTTTCCCTCCAGAAGCTCGGCGTGCGCGCGCAGATAGGCGCCCACATCGCCGATGTCGCACCAGTAGCCCTCCAGCACGCAGCCGTAGACGCCCCTCCCTTCGCGCACCAGCCGGGGGAAGAGTTCGCCGCCAAAGTCGCAGGGCTCGCCCTCGGGGATATGGGCGAAGATCTCCGGCTCAAGGATGTAGATGCCGGTGTTCACCGTGTCGGAAATGGCCTCGCCCGGCCCGGGTTTTTCCACGAAGGCGCGCACGCGCCCATCGGCAGCGGGGATGACCAGCCCGTATTCCATCGGGTCAGGCACGCGCGTCAACACCATCGTCGCCAGCGCCCCGTGTTCGCGGTGAAAGGCGAGGGCGGCGGAGAGGTCGAGGTCGGTCACGCCGTCGCCGGAAAGCACGCAAAAGGTCTCGTCGAGAAAGTCCGCCGCCTGCCGCACGCCGCCCGCCGTACCCAACGGCGTGCGCTCGGTGTAGTAGCGCAGGGAAAGCTCCCAGTCGCCGCCGTCGCCGAAGAAGTCCACGATGGCGTCCGGCAAATACCCCAGCGTCACCGCCGCCTCGCGCACGCCGTGCTTTTTGAGCAATTTCAGCGCATATTCCATCACCGGCCGGTCGAGCAGCCGCATCATGGGCTTGGGACAGTCGCACGTCAAAGGCCGCAGCCTGGACCCTTCGCCGCCCGCCATGATGATCGCTTTCATGCAAATACCCCCATCGAAGAAGAATACATAGTATATCTATGCAACATTCTTCCCGATATGGGGGCAAAGCATGCAATTTCAAGCAAATTTGCGCATAAAGCACAGACCGGGGTGCTTTCCCGCACCCCGGCATGCCTCAGAGGATGTACTTCTTCACGTCCTTGGACTGCATATCGTCCGAAAGCTGGCCGCGCACATACTCGGCGTCCACCTTGACCTCTACTTCCGGGGCGTCGCCGCCGCCGGCGTTGAAGGCGATGTCGTTGAGTATCTTTTCAAGCAGCGTGTGCAGCCGCCGCGCGCCGATGTTCTCGGCGGTCTCGTTGGCCTGCCAGGCGTAGTCGGCGATGGCGTCCAGGGCGGTGTCGTCAAAGGTGAGCGAGACACTGTCCACCTTCAAAAGCATCTGATACTGGCGGATAAGGGCGTTCTCCGGCTGGGTGAGGATGCGCTTGTAGTCCTCGCGCGTCAGCGGCTTTAGGTCCACGCGCACGGGAAAGCGGCCCTGCAATTCGGGAATCAGATCCGTCACTTTGGAGACGTGGAACGCGCCCGCGGCGATGAAGAGCATGTGGTCGGTGCGCACGGGGCCGTACTTGGTGTTGACGGTCGAGCCTTCGACGATGGGGAGAATGTCCCGCTGCACGCCCTCGCGCGACACATCCGGGCCGCCGTTGCCCGCGCCGCGCCCGGCCACCTTGTCAATCTCGTCCAGAAAGACGATGCCGTGTTGCTCAGCGCGCTCGATGGCCTCGGAATAGACGCTGTCCATGTCGATGAGGTTCTGTTCCTCCTCGGCGATGAGTATGCGCCGCGCCTCGCGCACTTCCACCTTGCGGATCTTCGTGCGCTTGGGGAGGATGGAGCCGAGCATGTCGTTCATGTTCATGTCGGTGCCGGGGATCTCGCCGCGCGGGGCGGTCTCCTCGACCTCCACCTCGACCATCACGTGTTCCATCTCGCCGCTTCTGAGCTTTTCCAGCACGTCCGAGCGGCGGGTGGTGAGCTTTTCCTTCTCCTCGGGGGGAAGCTCCGGCTCCTTGGGTTTGTTGCCCAAGAGGATGTCCAGCGGGTTGGTCTTTTTCTTGATGGGCTTGACAATCAGGTCCACCAGCCGTTCCTCGGCGTTTTTCTCGGCGCGCTGGTGTACGCGGGCGGTGTGCTGCTCCTTGACCAGGCGGATGGAGGCCTCCAGAAGGTCGCGGACGATGGATTCCACGTCGCGGCCCACATAGCCGACCTCGGTAAACTTGGTGGCCTCGACCTTGACAAAGGGCGCGTCCACCAACTTGGCCAGACGGCGGGCGATCTCGGTCTTGCCCACGCCCGTGGGGCCGACCATGAGGATGTTCTTGGGGGTGACTTCCTCGCGGATCTCCGGCGGCAACTGGGCGCGGCGGTAGCGGTTGCGCAGGGCCACGGCCACGGCGCGCTTGGCCTCGTCCTGTCCGATGATGTAGCGGTCGAGTTCGCGGACAATCTCGCGCGGTGTAAGCTGGATCATGTCTGTTCTCCTTTATACGGTCTCGACGATGATGTTGCCGTTGGTAAAGATGCAGATGTCCGCGGCGATCTTCAGGGCGCGCTCGGCGATCTCGCGGGCGGGCAGGTCGGTGTTCTGCAAAAGCGCCCGCGCCGCGGCCAGCGCGTAGTTGCCGCCCGAGCCGATGGTCAGAACGCCGTCGTCCGGCTCGATGACCTCGCCCGTGCCGCTGACCAAGAGAAGATTGTCCTTGTCAGCGCACAGAAGCATGGCCTCCAGTTTGCGCATGGCCTTGTCCATGCGCCAGTCCTGCGCCAGTTCCACGGCGGCGCGGGGCAGGTTGCCGGAGAACTGCGTCAGCTTTTCCTCGAACTTTTCCGACAGCGCGAAAGCGTCGGCCACGGAACCGGCAAAGCCGACCACGACCTTGCCGTTGTAGATGCGCCGCACCTTGTGGGCGTGCGCCTTCATCACGGTCTGCTGGCCCATGGTCACCTGCCCGTCGCCAGCCATGGCGCATTCGCCGTTTTTGCGCACGGCGCAGATGGTGGTGCCGCGAAAGATGGATTCTGCCATAGTCAATTCCTCAATTCGTATCGGTCGATGATGGCGTCGAGCGCTTCCAGCGCGCGCTCGGAGAGCTTGGCGTAGCGGTCGCGCTTTCCCTTGACGCGCGTGGGCAGCGCGTCGAGTATGCCAAAGTTGGCGTTCATGGGCTGGAAATCGGCGGAGGGGGTGCGCACGTGGCGCTCCAGCGCCCCCAATACGGTCTGCCCGCCGAAATCCGGCTCCTCCTCGCCGCGCAGCGCCTTGCAAAGGCCGATGGCGGCCACCATGCCGCTGGCGGCGGATTCCATGTATCCCTCCACGCCGGTCAACTGCCCGGCAAAGCGGAAAAGCGGCTGGCCGTCCAGCGCGTAGTTGCGGGAAAGTATGTCCGGCGAGCGCAAAAACGTGTTGCGGTGCATGACCCCGTAGCGGACGAACTCGGCATGCTCCAGCCCCGGGATCATCGAGAACACGCGCTTCTGTTCGCCCCACTTGAGCCGCGTCTGAAAGCCGACGAGGCCGTAGAGCGTGCCCTGTTCGTTCTCCTGCCGCAGCTGCACCACGGCGTAGGGCATTTTGCCTGTGTGCGGGTCGGCGAGGCCCACGGGCTTGAGCGGGCCGAAGGCCAGCGTCTGCCGCCCGCGCGAGGCGAGGATCTCCACCGCCAGACAGCCCTCGAACACCAGCTTTTTCTCAAAATCGTGTACCTCGGCCAGTTCCGCGCCCACGAGGGCGTCGTAAAAGGCGTTGTACTCCGCCTCCGTCATCGGGCAGTTCAGATAATCCGAACCCCTTTCATAGCGCGAGGCGCGGAAGACTTTGTCCATGTCGATGGACTCAGCGGCGACGATGGGCGCGGCGGCGTCGAAAAAGTGCAGCTCGCGCAGCCCCGGAAGCGCCGAAAGCGCCATGGTCAGCGCCGGGTCGGTGAGCGGGCCGGTGGCGATGATGCAGGGCGACTCGGGAAGGGCGTCCACCAGCGCCGTCTCAAACCTCACCAGCGGGTGTTCCGTCAGCGCGTTCGTGATGCACGCGGAAAACTTCTCCCGGTCCACGGCCAGCGCCCCTCCGGCCGGCACGCGCGCATCGTCCGCCGCGCGCAGGATGAGCGAATCGAGCAGGCGCATTTCCGCCTTCAAAAGGCCCGAGGCGTTGGTCAGGTGTTCCGCCTTGAGGGAATTGGAACAGACCAATTCGGCGAACCCCTCCATGTGGTGGGCGGGAGAGAACTTCTTCGGCTTCATGTCCACGAGCCGCACGGCGACGCCGCGCCGCGCCAGTTGCCAGGCCGCCTCGCAGCCGGCCAGACCCGCGCCGACGATGGTGACACTATTCGTCATTCTCGGCCTCGACCTCCACGCGATGGCGGCAGCTTTCGTTGACGCAGACGTGGTAATGCGTGTTCCTCGGCCCGCGCTTGTAGACCATGCGCGAACCGCACACGGGGCACTTGTCGTTCACTGGGCGGTCCCAGGAGACGAAATCGCACTCCGGGTAGCGCTCGCAGCCGTAGAACTTGCGCCCCTTGCGGCTGATGCGCTCCAGGAGCTGCGCGCCGCACTGGGGGCAGGCCACGCCGATGCTCTTGGGCAGCGCCAGCGTGTGGCGGCAGGCGGGGAAGTTGGGGCAGGCGAGGAACTTGCCGTAGCGGCTCATCTTGTAGACCATCATCGCCCCGCACTTTTCGCAGGGGATGTCGGACACCTGATCCTCAATGGAGACCTTTTCGATGCTGGCCTCGGCCTTTTCCAGATCCTTTTCAAACGGCCCGTAGAAGTCGCGCACGATGACGTGCCAGTCCACCTGCCCCTTTTCCACGTCGTCGAGCTTCTCCTCCATGTCGGCGGTGAACTGTATGTTGACGATGTCGGGGAAGTTCTTGCACATCAGATCGTTGACGATCTTGCCCAGTTCCGTGGGGATGAGGCGCTTGTTCTCGCGCGCCACATAGCCGCGGGTGATGATGGTGGAGATGGTCGGCGCGTAGGTGGAGGGGCGGCCAATACCCTTTTCCTCCAGCGCGCGCACCAGCGAAGCCTCCGTGTAGCGGGGCGGCGGCTGGGTAAAGCGCTGTTCGCCGGTGACGTCCAGCAGGGAGGCGCTCATGCCCTCCTCAAGGTCGGGCAGGGAGATGTCCTTTTCCTCCACGGCGTCGTCAAGCACTTCCTCGTAGACCACGGTGAAACCGGCGAACTTCATCTTCTGCCCGGCGAGGTGGAAGGTAAGGCCGTTTTCGCCGGCAATGTCCGCCGAAAGGGTGTCAAACACCGCCGGGGTCATCTGGCTGGAGACAAAGCGGTCGTAAATGAGGCGGTAGAGGCGGAACTGGTCGCGGGTCAGGGAGGCTTTGATGGCCTCGGGGCGGCGCGCGATGTCCGTGGGGCGGATGGCCTCGTGAGCGTCCTGCGCGGTCTTGCGGCTCTTGTAGATGTTGGGCTCGGCGGGCAGGAAGGGCTCGCCGTAGGTGCTTTGGATCATTTCGCGCACAGAGGCGAGCGCTTCATCGGAGATGCGGGTGGAGTCCGTGCGGATATAGGTCACAAGGCCCTGCAGGCCTTCCCCTGCCAGTTCCACGCCCTCGTAGAGCTGCTGGGCGATCTGCATGGTCTTGCCGGTGTTGAAGTTGAGCTTGCGCGAGGCCTCCTGCTGCAAGTTGGAGGTGGTGAACGGCGCGGCGGGCATTTTGCGGCGCTCGCTCTTTTTGATGGCGCGCACGCTGTACGCCCCCTCGCGGGCGCGCGCGAGCAGCGCGTCGCACTCCTCGCGGGTGTGTACGTCCATTTTTTCGCCGTTTTCGCCGTAAAAGCGCGCGGTCAGCTCCGCGCCGTTGACCATGAAGCGTCCGGCGATGTTGTAATATTCCTCGGGCAGGAAGGTGTCGATCTCATTTTCGCGGTCGCAGATCATCTTCGCCGCCACGGACTGCACGCGGCCGGCGGAGAGGCCCTTTTTTACCTTCGCCCAGAGGATGGGGCTGATCTTGTAGCCCACCAGGCGGTCGAGCACGCGCCGCGCCTGCTGGGCGTTGACGCGGTCGATGTCAATGCCGCGCGGGTTCTTGACGGCGGCCTTGACGGCCTTCATCGTCACTTCGTTGAACTCGATGCGGCAGGGGGAATGCTCGTCGATGCCCAGCACATTGGCCAGATGCCAGGAAATGGCCTCGCCCTCGCGGTCCGGGTCGGTGGCGAGATAGACCTTCGCGGCCGAGCGCGCCTCCTTGCGGATGCGGTTGAGGATGTCGCCGCGTCCGCGGATGGTGATGTACTTCGGCTCGAAGTCGTTCTCCGGGGAAACGCCGATTTGCGATTTGGGAAGGTCGCGCACATGTCCCTGCGAGGCCTCCACCTTATAGCCACGGCCGAGGAATTTGGCGATGGTCTTCGCCTTGGCCGGGGATTCCACGATCACCAGTTTCGTTGCCATTCATGCCTCCATGAAAAACCTACTATTGATATGCCCGGTAGATGCCACCTGGCGCTTTTACGATTATGCCCCGAAGTTCGAGGCTTGTCAAGAGCGAATTGAGCTTTGACGCGGGAAATTTACTTAACGCGGACAATTCGTCGAAGGAAAGCTCCTGTTCCAGCAGCGCGTCCACGAGCAATTTTTCCTCCTCGTCCAGCTCCACCGCGCGCCGGGGCGACGCGCCGTCGGCGGGCCGCGCGGCCCAGCGATAGTGTTCGAGGATGTCCCACGCCGACAGCGCCGGGTTCGCCCCGTCGAAGATCAGCCGGTTGGGCGCGGCGCTGAGCGGGGAATAGATGGAGCCGGGCACGGCGAACACGTCGCGCCCCTGCTCCGTGGCGAAGTTGACGGTGATCATCGCCCCGGAGGTATTCGACCCCTCCACCATCAATACGCCGCCGCACAGGCCGCTGATGATGCGGTTGCGGGCGGGAAACGTCCCCTGCGAGGGCCGCGTTCCTGGCGGATATTCGGAAACGATGGCTCCGCCTCCGTCGAGGATGCGCGCGGCCAGCTCCTCGTTTTCCGGCGGATAAATGACATCCGCGCCGCTGCCAAGCACGGCGATGGTCGCGCCGCCGCCCTCCAGGGCGCCTTCATGGGCGCAGGTGTCCACCCCGCGCGCCAGGCCGCTGACCACGCAGACCCCTTCGCGGGCGAGCGTGGCGGCAAATTCGCGGGCGGCGCGCTTGCCGTCGCGCGTGGCTCGCCGCGAGCCGACAATGGCGAACATGCGCTCCGCATCCAGCGACGCTTCGCCGCGCACATACAGCGTTGGCGGCGGGTCGTGGATCTCGTTCAAAGCCTGCGGATAGCCCTCGGAGACGCGGGTCACGGCGCGCATGCCCATGCGCTCCATGCCGGCAAAGAGGCGGAAGAAGTATTCCTCCGAGCGCGCCGCGCGCAGTTGTTTGCGCAGCTTGGGGCCGAGAAAGGCCATGCCCTCGTCGCCGATGTTGTCCCACACGCCGCGCGCGTCCCCGTACTGGCTGAGCAGGCGGTAAAACCGGCGCGGGCCGATGCCCTCCACGCTGGTCAGCCATATCCAGTATTGTTCCATGACGCTGTATTCCATGCCTACCCCCAATACTTGCGGTCGAGCGTGCGGTACTGCACGGCCTCGGAGATATGCTCCTCGCCGATGACGTCCTCCTCCGCGAGGTCGGCGATGGTGCGCGCCACCTTGAGGATGCGCGTATAGGCGCGGTTGGAGAAATTGAGCTTTTCGCTGGACAGTTCCAGCAGGGCGCGCGCCTTGTCCGTCATCGGGCAGGCGCGGTCGAGGGTGCGGGCGTTGAGATGCGCGTTGATGCGCACATCGCCCGGATAGTTTTCGTAGCGCTCCCGCTGCCGGGCGCGGGCGGCCTCCACGCGCGCGCGGATGGCGGCGGAAGGCTCCTCGTTCGCGGGTCCGGAGAGCCGCTCGGCGGGGATGGATTCCACCTCGATGTGCATGTCGATGCGGTCGAGCAGCGGCCCGGAGATGCGATTCAGATAGCGCCGTATCTGCACCGGCGAACAGCGGCAGGGCTGCGTGCGGCTGCCGAGGTTGCCGCAGGGGCAGGGGTTCATCGAGCAGACCAGGGTAAACTGGGCCGGGTAGGTCGCCTGCGCGCTCACCCGCGCCACGGTGACAAAGCCGTCCTCCAGAGGCTGGCGCAGCGCCTCCAGCACGTCGCGGCGGTACTCGGGCAATTCGTCCAGAAACAGCACGCCTGCCGAACGTTACAATCAATACAAACGCGGGAAAAGGATATACCCTTTTAGAGTGTCCATAAAGAAGGATATTTACCCCCCTGTTCCCATAGATGTTTGGACATTTAATGAAGGCATTCCTCCCCTAGTGGTGTTTTTGGATTTTGCTTAGAATAAATAATAGCACATAGAATGGAAAAAAACAACTATTATATGCACATATCCGCTTTACTGCCGAATTCGTGCTTTTCGGCGGTTGTATTTCGAATCAGATTCCATTTTTTACGATAATAAAAGCGAGCACCGGCGATTAAAGCACCAATACTCGCATCTAAGTATTTTCATCCGATAACATATCAAGTAACGCGCTGAACACTTTGCGTTTCTCATCTGACATGGCGTTCCAACGGTTGATCACATGCTGCTGTTCGGCAGTTAGG
The DNA here is from genome assembly GCA_018713365.1 of Candidatus Pullichristensenella excrementipullorum. GTDB lineage: Bacteria > Bacillota > Clostridia > Christensenellales > Aristaeellaceae > Pullichristensenella > Pullichristensenella excrementipullorum. The sequence goes on from DVOU01000031.1 coordinate 36,992, forward strand.
GTGACGATGTTCCCGTCCTCTTCCGTGGCGAAAAATTGTGCCATGGTAATTCCGAGACCGTGACATATTTTCTGCAACGTACCTACCGACGGATTGCTGGTTAGCGTAAAGATATTCTTTACTGTTTGCCATGAAACTTCCGATGCCCTCGCGAGCGCATAGACATTCATGCCGCGTTCATCCATTAGCTGCTTAAGCCTTGCTGGCACGTCCACATTATCACCACCTGCTTAAAATATTGTATCGGATTTCTTATATTCTGAAAACCAATAGCAATTACGAACTGATTTGTAATTCGTATTGATATGTGATATAATTTTACAAGAGCGATGCCAATTTTGGCAGAACATTCCATGTCATTGGAAGGAAAATGCGGAGGATGTATGGAAAACAATACGAAGGTGCTCACCGAGAAGCAGCAAGCGGTGTGGGATTTGCGGCAGAAGGGATTAACAAAGAAAAAAATTGCGGAAACGTTGGGATTAAGCGTCAATATGGTGACAACCCATCTTGCGAATGCTGAACGGCGTTTTCGTGAGTATGAGCGTTATCTTGCGCAGGAAGAAAAGAACAATCAGATTATAGATATTGACCTGACACGTGGCGAACTTGAGATGATTGTGTATGCGATCTGTGAGTACCAACAAGCACTAATTAGGCAGGCGCATTACAACGTTAAGACCGACTGGCGGGGAAGATTGCCATTTGGCGCAAGTTTATCCCAAACGCTTTCAGAGAAGATACAGATGAAAATATATGGGAGAGTCGTTTTTCGATCTATACTCGGAGAGGATAGTGATAATAATAAGCCCTCTAACGGCGAAGCCTGATGGGATACCGTGGGCTAACTATGAGTGATAGCAGCTACTCAATGCGGTAGCTGCTACATTTACAGTGAGGGATGAAATGCCGTCCAGCGTGATAACTGAACGGCCAAGCGGAGAGATGTTGTTTTCACAGATTGACGGTGATCTGTGAACCATCCAGCAGATGGAAGTCCAGATGATCACCGTGGAAAACCGCGTGTTCTAGTACTTTGGCGACGATGTTCATATCAATTTTGTTCATCATCTGTCCATTGGCGGTGAGATGCATGAACCGTTTTGCATAGAAGGCCGTAAGAAGATCGTTCCCAGCCATTTGCGCGTTCCATACGCTCATACGGCTTTCGCGTTCTGCAACCATGGTATTCCATGCTCGGACGAATGCATCGTGTAGCTGGTGTTCAAAAAGATTTTCGCTGGTGCAGCCGACCACGCCCTTTTCCTTGTACCGCTTGTTGCACTGCCAGACCTTTATGTCTCGGCCAAGTCGGTACCATGTTCTGCGGCAGAACAGATCACCACAACGGGCGCAGAAGACGCGATTGGAAAAGGGCTGTTCGGCTGTATATCTACCTAAGGTACGCAGTCCATACCTTTCCCTGAAAGCCTTCCGCCGCGCGAGCTCCAGTTGGGCTACTTCCCAACGTTCCGGGGGAATGATAGGCTCATGATTACCTTTTATATAGTACTGTTCTACCTCGCCGTTATTACGAACCGTGATACCTGAAAGGAAGTCGGCGGTATACCACTTTTGCAAAAGCACGTCGCCCTTATATTTTTCATTGCGTAAGATGCCGTAGATGGTGGAGGGCGACCAACGAGAAGTTCCCATGATTGTGGGAATGCCTTCGTGCCTAAACTGTGCTGCGATGGTATCAGGCGACAGACCGTTGAGGAAGCTGTCAAAAATGCGCTGCACTAGCTTGGCCTGCGCAGGGTTTATAATCAGGTTGCCATCCTTATCTTTGTCATAACCAAGGAAGCGGTTGGTGTTTAGGTGGAGTCGGCCTTGTTGAAATCGTGAACGAATGCCCCAAGTTACATTCTCCGAGATATTGCGGCTTTCATCTTGTGCAAGAGATGACAGTATGGTCAGCATTAGTTCCCCAGTGCTGTCCAGTGTATTGATCCCCTGTTCTTCAAATACAACGCCGATCCCCATTTTCTTTAGCTCACGGGTGTATAGAAGGCAATCCGCCGTATTTCTGAACATGCGCGAGATCGATTTCGTAATAATCATGTCTACCAACCCGGCTTTACATGACTCTATCATTTTTATGAATTCTTCGCGTTTTCGTGTGTTCAGACCTGTGATGCCTTCGTCCGCAAAAACTTTGACCAATGTATATTCTGGATGATTGCTGACGTACCGCAGGTAGTAGGCTTGTTGATTTGCAAAACTCTCCAGCTGATCTTCTTCGTCAGTTGATACGCGGCAATAAACTGCAAGACGGATACGCTTCGTTTCAGCAGTGCGATTGCTCAAGGTCTTGCGAGCGGGAATATGCTGGATCACCTTTGCTTCACTCATATGTTCATATCCTCCGTTTTCATCATCTCGTATTCCGCAACGGGAAACGCTGTAAAACGCTTGCGCTCGAATTCATCTTTGTAAGCAACCACCACTACAGGCTCTTGTATATCCCAGCCAGCTGTCTCGACTGCTGGCAGAAAGATGCCCCTACAGGCACTTTTTGACTTTTTTAAGTTGGTACTGCAGGCCCAGTACTCTCGAGCACGATGGTTGCCCCATTTGTGAATCAGCAGTCCGCCACAGTAAGGACAGTGCATTTTCCCGGAAAGAGGATATCGATTATGGGAGTTGCCATTATCACCGGAAAAAGGTTGTTTAGGAGTGGTTAGCTTTTCCCAACGTTCCTCTAGGATGAATTGCACACGCCCAAACTGTTCACGCGTAACAATGGCCGGATGATTGCCCGTGATATACCAGCTGTCCATCTCGCCGTTGTTGATACGCACTTTGCGGTTATCGTCGATATAACGCTTTCGCAACCAAAGGTCGCCTCGATACATGACATTATGCAAAATACGCTTGACAGAAGTATCGTCCCATAATCCACCTGAGGGCGAAGGAATATGATCACGATTGAGAGTGGCGCGAATGCGGGAAACCCACACGCCCTGTTCTGCCCAATCGAATATCATACGGACTACCTTGGCTTTTGACTCTTCTATGGCGATGTTGCCGTTGTTACCCGGCTTAAAGCCATAGGTGTTCATAGTCTGTGGAGTAGGGATACCACGCTCATATTTGCTTCTGTATGCATATTGCATTCGTGTTCTGCAAGAATCGCTTTCACCCTGAGCAAAAGCGGATTGTATAGTCATGAGCAGTTCGCCAGATGCATCGAGAGTATTAATGTTTTGCAGTTGAAATATAATGCCAATGCCCAGCGCTTTCAACTCTCTGACAGTATTGAGCATTGTTTCCGTGTTCCTTGCAAAGCGTGAGATGCTCTTTACGATGATTAAGTTAAACTTACCTGCACGGGCGTCGGACAGCATACGTTGAAATTCTGGACGCATGTCTTTGTAACCGCTTATTCCCCGATCAGCATAAACCTCAGTTAGCTCCCATTCGGGATTCTTCCTGACGAATTCAGTCAGGAAGGTTACTTGCTGGTGATATGATTGCTCCATTTCTTCGCTGACAGCGGAGACGCGAGCATAGACGCATACCCTGCATTTTCCAGACATTTTCTTTTTCGCCTTGATGACCTGTATCTGCATGCAAACTCTCCTTTCTCTGGAAGGTATAGTATCTATGCCTCTTTCGCGGCGATAAGTCAAGCAATAAAACCCTTAACTATTCTTGTTTTTTTGGACGAATCGGCACATGTAAAAAAAGGAAGGCCGGATATGCATCCAGCCCTCCATAGCATCAGATCACCTTCGAGTATTTCCCAGACACCCAGCCGACCTGCCCGTTGATGACGATGGCATTCCAGCCATTGTGGGCAGTAGCGATGTGGTCAAAGGTCATTCCTGCCTTGACCGTGGTGATGGCGCGGTAATTCGTGCCGTTGCCCACGCGGACGTAGACGTTGCCGCCGGTGATGGCCACAGTCGTGCCCAGCGGCTTCGGCTCCTCCGGCTCGGCGGGCGTATCGCTTTCGTCGTTGTCATCTTCGTTTCCGGCTTCCTCGTCGGAGAGGGCATCCATGAGAGCGGCGTGGGATTTCTCCCCATATTCGCCGTCTACCTCAAGACCTACATCGCGCTGAAAATCCATCAGTGCTTCTTTTGTCTCCGAGCCAAACTCGCCATCCGCGCCGTAGTCGGGGAGCTCGTAGCCCAGTTTCATCAGCGCTTCCTGCAACGCTTTGACGTCGCTGCCCTCCGCACCCTTCTTGAGCAGACGGGAGCCGAGCGCGATCTCCTTCTCCGGTACAGTTGCCGCGCTAACATTGTAGTCGATGAACGGCAGCTTGTACCAATGCGTCCAGCCGCGCCCCTTGATCTTCGTTTTGACACATCCATAATTGAAACCGCGCCATTCCACGGCATAGCCGCCGCCGACCGTGTAGCCGACATGCCCGTCGAAGCGCACGGCGAGACCGACGATGTCTGGCAGCGTGTCGATGGTGCCCCAGTCCATACCCTGCGACTTGGCCCACGAGAACATGCTGTTCGAGGACTTGTCCGGGCAACCGTTGGAGCCGGATTTCTTCTCAAAGGTCTTGTCGTTGCCGATGGCCTCCAGCACGCCCTGTCCGCCGCCCGTCCATGCGTACCCTTTCGCACCGCCCATACAATCGGCGCAGACCTTCTTGTTGGCAATGTCCTGACGGTAACGGGACGTGCGGCTGGAACCGTAGTGCGACGGGTACTGGCGCGCCTTGCTCGCGAGCAGGCTCTCGGAGCATTTGTGCAGCGCGGTGCCGTACCAGTAGGGCTGCCCGATCATAGACAGGCAGAAGGCCGCGAAGTGCTCATTGGTGAACGGGGTGTTGATGCGATCAGGCATACTCAATTCCTCCTCAGATGTATTTGGGCGGCTCACCGGCCGTTGTTGGTGGTGTCACTATTGTTGTCGGTTGAATCATCGGACGCGGCGGGCACTTCCCGGTCGTGTAGCTGTTCCAAGATAGCCTTGAGTTTCTCCGGCACGGGCAGGCCGAGATGCGCGGCGTTTTCCAACATGCTCACGCCCTCGTTGGAGAGGTAGAAGCACACTACGGCCCCGCGCAGCGCGCTGCCGCTGCCTACGACGTGCATATCTACGATGTGCGCAACACCCACCAGCAGGAAGATGAGCACCTTGCGGCAGATGCCCCTGAAGCCCACGGCACTGGACAGCTTCCTGTCGGCAATGGCGCACATGAGCCCGGTCACGTAGTCGAGGATGACGAAGATGACCAGCGCAATCATCAGGCCGTCCATGCCACCGAGGAAATACCCCAGCCAGCCGCCGATGACCGTTATCGCCCCCTGGACTTTCGCCCATACAAGGTCGATGGAAAAGTCCCTCATAGAAAAACCTCCTCAGATTGGTATCAAAAAGCCACCT
>DVOU01000032.1:0-24219 GCA_018713365.1 Candidatus Pullichristensenella excrementipullorum
ATATGCTTCCTGTGTTATTCTATCCATGGAGAACTCCTCTGTGGTTTGTAGTTTGTTGGCACTTCTATCTTACCACTTTGGAGTTCTCTTTTCAATTCTTGCTGTTACCTATCTGTTGTGCCCCAACAGGATATTTTTGGTGAGGAGGGACAGGCGGTTCATCCCCACGTGCGTGGGGCAGATGATGGCATCGGCTCCGGCATCGACCAAGCCGACCGGTTCATCCCCACGTGCGTGGGGCAGATACTTCCCAAAACAAAGCTATTGCTTGATTTTTATCAACTGAAGGCCGTCGAAGTCTACGACGGTTCTGCGGGGGTCGCCGTGGACTTCCATGCAAAAGCCCTGCTCGTTGTTGGCGGCGTAGGCGATCATGCAGCTGCCCCCTTCGGCGCGCGACTTTACCATCTCCCATAAGCGCTCGCGGACGGCGGCGCTGATCGTTCCCAAAAACACGCCCGCTTTGACTTCCAACAGCCAGCGCGTGCATTCGCCGCGCAGGGAGGGAGAGACGTTTTCCAAAACAAGCACTGTCATTCGTCGGCTTCCTCCGCATAATTGTGTCCGCCCTGAAGCTGTTCGCCGTCGCTGTCCCACAAGGCGCCGACCTCGCGCGCATTTTCCTGATCGCCCATGGAGGAGGCATCAAAGATCCATGCAATGTCCTCGGGAATGCGCTTGAGGACGCGCGCGGTGCGTATCCACCGGCGGCAGGCGGTGCGGACCTCTCTTTCCAGATCGGTATAACTGCCGCCGATGACGGAGAACGCCGCCGGCACGGACGCTTCCAGCTTGTAGAGATCGGCGATGTCATAGACGAACGACAGCATTTTCCCGGTATGGATAAAGCCGAGTCCCGGCGAGAATCCCAGGGAGACGATAGCGGCCTGACAAATGCCGTAAAGTACCGCATTTGCCACCGACAGAGCGCGGTTGATGGGGTCGGCTTCGTCCCAGTCCTCCTGCTTGTAGCTGCGTTTTTTCCACGGCACGCCATATTGTCCGGCAAACTGGCGATAGGCTTCGCGCACGCGGATGCCCTCCAGACCGCGGATCTGCCGCAGCGTCAGTCCCGAACAGTCCATGTCTGGAAAGCGCCGCACATACATGCGCCGCACGACCTCCATGTGCGCTGTTTCGTCCATACACAGTTTGGCCTGCAAAAGCAGGTTGGCGGCGCTGCGCGTCTCTCCCATGCCCACCGCGTAAAAGCGCGAGCCGAACTCGCCGCACCAGATCACCGTGCAGCCGTTGTCGCAGATCGCCTTGATCGCCGCGTGGGTGACGCGCACGCCCGGCCCAAGCAGCAACACCGTCATGGCGGCGATGGGCACGGGCACGCGCTCTCCCTCCCGCAGGGCGACGATGGAAAGCGCATCCTGCTCGATGACCGCGTGTTCGATGTAGAGAAAGCTCAGGCTGTCGCGCAGCTTCGGCAGCTGATGGAGATCCTTCGGCAAGCGCGTCACACCTTTCGCAGCATCAGCATTCCAAGTCCGTATGCTTTTTCCGGGCCGACGCCACGGAGATAGCCGTCGCGGAACCGCTCCGCGTCCGTGATCTCCAGAACGCCGGAAAAGCGCACGGCGCGGATCTGTACAAGGCCCGTCCTGCGCTTGCCGCGCATATCCGCCGGTCCATCTTCGCGCAGGGCGCGCAGGGCAAAGCCGTTCTTTTCCCCCTGCCGGACGAGCCAGGCGCGCCGCTCTTCCGGAGTCGTCAAGAAAGCGCGCACGCTGTTGGCTCGGCCGACATCCACCTTCTTGCAGGGATAGGCGAGCAGGTCGAAGCCAAGGGCAAGCCCCGGATGAAACCGTTCCAGCAGCGGCGAAAGATCCCTCTGCCGGGCATCCCTCCCGTAAAACAGCCAAGCGGCGCGGGAGAGGTCGGGCGGCGTCGCGCTCGTCAGATAGAGCCGCGCCGTCCCCCGCTCCTCCAGCACGCGGAAGAGTACGCACGCCTCGGCGCGCATATGGTCCTCGGGCGCGAACAGGCGCATCACATTGCGGTGCATGTCGCAGCAATCGCTAAGCGCCTGCCGGGCGCTGGGATGCCTGCGGTCGATGGCCGCGCAGGTCAGGAACATGGATATCCCCCCGTTTCATACAGCAGGCGGACGCGGCGCGGAGCGTAGCGGTCGCGGGAAGCGTCCAGCGGCTGGTCGCTGCGCATCCGCGTTCCGCGCGCGTCTTCGATCTCGCAATACAGGTCCTTTTCCGTGCGGGCGTTCTCCATATCCTTCCAACAGAAACGGCGCGCCGCGTCCTCCAGAGAGTCATAGGCACCCGTCAGGCACGGCAACAGCGGACGGGCGGGCGGGCAGCTCCTGCGCCCCAGACAGGGCACCCATACGGGGCTGCGCAGCGCGTCCGCGCAGGCAAGCAGCACGTCCTCCGGGCCGGAGAGAAACGCCGTGAAGCAGGCGTCCTCCAGATATTCCCGCGGGGTAACGATGGTATCGCCGCGCGGCTTGCCCTGCGTGTTCAAAAACTTGCCGCGACGGCTCTGCACGGTATGATAATCCGTCATCACCGTGCCGCGGCGGTCGGCGCGCACGGCGAAGGCAAGCGCGTCCGCGAGTTCAGCAAGGCGCGCGTCGCCACGTTCCAGCCCCATCGCGCATCCCAACAGGCCAACGACGCCGGATTTGCTCGGGAATACCGCCGTATCGCGGTGATCCCAATGCGAGCGCTCGCCCCAGCTTTGCAGCGCGCCCTCTAGCCGCAAGATCAGCAGCTTCATGGCCGTCACTCCCTGGCCCAGGCCGCGCAGGCGTCGAGGAGTTCCGCAAAGCTGCCGAAGCGCTCGCAGGCGCGCGGCGCGTTCTCCGAGCGAAGCGCCATCCAGGCGCGATGCGCGACGGGCAGCGCGTAAAAGTCGTCCATCAGGTCGACCTCCTGCGCCAGCCGGTCGGTGCTGTCCTTGACGATCTGCGTGGAATAGCGGGAGACGGGCTTTGCGAAGGCGTTGACGTAGCTGAGGGGGATCTTCTCCGGCTTGAACTCCACCAGCATCGCGTCGGGGGCGACGTGACCGGCGAAGCTGTTCTGCTTGCCGCTGGGGTTGCTCAGCGCCATCACCCGGAGCAGCACCGGGATCAATTCGTCCACGCGGGCGAGCGCCTCGGGCGAATCCTTGAGGTTCTCGCGCAGCTTGTCCATGTCCAGCGAGGCGTACTGATAGTAGCAGCAGCTGTCAAAGTCGATATCGCCGATCATGCCCGCGCCCGTCTCGTCCTGCCCGGTGAGCAGGTCGTCCACGGCGGTAAAGTAGTCGCTCTCCAGATCGAGCGCATGCGTGGAAACGGCGTGCGCGACCTGCATGGAGGCCTCCACGTTGACAAACGCGGCCGAGGTGACCATGCGGCCAAAGAGGGCGATGTCCAGCGTGATGGCGCGCGCCTGCGCCTTTTTGACCGCATCGGCGATGTCTCCGGGTTTCAGCTTGAGGAACTTTTTGATCTCTCCGCCCGCCCCGTCGTTCCAGAGAGCGCGCACGGTCTCCGCGAGGAAATGCACTTCCTCGGGCGAGAAGAAGATCAGCTGTCCGGTGATGAGATCCTTTTCATCCATTTTGCCGTCCTTGTTGGCGATGCCAGTGAGCATCTTGCGGGCATGGGCGACGGCTTCCTCCGACAGATCGCTCAACTGCGCGGCGACCAGATCGGGCAGATTGCGCGAGCGCCAGCCTTTGCTTTTCAAGGCGTCGAACAGCGGCGACGTGCGCCAGCTGCGCTTCAGGCACTGGCTGGAGATGCGGCCCCTCTGCGCGCCGCCAAAGAAACAGGTCTTGGGCGCGCCCGTCTCGTCGCGGTTGAGGTTGGTGGCGGGGTAGTTTTTAAGCATGTGTATCTCGATCAGCATCCGTTTTTTCCTCCTTCTCGCTCAGGTAGTACTCATTGGCCCAGCGCAGCTGTACGCCGCGCGAATCATAGTTCCATTTCTTCAAGTCGTCGAGCAGAGCGTCCATGTCCGGCATGGCCAGCCGGTCGCTGGCGCGCAACATGCGCGCGAGGCGCGCGAGTTTTCCGGCGAGATAGCCGCCCTCGTCCCAGCGGGCGTCCAGCACGGCGCGCAGGCGGCTGTCCAAGCCCCCGGACTCCATGGCCAACGCATAGGCGCGCAGCATGCGCGGCATGCCCGCCTTTACATGGGCTTCCTCGACATCCCACAGACAGGCGATGGAGAGCGCCGCGAACCACTTGCCCTGTTCCCGGGGCGCGACATCCGCTGGCAGGACCCGGAACAATGCCTGCAAGGCCCGCCCGTCTGCCACGGACAGGGGCTGGCCCGCGCACCTGCGCAACGCGGCGCGCTCGCCGCTGGAGAGCGTCCGCAATCGTTCGAGGATACGTTCATTTCCACTCATCTTCGCGCTTCTTCCTTTCCGCATAGTATCTCATCAGAATGCTTTTGCGCATCCGCGCCTGTATCTGAAGATTCCGGGCGTCGTCGCCAAGGCGGAGTTTTTCCTTATCGAGCGTTCGCAGCAACATGCGCAATACCTCTTCATGGACATCCCCGCGCTGGCGAAGATAGTCTTCCTCGCTTTCGCAGCCGGTCAACGCTTCCAGATAGGGACCGAGAATATAGTCGTGCGCCATTTGAAAAAACGTATTTTGCAGGATCGGCGCGAGAAAACTCTTCTGATCGGATCTTCCGCCCTCTCCGGCAGAATCGGCCGCTCGTCGCAGCGCCGCCGCGCAGTTTTCCAGGAATTGCAGATCTTCCCGAAGAATGTCGCCCCGTTCCTCATCGTTGAGCAACTCGTCAGGAACGATAATCTTTTCCTCCAAAATATCCAGAAAGGAAGCTCTTTCCGTAATTGGGCCAACAGCAATCAAGCGATGCTTTTTCCTCCCTTGCGGAGTATTTTCAACGACCCATGGTGGTATACTGTTCCCTCCTTCTTTTGATTTCACCAGGACGCCGAGTTCTCTCCAAAATGCACGCCCCTCCTCCGCTATAAGAGCCGTATACTTATCCTTATTTTTGCAGTAGGGAACGTGTGGATCGCGTCTGAACATATCTCCAGTAAATCTGTGCCCGGTTTTCCAATAGACGAGCGAAATATATCCGTCATCTTCGCAAATCAGAGTTACCCGTCGCGGTCGCCACGTCAAACCCTGCAATATGTCTACCTTTGCAAATTCTTTTCGCGGGGTCACCTGTGCTTCTGCTCTCCAAGCAGGCTTTCCATATTCTGTATTGCCACATTCCTTGATCGACAGCATATTCAAAACGAGCGTCTCGAACAGCGTATCCCCTTGATGAAGCACATATATACAAGGTTTTGTGGCATTTAACGCGGCAGGGTATCCACTTCCACCAATCGGGCAAAAGAGATATGTACTCAGCAAGCACCTTAGCGCCTCGTCCGGCAGGAGCCTCACTTCGGAACGGTGACAAAAGAATAAATGATTGTTCCCTTGCGGTATTTCAAAAACGAGATTCGTTGCCGGTTTGATACTTTCCTCCCCATCCACCTGCGCGTCATACGCCGACTGCATGAAGGGCCGCCGTGCGTCGAAGAGATCAAAGGACGCGCCTTCACTCTCGCAACGCTCGATATATTCGCGGAACGGGCGCATGTCGAACGCGCCGCGCTTCAGCAGCGCCGCGCGCTCGTCGCGGTCCCGCAGCTGAAGGGCGTCCATCGCAAAGGCGATCATCAGGCGATAGACGGCGCAGGTCTCCAGCGGCGAGGCGCACAGGACTCCCGGCAGCGCCGCAGCGTTTTCCAGCGCCGACAGAAGCGAGTGCCTTTCCCCATTGGCCATGGGGATCCAGGGTTCATGGAGCACGTTGAATTTCAATCGCATCGCACCCTTTCGCTAAGCGCGCCGAGCGCGCCGTCATAGTCGAGCTTCGTTCTGCCCAGCCGCACCGGCAGCCGTTCTTCGGGAACGAGCCACAGGCCCCGGCACAGGCCTTCGCCCTCCCGCGCAAGCTCCTGTTTTTCGCCTGCGGACAGGGATTCGCGGATGGTAAAGCTGTTTTCAAATGCCAGACGCGCCAGCGCGTGATCGAGCGGCGCGGCGAGCAGCTTCTCAATCGTCTCCTCGGGCAGGAGCGCCACGCGCGCCGAACAGTCGCCCAACCGCGTTCTGGCGGCGGTCCCTTCCTCCGGCTCCTCCATGGAAAAGCGCTCGCCGGGAGCGTCCCAGCCGAAAAAGCGGCGCGGGTCGGGTCGGGGCAGCATATTGCCGCCCGCCTGCGCCTGCATGCGCTGCTCCGAGAACATCATCTCCGCCCACGCCTGGGGGATGTCGTCCGGCTGGCGGTAGACGGTCTCCAGCACGCGGCGCACGTCCTGCGGGATGCGAACGGTCTTTGGCAGGAGTTGTTGCGTCTGCGCGAGCAGCCACGGCGCATAGATCAGCCCCGTCTCGGCATAATCTTCGTTTCCCGGAATGACGACCTCCACGAGCGCTTCCTCCATGCCCGCAGGGCGGGGACGCTCATGGCGATGCACGCGGCCGGCGCGTTGCAGCAAAAGGTCGATGGGCGCGATCTGCGTGATCATGCCGTCGAAGTCGAGGTCCAGCGACTGCTCCACCACCTGCGTGCAGACGAGGATGGCCTTTTGCGGGCGACGCGCGCCGTCCTTGCCGAAGAGGCGGACGCATTCCTTTTCCAGATGGTCGCGTTGACTGGCCTTGAAGCGGGCGTGAAAGAGCATGACCGCCGTGTCCGGCGTCGCCAGCGCGCATATGGCCTTCCACGCGGACTGCGCCTGCGCCACCGTGTTCATCAGAACGCACAGGCAGCCGCCCCGCGCGACGCGCGCGACGGCGCGTTCGGCCAGCGCATGATCGTCTTTCCACGCGCGCAAAAGTTCAAAACGGAACGCGCCCCGCTTTATGCAGCCGTCGACGGGAATCTCCAGCGCCTTCCCGTCGCGCACCTGGGTGATCAGCGGATAAGCGTCCCCGGCCGTTTCCAGCGCGCCGCCGTAAGCCTCCACCAGGCGTTTGCGCTTCTGCGCGGTGAGCGTGGCCGAAAGCAGCACGACGGGGATGCGCAGGGCCTGACACCACTCCAGCAACCGCTCAATGATCTCGCTCATATAGGCGTCGTAAGCGTGGATCTCGTCGATCACGAGCGCTTTCCCCATCAGCCCCAGCAGGCGCAGGCAGCCATAGCGGATGGGCATGGCCGCCATCATCGCCTGATCGACGGTGCCGACCGCGCTTTCGGCGAGCATGGCGCGCCGCAGGGGACGCAGCCAGTCGCAGGCGTCCTGTTTATCCTCCATATTCGCGCGCGCCTGCCCTTCGTCTTCGCCGGCGAGCCATGCCATGCCGTGCATCAGGCGCGCGCCGTCCAGACCCAGCGCGGAGAGCATATCGTTGATGCGAGTAAACATCTGATTGCTGGTCGCCGCCGTGGGAAGCGCAAAGTATATGCCCTGTTTCCCCCACAAAGAGCAGCCACGCGCCGCCTGAAATGCCCCGGCCTCCGTTTTGCCCTCGCCCATGGGCGCTTCAATGATGGTCAGACCTGCCGCAGGATCGGCAAGGCGCAGTATGGCCGCCTGCACGGGGCGCAGCGCGGATTCGGAAAATGCCGGCCACATCTGCCGGTATTCGTCGATCTGCGGGAATGTCTGCGGAGAAGAGAGGCCATAGCGATGGATCGCATCCCGCGCGACTTCCGCCGAGGCGGAGATATAGGCGGCATCGTTCAGGGTCTCATCCAGATGCGCAAACGGCTCCGAGGACGCGATCCAGTCCGCAAGGACGATCATGGGCAAAAGCGCCATCACCGCGGCGTCGCAGTGCCCACACGTATTTATTTGTTTCAGCGGAGGGTGAAATACTTCGATGATCGCCCGATGCAGCTCGTCGCCCATCGCCTGCCAGCGCTCTTTTTCCCGCTTGGGCGCGCTTGCGTGGCCGTGCTTACCCTGATGGTGCAGCCGGATCGCGCTGGCGAAAACGCGCGCCACCAGCGGCGGGATGCCAAGTTCCTCCCCCAGCGCCTCATAGCAGTCCGCGCCATAGCGCTCGTGGCGAAAACCCTGCGCCTTATCGAGCATGGAGATCATGCCCTCCTGCGCAAAGGGAGCGGCCAGCGCCGCGTCTTTCTTCTGGAAGGCGGGCGACGCTTTTCCAGAATCGTGGAGGGCGCAAAGATAGGCGATCAACGCTTTTGCTTCCTGCGGGGAAAGCGAAAAAAGCTCCGCGACCCGCCGCAGAGCGCCCGCAAAGCGTTGCTCCTCAATGAGCTGGGCCGCGCACAGGCCGGCATCCAGCATATGATGCCACAGGCTCTTTACGGGAGCGGACTTCGCCCAAAGGCTTCTGGTCAATACAGTCGATCGTTCCATAGGGCCTCCGGGAAGCAGGAATTTATACCATTATATGTGCAAAGCCGGATTTTGTCAATTCAGTTGCGAATTTTGTTGTTTTCGCGAAACGAATGGATTTGTATGCGCAAATTTTCCGCCAAAGAATTGCACCTGATCGCTCGCTCCGTTCAAAACTCTCCTTCGTCAAGCTCTCCTTCGCCAAACTCCGCCACCGGCAGGGAGGCTTCCGAGCGCTTGATGAATACGTCCGGGATGGTCATGCTCATGCAGACCTCGCCTGTGGTCTTGGCGTCTAGGCAAAGGCCGGTGCTGTATTGCAGCACGCGGAAGAAGCCGGGCAGGTCCCCGGGCTTGAGGTCCAGCACGAGGAACTGCGCTTCCAGCCCCGCGCAGCGCTCCCGCGGCGAGAGGCGCACCGTCTCTACCGTGCCGTCGTTTGCTTCCGCCAGACGGGTAAAGAACGCCTGCGCCTCGACCAGTTTCAGGTATTGCGGCATGTTGAGGATGTAATCGTCGTCGTTTTCCCTGCTCAGGGCGTACTCGTAGAGCTGGCCGACCATGCGGAGGAACTCGGTGTCGTTCATTTCCTGCATAATGTTCTCCTTTCCTTTGTGCCGTGGTGTCTGCCGCGCGGTCGGTCTCCCTTCCGGGCGGCGTCGTGGTTTCCGCCCCTTTGTAGGAGCGTGCGGGGGGCTTCCGCCGTATATAGCGGCGGCGGTGGTGCGCGTAACGGTGGCGGTCGTCCGCCTGTATAGCAGAGGCGGTGGTGTCGTGTCGCCCCGCGCCCTTTATAGCGGCGGTGGTGGTGGTGTGACGCCCGCCCCGCGCCCTTTATAGCGGCGGCGGTGGTGGGTAACGCATGGCGTGTCATAGCCCCTGTATACAGTGTACCGAAGGTCAACCTCCAAGTGTTGCACTTTACTGTCCTTCGATATATCAACGCATGATTTAACATTCTTCTTTGGGAAAACAGTATTCTTTACGGTTTCTGCCATTGTCGCGGAGGCGACCGGCGGGCCGCAAATCGGCAGGCGTCGCGCCTGTTGAAGGGGAAGCCTGTATCCTGCCGTTGTGTATGGCGGCGGCGCGGCTCCCGCACCGCTCCGATATACACCCACTCTTTGTCAACAGACGAGCCGTGCGTTGGAAAAACTCCCAAGCCGGGGAAGACAAAGATCGCCGCTGATCCATGTAGATCAGGGCGATCTTCGCGGTCGGGCTGTGAGCCGCCCGGTTTGTCCGCCGGGCGGCTTTTTGTTTGCCTCTCAGTGCATAGCCGCGGCCCACTTCTCCGCGCGGGCGAGGATGAGCAGGTAGAGGGCGATGCAGGCGAGGGCGAGGATGGCGGTGAAGAGGGTGGGTAGCAGCATGGGGTCCGGCAGGGGCGGCTTGATGGTCAAAAACAGGCCGCCCAGAGACAGCGCTTTGGAGAATAGCCGCCTGTCATGGGCGCGGCATTTCTCCCGCGCTTCAATACCAGTCATGCTTTTCATTGCGGTCCAGCGCGGCGATGCGGGCCATGTCCTCCTCTGTCAGGGAAAAGTCGAGGATATCGAGGTTCTCGCGGATGTGGTCGGGGTCGCTGGAGCCGGGGATGACCACTACGCCCCTTTGCAGGTTCCAGCGCAGGATGACCTGCGCGGCGGTGACGCCGTGCGCCCCGGCGATGTCCACGATGACTTCATCGCCCAACAGCTCCGCCGTGTGGCCGCGCCCACCGAAGGGGTACCAGCCCTGCACGACGATGCCGTGGCTCTGGATGTAAGGGACGACGTCCTGATCCTGATAGTAGGGGTGGATCTCGTTCTGCACCAGCGCCGGAACGGTGTCCACCTGGGGCAGGAATGCCTCCAATTCCTCCACGTACCAGTTGGAAAGGCCGATGGAGCGTATCTTGCCTGCCGCGACGGCGCGCTCCATGGCCTTGTAGGCCTCCACATCGCCCGCGCCGGGGTGGTGCAAAAGCATCAGGTCGATGTAGCCGATGTCGAGCTTTTCAAGCGCCTCGTCGATGGCCCCGTCCGCGCCCGCGAACTGCGAGGGGTAGAGCTTGGTGATGACGAACACCTCCTCGCGCGGCACGCCGGAATCGCGCACGGCGCGGCCCACGGCGGCCTCGTTGCCGTAGTAGGATGCGGTGTCGATGAGGCGGCCTCCGGCTTCGAGCAGGGCGGTCACGGAATCGCAGCATTCCTCGTCGGAAAGGCTGTAGGTGCCAAGACCCATGATGGACATGGTGTAGCCGCTGTTTAAGCGCACCGTGCCGTTTTCCAGGTCGAAAACGGGGGCGGAGGCCGTCTCCGCCGCGGCGATGGGCAGCGCGCAGATGAGCGCCGCGAGCAGCAGGCCAACGCCAGAACGTTTCATGCAAAACTCCTTTCCGCGCTTTACAGGTATTTGCGGAAGAACTCCGTGAGCTTGTCAAAGGGGATGACGTCCACGCGGTCGTAGAGGTCGGTGTGTACCGCGCCGGGGATGATGAGCAGTTCCTTGTTATCCGGGCAGGGGTTGCCGTCCATTATCCGCGCGTAGGCGTCGCGGCTCATGTAGCAGGAGTGCGCCTTTTCGCCGTGGACGATGAGTACGGCGGAGCGGATCTCGTTCGCGTAGCAGAGGATGGGCTGGTTGAGGAAGGACATCGTGCCCACGACGTTCCAGCCGCCGTTGGAGTTGAGCGAGCGGGGATGATAGCCTCGTTCCGTCTTGTAGTAGGCATGATAGTCCTTGACGTAGAAGGGCGCGTCCTCCGGGATGGGATCGACCACGCCGCCGGCGAGGGCGTAGGCGCCATTCTGGTAGTCCAGCGTGCGCTGGGCGTTGAAGGCCCTGCGCGCCTCGTGGCGGGCCGGTTCGCTGTCCGCCGCGTCGAAATAGCCTCTGGCGGCGATGCGGGCCATGTCGTACATGGTGATGGCGGCGGTGGCCTTGACGCGCGTGTCAAGTGCGGCGGCGTTCAGCGCCAGACCGACCCAGCCGCAGATGCCAAGGATGCCGATCTTCGCGGGGTCAACGTCCTCCCGCGTACTGAGGAAGTCCACGGCGGCCTGATAGTCCTCGGTGTTGATGTCCGGAGAGGCCATGCAGCGGGGCTGGCCGCCGCTCTCGCCGGTGAAGGAGGGATCGAAGGCGATGGTGAGGAAGCCGCGCTCGGCCATGGTCTGGGCGTAGAGGCCGGCAGCCTGCTCCTTGACCGCGCCGAAGGGGCCGCAGACGGCGACGGCGGACAATTTGCCGGAGGCGTTCTTCGGCGCGTAGAGGTCGGCGGCGAGCGCAATGCCGTAGCGGTTGTGGAAGGTGACTTTGCGGTGATCCACCCTGTCGCTCCGGGGAAGGTCTTGTCCCATTCCTGGGTGAGGTCGAATTTTTCTTCCATATCTAAAACCTCCGTTTCTGGGTTCGTCGCTTTGCAGGGCGCAGAGCGGGCGGTCGCGGCAGCCGCTCACGCGCTGTCCGGCGGGCAATTTCCCCGCCCGGACGTCTCCATTGTATCCCGCGGCGGATAAAATAGCAAATACTTTGTTTTTATTGCATGATATGCTTGACAGGCATAGGTCGGCGCGATACAATGGCGGCAGGAGGTGGGCGCGTGGAAATACGGGTGTTGCGCTATTTCCTCGCCGTGGCGCGCGAGGGGAACATCGCCGGGGCGGCGGCTTTTCTGCATTTGACGCAGCCGACGCTCTCGCGGCAGATACGCGATCTGGAGGAAGAACTGGGACACGCGCTGTTGGTGCGCAAGAGCCACGGCGTGGCCCTGACGGCGGAGGGGATGCTCTTTCGCAGGCGCGCAGAGGAGATACTCTCCATGGTGGACAGGACCGAGGCGGAGTTTGCCTCCATGGGCGAGGCGGTGCGCGGCGACATCTACATCGGCGGCGGCGAGACGCAGGCCGTGCGCCTCATCGCCGACATTGCCCGCGAGGTGCGCGTGCGTCATCCGAGGGTGCGCTACCACCTGTTCAGCGGCAACGCCGAGGATGTGACCGAGCGGCTGGACAAGGGGCTCCTCGATTTCGGCATCCTCATCCAGCCGGCGGACATCTCCAAATACGACTACCTGAACTTGCCGGTGAAGGATCGCTGGGGCGTGGTGATGCGCAAGGACAGCCCGCTGGCGCGCAAGGAGAGCGTGCGCCGGGGCGACCTGCTGGGCGTGCCGCTGATCTGCTCGCGGCAGGCGCTTTTGCAGGGGCACACGGGCAATAAATACGGCGAGTGGTTCGGCGATGACTTTGAGAAGATGGAGGTGGCGGCGACGTTCAACCTCGTCTACAACGCCTGTCGCATGGTGGAGGCGGGCATGGGCTACGCGCTGACCATCGACGGTCTGGCGGACACTGGGGAGGACAGCCCCCTCTGCTTCCGCCCGCTCGCGCCCGCGCTGGGATCGGAGCTGAACGTGGTATGGAAAAAATATCAGGTGTTCTCCCCCGCCGCGCGGCTCCTTTTGCGGGAAATGCAGAGCCGCTTCGCAGAGAAGGCATAGCAAAGCCGCCCGGCGGGATGTCGGGCGGCTTCCTGGATGTTTTGGGGTCAATGCATGGCCGCGGCCCACTTCTCCGCGCGGGCGCGGATGAGCAGGTAGAGGGCGATGCAGGCGAGGGCGAGGATGGCGGTGAAGAGGGTGGGCAACAGCATGGGGTCCGGCAGGGGCAGCTTGATGGTCAAAAACAGGCCGCCCAGGCACAGCGCCATGGAGATGAACACCGCCGCCACCACGCCGGCACTGTTCTTGGCCAGCTTGGCGGCGTTGGTCCAGTCAAAGCGCGGGAACTTGCAGTTGATAATCAGGCCGATGAGCGCGGAAAACACGCCCATCAGCACCGGCATCAGCAAAAGCACCGCCAGCGCCACGCCGCTTGCGCGGAATATCCAGGCAATGACGAGCGAATCGAGGATGGCAAAGGGCGTGAACAGCTGCAGGTTCAGCCGCAATTTGGGCAGCAGCCATTCGCGGGCCGGGATGGGCAGCGTCTTGACGATCCACAATTCCTTGCCCTCCAGCGAGACGGAACAGGCCGTGGTGGGGCCGATGGAGATCAGCCAGCTGAGCGCGAAGGGCAACACGGAAAGGGCGAGGCTGTCAAGGCCCTCGAGCTGGAGGAACATGTCGATGGTCTCCCGAGGCACGAGGATGGCCAGCGCGACGACCGCCACCAGCGAGAGGATGGGGCCGAAGGCGCTATTGAGTACATAGCTGTTGATGGAGAGGAAGTGCCGCCATTCACGCGCGAGCAGGGCGGCGCGGGGACTGTACTGCCGCTGCGCGCCCAGCACGAAGCGCTTCTGGTGCGTGCGCGCGCTGAGGAAGGAGTTGATGCGCACGAAGAAGCGGCCAAACAGCGCTCCCGCCAGCGCGATGGACAGCAGCGAGGCGCCGACATAGAGCAGCAGCGCCAGCGCGTCGCCGGTCACGGCCTTTTCATAGAGGCCGGCGAGCGGATAGACGCGGGCAAAGAGTTCGCTGAAGCCCCTGGCAAAGTCGATGAACATCTCCGCGTTGGCGGCGGTGGAGCTGAGATAGCTGGAGCCGACCACCACGCCGATGAGGGCAATGAACATCAGGAAAAGCCCGGCGTAGCGCAGGCGCTTGATGGACGCGCCCGCCAGCGCCACCAGCGCGCCCAGCAGCGAGGCCACGACCGCCGGGATCATCGGCGCGGCCAGCGCGCAGAGGGCGTAGGAAACGTAGAACGCGGGCGCGGGCCGGGCGAGGATGCCATAGGCCACGCCGCCGGGGACGAGGATGAGCAGCGTGAAAAGCAGATCCATGCCGTAGATCTTCAACACGCGCGCCGTGGCCACCGTGCGCGCGGGGATGGGCAGGGACAAAAGCCTGTCCAGATCACGCGTGCCGAAGAGGGCGTCCGGGGCCTTGACGATGGTGGTGACCAGCGAAATGAGCGCCGAGACGGAGACGAGCATCACCGGGAACACCGAAAGCGCGCCGATGACAGAAAGCGCGTAGGCGATGCCCATGCAGTAGGCAAAGGCCACGCCCACGGTGGCGAGGGCGGCGAGAACGACGAGCGCGAGCAGTAACTTGCCGCTCAGGCGGCGGGCGGGATCGTGCATGCGGCGGTTGATGCCCAGCAGCTCATAGCGGTCCAGCCGCAAAAGCAGGGAAAGTTTCTTCATTTTTCCACCAGCTCCAGAAACAGTTCCTCCAGCGAGCCATCGCCGCGCACCGCGTCGGTGTCGCCGAAGGCCGCGAGGCGGCCGTTTTTGATGATCGCGACCTTGTCGCAGAGTTTTTCCGCCACGTCCAGCACGTGCGTGGAGAAAAACACTGCGCCGCCGCGGTCGCAGAGGGCGCGCATCTGCTGCTTGAAGGCGTGCGCCGCCACAGGGTCGAGGCCGACGAAGGGCTCGTCGAGGATGAGCAGTTTGGGATCGTGGATGAGCGCGCCCATCAGCGCCAGTTTCTGCTTCATGCCGTGGGAGAAGGAGCCGATGGCGTCGCCCAGATTGATGGTGAGGCCGAACAGTTCCCCGTATTCGCGCACGCGCGCCTCGCGGTCTTCGGCGCTGACGCCAAAGACGTCGGCCATGAAGTTCAGGTACTGCATGCCGGTGAGGTATTCATAGAGGTTCGGGTCGTCCGGCACATAGGCCAGCAGCTTTTTGCACTCGATGGGCTCGCGGCGCACGGAATGGCCGCCGATCAATATATCGCCCTCGTCAAAATCCAGCACGCCGACGACGGCGCGGATGGTCGTGGTCTTGCCCGCGCCGTTGGGGCCGATGAAGCCGACGATGGAGCCCGGTTCCACGCGCAGGGAAAGATCGTCCACCGCGCGCTTGCCGCCCCGGTAGGTCTTGGAAAAATTGCGTATCTCGAGCATGGAGCTTCCCTCCTTATGAGTGAGTATTATAATACCCCCCCCCGAAAAAAATCAATAAAAATGGCGTAAAAACCTGATGAGAAGCGCCGGGATGTCGCCGAGGATGACCGTAGGCGCACGAGCGGCGCGCCGCGAACTTGCGCGCCGCCGCCATCCGTTGTATAATCAAAATGGCAAAAACGCCTGACACAAAGGGAGGAAG
The DNA here is from genome assembly GCA_018713365.1 of Candidatus Pullichristensenella excrementipullorum. Lineage (GTDB taxonomy): Bacteria > Bacillota > Clostridia > Christensenellales > Aristaeellaceae > Pullichristensenella > Pullichristensenella excrementipullorum. Next base: position 15,361 of record DVOU01000032.1, read on the forward strand.
GAACATATGGAAAGGAAATTCGTTGGGATCGTCGGTCTATTGGTAGCCATCGCGCTGTTGGTGGCGGGTTTCTGCATCGCCGTGCCGGACAAGTACATCCCCTCCTGGAAGGATCTGGATGAGGGCGGCATGGAGGAATACGTTGGCGGCGACGCCTACAACTTTATCATCGAAGCCGGCCTGCGCGGCGGAGAGATCGCAGGGGCGACCATTTCCAAAGCCGTGTGCTTTGCCGCCTCGGGCATTGCGCTGATCCTGGCGCTGTATGCCTTCTGCGGCAAGGCGGCGGAGGCGCAGCCTCCCGCCCGGCTGGACGCGCCGGGGGAGTACGCCCGTGTGTTGGCCGAACGCGCGCAGCAGCGCAGTTTCGACAAATCAGACGAGCCGCAGGAAGACCCGCGGCCTTGAAGTTCCCGGGAGAGACAGGCGGCGGCGCGCCCGCCGCTTTTTTGCGCCTCACCGCGCCTGCCGTCGATGCTCCCTTGGGGAGAGGCCGTAGAAGCGGCGGAAGTTTTTGGAAAAATTGCTGGGGCTGTCGAAGCCGCAGGCGGCGGCTACCTGCGCGATCGTGGCGGCGGGGCGGTCGCGCAAAAGTTCCGCGCCGCGCTGCACGCGGTATTTGAGCAGGTATTGCATCGGCGGGGTCTGGATGGCGCGCTGAAAGCAGCGCAGGCATTCGCGGGGGCTGATGTTGGCGGCGCGGGCGACCTCGCAGAGCTGTATGGGGCGCGCGTAGTTTTCGTGCAGAAAGGCCAGCATGGCGCGCAGGCGCTCGCCGTCCGCGTCTGGCGGGGCGCTCATCCTCTCCGACGGCGCAAAGCGGCGAAAGAGGGACAGGCAGAGCCGCGAAAGCGCCTCACGGACGGCGAACTCAAAGCCCTCCCCGCCCGCGGACAGGGCCGCGAAGGCTTCCTCGAACGCCCGCCCCTCCTCCGCATCGAGGGCGCAGGCGTCGAAGGCGGCGCAGGCGCTGAGTGGGCGAAGGTAGCGGCGGGCAAACACCGTGTCCGGCCCACCCGTCACCAATGCGGGCGAAAATACCAGCGCCCGCAGGCGGCAGGAGCGCCGCGTCTCGCCGGCGTGGAGCATATTCTGGTCAACGGCGGCGCAGTCCCCCGCGCGCAGCAACAGGGCGCGGCCGGGCACGCGCAGCTCCATCTCCCCTTCAAGCACCTGCCAAAGCTCCATGTCCTCGTGCCAGTGCCAGCAGATGTCGCCCTCCGGCCCGGCGGTGTAGAGCGTTTCATAGCCGGCGCAGGGAAATTCCGGCGTGCCGTGGGCCTGCAATTCCCTGCGGGTGTGGTCGACATCGAACACGCAGGCTCTGATCTCCATGGCTCTCCCCCACTTCGTCGCTTTTTTTACAGTATACGGCGAAATTCGGCTTGAATCAAGCGTTTTTTGGCGTTATTATGGTATCGCAACAAAATTCGGGAGGGGCTTTCGTGGTACAGCTGTTGTTGACCGTCATCTATCTGGCGTTCATCAGTCTGGGTCTGCCGGACTCGCTGCTGGGGGCGGCGTGGCCGAGCATGCAGGCACAGTTGGGCGTGCCCGTATCCAGCGCGGGCGTCATTTCCACCATCATCGCTCTGGGCACGGTGGTGTCCAGCTTGCAGAGCGACCGGCTGACGCGCAGATTGGGCGCGGGGCTGGTGACGGCGCTGAGCGTGCTTCTGACGGCGCTGGCGCTGCTGGGCTTTTCGCTGAGCAGGTCCTTCCTCGCCCTGTGTATTTTGGCCTTCCCCTACGGGCTGGGCGCGGGCAGCGTGGACGCGGCGCTGAACAACTACGTGGCCCTTCACTACGCCAGCCGCCACATGAGCTGGCTGCACTGCATGTGGGGCGTGGGCACCACCGTGGGGCCGTATGTGATGGAATACGCGCTCACCGGCGGGCAGGGCTGGAACGCGGGATACCGCTACATCGCCATTTTGCAGTTCGCCATCACGCTGGCGGTGTTCCTCAGCCTGCCGTTGTGGAAAAAACGCGCCGCGCAAACGCGGGCGGAGGACGCGGCGGCGGACGTGGGGCGGGCGCTGTCGCTGAAGGAGATCGTGCGCATCCCCGGGGCGAAGGACGTGATGGCAGCCTTCTTTTGCTACTGCGCCGTGGAGGCGACGACCATGCTGTGGGCGAGCAGCTATCTGGCCCTCGCTCGCGGCGTGAGCGCGGAGGCGGCCGCCGGGTACGCCAGCCTCTTCTTCATCGGCATCACCGTGGGGCGGGCTTTGAACGGCTTTCTGACCATGCGCTTTTCCGACGCGCAGATGATCCGCGCGGGGCAGGCGCTGGTGGCGCTGGGCGCGCTGTTGTCGCTGTTGCCGCTGGGAACGGGCGCGGCGCTTGCCGGACTGGTGGTGATCGGGCTGGGCTGCGCGCCCATCTACCCCTGCATCATCCATTCCACGCCGGAGCGCTTCGGCGCGGAAAAGTCGCAGGCGCTCATCGGCGTGCAGATGGCCAGCGCCTATGTGGGCACGCTGCTGATGCCGCCCGTGTTCGGGCTGATCGCCGGTCATATCAGCATCGGCCTCTTCCCCGCCTTCCTGCTCGTCGCGCTGGCGGTGATGGTGCTGATGCACGAGCGGCTGGTGCGCAAAACGCGGACGAAGGCGTAAAAAGGGAGCCGCCTCCATGTCGGGGGCGGCTTTTTTGCGCGATACGGCGTCAATAGGCGTTGACCACGGGCGTTTCTGCAAAACCCAGCAGCGACGGGTCTTCAAACACAGCCTCAGCCTGCTCGTCTGAAAGGATGGCGGTGTGGACAAGTTCCTCGCCCTCGGCGCGCGTGCCCACGCGGACGCGGCGCGCGCCGCCAAAGTCCGGGGAAATGGTCGCGTTCGCCGGGGTGCGCACTTCGAGGATGACCATGCCGTCCGCGCTCTCGGAAATGGCGTCGAGGCGGTACAGGGCGATGTGGGCGTCGGCGTCCATGCCCTCGATGGCCCAGGACGGTTCCACGGCGGCGTCCTGCCTCCAGTCGTAGGCTTCCAGCATGTTGCCGGGGGCGAAGCGGACGCAGTTGCCCGCGTCATCGTAGACGTAGTTGAGCGAGGCGCCGAGCGGGGAAAGGCGCGTCTCCACGCTGGGCGCGGAATGGACGAACAGCTGTCCGTCCCAGAGGCAGTAAAAGCGCTCGCTGACGGTGACGGAGAGTTCCAGCGACGCGGCTTCTTCCTCCGTCACGCCGCTCAGGAGCAAGCGCAAATGGCGGCCGCCCGCGTCGGTCCATTCGGCGGCGGCGACGCTGTCTCCGGCGTCGCAGGCGATGTCCAGTTCGCGCGTATCCACGCGCAGCGGCGTTTCCCCGGCGACGGAGGCGGCGGAGGCAAGCACGGCTTCGTCCCAGCTGTTGAGGCCGGTGGAGACGGCGTCCATGGCGGAAACGTCGATATACGCGCCGGAAATGGGATCAAGACGGCTGGCGGACGCGCAGATGTCCGCGGAGATGAGCAGTTGCCCGGCTTCCGGCTCCCAGACGACGCCGTTTACGTAGATGCAGTCCGGGCCGATGCAGTCCGGGCAGATGGACTTGCCCATTTCCAGCGCATGCGAAAGCAAACAGCCCATGGGATCGCGCATGCCTTTGCAGTTGGGCGCCGCGTGTACCCACTCGCCGCCGGCGGTGCAGTAGAGAAGGCCCGTGAGGACGGCGGGCGCGGTCTGTTCCCGCGTGACGCAGTTCGGACAGGGCAGCTTGCCCTGCAGGCGGGCGCGGGAGACGAGCGTCAGGGCGGTCTCCGCTTCCTCAGCCTCGTCCTCGATGCCGGCGCAGAGGGCGCTGGCGTGGTAGTATTCGTCCGCTTCCCGGCTCCACGCGGGGTCGCCGTCGTCTTTGGCAAAGGAGATGCACGCCGGGCAGAAGTCTTGCCCCATGGCCAGCGCCTCGCGCAGCGTGCGCTGCTTTGCGCCGGTCATGTTCATGCAGTTGGACTCGACGTGGAACCACGTGCCGGTGTCGGTGGAAAAGCAGACCCCCATTTCCAGCGGGTCGGCGGCGAGGAGCGCTTCCGCCTCGGCATCGGGATCGGAGGCGATATAGCGGCCAAGGCTCAGCGCCAGCTGTTCGGCTTCTGCGGCGGGCAGTTCCATCGCGTCCGCGGACGGCTGCGCCATCGCGGGGAGGGGCGTCTCATAGGACTCCGTCGGCTCGGGCGAGACGGCGGCAAGGGGCGCTTCGTCCGTGGCGATGGGCGCGTCCGCCGCTTCGCCCGCAGCGATGGCAGGAAGTTCGGGGACGGAGGCGAGGTCGCCGTCCGCCGGGGCCTCGGCCCGCGTTTGCGAGGCCTCCGTCGGCTCGGGCGTCGGCGTGAGGGTCGGGCGCGGCGAGGCGCTTTGCGTCGGCGCGGGGCTGGGCAGGGCGCTCGTCGGGTCAGGCGACGCGCTTTGCGTCGGCGCGGGGCTGGGCTGCGCGTCCGTCGGGCGCGGCGAGGCGCTCTGGGCGGCGGGGCCGGAGAGGGCGCGCTGGCCGCCCGGGCCGAATACGGTATCCGGGCGCACGCGGCCGCGCAGGAAGGAGAACGCGCCAACAAGTACGGCCACCACCGCCGCGGCGGCGGCAAGGCGCTGCAGGCGGCGGCGCATGAGCGCGCGGCGGCGGGCGCGGCGGACGCCCTCGTAAATGGCGTCCTCGACGCGCTCCGGGGTGGGCGGGAACGCATTGTGCAAGTCCTTCATGGTTCCACCTCCGTGGAAAGCGCGCGCTTCAGGGCGGCGCGGCCCTGATGCAGGCGGGATTTGACCGTGGTCTGGGGGATGGCGAGGATGGCGGAGATCTCCTTGAGCGAGTAGCCCTCCAGATAGTGCAGCACCAGCGGCAGGCGCAGTTTTTCCGGCAGGGACATGAGGGCGTCGTAAAGCGCGGGGTCGGGCGGCGGCTGTTCAAGCGATGCGGCCCGGGCCTCGTCCAGCGGTTCGCCGCGCCTTTTCCAGCGGCGCTGTATGTTGCGGCACTCGTTGACCAGTATGCGCGTCAGCCACGCCTCGAAGCGCTCGCCGTCGCGCAGCGCGCCCCGGTGCAGCCAGCCCTTGAACACCGCCTCCTGAATGGCGTCGGCGGCGTCCGCGTCGCAGCGCAGCATGGACAGCGCCACGCGGTACAGCTTGCGCTGGCAATCGAGCGCCCGCTGCGTGAATTGCCTGTCGTCCATGGGTATCCCCCAGCTCTTGAATACGTATTCGCTTTATAGACGGTGGAAAGGGCGGAAAGGTTGACGGGGAAGGAAAATTTCGCAAAAAAGGAGCGGCGCATGGAACTGGACAGATCATTATGGGATAATTATAATATAAGTATAGCCATGCGTTTCAGGGAGTCGAAAACGGTGTTTGAGGGCAAAAGCACTCTGGCCTTATCTCCGCGCGAAAGGCGACGGCGAACGAGTGCAGACAATATCATTCCTTTGGCAATGGAGGTGTTTGAAATGCTTGATGAATACGATTTCAGCGGGGCGCGAAAAAACCCCTACGCAAAAAAGCTGAAAAAGCAGATAACCATCAATCTGGACGCGGATACCATCGACGATTTCAAGGCCCAGTCCGACCAGTCCGGCATCCCCTGTCAGACGCTCATCAACCTGTATCTGGCCGACTGCGCGGCGAAGAAGAAACAGCTCTCCATCAACTGGAATTGACCGGCGATATGTCAAAGGGCCGTCCTGCGCGGGCGGCCCTTTTCTTTCCTGCTTTACGCGATGGGCGTGCCGTCGCTCTTGAAGAGGGGGAGTTTTTCCAGATAGATGATGTCCTCGCGGTCGGCGGCTTCGCCCTCGGCCAGAATGGCCATGCGGCCGACGATCTGGCCGCCGGCATGCTCGACCAGCGTTTCCAGCGCGCGCAGCGATTCGCCGGTGGAGATGACGTCATCGACGATGACCACGCGCTTGCCCTTCATGTACTCGGCGTCGTCGCCGTCCAGACAAAGCACCTGACGGTGGCCGGTGGTGATGGAGCGCACTTCCGTGGAAAAGACGTTGCGCATGTAGAGCTTGGGCGACTTGCGCGCCAACAGGTAGCGCTTCTCCCCCGCCAGCCGCGCCATTTCGCAGATGAGGGGGATGCCCTTGGATTCGGCGGTGATCATCACGTCGTGTTCGGGGACGAGCTTGTTCAGCTCGCGGGCGCAGGCCATGGTCAGCTCCGTATCGCCGAAGATGACGAAGGCGCCGATCATCATATCGTCGCTGATGGGACAGAGGGGCAACTGCCGCGTAAGCCCCGCCACCTTGAGGGGATAGTACAGATCGCTCATGCGCAAACACCTCATGTATTCGATACTTGCCATGAATATTGTAGCCTGTGCGGGGAAAATTGTCAAGGCGCGGGCGGGCAAAGAAAAGAGAGCGGCGCGAGGGCCGCTCCCGATGCCCGGGGCGCGTCAGTGCATTTTCTGCTCCTGCGCCTCGATCATCTTCTTGAACGTGTGACCCGAACGACCTTCGCATTTCGCCCGCCTTTTGAGCTTTTGCAGGTACTTTTCGCAGCGTTCGCCGGTGAAGATGCGAATGTCCAGCCGGATGGTGCCGTCGTCCTCCGGCGTGGCGAAGATTTTGTCGATGAAGGTGTCGATGAACTCCCGGGTGATCTTGCCGTTGGCGCAGTCGCGCTCGGCGTCCCGCAGGGCCTTGCGGATGCGCTCCATGTTGGCGCGAAATTCCTCGCTGGAGGCCTGCTGTTCCCGCAGTTCGGCGATCTCCCGTTCGGCGGCCTGGATCTCGGCGTTGCACTGCGCCGTCATGGCCTTGAAATCCGCCGCTGTGATGCTCTCCAGCGCCGCCAGTTCCAACAGCTTGCTCTTCTTTTTCAGCGCCAGCTCGATGCCGCCCTGCGCCGCGGCGATCTTGGCTTCGGCGCCGCCCTCGCTGGTCATCGCGCGGTACATGCGCTCGTATTCCTCGATCATGGCCGCGGAGGCCTCTTTGGTATCGCGGAAGACCTCGAAGATGAGCGGGATCAGTTCCGATTCGTAGATGGGGATGGATGGGCAGCTCTCCCGGCCGTTGTTGATCTTGCCGGAGCAGACCCACTTGGAATTTCTCCTGCCCCGCTTGTCCACGGAATCGCGGCGGTAGTAGGGCCTTGCGCAGTGGGTGCAGAACAGCTTGCCCGTCAGCAGATTGGCGTGGTTGCAGATGCCCTGACGGTTCTTGACGTCCTCGCTGCGCCGGCGCAGCACGGCGTTGGCCCGCTCCCACACCTCCTCGGAAACGATGGCCGGGACGATCCTGCCCGTTTCATCCTTGAACATCACCCATTCCTCCGGCGGGAGGAACTTCTGCTTCTTGGTGAACATGTCCACCACCTTGACCTTGTTGCCGACATAGTAGCCCTTGTACTTGGGGTTGGAGATCATGCCCGACATGGTGGGGTGGGCGATCTTCTTGCCATTGTGGTTGCGGTAGCCCTTTTCCCAGAAGAGGTTTTCCAGCTGCTTCATGGAATACTGGTCGGTGGCGTACAGCTCGAACAGTTCCCGCACCATCACTGCCTCTTCCTCGTCGACGATCAACCGCCCGTCGCGCTTTGTATAGCCGAAGATGCGGCTGTTGCCCAGCACCACGCTCTGTTTGATGGCCTGCTGATGGCCGAATTTCACGCGGGAGGAGAGCTTGCGCAGCTCGTCCTGGGCGATGGAGGACATGATGGACAGGCGCAGTTCCGAATCCTCGTCCAACGTATTGATGTTGTCGTTCTGGAAAAACACGCCCACGCCCGCGGCGAGGAGCTGGCGGGTGTACTGGATGGAGTCCAGCGTGTTGCGGGCGAAGCGGGAGATCTCCTTGGTGATGACGAGGTCGAACTTTCCCGCCTCGGCATCGTCCACCATGCGGTTGAAGTTTTCGCGGCGCCTGGTGGAAATGCCGGACAGTCCCTCGTCGATGTAACCCGGCACGAACGTCCAGGCGGGATTTTTGCGGATGAAGTCTTCATAATAGCCGATCTGGTTGCCCAGCGAGTTCAGCTGTTCGTCCGATTCCGAGGAGACGCGGGCGTAATAGGTGACGCGCAGCGGAATGTCATAGATGCTCTTTGTCCGCAGCTGTTGCCTGACAGAATGTATGTCCATGGCGGCCCCTTTCATAAAGTTCGCAAAATCATTTTCATATACAGTATATCACGGTTCAACGACCTTTTCAAGCGCAGCAAAAGCGGACGGCGACTGCGCATCGCAATCGCCGCCCGGAACTCATCGCGCTTTGGCCGCAGTGCGGCTTCGGATGGTCAGGCGCATGGCATTGCGCTGTTCCTCCGTGATCAGCCCCTTTGCGTAGAGCGTATCGTTAAAATATGTCAGCCAGAGCTGTTCGATCACAGCCTGTTTTTTCTGCGCGGTCATGTCTGGTCTGGTCTTCGCCATAGCTCCTCCGTTTCAAGGATATTCTTCGCGTGGAGCTGTGGTTTTATGCGGGCATGGCCCTGTCCCCGGCAAGTCTGACCGTTGATAACAGCCGGGGTTTATGGTAAAATGGAGTTGAGCGAAAGTTCCTTTTGCAGAGAAACGACGCGGCGCGGAAAGTGGGGGCGCGTATGAACAATATGAAACTGCCGGTGGGCATCGAGAGCTTTGCGGAGATGCGGCAGGATGGCTTTTATTATATTGACAAGACGGGCCTGATCCGCGACCTGCTGAACAACTGGGGCAAGGTCAATCTTTTTACCCGCCCGCGGCGGTTTGGCAAGACGCTGAACATGAGCATGCTCAAGAGCTTTTTTGAGATCGGGGCGGACAGGACGCTGTTCGACGGTCTGGCGATCTCGAAGGAAACGGCGCTGTGCGAGGAGTACATGGGAAAGTTCCCGGTGATCTTCATCTCGCTCAAGGGCGTGGATGGGCTGACGTTTGCGGACGCCTATGGCATG
>DVOU01000033.1:0-5795 GCA_018713365.1 Candidatus Pullichristensenella excrementipullorum
TCCAGCTTGGCATAGCACTGGTCGCGCAGCTTGGTAAGGATGCGGTAGGCCATGTCGTGGCTCACCTGCACATCGAGGTAGGAAAACAGCGACAGCAGGATGACCAGCACGCCGCAGGCTGCCAGCAGCCGAATCACCTGGCTGGCCTCGCCCAGCAGCACGCTGGAAACCATGTAGGAGGTGACCAGGCTGGTCGCCAGCGGCAGCAGCTTGAACATCAGGTTGCAGAGGATGGCGAGGGTGAGATACAGGCCGAAGCCCTGGATGTGCCGGGAAAGTTCCACGGCGTATTTGAGACGCGGCTTTTCCTTTTTCACGCCGCTCATGCGGAATCCCCTCCTTTTGCCGCCGTGAGCTGGCCGCCCATGAGTTTGCGGTACTGCGCCGAATCGCGCATAAGCTGCGCGTGCGTGCCTTTGGCAAGGATGCGTCCGCCTTCCATGATGATGATCTGGTCGGCGTTCTGGATGGTGGCCAGCCGGTGGGCGATGACCAGCGCCGTCCTGCCGCGGCTGATGTTGCGAAAACTGCGCTGCACTGCGATTTCGTTCTTTCTGTCCAGGGAGGAAGTCGCTTCATCCAGGATGACGATGGGCGCGTCGCGCAAAAACGCCCTCGCCAGCGCCACGCGCTGCCGCTCGCCGCCGGAAAAGCGCATGCCGCGCTCGCCGAGCATGGTCTGGTAGCCGTCAGGCAGGCTGGAAATGAAATCGTGGATGCTGGCTTCCTTCGCGGCCTGCTCGATCTCCTCGCGCGTGGCCTCAGGCTTGCCCATGCGAATATTGTCCTCCACAGTGCCGTAAAACAGGTGACAGTCCTGCCAGACGGCGGCGATCTGATCCTGTATGCCGCCCACGGTCTGCCCGCTGAGCGTTTGCCCGCCTACGCATACGCTGCCCGCCCGCACGGGATAAAAACCCGCCAGAAGCTGGGCAATGGTGGATTTGCCGCTGCCGGAAGCGCCGACGAGGGCGGTCGTGGTGCGCGCCGGGACGTCGAAGGAAACGCCATGGAGCACATCGCCGTCCACCGGGTCATAGGCGAAGGAGACGTTTTCAAAGCGCACATCAGAGGCGGCGGGCGTTTTGGCGACAGCTCCCTCCTTGGGAAGAAGCGACAGACGCACGGGCTGGTTCTGCAGCTCGACGATGGAATAGGAAGCCACCACGCCGCGATAACCCATGTGCCAGGCGTTGATGAGGTTGGACATGGGCGCGAAGCATGCGCCGATGAGAAACAGGGCGTAGACCAGCGCGTCCGGCTCCATATGGCCCCCCGCGCACTGATACGCGGCGATGGCGATGGCAAAGGCATTGCCAAGCCCCGCGAAAAATTGCAAGACCACGTTTTCCAACATGGTGACGCGAAGCTGGCCCATCACCGCCTGCCGCAAGCGCTCGCCCTTTTGATAGATCGCTTCCTTTTGACGTCCGTTGGCATTGAAAGCCTTGAGCGTACTCATGCCCTGCACGCTGTCCAGACAATCGCTGTAATACTGGGCGTGCGCCTGCATCTCCGCTTCGCCGCGCTTGCGCATCAAGAAGTAAAACAGCATCGGGCAACCCAGCATGCCGAGACAGCCTGTCAGACATGTCCATGCGGAAGGGCGGTTAAACAGAAACAACGTGGAAACGATCAAAACCGCATTGACTACGGCAGATATGGCGGCGGGCAGATAGATCGTGTAGTATTCGTTGAGGTATTCCACCTTGCTGGAGATCGTAGAGGCAATATTGCCCGTGCGTTCCCGCCCGGTATAGGCGGGGCCAAGAGCAAAGAGTTTGCGCAAAAGCCCATCGCGCAAAGAGGCTTTGATCCCCAGGCTACACTGTTCCGCAGCCAACATTTTTTTCCGCGAAAGCGCATAGCGCAGGGCGATACATATGCCGATGGCCGCAAACACCTGCCACAACTCGGAGAAGAAGAGGATGCGTGCCTCGCCCTGCAGCATACGCACCACAAAGGCTACGCCCAAAGAGATCATCGTACCCAGCAGCGTCAAAATGAGCTGCAAAAAACAGGTCACGGTGATTTTGCCGCCGTGCCCACGGGCGAAAGCGGCCAGATAGCGGTTGATGAACATATGTCAGTCCTCCCGTTAAAAGAGAAAGGGGCTGGCCGACGACTGGCCAGCCTCCACAGGGCAGGGTTGGAAATTACGCGGCTTCGTCCGGGTGCAGCCCGGCGGCAATCAGCTCCACCGCGTCCATGCACTCCAGGCTGGGGAACATCGCCATGCCGGGCACGACGATGAAACGGTCGTTGACGACGGCGTCCATGTCCATTGTGGCGGGATTGGCCTTGAGTTCGGCAATCTTTTCATCGGCATAGCCCTCGCCATAGTAGTCGCAGACGATGATGTATTCCGGGTCGCGATCCACCACGTCTTCCCACGATACGGCGACAAATTGTCCCTCCACATCGTTGAAAATGTTCTCCGCACCGGCCATCTCCAGCATCAGGCTCTGCAAGCCGGTATTTCCGACCGTGGACATATCCACGCCGCCGCCGGTATCGGAGTCAAAGTAGAATACGCGCACCGGATCCAGCCCGGCCACAGACGCTTCCACCGCAGCCTCGCGTTCGCGCAGTTGGGCGACCAGTTCCCCGGCGCGTTCCTCGACGCGGAAGATTTTGCCGATGTTAATGATGTCATTGTAGATGTTCTCGAAGGTTGCATCCTCGACGTAGGTGCCTTCGGTGGCGTAGATGTTCACGCCCGCCGCCTCAAAGTCCTCGACGGTACCCACACTGTTGGCGTAGAACGAATAGGCGTCGCCAAAGACAAATTCAGCGCCGGTGTCCAGCACCGTTTCCAGCGTTGGCACGCCGTAGCTGCCCTCCAGCACCGGGAAGGAGCCGACGGTTTCGCGGTATTCCTCGCTCACCTGGTCGAGTATGTACATGCTGGGGGCAATGGCGACGATCTTGTCCTCCAGCCCTAGCGCCACCATGATCTCCGCAATGCTGTAGGACAGCGCCACCGCCGTTTCCGGCGCTTCCTCATAGGTCGTCGTGCGGCCCATGTTCTCGATGACAACGGGTTCTTCTTCGGCCACAGCGCCGCCCGCAAACGCGGACAAAAGCAGCGTCAGGCACAGCGCAAACGCCATGATTCTTTTCACGGTCATCCCTCCACGGATTTGATATTTGGTTAGTTGAATCTAACCATAAGGCATTATACAACGCCTGACCATGCCTGTAAATCTGCATTTGTCCAAATTCAAATAGGATAATGTCCAAATCAATGTTAATTCTTGCGGCATTCCTGAAACCACGCCGCCATTTGCAAAGCCACATCCACGTTGTCCAGCGCCGGAAACACGGATTTGACGCTGACGATATGCGTTTGACCGTTGCGGATAGCCGCGGTCTGAGCAAGCTCCGGCCTGCGGCGCAGCAGGGCAATTTTCTGCTCGCCATCTTCGCCGCCGTTGAAGCGGTGTACGAGGATCACCTCCGGATCGGCGCGCGCCACGTCCTCCCAGTCCACGGGGACGAACATCCGCGCTCTGTCCGCAAAGACGTTGCGGCCGCCCGCCGCCTGAATCATGCAGTTTTCCAACGATTGGCCGCAGGTAAAGGCGCGTTGCGCGATCTGCGCGTCGAATACGAACACGCGCGGCGGTTCTTTGATTGCTACGCGCATTTCGTTCAACGCTGCTTCTCTGGCCCGCATCGTCTCGACCAGCGCCGCCGCCCGCGCCTCGCAATCGAGAATCTTCCCCAGGGAGAAAATGTCCTCGTAAGTGTCCTCAAACGTGCCGTTCAATTTGTAGGTCGCGCGCATGGCGTAGATGTGCATGCCGTCGCGCTCGAACGCGGCGGCGTCCGCCACGCCCGTGCTCTCATGAAAGGCGTAGGCCGTACCCACGACCAATTCCGCCGCACAGGCGCGCACAGCCGCGTAGGAGGGCACGCGGCGTTCGGCGGACTCTGCGGGCAGGAATGTGGCGGCGGCGACGATGCCGCGGTACTCCCGCGCGCAATCCGAAAGGCTCGTCTCCGCCTCGGCGACGGCGGCAATGCGCTCGCCCGCGCCCAGCGCCGCGCAGATTTCTGCCGCCGCATAGTCGAGGCAGACGATGCGCCGCGGCGGTTTCGCGTAGTGGTGGATGCGCCCGAAGTTTTCAATCAATACGCCGCTGCGCGCCGGCTTTGAAGCGCCGGGGAGGTTTTCCGCCCTTTTCCGCACCGGGAACTGCTTGCGGTATTCTCCCGGCGTCATGCCAAAGCGCTGATGGTACAGGTTGTAAAAGTGGTTCTTATCCCGCAGGCCGCAGGCGGCGATGATCTCCTGTATGTTGCTTTCGCTTTCCCGCAGCGCCCTGTGCGCCGCTTCCAGCCGCAGGTTGGTCAGGTATTGCCGGGGGCTCATGCCCACGCGACGGACAAACTGTTCGTGCAGAGAGGAACGGCTGACACCCAGAATGCTGGCCAGCCGCAGGATGGAGACGTCCTCCGAAAAATGCGAACGCAGATACTGCTGCGTCCACGCCACGGCGTCGGCGGCCACGCGGCGCTCCGGTTGCGACAGCGCGGCGCAAAATTCGGCCAGCAACGCATAGAACGCCGCCTTTGCGCGAAGACGGCCGAGCGGCGACGCCTCCTTCCATGCGCTTTCCAGCGCCTCGCAGGCGCGAAGCGCGGCCGCGACGTCCGCCGGGCGCACGGCGATGGTCGCCTCAAATGGGGCTGCTTCCAGAAGCAAACGCGCCATCTCCCGCCCGACGGCCTGCGGCGTTTCCGCCTGGTAGGAGACGCAGTAATATTCTGCCTTCCCCGCGGCGCCCATGTGCACATGGCGTCCGCGCGCAATGTGGAACAAAGTCTCCCCGCGCGGCGCATATGGCGAATCCCCGATGGTCACGCGCGCGTCCTTGCCGAGCACGAATAAGAACAGCGCATTTTCACTGGTCAACTCCGACTGACCCCCGGCAATCGTTCCATGGCGCACGTCGGCGATGCGCACGGAGACCGCATCCCAGACCATCATGGCGTTCGTATAGTCCATCCTGCGCACCTCCCTTTCCGCCAATATTGTAGCACGGGGCAGCAGCGCGGGCAAGGCGCTGCGCGTTAAAGGGACATGGCATGTTTGCTGGACGAAGGCGGCGGGAGCGCTATGCCTCCGCCGCTTTCGTGCCTTTGCCGCCCTCAGGACAGTTTCCAGCCGGCGGCTTCCCTGCGCGCGTCGAGGAAATCGCGGTAAAGGCCGGGTTGTCCGGCCAGCTTCGCGTGGGTGCCGCGCTGCACGATCCGGCCCTTGTCCAGGACGAGGATCTGGTCGGCCTTGCGCACGGTCTTGAGGCGGTGCGCGATCATCAGGATGGTCTTGTCCCGCGTGAGCGCTTCCATGGCCTGCTGCAGCTTGTCCTCGTTTTCGGGATCGACGTTGGCGGTGGCCTCGTCGAAGATGATGATGGGCGCGTCCTTGAGCATGGCGCGAGCAATGGAAATGCGCTGCTTCTCGCCGCCCGAGAGCGTGGCTCCGCCCTCGCCAATGACGGTGTCATAGCCGTCCGGCAGGGCCATAATGAAATCGTGGCAACAGGCTTTCTTCGCCGCGGCGACCACCTCTTCATGCGTGGCCTGCGGGCGGCCGAAGCGGATGTTGTTCTCTATGGTGTCCGCGAAGAGGTACACGCGCTGAAAGACCATGCTCACCTGTTCCATCAGCGATTCCAGCGTGTAGTCGCGCACGTCCGTGCCGCCGACGCGGATCGCGCCGCCGTCCACATCCCAGAATCGGGCGATGAGGCTGCAAAGCGTCGTCTTGCCGCTGCCGCTGGGCC
>DVOU01000034.1:0-20241 GCA_018713365.1 Candidatus Pullichristensenella excrementipullorum
GGTGGGATTGGGAGCCGGTGAGGTCGGGAGCCGGTGGAGATGGGGAGCCGGTGGGGGCGGGAAAGGGTGGGAATGTGGACGAAAAAATGCGCCCGGCGAGGGGCCGGGCGCGGGGGGTTGGGGAGTGGTCAGAGGGCTTTGTCGTATTCGTTGCAGAGGGGGCAGACCATGGGTTCGTCGTCCTCGATGGTGGTGTAGCGCAGGCATTCTTCGAGGAAGTAGTTGTCGGTGTTGTCGTCGTTGATGGAGGAGACTTCGCCGACCACCAGGTCGCTGCCGGGCTTGGGGCCGAAGATGTGCGCGATGTAGGGCGTCAGCGAGATGCTGTTGCCCGGCTCCACCAGCACTTCTTCGCCGGCCTTGAAGGTGTGCAGCACGCCGTCCATGTAGACGTCCACATCCTCGTCGGTCATTTTGCCCGTGGCGGGGTCCACCTTCCACAGGTAGAGGCGCAGCGTGCCGCCGGCGCGGTTGATGATGTCCTCGGTCTTGGCCACGTGGTAGTGGTTGGTGAGGCGCTGGCCGTCGCGCATGACGATATACTTTTCGCAGAAGGGCACGCCGACGTTTTTGTCCTCGATGCTGCCGTTGCGCACGGTGTAGAGTACGGAGCCGATGTGGTCAAAGTCATTCAGGCCATAGTCGGTGATGTCCCAACCGAGCATCACTTTGCGCACGGTGTCGAGCTTGCCAGCGTTGGCCTTCCACGTTTCCAGCGGCCAGTAGGCGTATTCGGGCAGATGGATATTGTTTTTTTGCAGATAGTCCTTGGCCCAGGCGATGGCCTGGTTGACAGCCGACCGTTTCATTGTTTGTACGCTCCTTTATGATATTGCCGCCATGCAAACGCGCCCCGCGCCGGGTCAGAGCGGGCGCGGAGCGTGGCAGGGCGAAGATCAACCCTTGGCGCGCTTGCGGCTGCGCAGGAAGTCCATATACACAGCGCCGAGAATGACGACGCCCTTGATGATGAACTGCCAGTCGGAGTTGACGCCCATCAGGTTCAGACCGTTGTCGAGGATGCCGATGATCAGCGCGCCGATGAGCGTGCCGCCCAAACGGCCCGAGCCGCCGGACATCGAGGTGCCGCCCACGACGACGGCGGCGATGGCGTCCATCTCCGCGGCGTTGCCGGAGGTGCAGGTGCCGGAGTACAGGCGGGAGGCGATGGTGATGCCGGCAAGGCCCGCCATCAGGCCGCTGAAGCTGTACACGGTGAACTTGACCTTTGCCGTGCTGATGCCGGAGAACTTGGCGGCGGTGTCGTTGCCGCCCACGGCGTAGATGTGACGGCCCATGCGCGTGCGGTTAAGGAAGATCACGGCGATGATGAACACCACGAACATGGTGACCACCTGCGTGGGCACGGGGCCGATATAGCCCGCGCCGAGGAACTTCCAGGCGTCGGTCATGCAGCGGATGGGCTTGCCGCCGGAGTAGACGTAGGCGATGCCCTTGGCGATGTTCATCGACGCCAGCGTGACGATGAACGGCGGTATCTGCGTCTTGGCGATGATGGCGCCGTTGAACAGGCCGAAGATCACGCCTGAGAGGATGCCGATGAGGATGCCGGCGATCTCCGGCAGGCCCCACCAGACCACGGCCGCCGCGCCCAGCACGCCGGACATGGCGATGATGGAGCCGACCGACAGGTCGATGCCGCCGAGGATGATGACCATGGTCATGCCGCAGGCCAGCAGCAGGTTCGGCGCGCTCTGGCGCAGCACGTTAAAGATGTTGCGCTGGGTGAGGAAGGTCTCGTGCGTCTTCGGGTAGAAGTACAGGAAGATGATCATGACCGCCAGCGCGCAGAGGATGCCCAGATTGTCCTTAAAATACCGTTTGATGCCTTTTCCCAATCTCTCAGCCATTGTCGTGTCCCTCCGTTGCTTCTAAGGTAGCCAGTTTCATGATGGCTTCCTGGCTGACCTCCTGATAGGGGATGCAGCCCGTCACCCGGCCCTCGTACATCACGTATACGCGGTCGGCCATGTTGATGATCTCCGGCAGTTCCGAGGAGATCATGATGATGGAGACGCCCTGCTTGGTCAGTTCGTTCATGATCTCGTAAATCTCGGCCTTGGCGCCGACGTCCACGCCGCGGGTCGGCTCGTCGAGGATGAGGATCTTCGGATCCGTGGCCAGCCAGCGGCCGATCATCACCTTCTGCTGGTTGCCGCCGGAGAGGTTGGCCACGCGCTGCTCCTGCGAGGGGGTCTTGGTGCGCATCTTGTCGATGAACTCCTGCGTGATCTGCTCTTCGAGCCTGCTGTTGACCATCAGGCTGTTGATGAACTTTTCCAGCACCTCGATGGTGGAGTTGAACTTGACGCTCTGCACGTGATAGAGGCCCTCGAGTTTGCGGTTTTCCGGCACCATGGCGATGCCCAGCTTCATGGCGTCCACGGCCGTGCGGATGTGAGCCTTCTGGCCGTTTATGTACACATCGCCGCTGGAACCGGGCGTGAGGCCGAAGATACACTGCATCGTTTCGCTGCGGCCGGCGCCGACCAGTCCGGCAAAGCCGACGATCTCACCCTTGCGCACTTCAAAGGACACGTTTTTGACGCGCGAGCGCTTTTTCTTGCCGTCGCTGAGGTTTTCGCACTTTAGCACGACTTCGGTATTTTCCACGTGGTCGCGCGTATAGTACTGGTCCAGCTCGCGGCCGACCATCATGGCGATCAGCTCGTCGCGCGGGGTGTCCTTGACCACGCGGGTGCCGACGTAGCAGCCGTCGCGCAAAACCGACACGCGGTCGCAGACCTCGTCCAGCTCGCTCATCTTGTGGGAGATGTAGATGATGCCCACGCCCTGCGACGCCAGATTGTGCATGATCTCGAACAGAGCCTTGACCTCGCGGTCGGAGATGGAGGAGGTCGGCTCGTCCATGACCAGTATGCGGCAGTTGAAGGAGATGGCCTTGACGATCTCCACCATCTGCTGCTGGGCGATGCTCAGATCGGCGATCAGGGAATCGGCGTCGATGCCCAGATCGAAGCGGTCGAGCATTTTCTGGGCGTCGGCGCTCATTTTGGACTTGTTGACGCCGAAGGCGCCCATGGGCTCGCGGCCCAGGAAGATGTTTTCCGCCACCGTCATGTACGGCACCAGCACCAGTTCCTGATGGATGATGGAGATGCCGTTGGCGCGCGCGGAATTGACGCCCGTGATGGCGACCTGCTTACCGTCGATGAAGATCTGGCCTTCTTCGGCGATATAGATGCCGCCAAGCACCTTGATCAGCGTCGATTTGCCCGCGCCGTTTTCGCCCAGCAGGGCGTGGATCTCGCCGGCTTTGAGCTGAAAGTCCACGTTTTGCAGGGCTTTGACGCCGGGGAACGACTTGCAGATGTTTTTCATTTCGAGCAAATACTCGCTCACCGCGTTTCACCACCGTTTCTTCTTCATGAGCGCGCGCCGCGCGCGGGCGACGCGCCCGGGGGAACAAATTTTATCGTCCGGCAAGAGCAGGCGGACCAGACGTTTTGCCGGACGGCAAAATTCCTTCGCTGCCAGGGGAACGACTGTTTGATTTTGAAAAGGGCTTTGCCCTGACGAACAAAGCCCCTTTCCTTATTGCCTGTTTACGGCTGTATGCGGGTCAGAGCCGTGTTTCGGCTTACTGCCAGCCGTCCGTGCCGTACTCGGCAACGTTGTCCGCGTTGATCATGAAGGTATCGATGGGATAGCGATCCTCGACCTCTTCGCCGGCCTTCCACTGATAGTAGACCTCGGCGATGGTCTTGCCGATGTTGATCGGGGACTGCGCGCCGGTGCCGGTGATGCCGCCTTCCGCGACCAGGGCCTTGACGTCGGGGGAGCCGTCCACGCCGTAGATGAGGGCGTCGGAGCCGGCCGCCTCAGCCGCCGCGTAAGCGCCCAGAGCCGTCGGGTCGTTGCCGCCGAAGATGGCGATGGCGTCGGGGTTGGCGGTCAGGGCGTCGGTGCCGTTGAGGTTGCCCTGCTCCTGGTTGCCCATCGAGTCGATCTGGGCGACCACGTTGAACTTACCGGGGGCAAGCTCTTCCAGAGCCGCGAGGAAGCCGTCGGTGCGGTCCACGACGGACTGCATCGTCGGGGAATCCAGCACGATGATGTCGCCGCCGTCCGGGCACTTCTCGACCAGGTCCACGCCGCAGACGTAGCCGGCGTTGTAGTTATCAGAGCCAGCGTAGCTGACGAGATAGCTCATGTCGGCAACCTCGGTATCGAAGCCGAAGATCGGGATGCCGGCGTCCTTGAGCAGGTCCAGACCGGCGATGACGCCGTCACGATCGACGGGGTTGAGGAAGATGGCCACGATGCCGCGGGAAATCAGGTCCTCGATCTGGGAGATCTGGTTCTCGTTGCTGTTCTGCGGGTCAAGGGAGATCAGCTCGTCGCCATTGGCTTCGACGACTTCGCGGATGGCGCCCTCAAGCGTCACAAAGAAGGGGTTGGTGCCGTCCATGCAGGTGTAGCCGATGAGGTCGCCTTCCGCCATCGCGGTGCAGCTCAGCAGCATTCCCAGCGCCAGAACCAAGACAAGTACCTTTTTCATAGTGTAACCTCCTTATTTTTAGCGGATGGACATCCGCCTGGGAACAGATACAGAGGTGTCGACGGTAAATATTTATACACTTCTTCGTGCGTTTCGCGTGCTTATATTATAAAGAATGCAGAGGATTTTGTCAATCGTTTTTTTTACATGCGTGGAAAGAAAAATGCGCGCTTTTTGGGTCGCGCGGGTCAGAGCGTGCGGCGGAAATAGCCCACCGCCAGCCCGAGGATGCGCACGCTGTCGCTGTTTTCCGCGGTGAAGAGCATCGGCGCGAAGGCGGGGTTGATGGGCATCAGCTGCACGCCGATGGGCAGGTGATAGACGCGCTTGAGCGTGGCAAGGCCGTCCACCGCCACCGCCGCCACCTGCCCGTCGAGTACGTCGTCCTGCCGGCGGATGTAGACCACGTCGCCGTCCTTGTAGAGCGGCTCCATGCTCTTGCCCTTTACTTCGAGGGCAAAGTCCGCCCGCACGCTGCCGCCCACGTCCACATACGTTTCATATTCTTCCTCGCAAAAGATCGGCTCGCCCGCGGCGATGGCCCCCAGCAGCGGTATGCGCCGCGTGCGCACGGGGCGCAGGTTTTCGGGCATGGGCGCTTCTTCGCGTTCCACCAGCGCCGAAAGCGGCACGTTCAGCAGTTTCGCCAGTTGCGTAAGCGTTTCCAGATTCGGCTCGCGCTCGTCCTTTTCCCACATGGCCACGGCCGAGCGGGACACGCCCAGCGCCTCGGCCACGGCCTGCTGCGTCAGCGCCCGCCCCGAGCGCAGGATGCGTATGCGATCGCCCAATGTGTTCATGAACATACCTCCCCGCAGTCAGTATATCACGAAACGTGAACAAAATCAAGCAAAATGTCACGAAACGTGTTGACAAAGGCGCCGAACAAGTGTATAGTGATAGTCACAAAACGTGACAAACCAAGGAGGTCGAAACGATGGACGCGCACAGGATCGGCAAGCGGCTCGTCGCCCTGCGCGGGGCGCGGCGGCGCGAGGAGGTGGCAAAGGCGGTGGGCGTGAGCTTTTCCGCCCTCTGCATGTACGAGACGGGCAAGCGCATCGCCCGCGACGCGGTGAAGGTGCGGCTTGCGGACTACTACGGCGTGCCGGTGGAGGATATTTTTTTCGCCGGCATGTCACGAAACGAGACGAACGGAGGAAGACAGGCATGACGGCAAAAGAGGTATTGGGGCAGCTGGCGCGCAGGGACGCGCGCATCGAGGGCATGCGCGAGCGCCTCGCGCGCTATCAGGAACTGGCGCAGGGGAGCCGTTCGCGCTTGCGCTCCGTGCCCGGCGGCGGGCAGCGGAGAAATTCGTCGGTGGAGGAATACGTTTCCAAAATCGTCGATCTCACCCGCGAGGTGGACGCGCAGATCGACGATTACGTGGACCTCACCCGCGCCATCGAGGCGGCCATCGACGCGCTGGAGGACGAGCGCATGCGCGACCTGTTGCGCTGGCGCTACCTGTCGAACTGGAACTGGGAGCGCATCAGCCGAGCCATGGGCTATGAGCAGCGGCAGGTCTACCGCCTGCACGCGCTGGCCCTTTCCGCCTTTGCCCGCGCCTGGGGCGCGGACGAGAGCGCCTGAGCGCATGTCAGCAAATGGCAAAAGGATGGCAGACCATGTCAGACGCGAACGTGTTATAATGCAAACATCGAAGTTTGCGCGAGGCCGCCGGGGAAGATACCGGCGGCTTTTGCGTGGAAGGGAGGAAACTTATGGGAAAAGCGAGCCATTGGACCGGGCCGGAGGGCGTCGCCCTCATGGCGGCGTGGACGCGCGAGGGCTGTTCCTTTGCGGAGGTGGCCCGCCGCTGCGGCGTGCGCGAAACGGTGCTGCGCGGCTGGGCGCGGCGCTGCCCCGGCGTGGAGGAGGCCTTGAGCGCTTCGCGCGAGGCGGTGGACGCGCAGGTGGAGGCGGCGCTTCTGCGGCGCGCTCTGGGATACACGTATACCGAGGCCGTGGAGGAGGAGAGCGGCAGCGGCCTCAAGCGCCGCGAAACGCATAAATATGAGCCGCCCAACCTCACCGCCATCAAGCTCTGGCTTTCCTGCCGCCTGCCGGAGAAGTGGGGCGCGCGCGTGGGCGAGGTGGACGCGCAGGACAAACTCAACGCCCTGCTGGCGGCGCTGGACGCGCAGGCGGGCGGGGAGGAAGCCCCCTGAAAGACAGAAAGGAGGAGGGCATGCGGCTCAGCCCCAAACAGAAGCGCTACTGGAACGAGGCGAACTGCCGCTGGAACGTCAAGTACGGGGCCACGCGCTCGGGCAAGACGTATCTGGACTACTTCATCATCCCCCGCCGCCTGCTCGCGCGGGAGGGCAGGCCGGGGCTGGCGGTGCTTCTGGGCAACACGCGCGGCACGTTGGAGCGCAACGTGCTTGCGCCCATGCGCGAACTCTACGGCGCGCAGATGGTCTCGCCCCTGCGCGCCGACGGCACGGCCACGCTCTTTGGCCAGCGCGTCCACTGTCTGGGCGCGGACAACAGGCGGCATGTGGACCGCCTGCGCGGCGCGTCCATCAAGTATTGCTACGGCGACGAGGTGGTCTCCTGGGAGCGCGAGGTGTTTGAGATGCTCAAGAGCCGTCTGGACAAGGAGTATTCCTGCTTTGACGGCACCTGCAACCCCGCCGGGCCGGGGCACTGGTTCAAGAAGTTCCTCGATTCGGGCGCGGACATCTTTTCCCAGCAGTACGGCATCGACGACAACCCCTTTTTGCCGGAGAGCGTGCGCGGATCGCTGAAGCGCGAGTACACGGGCGTGTTTTACCAGCGCTACATCCTCGGCCAGTGGGTGGCGGCGGAGGGCGCGGTCTACCCGATGTTCGCGCGCGGGCGGCACGTGTCCGCCAACGCGCCGGATACGCGCTTTACCTGGGTGGGCGTGGACTACGGCCACACCAACCCCACGGCCTTTGTGCGGCTGGGGCTGGGCGAGGACGGGCGCGTGTGGGCGCTGGAGGAATACTACCACGCCGCCAGTGAGACGGGGGCGAGGTCGCCGCGCCAGTACGCCGCCGACCTCATCCGCTTCGCGCACGGCAGCGCCTGCGTGGTCATCGACCCCTCGGCGGAGGGCTTCATCCTGCAACTGCACGAGGACAGCCCCGCCCTGCGGCTTAAAAAGGCCGACAACGCCGTGTTGGAGGGCGTGCAGCTGGTCTCGGCGGCGCTGGACGCGGGGAAGTTGATGTTCCA
Source organism: Candidatus Pullichristensenella excrementipullorum (assembly GCA_018713365.1). Classification (GTDB taxonomy): domain Bacteria; phylum Bacillota; class Clostridia; order Christensenellales; family Aristaeellaceae; genus Pullichristensenella; species Pullichristensenella excrementipullorum. Next base: position 7,754 of record DVOU01000034.1, read on the forward strand.
CCCCCGCTGCGAGCGCCTCATCGCCGAGATGGAGGGCTACCGCTGGGACGAGCGCGCCCGCGAGCGCGGCGAGGACAAGCCCCGCAAGGAGGACGACCACGCCGTGGACGCGCTGCGCTACGGCCTGATGCACTACCGCCGCGATGTGCGCAGGCTCTGCCGGCAGGGAACGTGACGAATCATCGCAAAGGAGGAAGACCATGCTGGAACGATTCTGGGAATGGGCGCGGCGGCTGTTTGGCCGGGGCGCGCAGCTGCCGGGCGATGCGGCCATGGCCGCGCGCGCCGAGGCGGACTACCGCCGCGCAGACGGGGTGAACCTCACCTGCATCTTCGCCTCGCGTCTGGCGAGCATTGCCATGTCCGACGCCGCCCTCAATATCGCCGGGCCGCGGGGCGGGGAACGCACGCCGCGCGCGGCGGCGGTGGCGGAGGCTTTGGAGGACGTATTTTCCCGGGCGCAGAGCCTCACCGCGCAGGCGCTGGGCACGGGCGGGCGCGTGCTGCTGCCCTGCGTGGCGGATGGCAGGGTGCGCTTTCAGGCCGTGGGGCAGGACCGCTTTTTCGTCACCGCCACGCGGGGCGGGCGCATCACCGCCGCCACGGTGCTGGCGGGGCGGACCGAGGTGGACGGGCATACCTATTACCGCTGGACGGCCTACGCGCTGGAAAACGGCGTGCAGACCATCTCCACCAGGGTGACGGACGCCTCCGGCCATGTCGTGCCGCCGGAGACGGCGCCGCAGTGGGCGGGGCTTGCCGGGGAGGTGGCCATTGCCGGCGTCGAGCGCCTGACGCTGGCCTTTCTGCGCTCGCCCGCCGACGACCGGCGCGAGGGCGGCGTCTACGGCGTGCCCATCACCTACGGCTGCGAGGCGCTGATGCGGGAAATTGGCGAACACATGCGCCTCATCGGCCGCGAATACCGCCTCACCCGCCCCATGCTCGGTTTGAGCGCCGAGATGTGGCGCGATCCCTTCGACGGCGGCGAGACCGGCATCGCCCGCGTCCGCCGCACCGTGCAGGATGGCGAGGAGCCGTTCATCCCCATCGAGGGCGCCTATGATGAGGGGAAGACGCCGTGGCTCGTCTACGCCCCCGAGATCCGCCACGAGGCCATGTACGCCCGCCTCGACCGGCTCTTTGCCCTGCTGGAAAAGGCCGTGGGCACCAGCCGCGGCATACTCACCGCCCCGGAGACGGGCGCAGCCACGGCCACGGAGATCCGCGCCGCCAACCACGATACCTTTGCCCTCGTCAGCGCCATCCGCCGCATGTGGGAGGCCGCGCTTTATGACATGGCCTACGCCGCCGACGTGCTTTGCGAGTTCTACGGCCTCACCCCCCGCGGCGCGCGCGGCGAGTACGCCGTGGGCGTGGACTGGGACATGAGCCTGTTTGAAAGCTCGCAGGAGAGCTTTTCCCAACTGTGCGAACTGCACGACCGCGGCCTGCTCTCCGGCGCGGAGCTGCGCCAATGGGTGCGCGGCGGCACCCTCGCCGAGGCCGAGGAGGCGGTGGGGAAGGTGGACAGGGAGGGGGCGGTCAGCGTCGGATAAGTTAAGCAGACGAATATCAATGTTATTGCCAAACGGGCTTTTGAGGAAAAGGACTTGGACTTGGAAAACTCGGCAATAACGATGTGCCGTCTGGGAGAAAAGACGCTGCGCCGCCTGATGGAAAAGGATCCGGCGGTTTACAGGCGGGATGAAACATGATACAATGAACTTGGGAAAGCGCTCGAAGTAGAGAATGTGCTTCTACACGCCGCACAAGCGGTAGACAAGAGATGCGGGGACTGGCACACCCGCCGAGTGCTGAACCGCACCAAAGGAGTTCTTGAGGTGGTAAATTTCGCAGCGACCACGCGCCGATGGTAGGACAGGGGAAACCCGAGAGATGCAGGAGGATGCCGCGCCTGCCAAGAACTCATGAAGGTGCGCAAAGCAAATACGACCGACTTGGACCGCCCCAGCGCAAGCGAGGCGGTCTTTTCATGCCCAAACATGCAGGCCGCGCCCGCACAGGCGCGGCTTTTGCCTGCCGCGGGACGGCAGGGGGAAGGAGGATGTATGTCCGGGGAAGTTTTGCAGAATGCTGCCGGGGAGATGACGGTGGACGCGCGCCCTGTGGAGGAAGACGCGCGCGCGGCGCTGGAAGCGGCGCGGGCGGAATTGGAGATGCTGCGCTCGGAGGTGGAGCGCTTCCGCGCCGGGGAACAGGCGCGCATGGCGGCGGACGAGGAGGCGCGGCGTCGCGCGGAGGTGGAGCGGCGCTTTGAGGCCGCCGCGGGAGATCGGGAATTTCTGCACGAGTACGTGCGCAAGGGCCTGCTCGCCGACTTTGCCGCCGCGCTCGAGGACGCGGCCAACGCTGGAAAGAGCGACGCGGAGGTGTTTTCCGCCCTCACGCGGGAGAAAAACTGCTTCGCCGCCCAGAACCCGCCGCCGCCCCTGCCCGCGCCCGAGGCGGCAGAGCTGGAGCGCGCCAGCGGCGGCGAGGCCTTCCGCGCCCTGCCGCTCTACGAGCAGTTCCTCTTTGCCCAGCGCGAGCCGGAGCGCGCCCGCCGCTATCTGGCGGAATGAGCGCGCCGCGCTTCGCGGACATCCGCGCGCCCTGCGCGCGACCGCCCCTTTGACCGCGCCGTCCGCCCCGCCCGTCACCCCCTTCGGGCGGGGCGGGCGTTTGCGCAGGCCGTCCCTTCTGGAATGACCGCAGAGCGCCGATCAAGCCCGCAAACGCAAAACCGCCCTGACAGAAAATCAGCCGCGATCTTTGCTTCCCTGACCTGCGGGCTTTTCAACACGCTGCGGCCGTCCCACCACGGGGCGGCCTTTTCCTACCGACCCATTGAAAGGAGAGACATCGCATGCCTCAGTTCGATTCCAAGACCTTCAACGCCGAGGTGTTCGGCAAGTATCTGGAGCGCGTGCCCCGCGTCAAGCAGGACAAGCTGCTCGAAGCCGGCGTGCTGCGCCCCCGCCGCGCCCTGCGCGCGCTGCTGGGCGACCACGCGGGCGGCAACTACATTACCGTGCCCATGCTCGGCCTCATCGACGGCGAACCCCTCAACTACGATGGCGAGACCGACCTCACCGCCGTCTCCACCCGCACCTACGCCCAGTCCATGGTGGTCGTGGGCCGCATGAAGGCGTGGGAGGAGAAGGACTTTGCCGCCGACATCACCGGCGCGGACTTCATGGACAATGTGGCCATGCAGGTGGCCGAGTACTGGGACGGCGTGGACGAGGACACGCTGCTGGCCATCCTCAAGGGCGTGTTTGCCATGACGGGCGAGGGCAACGCCGAGTTCGTTGACCGCCACACCTACGATGTGACCGCTGCCGCCGAGCCCTACGTGGGCGCGACCACGCTCAACAGCGCCATCCAGCGCGCCGCCGGGGCCAACAAGGGCATTTTCCGCGTGGTGGTCTGCCACAGCGCCGTGTCCACGAATCTGGAAAACCTCGCCGCCGTGGAGTACCTCAAGTACACCGACAAGCGCGGCGTCACCCGCGATCTGGGCCTGGCCTCGTGGAACGGCCGCCTGCTGCTGGTGGACGACGGCGTGGGCGTGGAGCAGGGCTACTACGCCGCGCAGGAGGGCGACGAGGGCGCGCTTGCCATCGTCGCCGATTCCGCCTCGCCCACGGGCGCGCAGGTGAAGCTCGGCACGGTCACTTCCGCCGCTTTCCATCCCACCGGCGCGGCGGCGGGGCAGTACGTCGTGCCCGGCGAGCGCTATTGCAGCTACATCCTCGGCGAGGGCGCGTTCGACTTCTGCGATTGCGGCGCGCGCACGCCCAACGAGATGTGGCGCGACCCCCGCGACGCCGGCGGCAAGGATGTACTCATCACCCGCCAGCGCAAATTGTTCGCCCCGCGCGGTCTCAGCTTTACCAAGGCGGCGATGAACTCCCTTTCGCCCACCAATGCCGAACTGGAAAACGGCGCCAACTGGGCGCTCGTTAACGACGGGCAGAGCGACAAGGGCTTCATCGACCACCGCGCCATCCCCATCGCCCGCATACTCTCGCGCGGCTGACCGGGCCGCGCCGCCCGCCCGGAGACCCCGCCGTGGTGAACGGAATTTGCAGCCGGACGCGGGGCGGCGCACGCGGGAGACATAAAGGATACCAATAAGACCATGGGCGGCGCGGGCCACCGCGCCCGTTCCGCCCGGAAAGGAGGATCTATGCCGCTTTTGACCTACGCGCGCTACCAGCAGCTGGGCGGTGAACTTGCGGAGGCGGTGTTTTCGCCGTTGGAGATGCGCGCTTCCAAGGTGGTGGACGCGCTCACCCATGGCCGCGCGCGCCGGGATTCGCCCCCGCGCGAGGCGGTGGAGCGGGCCGTGTTCGCCCTCGTCGCCGCCATGCACGCGGAGGAGGGAGACGAAGGGCGCGAGGTGACTTCGCTTGTCAACGACGGCGTCAGCGTCACCTACGCCGCGCGCGGCGGCTCCCCCTCGGGGCGCTGGGCGCGGATCGCCCGCGAATACCTTGTGGGCGAAGCGACGGCGGACGGCACTTCCCTTCTCTACGCGGGGGTGGAAGCATGATCCCCCTCGCGCGGGAGACGGTGACGCTCTATAACCGCCGCCTCGTCGCGGGCGCGGACGGACGGACGCGCGAGGTCTGGAGACGGCGCGTGCTGCGCGGCTGCAGCTGGGTGCGCGCCCACGAGCGCGTGCGCGACGACGGCATCGTGCGCTACGCCGCCAGCATCGTCTGCCGCATCCCCGCCGACCCGGACTACCTTTCGCCCGGCGCATGGGACGCACTGGACGCGCCGGAGGGGACGTTCACCCTCGCGGCGGGGGACATACTCGTCTACGGCGCGGTGGAGGACGAGATCACGGAGGACTTTTCCGCCGCGGCGCTGCTGAAAAAGTACGAGCGCGGCGGGGCCATGGTGGTGCAGAGCGCCAAGGAGAACACGGCGCTTTGCGGCCTTGCGCACTACGTGGCGCGCTCCTCGTGGGGCAGCGCCGTGCAGCGCGGCCACCGGCCCTGAGCGAAAGGAGGGAAAGATATGCGCTTTACCTGCGCCCCCGGTGGCGTGGACATAAAAAAGCACCGCAAGGCGTTGCAAAACGCCGACTTCTGGACGCGCGCGGCGCGCGAGTGGTACAAGCTCTACACGCCCTATGTGCCGATGGACACGGGCAGGCTTCTGCGCGACGTGCGCATCGGCCCGGGGACCATCGACCACCGCGCCCCCTACGCCCGCCGCGTCTACCACGGCGCGGGGCTGGACTTTCGCCGCGACAGGCACCCGCTGGCCGCCGCGAACTGGGACAGGGCCGCGGAAAAGGCGCGCAGGGATGAACTTTTGCGCCGCCTGCAGGCCCTGGTGGACGCGGGCCACCTGCGCCCCGGCCGCTGAAAGAAAGGAGACATGTCATGCCTGAAAAGAGCGCCCCCGCGACCATGCACGAGGCCGTGTGGGACTGGCTGCTCACCTGTCCGCACATCCACGAGCTTTTCCTCGGCTTTGCCACCGCGCGGGAGGGCGGAACGGTGCTGGTGCCGCTCACTGCCTGCGTGGACAGCGCGGAGCGGGAGTTTGTGGACGGTTCCTCCATCCGCAATTACGACCTCGACCTCGTCCGCTTCTGCCTCTACTCCGCCGCCCCGGACGGGCGCGAAAACCTCGACGCCCTTGCCGAGCTTGCCGGGCTGGCCGAATGGGTAATGGCGCAGAGCGCGCAGGGCAACTACCCCGTCCTGCCCGCGGGCTGCACGCCCTTGAACGTGGAAGTGCTGCCCGGCGGCGACTTCATGAACGCCTTGGACGAGGGCGGGGCCAGATACATGTTGCAGATACGCATTCGCTACGAAAAGGAGTGATACGCCATGGCCACTTGGGAAAAACAGAATTCCATGCTCTTTATCGACACCTCGGAAACGCCGTCCGCGCCGGACTGGGCGCGGCTGCGCAAGTCCACCGTCTTTGACCTCGCCTTCAACCCCGAGGTGGAGACGCTTGATTTCATCGACCAGCAGTTCCCCAGCGATGTACTCAAGTACTACAAGCCCTCCATGGAACAGGAGACGCAGCTGGAGGAGGGCGACGAGCTGTTTGACTACATGTTCGCGCTGATGAACGCCCTGCCCACCGGCTCTTCGGCGGTGCGGCCGGTGCTGCTGGTCTTCCCCAAGGCGGCGGAGGGCGCGGACGGGTCGTTTGTGGCCTGGAAGGTGGATTGCACCGTGTCCTTTGCAAACTACGACGCGGTGGAGAAGAAGCTCTCCTTCAGCCTCGCCTTCGCCGGGGACGTCGCCCACGGCTCGGCGACTTTCTCCGCCGGCGCGCCCACCTTCACCGCGGACTGATGTTCCGCCCCAACTACGCGCAGGACGCGCCGCCCGAGACGATCCGCGTCGGCGGCGCGGACTGCCCCGTCAACGTGGATTTCCGCACTTGGATCGACATCCTTGATCTGGCGCGGGAACTGTACCCCACCGCCGGCACGCTTATGGAGGCGCGCTGCAACGCGCGCGTGCTGGAAAACATGCAGCGCCTCGCCTTTGGCCGCGCGCTCAAGGCGCCGCCCGCCGCCGTTTTGCGGGCGATGATGGAATTTGCCCGCGGCTATCCCACCATGGTCGGCGCGGGCGCGGACGGCGGCGGGGAGGGCGAAGAAGAGGAACTGCTCAGCTTTGACTACGACATCAACGCCCTCGTGCTGGCCATCCGCGCGCAGTACGGGCTGGACATCTCGCACCGGCGCAGGGAGCCGTTTCACTGGTGGGAATTTCTCCTGCTCGTGCGCGGCCTCTGCGGCGACCACGCCATTTTGCGGGTCATGCGGTTGCGCGCCAGCCGGGACGCCGGCCGCGAGGCGCGTCTGGCCCGCCGCCGCGTGCGCCTGCCCCACAAGCCCACGGCGGAGGAAAGACGGCAACTGGAGGCCCTGCGCGCCGCCGCCGGCGACGGGGAGAAAGGAGAAGAACATGCACATTGATACGCAGACTACGCCCGTATGCGTGGAGATCGAAGGCCGGGAATACCCGCTTGCGCCCCGCACGGCGCGCCTGATGGAAAAACTGCGCCGCGCCGAGGCGGCGGGCCTGCGCGAGGGCAGGCCGCATCACCGGGTGGAGATGGCGCAGCTTTCCCTGCTGCTGGGCCGCAAAGCGGTGCGCGAACTGTTCCCGCGCGGGGCGGGGGAGGACCTCGACCGCCTCGACGCCATCTATTACGGCGCGCTTTCGGCGCTGGAAGCCCCCGCCCGCCTGCATCGCGCGCAGCACACGCGGGCGCTGGCTGAGGAACTGCGCGAACTGGCCGGAGCGGTGCGTCCGCTCGCGGAGGTGGCGGCGCTGCTGCAAGGCCCCGGAGAAGCGGCAAGGACGGAGGAGGTGTAGCGCATGGCGGAGGGCATCACCATTCGCATCACGGGCGACGACAGCGAGTTTTTGCAGACGCTCGCCTCGCTGGAGGGCGAGGCGCAGGCCACGCTGGAAGCGCTGGAAGCCTCGGCCGCCGCAGCGGGCGCGGCGTTTGGCGCGGCGGCGATGGGCGAGGGCACGGGCGCCACCGTCCCCGCGCTGTTTGACGATGGGGAAGGGCTTGCGCGGCAGGCCGCGCGCGTGGCCGAGGCCGTGGCGCGCGCGTGGAGCGGCGCGGCGGTGCTGGACGCGCCGTCCGTGGCTGCGCCCATGGCCCTGCTCGACCCCGAAGCGCTGCTGGAAGGGACGCTCGCCGCGCTGCAGCCGGCCTTCGCCGCCGCGGCGGAGACGCTGCGCGCGGCCTTTACCGAGGGCTATCTGCGCCCCGGCTTTGAGGGCGCGGACTGGGAGGGCCTTTCCGCCCGGCTCGCCGGGCGCTTTTTGCAGGCGGGCACGCTGGGCGCGCAGGCGCTGGCGGCCACTGCGCCGCTGCTGAGCGCGGCGGGACAACTGGCCACATCCGGCGTGCCCCAAGCCATGGACGCTTCTTCCGCCGCCGCCGCTTCGGGCCGGGATACGGCGGGCGGCTGGGTCTCCGGCTTTGAGAGCCGCGTGGGGGCCATGCGCGCCGCCGCCCGCGCCGCCGCGCGCAGCGTCACTTCCGCGTTCAACAGCGCGCTGGGCATCGCCTCGCCCTCGAAGGTCTTTCAGCGCTCGGGCCGCTTCACCGGCGAGGGCTTCATACTGGGTTACGAGGAGAGCATCCGCGAGGCGCAGCGCACGGTGCGCGGCTTGACCAGCGGCCTCGTCAGCGCGGCGGCCCTTCCGGCGCAGCGCACGACCATCGCGCAGAGCGCGCAGGCGGCAGGCGTGGACGGCGATGACCTTTCGCGGCTCAACGTTGGATTGTACATCAGCGACCGCAAGATCGCCGAAGCCACGGCGGACGCGAGCGCGCGCGTTTCCAACGCCCGCGCCAGGCGTCTGGCGGCAGGATGGGGGCATACACGATGAAAAAACTGACTTCCGCATGGTTTGAGTTCGCGGGCGCGCGCAATACCGACAGGGGCGTGCGCCTGCTCTCCCTGCCAGTGCGTTATCATCCCGCGGAGCGCGGGGAGTTTTTGCGCGTGCCGGGGCGAGACGGCACCCTTTGGGCCGGGGAGGACGCCTTTGACGATGTGACCGTCCGCGTCCAGTGCCAGACCACGGACGAGGCCGACATGGCCGCCGTCTCCGCGTGGCTGCGCGGCGCGGGCGAACTGCGCTTTTGCGACGACCCGGAGCGCTTCTACCGCGCGCGGGTGGTCAAGGAGTTCTCACGCTCGGCGGCCGTGAACCGCTTTGTCAACCAGACATTCACGGTGACGTTCGACTGTCAACCGTTCCTCTATCACCGGGAGGTGGAGGACATCCCTCTGACCGCCTCGCCCGCGACCGTTTCCAACCCCGGCACGCACAAAAGCGCCCCGCGCCTGACCATCGAGGGCACGGGGGATGCGGTGCTGACCATCGGCACGCAGATCGTGGAGGTGACGGACCTCGCGGGCGGCGTCATCGTCGATGCGGAGTTGTGTGAGTGCTTCGACCTGACCGAAACAGCCCTGCGCAACGACCGCGTGACGCTGATGGACGACCGTTTCCCCGTTTTGCAGCCGGGGGCGAACATCATCTCGTGGACGGGAGACGGGGTGACGAAGGTGACGGTCGCGCCGAGGTGGCGGGACCTTTGACATTGACGTGACAAATACATATATGTTAAAATAGTGCCGGAGCATAGCTCCCGGCAGGAAGGAACTACACGCGCTTGCTTATCGCCCGCTGGACGTTACGACCGAAGGCGGTGGTGCCGCATGACGGACTATGAACTCCTCATGGTCGTTTTGACGGTGATCGGATTGCTCATCGCGATCTCGAAGGATAGATAGGCGAATCGCCGTGTAGGGTCTAGCTACACGGCGATTCCTGACTTTTACTGGACTTGCCAGCGGGCATCTTGCCCGTGAAGGCCAACCACCTTCCTGCCGTCATTATACCACAGAAGCAAACGAAAGTCAACGCCGGGATGGTGCGTTGACGTGACAAGTATATATGTGTTAAAAGGATGCCGGAGCATAGCTCCCGGCAGGAAAGAATAGATGGCGCTTGGCTTTGCCCCTCAAAGGGGGTGATGGAATGAGCGACTATGAACTCATCGTTCTGGTCATCATGATCGTCACTTTGGCCTTTTCCATTCATAACGGGAATACTAAAGGATAAAGCACGAGCCGCCATCAGCGCAAACTGACAGGCGGCTCAATCCAATAACGGAGGGAGAAGCCGTCCAGAGGCGTCATCCCTTCCTGCCGTCATTATACCACAACGACAAACAGAAGTCAACCGCGGGCCGCGAAGAGCGGGGCGCGGTTTTTTCATGCCCGAAAGGAGGGACGCCATGATCACCATCTACGCGCCGGACGCAGAGGACTTTTCCACGTTGGGAGAAGGGGCGCTGGCTCCGAGCGAGTGCGTCATCGAGGAACAGGCGCTGGGGCAGTATTCGCTGACCATGACCCACCCCATGGACGCGGGCGGCAAGTGGCGCATGATCGCCCCGGGCTGCATCCTCAAGGCCCCCGCGCCGGTGCGCGAAACGCCGCTGGCGGTGGAGGACGGCGAGGGGACCATACCGTCTGAGCCGGAAACGGTGACGCGGCATATCTACCGCGTGCAGACCAACACCGGGGCCAACCTGCATTTGCGGCAGGGGCCGTCTACCTCCACGCGCATCCTTTCCAAGTACCGCCCGGGCACGGAGGTGGTGGTACTCTCGCAGTCCGGCGGATGGGGGCAGGTCATCGTGCGCTCGTCGGGCGCTTCGGGCTATATGTCCATGGAATACCTCGTCTTCGTCCGCGATGAGGTGGAGACCATTGAGGGCGACGCGCCCACGCCGCAGCGGGTGGTGTACCCGGTGCAGTCGCGCATGCAGCTTTTTCGCATTGCCTCCGTGGAGCGGGACGCCGCCGCGCGGGAGGTGCGCGTCACGGCGCAGCACATCTTCTACGATCTGCTCGGCAACATCGTCGGCAGCGAGTACGCGCCGGAAAATGTCGCCGCCTCTGCGGTGGTAGAGCAGCTCTTTGCGCGCGCCCTCAACGCCCACGGCTTCGACGTCCACTGCCCGGCGCAGACAGGCGTCAGCGGCGACTACACCCGCCGCGGGCTGGTCGAATGCCTGCTCGACCCGGATGACGGCGTGGCCCCGCAGGCGGGGGCGCGGCTCATCCGCGACAATTTCGACATCTGGCTCCTCCCCGACCTCCCGCGGGAGACGGGCGTCACCATCCGCCACGCCAAAGACCTGCTCGGCGCGGCCATGACCACGGATGCGGGCAGCGTCGTCACCCGCATCATCCCCGTGGGCGAGGACGCAGACGGCAAGCCGCTGCTGCTGAGCGGCACGGTGTATGTGGACAGCCCGCGTATCGGCGACTATCCCGTCATCTACGCCCGCGCCATCGACTACGGCGTGAAGATCGGGCAGGATGGCATCGCCAACGCCGCGCAGGCGCGCGCCAAACTGACGGAACTGGCGGAGGCGGACTTTGCCAACGGTCTCGACCTCCCCGCCGTCTCTCTGGACGTGGACTTCGCCGTGCTGGGCGAGACGGAGGAATACCGCCGCTACGCGGACCTGCAGGCCGTACACCTCTACGACACCGTGCGCGTGGTGGCCAAAGAGGCGGGCATCGACGCCGCCGTGCGCGTGACGGGCTACAAGTGGGACGCGCTGGGCCGCAGATACGAAAGCGTCACCCTCGGCGAGCTGACCGAGGTAAAGACGAGCGTGTACGGCTACCAGCTGGCCGATAAGAGCGTGGGCACGGTGAAGCTGCAGAACGGCGCGGTGGGCTCGGCGCAACTGCGCGATCTGGCGGTGCAGTACGCGCATATAAACACGGCGGCGGTGGAACAGCTCTCGGCCAACAGCCTGACGGCGCTGAAAGCCTACATCCACGAGCTGGCGGCGGAGAGCGTCACCACGGACCAGCTCTACGCCGACCTTGCCAGCATCGCGCTGGCGCAGATCACCACGGCGAACATCGAAAGCGCCAACATCGACTGGGCGAGCATCGGCGCGCTGTCGGCGAATATCGCGACCATCGCCAAGGCGCACCTTGCCGACGCGGACATCGAATGGGCGGACATCGCCAGCCTGACGGCGGCGGTGGCGGACATCGCCGAGGCGAAGATCGCCGGGGCGAGCATCACCACCGCGCAGATCGACGACCTTGACGCCACGGTCGCCTCCATCCTCCACGCGCAGGTGGCGACGGGCGAGTTCGACTTTGCCGAAGTGGAGAACCTGCTTTCCAGCGTGTTCGTGCTGGGGCAGGGCATCGCCGGGAGCGTCAGCATCGAAAACCTGACCGTCACGCAGGCGAACATGCTCGGCGCGGTCATCGGCTCTCTGGTGCTGCCCGGCGAGGATGGCAAGTATTACGAGATCACCGTCGGCACGGACGGCACGCTGTCTACGGCGGAAGTCGCGGTCAGCGCGGGGGAAATCGCCGCCGGGGTGACAGAGGGCGGCAAGCCCATCGCCGCCACCAGCATCAACGCCGAGACCATCCACGGCAGCACCGTGACCGCGCAGCAGGGCATTTTGAACACCATCCTCACGCAGGCGCTTACGGCCGGGCAGATCACCGCCGGGCAGGCGCTCATCGCCTCGGCCACCGTGCCTACGCTCTACGCCACCAGCATACAGGCCATCGGCAACAGTTTAACCTTCACCGCCAACGAGCGGATACAGCTTATCGTGAGCAGCGTATCGCAGGCGCAGAGCGCGGCGGACGATGCCGCCAGCGCGGCAGAGACAGCGCAGGGGACGGCAGACGGCGCGGTCAGCGCGGCCCAGACAGCGCAAAGCATCGCCGACGCGGCCCAAAGCGCGGCGAGCGCAGCCCAGTCCGCGGCGGAGACCGCCCAAGGGACGGCAGAGAGTGCAGCCAGCGCAGCGCAGACGGCGCAGACCGCCGCGAACAACGCCCAGAGCGCGGCAGAGACGGCGCAGGGGACGGCAGACGGCGCGGTCAGCGCGGCCGA
>DVOU01000035.1:0-28389 GCA_018713365.1 Candidatus Pullichristensenella excrementipullorum
CGCCCGCGGGTCTTGCTGATCTCACGCAGGGCGTCCTGATTCAGCGCGCGCTTGGACATGGCTGCCTCCCTCTGGTCATCTCATCTGTCACCATTCGATCTCGTCTACGCTGGTCGGGTTAGCGTTGGTCATGATAGAGGCCACCCGGCCGTTTTTGATGCGGATCACCCGGTCCGCCATCGGCGTCAGGGCAGAGTTATGCGTGATGACCAGCACCGTCATCCCCTCGCTGCGGCAGGTCTCCTGCAGGAGGGTGAGGATCTGCTTGCCGGTCACGTAGTCCAGCGCGCCGGTCGGCTCGTCGCACAGCAGCAGTTTTGGATTCTTCGCCAGCGCCCGAGCGATGGCCACGCGCTGCTGCTCGCCGCCGGAGAGCTGGGCGGGAAAGTTGTTCATGCGCCCGGCAAGGCCCACCTGCTTGAGTACCTTGCGCGGCTGCAGGGGCCGCTTGCTCAGTTGCGCGGCCAGCTCCACGTTTTCCAGCGCCGTTAAGTTGGGCACGAGGTTGTAAAACTGAAAGACGAAGCCGATGTCGTAGCGGCGGTAGCGCGTGAGGGCTTTGGAGGAGTAATGGGAGATGTCGCGGCCATCGAGCAGCACCTTGCCGGAGGTCAGGGTGTCCATGCCGCCAAGGATGTTTAAAAGCGTGGTCTTGCCCGCGCCGGACGCGCCGACGATGACGCAGATCTCGCCCTTTTCAATTTCAAAGGTGATGTCGCGCAGGGCGTCTATGGTCACCTCGCCCATGCGGTACTGTTTTTTGACCTTGCGAAACTCGACGTAGGCCATGCGCATCCGCCTCCACCCTTTATACCAACATAATTATACCACGCAGACAATGAAAAATTGTGTCTAAAAGGAAAAGTGTTTCGGGCAGGAACGTGAAATAGACGGCGGCGGGTTTATGCTGCCTTTATACGGTGCAAAAGCCGCCCTCCCGGCGGGGAGAACGGCTTGGGGGAAGTTACAAAACGGGCAAGCGGCCAGAGCGTCGAGAAAGCCCGCAAGCAAGGAAATTTTGCCAGCGGCAAAATTTGTCGCCAAGGCGTTTTTGTCGATCTTTGATCGTCAAAAACGGTCGCCAGCGGCGACTTGCAAGCCTTTGGGCTTGCAACCTTGCGACTGGATTTGACGATCCCGAAGGGCTCGGCAAATCCACCCCAAGGAAGCCGACTTGCCGCCAAGGGAGCTTACATGGACGTAAGTGACCGCAGGCGGCAAGTCGGCTGACGCAGGAAGCAAAAATTGCTACTGATTTTCCAATCAGTGCAATTCTTGCGTTTGTGGGCTTTATCGGCGCTCTGGGGCCTTGGGCGGGGGCAGCACCACGGTAAATCGCGTGCCAATGCCCTCGCGGGACAGCACCTCGAAGTGGCCGCCGTGGCTTTCGACGATCCAGCGGGCGATGGAGAGGCCCAGCCCCGCGCCGCCGCTGTTACGCCCGCGCGCCGGGTCGGAGCGGTAGAAGCGGTCGAAGACGCGGGAGACGTCCTCGCGGCTGATGCCGATGCCGGAATCCTGCACCTCGATGGTGGCCCCGCCGTCCTTCGCGCGGCGGGCGCGCAGGCGGATGACGCCGCCGGCGGGGGTGTACTTGGTGGCGTTGTCGCACAGGACGCGGCAGCACTGCTTGAGCATATCGCGGTCGGCAAGGGCGGCGACGTTTTCCTCGGTCTCGATGCGCCAATCGTGATCGCGGTCGATGAGCTGGGAATCCTCGTAGACTTCCTTGACCAGTTCGGAGACGTTCAACAGCTTCATATCCAGCCGGCTGCGGCCCATATCGCCCCGGGCGAGGAAGAGCAGCTGATCGACGAGCTTTTTCATGTACTCGCTCTCGGACTTGATGGCGGCGATGCCCTCATCAAGCACCTTTTCATCGCTCTTGCCCCAGCGGTCGAGCATGGCGGCGTAGCCCTGAATGACGGCGATGGGCGTGCGCAATTCGTGCGAGGCGTCGGAGACGAACTGCCCCTGCCGCTGGTAGGATTCGTGCAGGCGCGCGAGCAGGCTGTTGACGGCCTCCTCCAGGCCGTGCAGGTCGCGGTCGCCGGTGCGCAGCGTTTCCTCCGGGCGCATGGACTTGATGCGGTCCTCGAGGTCGTGCAGGCGCTCGTCATCCAGGGGCGCGTGCTCGAAGGTCTGCTGGCGCTCGAGCAGAGCGCGGGTGGCGCGGGCCATCTCGTCCAGCGGGCGCAAAAGGCGGCGCGCGCGGCGGCCGCCGAAGAGCAGCTGGCGCGAAAGCGACAGAAACTCAAAGACCAGCAGCGCAAAGGCGGCGGGCAGGGCGGCATTAAAAAAAGGCTTCGCGGCCACGGCGTACATCTCGCCATCCGGGCCATAGAAGATGTAGACCGCGTCCCACACGCGCTGGAAGAACCCGCCCTGCGCGCCCATCTCCACCGTGCGCTCAAGGCCGGGCGTCCACGCGCCGCCGAGGGCGGAGAGTTCCTCGTAGAAACAGAAGCAGCCGATGGCGAGGATGGCGAGCAGCAGGTCCAGCCAGAAATACAACTTGAAAAGCCTCCACAGCCACGAACGCTGTATGCTCCGGGCCGTGGAGGTCACGCGGCGGCTCTCGCTCATGCTTCCGCGTCGCGGAACACGTAGCCCACGCCGCGCACCGTGTGGATGAACTTGACGCCAAACTTTTCGTCGATCTTGGAGCGCAGGTAGCGGATGTAGACATCCACCACGTTGGTCTCGCCCATGTAGTCGTACCCCCAGACCTTGGATAAGAGCTGTTCGCGCCGCAGGACGATGGAGCGGTTCTCCATCAGCGCCTGCAAAAGGTCGAACTCGCGGCTGGTCAGGGAAACTTCCTCCTCGCCGTAGCGCACGGTGTGGCGGCCCGGATCGAGCGCAAGTTTCCCGGAGGTGAGCAGGCCCTCCCCAGCCGCCAGCGCCGGGGCGCGCTTGCGCAGCGCCGCGCGGATGCGAGCCAGCAGTTCCTCGATCTCAAAGGGCTTGGTGATGTAGTCGTCCGCGCCCATGTCCAGACCCGTCACCTTGTCCATCACCGCGTCGCGCGCCGTGACCATGATGACCGGCGTCTGCTTGGTGCGGCGCAGGCGGCGCAGAAGCTCCATGCCGCTCATGCCCGGCAGCATCACGTCCAGCAAGATCAGGCCGTAATCGCCGCGCTCGGCCATTTCCAAAGCGTCGCGGCCGTCCATGGCCTTGTCCACGCGGTAGCCCTCGTGGACAAGCTCCAGTTCCACGAAGCGGGCCAGCTTTTCCTCGTCCTCGACGATGAGTATCTTTTCCTCCATCGCCCTTCCCTCCCCAAAGCGTTTTCCCAGGCCGCGACGCCCCGCACGCCGCGGCCGGGAAACTGTTGTTTACTTCGACGTATCCTCGTCCTTTTCCTGCCAGCTCTCCTTGACGCGCTCGGCGGCGTCCTCGGCCTTGTGTATGTATTCGTTGACCTTCTCGTTCGAGGGATGGTCGCCGCGCAGCGAATAGCGCAGGCCGAAGAACAGGCCGATGATCAGCAGCACCAGCATCAGCCAGATGGTGATGGGCGGGATCAGCAAAAGAAGCACGAAGGCCGTCAGCGGCAGGGAGACGACTTCCTTGCCGTCGCGCGAGGCGACGATATAGTTGCGGTTGCCGTAGTTGAGCATGCGGCGGAAGATGCCGCCCACGGTGCGCGCCCCATCCTTGAAGGCGCCGTCGCGGTCCTTTTTCTTTTTGCCCTCATCCGCCTTTTCCTCCTCCGCCTTGGTGGAGAAGCGGGCGTCGTTTTCCGGCACCTTGCCCTCGCGCTCCAGGAGCACGATGGCGTCCAGCAGGTCCCAGTCCGACGCTTCCAGCGCTGCCTTGGCCTCCTCATAGCTGACGTTGGCCTTCTGGCGCAGCAGTTCTACCATTTCATAGTTGGTCATATTCGTTTTCCCCTTTCTGTCCGGCCGACGCATATATAGTATACCACAAAGATTAAAGGGCGATGCCGGGAGATTAGAGCGGGATTAGAAGCGCGTGACGGCTTTCTGAAAGCGGGCGGAATATGCGCAGGAACGCCCCGCGCGCGGCGCCGGGTGGAGCTGCGTGCGGGGCGTTGTTTTGCCGGGCGGTCAGAGCTTTTTGCTCAGTTCCTTCAGTTCGTGATAGATGCCGCGCGGGTGCGTGTTTTGCGCCAGCGTGCCCGGGCGCCAGTTGCCCTCGATGATGGCTACGTCGCCATCGGCGAGGAAGGCGAGGTCCCAGCCGATCCAGCGGCACTGCGGCAGCGTGTAGGCCAGGCGGGCGGCGCGCTCGACGATGTCTATGGCCTTGTCCCAGTTGGGGATCTGGAAGCCCTTGATCTGCGTGCCGGTGAGCGGGTGTTTGGCGACGCGGCGGAAATCCTGGTCGATGCCGTCAGCGATGATCGCGCCGCTCTTCCAGTCCACGGCCATGGAAAGGCCGCCCGCGCCGAAGTTGTCCACGATGCCGTCGCCCGCGCCGGTGCGCGCCGTGGCCAGGAGGATGTGTACCTCGTCGCGGTCGGTATAGGTCAAAACGCGCACGGAGTTGACGCAGTGCGGGTTGAGGCGGTTCATGTCCTCGTGCTGCACGAGCATCTGCTCGACCACCGCGCCGCTGCCGTACAGCTCATCGTAGAGCCTGAGGGCGTCTTCCTCGCCCTGATAGTTGTGCGCGGTGATGCCCTTGCCGCTGCAAAGCGTCGCGGGCTTGACGATGACCCTGCCGTGCTTTTGCAGAAACGCGGTGAACTGCTGCGCGGAAGCGGCGGTGGGGTTGAGCCACTCGCGCTTGAGGAAGGCGTCAAAGTGGTCGTCAAAGAGCAGCTTGCTGCCGAGGATGGTCATCGACTGATCCACGTCGCCGATCTTTTGCGCGATGACGCTTTGACGATCCAGGGTCATGAAGCTGTCGCGCAGTTCGGGGTCCTTGCGCTCATAGAACTCAAAGGCGAAGTATTCATCCAGGCTGCAGCTGATCTGCTGGCGGGCGCGGGCGTAGTCCTCCCACGTGGCTTGTACGCCGAGCGTTTTGCAGTGCTGCTCGAATTTTTGCTGCAGCGCCTTGTCGTGTTCGCGCCCCCGACGCCGGATCAGGGCGTTGTGGGCCGCGCTGCGCAGCGCGTGTTTGATGCTTGCCAACGCTTTCTCCTCCGTTATATCTTCTTGCTCAGTTCCAGCAGCTGATGATAGATGCCCGGGCCGCCCGTCTGCGGAAGCTCCGTGCCCGGCCGCCAGTTGGCCTCGATCAGCGCCGGGCCGTCCGGCGTGATGGCCACGTCCCAGCCGATCCAGTGGCAGTTGTAGCCGTAGGCCTTGCGCGCCGCCTTGCGCACCATATCAAGCGCCTCATCCCACAGGGGCACCTGAAAGCCCATGAAGGGGATGCCCGTGAGCGGATGCGTCTCAAAGCGCTTCATGCGGTTGTTGTAGGTGTAGCCCACGACCCTGCCCGTCTGCGGGTCGAGCCGGCAGGCCAGGCCGTCGCCCTCGCCGTGCATGTTGTCGGTACACTTGTCCGCCCGCGCGTTGGTGCGCATGGCGGCGGCCAGAACGTGTACGTCGTCCGCGTCCGTGTAGGTGGCCACGCGCACGGTGTTGAGTACGTGGGGGTTGAGCTTCGCCATCTGCGGGTGCTGGGGGAGGATCTCCTCCACCAGCGCGCCGTGGCCGCGCAGTTGATGGTAGAGCGCCAGCGCCGCTTCCTCGCCCTCGTAGCGGTATTTGTAGATGCCGATGCCCTGGAACATCTCCGCCGGCTTGACCAGCATCTCGCCCAGCGAGGCGGCGAAGCGGACAAACTCCTCCGCCGTGCAGCCCGAGGGGTTGCACCAGCGGCGGCGCAGAAATTCGCCGAAGAGGGAGTCAAACAGCACCTTGCTGCCGGGGATGGTCACGGGCCAGAGTACGTCGCCCACGCGCCTGGCGATCGCGTCCTGCCGCGCCAGCGTGAGGTAGGCGTCGCGCTCGGCGTCGCTCTTGGCATAGAACTCAAAATAGAAAAACTCGTCCACGCGGCTGCCACAGGCGCGCCGCGCGCGGCAGATCTCCCGCCAAGTGACGCGCGTTCCCACCGCCTCGTTGTAGCGGGCGAGATTTTCCTTTTCTTCGCGTATCTCGTTGCGCTGGCGATACCGGCGCAGTCCGGCGCGGATCACACGGACGAAAGGCTGCGTTATCGACGCCACGGTCTTTCCCTCCCGGTATCTTCAAATCACAATTTCTGCGAGAGCGCCTTCAGTTCGCGGTAGATGCCCTTGTGGGCGTACTGGATCAGATCGCAGGTCTGCCGCCAGTTGCCCTCGATCACGGCCACCCCTTCCGGCGTAAAGGCCAGGTCCCAGCCAATATAGCGGCACTGGGGCAGCGCGTAGGCCTTGCGGGCTATCTTTTCCACGGTCGCGCGCGCCTCTTCCCACATCGGTATCTGGAAGCCCTTGAAGGGGATGTGGGTGATGGGATGCTCGCGCAGGCGGGCAAAATCGTTGTTGAAGCCGTCGGAGACGACCACGCCCGTCTCGACATCCACGGCGCAGCCGCAGCCGCCCGCGTGCAGGTTGTCCACGCACACGCCCTCGCGTGCGCTGGTGCGCAGCGCGGCGGCGAGCATGTGTACATCGTCCGCGTCCGTATAGGTGGCAACGCGCACGGTGTTGATGACGTCCGGGTTGACCTTATCAAGCGCCGGGTGCTGGCGCAGCACCTGTTCCACGATGAAACCGCGGCCATGGAGCTGCTCGTAGAGCGCGCGGGCGGCGGCATCGTCCGTATAGCGGTATTTGTAGATGCCCTGGCCGCTGAACAGCGTCGCCGGCTTGACGATCACCGCGCCCATGCGGCGCACAAAATCCACAAATTCCTCCTCGGCGGCGGCGGTGGGGTTGAGCCACTCGCGTCCGAGAAATTCGGGAAAGATCATGTTGAACAGCAGCTTGTTGCCGGGGATGGTCATGGCCTCGTCCACATCGCCAATCCGGCGCACGATCTGCGCGCGGCGGCTGCGGGTGAGGTAGGCGTCGCGCTCCTCGTCCGTGCGGCGGTAAAACTCATAGCCAAAGTACTCTTCCTCGTCGCACCCCGTAAGCTCCCTGGCATGCTCGAACTCGGCCACGGTCACGTGGAGGCCCAGCATCTTGTTGTACTGGTCGAGCAGCTCCTTGCTGTGGCCGCGCTTTATGTAGGCGCGGTAGGCATTGCGCGCCCGGAGCAGCGAATGGTGGACTTTATCTCTGATCAAGGCAAGATCGCTCCTTGCGCCGCGAGAGACGGAGGCGCTTTCCCTCCGCCGCGCGGCGATGCAGTTCGTGTCTCCACAAAGCACGCCGCCCTTGGGGTCAAGAGCGGCATGCGGTCTTTTGCGAATAAGCGGCTTAGCTGTGCGCCCAGTTGTAGGCCGCCTGAATGGCCGCCTGATGGTCCTCATCCACGCGGTCGCTGCCGTGGGTGCGGCTGTTGGTGAGGTGCAGGCAGACGACGCCATCCATGTTGTTGCCGGAGATGGTGTCCGTGCCGCCGTGCGGCTCGGCATAGAGCGAGGCGGCGATGCACTTGCCCTCGGCGATGAGGATGACCGGCGTGCGCACGTAGGTCCACTCCCCGCCCAGGCAGGTGAGCAGCTTGGCCGTGTCCGTGGCCGTGGCCGTCTCAATGTCCATGTGCGAAGTGCCGGTGGTGTACTTGATGCGGATGGTATTGCCGTTGCGGATGTCGAGCAGCGTGTAGTAGCTGCCGCGATTCAGGTTGTACTGCGCGGAGGCGTACCAGTCGACCATTTCCACGCTGGCCTTGATCGCGGCGAGCGAAGAGGACTGGGAGCCGCCGCTGCCCGAGCCGCCGTTGTCCGGCTCCTCGGGGGCCGGCTTTTCATGCGTAAGATAGGCGCTGGGGATATAGCCACCCATGGTGCCGGAGGGGCTGGAGACCTTGCAGAAATCGCCGCAGACGCCGGTGACGATGACGGCGGTGCCCGCGTTGATGCAGGTGACCACGCTGGAAGAGGTGGACGGGCTCGCGTAGACCTTCACCGGCACGGTGGTGTAGCCGGGGGTCGGCTCGTAGGCTTCCACGGGGGCGCTGCTCAGGTAGCCGCTGTAAATGTAGCCGCAGCTCATGCCGCTGCCGTTCAGCACCTGGAAGCATTCGCCGGACTGGCCGATGACGCGCACCGCCGTGCCCTGCGGCACATAGCCAAGGCGCGCGGATGAGGAGGCCGGCTGGGCATAGACCACGGCGTCGCGCGTGGCGTAGCGCGTGGTATAGGTGGGCTGGGTGCGGCTGAGGTACGCGGCGGGGATATAGCCGCTGCACGCGCCGGAAACGCTGGTGACGTGGCAGAAGCTGCCGTTGGTGCCGGTGACGTACACCTGCGTGCCCCACGGCAGGGTCGCGAGCGCGCCCGAAGAGGTCGAGGGGCCGCGATAGACGGTCACGCTGCGCGTGGCGTAGCCGGCGACGGGGGTGGCGTAGTTGTTGTCCGCCGAGCCGGTGGAGATGGGTTCGAGGTAGTTGACGTTCGTATAACCGATCTTGCCGCCGCCAGTGACCTTTGCCCACTCGCCGCGAACTTCGATGACGCCCACCGTGGCGCCGGTATCGAGATAGCCCGCGTAAGTCTCCTGCGAGAACACGGGGGCATTGAAGATAGGCAGATCGTCCCGGGTAACCCTTGCGCCGACCGCCGCCTGCGCGCTGCCGAGCAACATCGACACCGCCAAAGCCGCGATCGCAAGCCGCCTGAGCATGCTCTTCACGCAGTCGCCTCCCTTGTGCTTGTTTCAGTCACGCACTATTATATTGCAAAATTGTGACGATTGCAAGCCCAATGAGAGATAAAATCGAAATTCAAGGACAATTTTTCACAATCTTTTCACAACGAAGCCCACGAGCGCGCAAAGATTTGGTCAAAAGCCTTCTTTTTCCCCGGGCGCGGGCAGTTCGAGGATGGCGTAATAGCGGTCGCCGGCGCGCTCGGTGTGCAGCGCGCCGCCCATCATTTCCGCCTGCCGGGCGGCGGAGCGACAGCCGATGTTGGTGCCCTCGCGGCGGTCGGCGTCCTCGCGCACGAAGTTGTCAAAGTGGACAAAGGCGCGCGGGCCGTTGACCACCACATAGGTGAGTACATCGCGCGCGGGGTCGGCGTAGCGAAGGATGTTGGAGGTCATGTTGTCGAAGATGCGCGTAAGCCCCGGCAGGTAGGCGCGCAGTTTCAGCCCCTGCGGCACGGCCTGACAGTCCACAGCAAAGCCCCGCAGGCGCAGAAACTCCGCCTGATCGCCCAGGAGCCGCGCAAGCACCTGCGTGCCGTCCACATCTTCCATGATCGGCTCCGGGCCCTTTTCGCCGGAAAAGACGAGGAAATAGGAAAACAGTTCCTCGATGCGCTCGCGCAGTTCTCCGGTGGCCTTGGCGGCCTTTTCCACGCAGGCGCGCATGCCTTTGGCATCATCCCGGTAGCGCTCGCTCAACGCCAGTTCCAGATAGCTGGATTGCTTGGTCAGCGGCGTGCGCAGATCGTGCGAGAGCGCGCCGATCAGTTCCTGGTTGGCGCGCACAGCCTCGCTTTCGCGCTCCATGCGCGCGGCGATGGCCAGGCGCATCTGGTCAAAGCTCTGGGCAAGTTCCGCCAATTCCGTCTTGCCCTTCAATTTCACCTCGTGGGAGAGATCGCCGCCGGCGATGAGGGCCATGTCCCCGGAAAGGTGCTTGATGTCCGAGGAGATGCGCCGCGCGTAGGGGGCGATGATGAGCAGCGCCGCCGCCAGCGCCAGCACCGCGGCCACGAGGGTGATCTGCTGGTCGTAGGCGTTGGAGGTGACGTAGGGCACGACGGAGACGGCGCGGTCGGCAAACTGGATGACGTAATCGCCGTTGTCCGGGGTGCGCTGATCGTAGAAAAAGCCGATGCCGATGTTGTCGCTGAGCCAGACGCTGATCTGCATGTAGTCCGATGAGCTGATGCCATTGTCGGTGACGTAGTTTTGCAGATCGTGCAGCATTTCCTGCTTGTATTCCTCGCTGAAAAGGCGCTCGTAGATGATGGTATTTTGCGCCCACGAGCCCAGTTGGGTGACGCCGATGTAGACGATCACGCCCAGCACCAGCGCCGCCAGCATGTTGAGCAGCAGGCGCAGGCCGATGCGCGAATGGCGCAGGGCGATCTTCGGCGTTTTTTCGCTCTTGCCGCTATTCAACGCGATACCCCTTTCCCCAGACGGTCTTGACGATGCGCGGGTTTTGCGGATCGTCCTCGATCTTGGCGCGCAATTTGCGGATATGCACCATCACGGTGTTGGCGCTGACGGAAAAATACGGCTCGCCCCAGACGCTTTCATAGAGGTTTTCCGCGGAGAAAATTTTGCCGCGATGCTCCATCATCAGGCGCAAAAGGCGGTATTCCAGTTCCGTGAGCGACAGTTCGCGGCCGTCCTTGAAGACCTCGTTGAAGCGCCTGTCCACGCGCAGGCCGTGGGCGCAGAGGCAACCGGTGTCCGACGCTTCCTCCTTGCCGCCGTAGACGTGGTAGCGCCGCAGAAGCGCCTTGACGCGCGAGAGCAGTTCGGCGTTGGAGAAGGGCTTGGACAGGTAATCGTCGCCGCCGGCGGAAAAGCCAAGGGTGAGGTCGGTGTCCATGCCCCGGGCGGTGAGGAAGAAGATGGGCACGTTGGAGGTCTCGCGGACGCGGGCGCAGGTCTTGTAGCCGGAAAGGCCGGGCATCATCACATCGAGGATGATGAGATCGACGCTCGCGCCGCGTCCGAGCAGGTCAAGGGCGGCCTCGCCGCTGTCGGCCTGCAAAACGGCGTAGCCCTCGCCGGTGAGCAAAAGTTCCAGCAGTTCGCGGATCTCCGCGTCGTCGTCCACGAGGAGGATGGTGGCGCGCATGGTGCTTCCTTTCTCATTATCGCCGTTTGTTCTGAAAAACGGGCGCATGGTTTTCTGAAAAATTCTTAAAGACGGGCGTCAGTGGGTGTATTCAAACACCTTTGCGCCCTCGGGGAGTTCCTGTTTGACCAGTTCCAGCATCTTGCGGAAGAAGGGGCAGGGGTAGCCGATGGGCGTGCCCTTGCCGATGCAGGAGGCGAAGGCGATGGCGTCCGCGCCGCGCTCGACGAGCAGGCGGGCGCGCAAGGGGGCGCGCTTGCCGGGGCAGCCGCCGCAATTGGTGAAGCCGATCAGTTCGATGGGTTCGGAGATGCTCTGGAAGGCGCCTTCGTGGGCGGCGAGCAGGCGGAAGCCCGTGGTGCCGGGGCAGTAGTCCTCGGTCTGCATGCAGCGGATGATGCCGAGTTTCATGGGGCATGCCTCGCTTTCGTGGGGGATGGTTTTATTATAGCACGGAAGGGGGCGGTTGTCAGCAGGGGGCGTGGGTGGAGCGACGCTGCCTTGCCTGCGGCAAGGAGGCGCTGCGGCGGGCGGGGGCGACGCTGTTTGCCCCTGCGGGGCAAAGGCGCTGCGGAGGGGGCGCGCGCCCGGATTTTGGGTGCAAGGGTGGTTTGGGGGAAAAGAAGCCCCGCGCGCCCATCGAAGTCTGACGGGCGCGCGGGGGACGGGGAACGGGGGTGACGCTGGGCTCTGCCCAGACCCGCCGGGCTCTGCCCGGACCCGCTTAAGGACCTGAGGTCCTTAAGAATCTCCCAGTTGCCTCCGGCGGGGTTACGGGGTGACGGGGTGGGCGTTGGGGCTACTTGGCCTGGCCCTCGCAGTAGAGGCAGCGGTAGACGCGATGTTCGCGGTCGGTGAGCTTGAACACCTGCGGCAATTCCTGCTCCGTGGTGGTGATACAGCGGGGGTTTTTGCACTTGATGATATTGGTGATCGTCTCCGGCAGTTCCGGGTGGCGCTTCTCGGCCAGCACGCCATCGACGATGACGTTGATGGTGATATCCGGGTCGATATACCCCAGGGCATCGAGGTCCACATCCAGCGCCCGGTCGATCTTGATGATGTCCTTCTTCCCCATCAGTTCGCTGGGCGCGTTCTTGATGATGGCCACGGAGCAATCCAGCGCTTCGAGGTTGAGCAGCTTATAGATCTCCATCGCCTTGCCGGCGCGGATATGGTCGATGACGATGCCGTTGCGAATCGCGTCTATATTCATACTTCCACCCCCAGCAGTTTCAGGATCAGCGCCATGCGCATGTACTTGCCGTTGAGCGCCTGTTTGAAGTAGCAGGCGCGCGGGTCGTCGTCAATGGCCACGGAAATTTCGTTCACCCTCGGCAGCGGGTGGAGGATGGAGAGGCTCTCCTTGGCGGTCTTGAGCTTTTCCGGGGTGAGGATGTAGCTGTCCTTGAGGCGCACGTACTCGTCCTCGTTGAAGAAGCGCTCCCTTTGCACGCGCGTCATGTACAGAACGTCCAGTTCGGGCATGACGCTCTCCAGATCGGTGGTCTGCGTATAGGGGATGCCCTTCTTTTGCAGGATGTCCTTTTTGACGTAGCTGGGCAGCTTGAGTTCCTCCGGAGAGATGAGGACGAAGCGCACGTTCTCATAGCGGGCCATGGCCTCGATCAGCGAATGCACGGTGCGGCCGAACTTGAGGTCGCCGCACAGACCAATGGTCAGGTTCGTAAAGCGGCCCTTTTCGCGCCAGATGGTCAAAAGGTCGGCCAGCGTCTGCGTGGGGTGGTTGTGGCCGCCGTCGCCGGCGTTGATCACCGGCACGTCCGCCTTCATTGAGGCCACCAGCGGCGCGCCTTCCTTGGAATGGCGCATGGCGATGATGTCCGCATAGCAGGAGACGACCTTCACGGTGTCGGAAACGCTCTCGCCCTTGGATGCCGAGGACGAGGCCGCCTCGGAAAAGCCCAGCACCTGCCCGCCCAGTTCGTACATGGCCGCCTCAAAGCTGAGGCGCGTGCGCGTGGAGGGCTCGAAAAACAGCGTCGCCAGCTTCTTGCCGTGGCAGGCCTCGGCGTATTTTTGCGGGTCGGCAATGATGTCCTCCGCTGTGGCGATGAGGCCGGCGATCTCCTCCGCCGAGAGTTCGAGGATATTGATGAGGCTTCTCATTTTGCGCCTCCGATCCAGCGCTCGTCCGAGGGGTCATCGCGGAAGGCCAGCAGGCGGGCGATGTCTTCTTCCTTGATATAGCCCTCGCGCGCAGCCACGCGGCAGACGGCGTCGAAGTTGGAAAGACTGATGTTCTGGACGTTCGCGGCGGCGAGGCGGTCAAGGCCCTTCTTCATGCCGTAGGTGAAGATGCTGGCGATGCCCAGCACCTGCGCGCCGGCTTCGCGCAGCACATTGACCACTTCGATGACGCTGCCGCCGGTGGAGATGAGGTCCTCGACGACCACGACTTTCTGGCCCTTTTCCAATTTGCCCTCGATCTGGTTGCCGCGGCCATGATCCTTGGCCCCGGAACGCACGTAGCCCATGGGCAGGCCGAGGATGTGGGCGGTGATGGCGGCGTGGGCGATGCCGGCGGTGGAGGTGCCCATCAGCACTTCGCAGTCCGGGTAGTGGTTGCGGATGGTTTCGGCGAGGCCGTTTTCCACATCCAGGCGCACCTGCGGCGCGGTGAGCGTGAGGCGGTTATCGCAGTAAACGGGGCTTTTGATGCCGCTGGCCCAGGTGAAGGGCTGCTCCGGGCGCAGGAAAACCGCGCCGATGGAGAGCAGGTCGCGGGCGATCCTCTCTTGCAGTTCCATATCTTCTCCTCCTTATCCGACGAAGCCTTGCAGGCAGCGCTCGTAGGCTTCCACGGGGTCTTCCGCTTGGGTGATGGGGCGGCCGACGACGATGTAGTCCGAGCCCAGTTCACGGGCCTTTTCCGGGGTGGTGACGCGCTTCTGGTCGCCCGTGTCGCCGCCGGCGAAGCGCACGCCGGGGGTGACGGTGACAAAGTTCTCGCCGCAGCGCTTATGCACCTCGCCCGCCTCCAGCGGCGAGCAGACCACGCCGTCCAGCCCGGCGGTGCGGGCCAGCTGCGCGTAGTGCATCACCACTTCGGGGAGCGGCTTTTCGATGAGCAGTTCCTTTTCCATGCGCATTTGGTCGGTGCTGGTCAGCTGCGTGACGGCGATGAGCAGCGGGCGGGTGCCGTCCGGGCGGGTCAGGCCTTCGAGGGCAGCCTCCATCATGGCGATGGTGCCGAAGGCGTGGAGGTTGGTCATGTCCACGTCCAGCTGCGAAAGCGAGCGCATGCCGCCCTTGACGGTGTTGGGGATGTCGCAGAGTTTGAGATCTAAGAAAATCTTGTGGCCGCGGCGCTTGATCTCGCGCACGATCTGCGGCCCTTCGGCGTAGAAAAGTTCCATGCCGATCTTCACGAAGGGCTTTTTGCCGGTGAAGCGGTCGAGGAAGGCAAGCGTTTCCTCACGGCCGGGGAAGTCGAGGGCGATGATGACGTCTTTACCCATGGTGCGCGCCTCCTATGATGTCGGTAAGATTTTCGATGCCGCAGCGGGCCATTTCCGCAGGCAGGGCGCGGACGATGTCCCGGCAGGCGTAGGGGTTTTTCAGGTTCGCCGCGCCCACTTCCACCGCCGTGGCGCCGGCGAGCATCATTTCCAGCACGTCCGCGGCGCTTGCGACGCCGCCCATGCCGATGATGGGTATGTTCACGGCCTCGTACACCTGCCAGACCATGCGCAGCGCCACGGGCAGCACGCAGTGGCCGGAGAGGCCGCCAAAGGTGTTGGCGAGGATGGGCCGGCGCGTGCGCGGGTCGATGCGCATGCCCAGAAGCGTGTTGATGAGGCAAACGCCGTCCGCGCCCGCTTCTTCGCAGGCGCGCGCCACTTCGGCGATGTCGGCGGCGTTGGGCGAGAGCTTCATGTAGACGGGCTTTTTCGTCACCGCCTTGACCGCCTTGGTGACTTTGGCGGCCATCTCCGGCGAGGCGCCGAAGGCCATGCCGCCGCCGTGGACGTTGGGGCAGGAGATGTTCACTTCCAGAAGCCCGACCTGTTCCTCGCGGTCGAGGAGCGCGCAGGTGCGGGCATATTCCTCCACGGAAAAGCCGCTGACGTTGGCGATCACTTTCTTGTGAAATACCCGCTTGAGCCGTGGCAGTTCTTCGCGGATGACGGCGCGCACGCCGGGGTTTTGCAGGCCCACGGCGTTGAGCATGCCGGCGGGCGCGTCGGCGATGCGCGGCGTGGGGTTGCCAAAGCGCGCTTCCTGCGTGGTGCCCTTGAAGGAGAAGGTGCCGAGGATGTTGATGTCGTACCACTCGGCAAACTCGTAGCCGTAGCCGAAGGTGCCGCTGGCGGGGATGACGGGGTTGTCCAGCGTCCAGCCGGAGAGCGTTACCTGTGTGTTCACGCCAGCACCTCCCCCTTCTTGAACACCGGCCCGTCCTTGCAGACGCGCTTGGCGCCGCTTTTCGTCTGGCAGGTGCAGCCCACGCAGGCGCCGAAACCGCAGCCCATGCGCTCCTCGTAGCTCATTTCGCCATCGCAGGGCAGGGCGTTTTCCACGGCGGCGAGCATCTTCGCCGGGCCGCAGGCGTAGAAGTAGGTGGGTTCGGCAAGGGTTGGGAACAGGTCCGTGACCAGCCCCTTTATGCCCATGCTCCCGTCCATGGTGGCCACGCGCACGTCCGCGCCCAGCGCGCGCAGTTCATCGACCAGTATGGCCTCGCGCGCGCTGCCAAAGCCCAGCGCCGCCGTCACCTGTTTGCCCGCCGCCATCAGGCGCTTTGCCAGCCCGTAGAGGGGCGGCACGCCCACGCCGCCGCCCACCAGCAGCGGCCGCGCGCCGGAAGCGCCGGCGTCGAAGCCGTTGCCAAGGCCGGTGAGCAGATCGAGCGCCGCGCCGGGGCGCAGGCGGGCCAGCTTTTGCGTGCCCGCGCCGACCACCTTGTAGACCAGCACCACCTTGCCCGCGTCCCAGTCGCAGACGCTGATGGGGCGGCGCAGGTACAGCCCTTCAATTTCCACGTTGACGAACTGCCCCGGGCGCACGATGGCCGAGGCGTCGCCCGCCAGCGTCATGCGCAGGGTGCGGTCGGCGATATTGCTATTTTCCGTTACGGTAAACAGACCTTTTTTCATGCCGGCCCCCTATGCGTCGATGGTGGAGATGGTCAAGGTCGTCTCTTCCAGCACGTCGAGCAGCACCTTCACCGTGTCCAGCGCGGTAAACATGGTCACGTTGTTTTCCACGGCGCAGCGGCGGATCTCGTAGCCGTCGGAGAGCTGATCGAGCGAGTTCATGTCGCGCGTGTTGATGACGTAGCTGACGTAGCCCTGACGGATGGAATCGAGAATTTCCTCGCTGCCATCGCTGATCTTCTTTTTCACGCGCGTGCGGATGCCGTGGCTCTTCAAGAACGCCGCGGTGCCGCTGGTGGCCTCGATGTTGAAGCCGAGGTTGTAGAAGCGGCGGACGAGCGGCAGCGCCTCTTCCTTGTCGCGGTCGGCGAGGGAGACGAGGATGGTGCCGTAGTTCATTACCGCCATGCCCGAGGCCTGCAGGGCCTTGTAGAGGGCGCGGGTCATGCTGTCGTCGTAGCCGATGGCCTCACCGGTGGACTTCATCTCCGGGGAGAGGTAGGCATCGAGGCCAGCCAGCTTGGTGAACGAGAAGGCGGGCACCTTCACGTACCAGCGCTTCTTCTCCGGCGGGTAGAGGCAGGTGATGCCCTGCTCCTTGAGGCTCTTTCCGAGGATGCAGCGGGTGGCGATGTCGGCAAGCTGCCAGCCGCTGGCCTTGGAGAGGAACGGCACCGTGCGCGAGGAGCGGGGGTTGACCTCGATGACGTAAACGTTCTCCTGCGCGTCGACGATGAACTGTATGTTGTAAAGGCCGACGATGCCGATGGCCAACCCCAGGCGGCGGGTGTATTCGAGGATCGTCTCCTTGGCCCGGTCGCTCACCGAGAAGGTGGGGTAGACGCTGATGGAGTCGCCGGAGTGGATGCCCGTGCGCTCGACCAGTTCCATGATGCCGGGCACGAACACTTCCCTGCCGTCGCAGACGGCGTCCACTTCCAGTTCGCGGCCGACGATGTACTTATCGACCAGCACCGGCTGCTTTTCGTTGATCTCCACGGCGTTTTTCAGGTAGGCGCGCAGCATTTCCTCGCCGGAGACGATCTGCATGGCGCGCCCGCCCAGCACGTAGCTGGGGCGCACCAGCACCGGGTAGCCGATCTGCGCGGCCACGCGCACGCCTTCTTCGATGTCGGTCACGGCCTCGCCGCGCGGCTGGGGAATGCCGAGGGACTGCATCACCTTTTCAAAGGCGTCGCGGTTCTCGGCCTTTTCGATGGCCTCAAAGTCCGTGCCGATGATGCGCACGCCGCGCTTCATCAAAGGTTCCGCGAGGTTGATGGCCGTCTGGCCGCCCAGCGAGGCGATGACGCCCTCCGGCTTTTCCAGTTCGATGACGTTCATCACGTCCTCGGGCGTGAGTGGTTCAAAGTAGAGCTTGTCGCTGGTGGTGTAGTCCGTGGAGACGGTCTCCGGGTTGTTGTTGATGATGATGGCCTCGTAGCCGCTTTCCTTGATGGTCTTGACGGCGTGGACGGTGGAATAGTCGAACTCCACGCCCTGGCCGATGCGGATGGGGCCGCTGCCCAGCACGATCACCTTGCGGCGGTCCTCGACGATGGACTCGTTTTCTTCCTCATACGTGGAGTAGAAGTACGGCACGTAGCCGGGGAACTCGCCGGCGCAGGTGTCGATGGTCTTGTAGACGGGGAAGAGTTTCATCCCCCGGCGCAAATTGAAGATGGCGTCTTCATCCGTGTTCCACAGTTTGGCGATGTACCTGTCGGCAAAGCCCATGCGCTTGGCCCTGACAAGGCAATCGCGGTCGCCGGGATGGGCGGCAAGCACGCGCTCGTAATCGACCACCTTCTTCACGCAATCGAGGAAGAGCATGTCGATCTGCGTGTGGTTGCAGATGGTACTGGCGTCCACGCCGCGGCGCAGCAGCTCGGCGATGGCGAAGAGGCGGTCATCCGTGCCGATGGAGACGTACTTGAGAAGCGCCGCGTCCGGCGTGTGGTCAAACTTGGGCATGTGCATGTGGCAGACGCCGATCTCCAAAGAGCGCACAGCCTTTAAGAAGCTCTCCTCCAGCGTGCGGCCGATGCTCATCACCTCGCCCGTGGCCTTCATCTGCGTGGAGAGTTTGTTGGAGGCGGTGGCGAACTTGTCAAAGGGGAAGCGCGGCATCTTCGTCACGACATAATCCAGCGCCGGTTCGTAGCTGGCGGGCACGTTGGCAAGGCGGATCTCCGAAAGCGTCATGCCCACGGCGATCTTCGCCGAAACGCGGGCGATGGGATAGCCGCTGGCCTTGGACGCCAGCGCCGAGGAGCGCGACACGCGGGGATTGACCTCAATGACGTAGTAGCGGAAGGATTCCGGGTCGAGCGCGAACTGCACGTTGCAGCCGCCCTCGATCTTCAGGGCGCGGATGATGCGCAGCGCCGCGTCGCGCAGTATGCCGTATTCGCGGCTGCTGAGCGTCTGGCAGGGGGCGACGACGATGGAATCGCCGGTGTGGATGCCCACGGGATCGACGTTTTCCATGCTGCAGATGGTGATGGCGGTGTCGTTGCAGTCGCGCATCACCTCGAACTCGATCTCCTTGTAGCCCTTGATGCTCTTTTCCACCAGCACCTGATGCACCGGGGAGAGTTTGAGGGCGTTTTTCATGATGGCGCGCAACTCTTCTTCATCGGAAGCGAAGCCGCCGCCCGTGCCGCCGAGCGTGAACGCCGGGCGCAGCACCACCGGGTAGCCGATGGTTTCCGCCGCGGCCACGCCCTCTTCCATGGAATGGGTGATGAGCGAGGGCAGCACCGGCTCGCCCAGTTCCTCGCAGAGTTCCTTGAACAGTTCTCTGTCCTCGGCGCGCTCGATGGAGGTACTGTTCGTGCCCAGGAGTTCCACCTGACACTCGCGCAGCACGCCCTTGCGCTCCAATTGCATGGCGAGGTTGAGGCCCGTCTGGCCGCCGATGCCGGGCACGATGGCGTCCGGGCGCTCGTAGCGGAGAATTTTGGCAAGGTATTCCAGCTTCAGAGGCTCCATGTACACCTTGTCGGCAATGGCGGTGTCGGTCATGATGGTGGCGGGGTTGGAGTTGACCAGCACCACCTCGTAGCCCTCCTCCTTGAGGGCGAGGCAGGCCTGCGTGCCCGCGTAGTCAAATTCCGCGGCCTGACCGATGACGATGGGGCCGGAGCCGATGACGAGTATCTTGTGGATGTCTGTGCGCTTAGGCATGGTTCCCCGCCTCCTTCATGAGCTGTACAAAGCGGTCGAAGCGCGTATCGCCGTTCGCCGCGCCGGGCGCGCTCTCCGGGCAGTACTGGGCGGTGAGCAGGCGGTCTTTTTCGCAGTCGAGGCCTTCCACGGTGTTGTCCAGTATGTCCACGTGCGTAAGGCGCAGGCCGGTGTCCTTCAGCGAATCGGCGTCCACGGCGTAGTTGTGGTTCTGGGCGGTGATGGCGAGCGCGCCCGTCTCCAGACAGCGCACCGGGTGGTTGCCCCCGTGGTGGCCGCTCTTTAGCTTGTACACACGCGCGCCGTAGGCCAGCGCCACGACCTGATGCCCTTCGCCGATGCCGAAGATGGGCAGTTTGCCGCGCAGGGCGCGCGCTGTTTCGATGGTCTCGGGAATGTCGCGCGGATCGCCCGGACCGCCGGAGAAGAGTACGCCGTCCGGCTTCATGGCGAGGATGGCCTCGGCGGAGGTGTTCCACGGAACGACCGTGACGTTGCAGCCGCGGGCGCTCAGGCAGCGCACCACGCTCAGCTTGATGCCCAGATCGACAGCCACCACGTTGAAGCGGTGGTTGGACGTGCGGTAATACCAGCGCTTTTTGCAGGAGACGCGCTCCACCGCGTCGCGGCGGACGGGCGTTTCGGCGAGGCGTTCCAGCGCCTTTTCCACGGGCGTGTCGGCGGAAGTCAGCAGCGCGCGGCGGCTGCCGCCATCGCGGATGAGGCGGGCGAGGCGGCGCGTGTCCACTTCGCAGAGGCCGGGGATGTGGCTGTCTTCCAGCACTTCCGCCAGCGTGCGCGTGTAGCGGAAGTTGGAGGGCTGGTCGTTGTAATCGCGCACCACGAGGCCGGCGGCCAGCGGCGCGCGGCTCTCAAAGTCGTCGTCGGAGATGCCATAGTTGCCGATCACCGGGTAGGTCATCACCACGATCTGAAAGGCGTAGGCCGGGTCGGAGACGATCTCCTGATAGCCGACCATGGTGGTATCAAACACCACCTCGCCCACGCTCTCGCGGGCGTCGCCAAAGCCCCGGCCGTAAAATTCTTCGCCGGTCTCGAGCACTAGTTTGCGGTCATACGGTGTTGCCATGCGATTTTCCCTCCTACGATCGTCAAAAGGCATTCTCCAAAGACGCGCATGCCGGCAAAAGGCGTGGCGCGGCCCCGGGAGAGGAACGTCTGCGGGTCGATGGTGCAAGCGCTGTCCAGGTCGAACACTGTCCAGTCGTTTGTATCGTCAAAGCCGAAGCGGGCGGCGGGCCTGTCGCGCATGCGCTCAAGCAGCGCCTCCAGCGTCATCGCGCCGGTCCTGACCAGGTGCGTGTACAGCACGGGGAAGGCCGTTTCCAGCCCCACCACCCCCATGAGGCTTTCGCGCAGGCCGCGCGATTTTTCTTCGGCGGAGTGGGGCGCGTGGTCGGTGGCCACCATGTCCACCGTGCCGTCCAGCAGGCCGGCAACGAGCGCCTCGCGGTCTTCCCTTGCGCGCAGGGGCGGGTTCATCTTGAAGCGCCCCTCGTCCCGCAGGCAGTTTTCGTCCAACGTCAGGTAATGCGGCCCCGTCTCGCAGGTCACGTCCACGCCCCGGGCCTTGGCCGCGCGGATGAGGGCGACGCTTTCTTTCGTGGAAACGTGGCAGACGTGGTACTTGCAGCCCGTCTCCTCGGCAAGGCGCAGGTCGCGCTCCACCTGCCGCCATTCGCTTTCGGACGGGATGCCGGGAAGATGGTGGGCGCGGGAAAAGGCCCCGTCGTGGATGCAGCCGCCGCGCACGAGGGCCATGTCCTCGCAGTGGGCGGCGATGATCTTACCTAAGCGCTTGGCTTCCAGCATGGCCGCGCGCATCATTTCCTCGCGCTGCACGCCGCGCCCGTCGTCGGAAAAGCCGACCACGAAGGGAGCCATGGCCTCCATGTCGGCCAGCGCCTCGCCCTTTTCCCCGCGGGTGATGGCCCCGTAGGGGGAGACGCGCACTTTCGCGCCCGCGCGGATGCGGGCAAGCTGCGCGTTCAGATGTTCGCGGTCGTCCGGCACGGGGTCGAGGTTCGGCATGGCGCACACGCGGGTGAAGCCGCCGCGCGCCGCCGCCAGCGTGCCGGTCTCCATCGTCTCCTTATAAGAAAATCCCGGCTCTCGAAGATGCACATGCACGTCGATCAAACCGGGAAAGAGAACGATATTCGGTTTTTCCAACACCACGGCCCGGGAGGGAACGGGAATGCCCATCTCCATGGCCACGAGGCGGCCATCTTCCAAAAGCGCGTCCGTGCGCGTGCGCTGACCATTCGCGCAGAGCTGAGCGTTCTTGAGAACAAGCGTCACGCCCTGACCTCCTTTGCAAAAAAATACCTGCCCTGCGGCAGGAAACATACCCCCAACGCGGCGGCGCGCACCCTGCCGGTCATGCTGGTTTCACGGTCCATCCTGAAGATTTTATCACGATTCCCCCCGGCCTGTCAACGGCGGGCGCAAACTTTTACATACGCGGCCATGGCGTTGCCCTTTGCCACAAACTGTGCTATACTCTGGAAAAGGGACAGGAAAGGGGGCGCGCGCATGCCCTTGAAGATCGTGCGCGGGGACATCACCAAAATGCGCGTGGACGCCATCGTCAACGCCGCCAACAAGACGCTTTTGGGCGGGGGCGGCGTGGATGGCTGCATCCACCGCGCCGCCGGGCCGGAACTGGTGCGCGAGTGCCGGACGCTGGGCGGCTGCGAGACGGGCGAGGCGAAGCTGACGAAGGGCTACCGCCTGCCCTGCAAATACGTCATCCACACCGTCGGCCCCATCTGGCGCGGCGGCGCGCGCGACGAGGAGGCGCTTTTGACCGCCTGCTATGCAAACAGCCTGCTTCTGGCCAGAGAGAACGGCTGCCAGAGCGTGGCCTTTCCGCTCATCTCCGCCGGCATTTACGGCTACCCCCTCGAAGCGGCGCTGCGCGTGGCGGCGGGGACGATCGGGCGCTTCCTCGAACAAAGCGAAATGACCGTCTACCTCGTGCTTTACGACGCGGCGAGCGTGGCGATGGGGGAAAGGCTGTTTGGGGATGTGGAGGCGCTTTTGTAACGCAAAGCGGACGGCTGCGCCGCCCGCTTTTCCCGTTTTCCCCTACGCCTTGCCCGCGCTGCCGAAGACGCGCAGTTTTTGCAGCGTCGCTTCCTTCATGGCCTCCCGCGCATGGACGATGCTGTCCGGGTAGCTGGCCTCGGGATGTTCGGCGAGGGCGCGCTTGCCGGCGAGGATGATGTCCGTGTAGACATTGACCTTGGCGATGCCGCCGGAGATGGTGTTGCGGAAATCGTCGTCCGAAAGCCCGGAGCCGCCGTGCAGCACCAGCGGCGCGTCCACCGCAGCGCGTATCTCCCGGAGGCGGGGAAGATCCAGATGCGGCTCGGCCTTGTACACACCGTGCTGTGTGCCGATGGACACGGCAAGGAAGTCCGCGCCTGTGCGCGTAAGGAAGTCCGCGGCCTCGGCAGGGTCGGTGTAGACCATCTCGTCCTCATGGCCGGTCTCGTCGGTGAGGCCGCTGACGCTGCCCAGCTCGCACTCCAGCCCCGCGCCCATGGCGTGGGCGATGCGGGCGATCTGCGCCGAGTGCTTGATGTTGTCTTCATGGCTCTCGCGCGAACCGTCGTACATGATGGAGCCAAAGCCCGCGCGCAGGGCCTGCATCAGGGTTTTGAAATGGTACGTGTGGTCCATGTGTACCGCCACCGGAACCCTGGCGCGCCGCGCCGCGTCCAGCATCGCCGGAGCGATCCATTCAAAGGGCGCGATGGGCAAAAGCGATTCCGCCGTGCCGATGATGATGGGGGAATCGAGTTCTTCCGCCGCCGCGATGCAGGCATGGATCATCTCCATGTTGATGGTGTTGAAAAAGCCCACGCCGTAGCCGCGCGCCTGTGCGTCGGCAAGTATCTCCTTCATGCTGTAAAGCGCCATGTCCCGACCGACCTTTCTTTCGCATTTTGGGGTCCTGACCCCATTATAGCGACACAGCGCGGTTTTGCAAGCGTTTTCCATGGAAAATTTGCGGCCGCAGCCCAAAAGGAGGCAGACATATGCAAGCGGGATTCGTCTGGCTGGACGAGGCCGCGCCCGGCATCCTCTGGAAAGCCATGTACGCCACAGAGGACAACTTCACCGGCGCGGCGGTGGATGGCTACCAATGCGACCGTCTGGCCGGTACGGCAGAGCTGGCCGTAGCGCTTACGCGCGCCGCAGCGCTGGCGGGGGCGCGGGGGCTGAAGCTGTTTCTCTGGGACGCCTACCGCCCGCAGCGGGCCGTGGACGGCTTTCTGCGCTGGTGCGCCGCGCCGGAGGACGGAAAGACGAAGCGGAAACACTATCCCCACATCGAAAAGACGGACATCGTGCCGCTGGGCTATGTGGCGGCGCGCTCCGGCCACAGCCGCGGCAGCGCGGTCGATCTGACGCTTGCGCACATGGACGGCGGCCTGCTGGACATGGGCGGGGGCTTTGATCTGATGGACGAAATTTCCCACCACGGCGCGAACGTGGGCGCGGAGGCCGCGCGAAACCGCCTGCTGCTCAAGGGCATCATGGAAGAGAGCGGCTTTGAAGCCTACGAAAACGAGTGGTGGCACTATACGCTGCGGAACGAGCCGTATCCAGACACGTATTTCGACTTCGTGGCGGAATGAGCGGCGCGCGCGGCTGGAGGGTCTGGCGCGCGTTTTCCGCCTCGGGCGGGAACGGGAGTGGACGCGCGGGCGCGCGAGGGCGGCGTTGCCAGGGCTTGTGCTTGTCTTTTTTCAGATGTTCAAATCTGAACATGCGGGCGCGCGTTGGGCGGCGTTCCCCCGTGCGGAGCGACTGGGGCGTGGTGGGCGGCCATACAAGCGGCGCTCGCTCGTGTTGGGGCGGCCGGAACGCTACGGACT
The DNA here is from genome assembly GCA_018713365.1 of Candidatus Pullichristensenella excrementipullorum. Lineage (GTDB taxonomy): Bacteria > Bacillota > Clostridia > Christensenellales > Aristaeellaceae > Pullichristensenella > Pullichristensenella excrementipullorum. The sequence goes on from DVOU01000035.1 coordinate 24,067, forward strand.
GAGAATGGCGCGGGCGGGGCTTCCCCATGTTGGGGCGACTGGGCGCATGGCGCTCGACCACGCAGACGCGCGGGCGGGGCTTTCCTGTGTGGGCGGTCAGAGGGCAGACCGGGGACGGATGCCCGGAACTCTGGGACGCGGGGCTTTGGAGCGCGGGGCGCCCGGCTGCGCGAACGGCGCGGGCGAAGGGGTCTTCTTTGAAATGGTTGCGCTTGCTTGACGATCCACCCTCCCCTCTCCCCCATGCGCGGGTTTAAGAACTTTTCAGAATTTTGGCAGGGGCATTTTCAGATATTCCCGCTATGCTGGAAGCATGGATGGGAGGTGTCTGTATGTCAGACGTTCAGAATATCGCCGCGCGCGCCACGTTGCGCGCTCTGGGCGCGCGGGAGGCGCGCAAAAACTCGGCCGTGCAGTTCGCGGCGGGGCTGATCCTGCTGGTGGCCGGCTATTTTACCGCCGCGTCCGGCTATGGCGAGGCCGTCGGCCCGGCCAACGCCCTTTGCGCTTTGGTGGTGCTGGTGGGCGGGCTTTTGCTGTGCGTGCAGGCCATGCTGGTGGTCTTCCGCGCGCTGCTGGCGCAGTATGAACACTTTGCCATGCCCGCGGAGGAGGCGGCCTTTTCGCTCTATGAGTTCCGCTTTGCCGGGGCGCTGATGCTCGCCGGGGCGCGGATGCTGCTGCCCTGGCGCTGGGCGCAGGCGCTCTGCGAGGCGGCGCTGGCGGCCATTTTGCTCTACTGCGCCGTATCGCGGCTGAAAGGCGCGGACTGGCGACGCTTTGCTCCGGCGGCGGGCGGCGCGCTGGCGGCGTTGAGCGCCGCGGCGGGGCTGGCGGTGCTGGCGGGCGTGTTTGCCGGGTTTTCCTGGTCTTTGAGCATGGGCATCGCGGCGCTGGGCTTTGGTCTGGACAGTCTTTGGGACGCGCTGGGCTCCATGCAGGCAGCGCGGGGATGATCCGCGGCGACATAAACGGCGCTTCTCCGCGGCGCGGGGGAGCGCGTATTTTTTACGAAGGAGAGATACACCTCATGCAAACCGCGAGTGCGCGCGACGAGCGCTTCCGTCCCATCGCCCTGGGCGCGGAGATCTTCTACGCCCTGTTCAGCGCCTACCTGGTCGTCAGCGGCGCCGTCACCGGCAACAGCTACCGCCTGACGATGGGCATCGGCACCTATTTCCTCTATCCCCTCTTCTGGGCGTTTTACAAGCTGTTTCACTTGAGGCGCGGCTATCAGATGGAGTTCTGCGTGTTTTTCTTCACCTTTCTCGCTTACCCGCTGGGCGGCACGGCGGAGTTTTACCAGAAGATACAGGGCTTTGACAAGGTGGCGCACACGCTCTCGGGCGTGTTCGTGGCCATGCTGGCGCTGACGCTGTTTCTCATCCTGCAAAGAAAGCGGCCCCTGAAGGAACACAGCGTGCCCACGGCGGTGCTGTTCGTGTTCTTTGCCTCCATGGCGGTGGCGGGGCTGTTTGAACTGTGCGAGTGGACGGCGGCGGCGCTCACCGGGCGCGACCTGCAATGCGTGCTGACCACGGGCGTCAACGACACCATGCAGGATATGCTCGTCTGCCTGATCGGTACGCTGCTGTTCTGCCCGCTCATCCCCCGCTTCTATCGCGGCGGCTACGACCCCCTCACCGGCGCGGTGGCGGGTTTTCTGGAAAAGAACGGCCTGTGCGCGCGCGGCGAATGAGCGCGGGCAACGGCGGAGGTAAACGGCCTGTATGCGCTTGGCGAATGCGCGCGGGGCCGCCCAACGTAAAGATTTGCGCAAATCTCCCGTGATGCTATTGCATTTGCGGCGCGAGTGATGTATAATATCTCTCGTGCCGCAAAGCATGCTGATGTAGCTCAGTCGGTAGAGCGCATCCTTGGTAAGGATGAGGTCACCAGTTCGAATCTGGTTATCAGCTCCAGAGGATCGCCCCTGCAGGAAAACCGCAGGGGCGGTTTTCTTTGCGCCGGCAGGGGGGCGGGTTTTGATCGCCCGTCCGCTGCTCCGCCTCCGCCCGTTGCTGGGCGTTTGCTGAAAACGGCGTATTCTGGAAGTACGCCCGCATGTCCGCGTACTGCTCCCAGAGCGTCGTGTCCATGTCCACGGATTTTTCCAGCACGCTCCGCGCCAGGCTCTGCAGCGATTCCTCCGAGAGATGCACTCCCCGCAGCCTCCCCGCCGCTCGTCTCGCCGCGTCGTCTGTCGCCTTTCTCCTCTCGTCCGCCTCCGCTTTCGCCTCCGTTGATACCGCCGGAATATTTTTCAGCAAAAATTTTTCCCTTCTTCGTCCACAACCCGCTTATATTTTCGGATGCCAGCGAGTAGGCTGTATAGCGAAGAGTATGCTTCGCCGCCGGGTATGGCTTTGGAAACAAAGGAACCGGTCTGGAACGGCGAAGAAGCCCCTCCTTCTATTGTTGTCGCTTCGTGCATATAAAACCTGTTTGTGTAGTAATCTCGGATGATGTGTTTTCAGCCAATTCTTCGTTTGCTGCAGTTTGTACGTTGTTATCCGTGCCCTGCATATGCAGACCGTCCTGCGAACGATTTCAGCCAGACGTCAGAAATCTTGGGGAAGCCCCGGGTGATTTCGCTCCTGGGAAGAATCCCAAGCGAGCCGTCAGATGCATGCCGCACCTGAAGGGCAATCCACAGGGTGCCGCCTCGAAAGTCAATCGTCTTTCAGCCGGGGCCGACGATTTCGCCCGCCCGAAGGGAGAAGACAAATGCCGGATGAACGGCAAGGCGAAGAATTCTATCCCCCTTGATGGCAGCCGGCGCTTCACGCACCCGATGTACGTCCCGGGCACGTCGCGTGACTGTTTTCCCGGCAGGAGCGGATGTAACGGGAATCGAGGCAATATCATGCCATTTCAGTCTGGAAGCGGATATTTTTAACAAACCTGCGGAATCGACAGCGCGCTCCCGTGAGGGTCCGGCGCAAAGCGGCCGGGCCGTTTTGGCACGGTCCGGCCGCAGGTTTCCGATGGGGTTTTGCGCGCTGCGCTTCGGTTCAGGGGAGCGTCAGCGTGATGCTTTCTTCCGGAATGGGCACGTCATAGGCGTCGTCCGTGTCCCGGCAGGCGATGATTTCCACCGTGGCAGGCATGAATGTGGATTGCGGTTCCAGCGCTATGATTTCATAGGGCCATATCCAGCTGCCGTCCGGCTGCTCCTGTGGCGTTCCGAGGTTACCGCCGCTCTGGGTCGTATACTCGGACAGCGTCGTGCCGTCCAGCAGCACCTCGTAGGTCCATGCCGGCCCCATTTTTTCGCTGTAATACGGCGCATAGGCTTCCAGGGCGGCCTTGTCGGCGAACACGCGCTCCAGCTGGACTTCCACGGTCAGCGGCGTCAGCTCGCAGCGGGTCACGCGCAGCGTATAGTGCTTAAACGCCTGCTCGACGGGTTGGCCGTCCGGCAGCGCGGAAACCGTCTGGACGGTGGGCTTCAGCGTGAGCGACACCTCCAGGCCCTCCGCCGCCTCCGCCAGCCCGGCGTTGACCAGCTGCTCGGCGTAGGTGGCGCCTGTCGCGGTCTGGTTAGCGCTGCCCATTTCGATGTAGCCGTCGCCCGCGACGGGCACCTTGCCCTCCGCAATCAGGCGGTCGATACGGTCCAGGTAGTCCTGCGCGCCTGCCTCGCCAGCATCTGCGGCGATGCCGTCGATATCGACCACCTCGCCCGTGGGCAGCAGCGCCGAAAAGGCCATATCCACCACGCATTCCTGCACGGTCTGCGCTTCCTGCGCCAGCGCGAACAAAAAGCCGGCCTGGAGGATTTCGCCGGGTTCCACGAAAACCGCCTCCACGTTATACGCCGTGCCTCCGTCCGGAGATTCGCCGTTGATGGTCAGCCGGTCTGAGAGCAGATAAACCGGTTCGTCCAGCCGGTTTTCCATGGTCCAGGCCAGCGCGATGGCCTTTCCGTCAAAGACCGCGTCGATAATTTCCAGCTTCAGCGCTTCGCTCTGCACGCTTTCGTTTACCGGCAGCACCGTTTTTCCTTCCGGCTGGCGCAGGAGCATCTCCGAGCCCCAGACGGTCGCCGCGACGGCGATGCCGCCGCACAGCGCCAGAATCAGCGCGGTGACGAGAACGGCTCGCAGCGACAGCCGGCGTGCGGCCGGCCGAATCTGCGGGGAATGCAGGGCTTGACGCAAACGGTTTTCGCTCTCCTTTGACATGGCAAACACCTCCTGTCCGGCAAGGACGCGCATGCGCCTGTCAAAATCATGCGTTTTCATGGTGTGCATGCCTCCTCTGCCGCAATCATGTCCTTGAGTTTGGCCCGCCCGCGGGCCAGACGGGCCAGCACGGTGC
>DVOU01000036.1:0-47420 GCA_018713365.1 Candidatus Pullichristensenella excrementipullorum
CACCCAGTGGGGTAACAAGAAGTATATGAACATGAGGCATCTGGAGGCCGCTTTCAGCGATCCCTCCATTGCATAACAACGCTTCTTTCAGCTGCCTGCAGACTATTTTGCGCATAACTCTTGACAGTACCGCAGCCCGTCGCGTCTGGGGCACAGTTTCAGGTTCCTTTTGGTCGCTCATGGGATGACTTAGCTCCTTTCGTGGTTTTGTGGCAAAAGAAAAGCACCTATCCTGCAAGGCGAAGATAAGTGCTGGAATGTAGCTTTTGCGGCTCAAACTTGCATTTTTGCCAGCAAGAATTATAAGTATACTTTGAATTATTGACAGATAGGCGGCATAAACACGCGCACAAGAGCCGTTGATACGGAAAATCAATGCCTATAAGTGTACGAGTTTGCGTTATTACCACTGGACATCAGTTTATTTAATGCGCATTTTGGGCTGTTTGTCAGATGCATTTTTGTTAGTCTTGCTCGCAGCAGAGCTAAATGACGCATTTGAAGAAATCATTGGTAAATCATGCTCAATTTTAATGGATGATAATGCCACTTTAGTAATGGCAATAATTTCATCTCGATTTTGTTTTGGTGTTGACGATTTAACTCGCTTACATAAAACTTTCATTATCTAATCACCACCTTAGGCCTGAACAAGTCTGGAGCGCAGTTATACAGCATTTGAGAAAACGGATTGACAAGTTCACGTATGCGGTCTTCATTTTTTTCAATGCTGAGACGTGACGTCTGGCTATCAAAAGCGACAACCGCAACAACATCGTTTCTTGCATCAATAATGGGGACGCATATACTCCACTTCAGCATAAACGTTCTCGTCAATTGTGCTTCATTAAGATTATAAGTCTTATTTGTAACCTCTAAATTCTCATCATAGTATATCCCCTTCCCTGAATAGCTCTTTCCAACTAGCCCTTCTGCTTTCGGAAACACTTGAAAACGCAGATCTTCTGTTACGTCATTAGATGCAAATGGTTCTATATTGCGGATTGAAAAAAATACTCTTTTTTCTCCAAAAAACTTGAGATACGATAGAATACTTCGTTCACGCACAAATATGCGCATTTTAAAGTCAAAATCTTTATTTTTGCTTATGCTCTCAAAGTTGCTTTGGGCGAATTGTTTTATTATATTATATAACCCTGCAATTTGTTTCTTGTAAGACTTGTTTTTTAACCCATAGTAACCCAATTTAATTGGGAATACAGCGATGGTAAAAACTATGTTCAATGCGAGGCATACTTCTTGAATTACAGTAATATTCAGAGTTGGGGCAAAAATTTTTCGTTCTATCAAGTATGGAAAGATATTATCACTTGAAGCAAGGTATGACATTAGGGCTATGAGTAATACCCATACTATATTTCTGAACGCCTTCACATATCCACACCTCTTAATAAGAGTATATCAGAAATGTAAATTTGCGTCAAGAAGTTCTGAATGCCAGCTTGTACACAGACTCATGGCGTTCATCGTCAAAACGTACGATCTTTTTACTTCTGTTATTGGGCAATAGCCAAAGAGATGATACAAATAATAGAAGAACTGGCCAAGTAATGAAAATGCCATCGAAATAACAGAAGAGTTCTTCACTTATTGGCGGATTTTAAGAAGAGGATGGTTCTGCATGGCAGTTCTCCCGCCCCCGCTCTACCCATCCTCCCGAAACCCCTTGAACTACGTTTGCCGCATGCCGTCGACGCTGGTTCGCTCCATATAGATAATGGTGCAGTGCTGCGGCGTGCGATACCAGATAGCGTTCTCGTTCCCCGGTGGTACTTTTCAAAGGGGCAGGCGGGCGAGGTGGGGAAGCGCCCTGCCGCCATGCGGGAGACGCCCAGCGCCACATGGCCTTGGTAAACCATTTTCCCTTCCCGCCAGACGCCCGGCTCCCTCGATTGCCACATTGCGCATGAGCCCTTGAAAGGCGCGCAGCTCATCCAAGGCAATAAGCATGCTTTCTTCAGTGTTCTGCCGCATTTGGAGTACCTTTGAGGGTTTTGCATGGTTGTTCATGGAATCGCGCTTCTCCTTTTATCGTTTCATGGGCAAAAGAAAAGCACTTATCTTGTGTAGTGAAGATAAGCGCTAAAATCACTTTTGATGCTTTTGCGTCTGTGCAGCAAGCTGCTGACAAATTGGATTGCCCACTAGCAAGGAATATACGTCAACCACGGTACCGTAGTTTGGCACAGCGCATAAGTTATTGTATGTCCATTCCATGATAACCATGTTTTTCCGCATGCCCCAGCAAATATAAAAACGCAAAAGCTGGAATACGTATCAAATCCTTCCCGTTTTTTGTATTGTGAACACCAAAATCGTCTGCATTTTTCGTAACAACAATGGATGCCACGGCCTGGTCGCTCATTTCCACGATAGAGTCGTCATCCGCAATTGGCGCGCCTTCCCGGTACTTCACTTCGATCAGTATATTTCGGGCAGCGCCATATTCTACGACAATATCAATCTCCTTTCCACGATTTCCTCCGCGGTAATAACCGACAGATGTGGCTTGCTGATAATAAAATGCCGCTACATGTTTATATACCGCTGTTTCGACGATTTTCCCCATTTCTACTGGGTCGCTCAGCAAGGAATCGTCCATTAGCACAGCGTTGCGGATCGCCGCGTCTGCAATATATATCTTGGGCCGGGCTTTCAGTACTTTCTTGGCATTCATATTCACCGGCCAGCTTTGATAAATCAGATTTGCGCTTTCCAAATAACGAATGTAGTTTTCCACCGTTGGGCGGGAAACACCATTCAGTTCTTTGGCGATTGCATCAATTGAAACAATTTCTGAAGAGACATTGCACAAATATAGAAATATCCTCTCCAATTCCGTAGAGTTACGAATATTATACAGCGAAGGCAAATCTCTCTTCAGAACTTTGTCCACCACATCCTCCCGCATGATCTGCTGGGCGAGAATATCGTTATCTGCCAAAGCAAGCTCTGGAAATCCTCCTACTTGCAGGTAGCGGTTGAAGTGGTTCTGAACTTTAGACAGTTGCAGCATGACCTGCATGCGCTCCTGCTGTGTTTTGTGCAAAAGCGGTGTGATTTTTAAGTTCTCTGGCAAATTGGGGCGATCCACACCGATCAATTCGCAATACTCATAAAAAGACATGGTGGGCACCTGAATCGTTGTCCATCGTCCTGCTCCGCTCTCTTGGCCGCCTTTAACCAATGCTGGACTTGCAGAGCCAGTAGCGACGATTTTTGTATCAGGCTGCATGTCATAGAGCGTTTTCAACCATTGATCCCAGTCTTGCGCGTATTGTATTTCATCAAAAAAGTAATAGACATCCTGCTCCGGGTAGATGTTTTCATGGTAGCAATTCAGGATGTCATGCATGGCACTCAATTTGAGCATTGGATGATCCATTGAGATAAATACGATCTTCGATGGAGACACACCCATTTGCAAAAGTGCCTCTATCATCTGATACTGTATCGTTGTCTTTCCGACGCGTCGCGTTCCCGTTAGCACGACAGTACGACGAATGTCTTTTTGAAGCAAGCGTTTCATTGCCTCATAGAACGCGAACCGCTTATAGGTCTTGGACAGCTTGGCGTTCACGCTTCCCGTTTTCCACCAGGGGTTATAGGAAGTCAAAACTCTCAGCAGATTCTCTGGGCTTATAATTGCCATGTGCGCACCTCCTTTTCAAGTATTCTAGCCAAAACCTGCATTTTTGTCAACAATTATTGCAAGTATACTTTGAATAATTCCCGACAAAAATTGATATTCCTCAATGATCTACCCCGAATTGGATACTCTCCTTACAAATCATATGTTGTTTTCCAAGGAAAAGAAGGCAGCATTGGAACTTTTAATAATCACAATCTATTTTCTTCCATCTATGCCTCCCGAAACCCCTTGAACCGTGGCTGGCGCATGCCGCCGGCGCTGGTGCGCTCCATATAGGTAACGGTACAGGGCTGCGGCGTGCGATACCAGATGGCATTTTCGTTCCCCGGCGGTACTGTTTCAAAGGGGCAGGCGGGCGAGGTGGGGAAGCGCCCTGCCGCCATACGGGAGACGCCCAGCGTCACATGGCCCTGGTAAACCATTTCCCCTTCCCGCCAGGTGCCCAACACGAGGCTTACCGTATGTGGGCTTTTCAGGATGTAGCCGCAGGCGAGGAAGTCTTCATCTACATGGTTTTTGACCTTCACCCAATCCCGCGAGCGCTTGCCCGGCTGGTAGCGGCTGTCCAGGCGCTTCTGGACAATGCCCTCCAACCCCTGCTCGGTGGTGAGGCGGAACAGGGCGCGCGCATCGCCCATCAGGGCGCGGGAACAGGCCAGGGCGCTGCCCTCTGTCACCGTGCGTCCGAGTATCTCCCGCCGCTCTCGCAGGGGCCTGCCGGTCAGGTCGTCGCCGTTCAGGGCAAGGATGTCAAACGCCACGAAGGTGGCGGGGGCCTGCCGGGACAGCAGTTGCACCCGCGCGCGGTCGCTGGTGAGGCTGCGCGCCTGCAATGCCTCGAAGTCTGGCTTCCCCTGCGCGTCTGTGAGGATAAGTTCGCCGTCCAGCACGCATTGCCCATGCGCCTGCCGGTGCAATCCTTCCAGCTCCGGGAACGTTGGCAACAGCGGCAGGTTGCGTTTGTTGCGCAGGTCGCTCGTGTCAGCGTCCAGGTAAGCAAGGCAGCGGATGCCGTCCAGCTTCAGTTCGCTCAGCCACCCTTCGCCGTCCAGGGGCTGTTTGCGCTCAGTGAGCAGCATGGGGCGGAAAGCCCTCCGCAAGAACGCTTCCATCACACCGCGTCCGCCAGCGCCGGTTCCCTCCGCCCGGCCTGCATTTCCAGGCTTTTTTGCAATGCCTCCATGAGGTCGATCACATTGCGCGCCGGCTCTGCCGCCGCCGTGATCTCCTGCCCGTCGATCTTGCGCTGGATGGCGGCGAGCAGCTTTTCCTCGTATTCGTCGCGATAGTTCTCTGGCTGATAGGGCTGGGTCATCGCCTGGACAAGCTGCTTCCCCATCTGCATTTCCGCCTCCGTTACCTGCGCCTGCGGCGCGCTGAAAGGGGATGTTCGCAGCTGCTGCCGGTAAAACAGCGTCTGCACCCGGATGCCGTTTTCCTCCGGGATCAGCGCCAACATGTCCTGCCGGTTCCAGAGTACGCATTGCCCGACGCCGACAACATGCTCCTCCATCATGGCACGGCGCAACAGCTCATACGCCTTGTCGCCGCCGTCCGGCGCGCAGAGCCAGGACTTATCATAGTAAACCGGGGGAATACTCCCGGCCGGGGCAAAGTGCAATATCTGGATGGCGCGGTCGCGCTCGCTCTGGATGCGCTCCAATTCCTCGTCCGTAAGGACTACATAGCGCCCCTTGGCGTACTCGTAGCCCTTGCAGATCTCCGAGGACGGTACTTCCGCGCCGCTGTCCTCCCGCACGCGCTTCTGGCGCACACGCACGCCATCCGGCGTGATCTGGTTAAAACGCACGCCCCGTTCCTGGACTGCCGTATAGAGGGCCACCGGGATATACACCATCCCGAAAGAAATCGCCACTTTCCGTACTGCCGCGGGCATGAAAGCCACCTCGCTGTCTGAGATTTCGCCCGCGCATGCGGGCAATATCAGCTTGCCCAGGCGGCGACGGAATCACACCTGCGCAGCCTTGGCGGGCGGACAAAACCAGCCCAACGAGCGGTCATAGCGCACGCGAGCGTCGTAGTAGCTGCCCTTCGTCACCGGGGCGTTGAACAGCGTCGCCAGCAGGTACTGGCGGATGTTGCGGATGCGCGAGGCGGTGTTTTCAAGGCACTCGAACACGTACTGTATGTGCAGGCTGTTGATCTGTCCAAACCGCTCCTTGACCATCTGCGCAGGATAATCGACCCCGGAGATGCGGATGAAGCTGCGCCGGGTGCAGAGTACTTCGGTGAGCAGCTCTACGATGCCGTCCAGCTGCTCGCGGTTTTCCTCCGTCACCAGGCAATCGTAGCCGATGTTTTCCCGCACCTGTACGCGCACGTCCGACACAGACGCGCCGCTGTATGGATGCGGATTGGATGGATACGGATTTTCTGAATATGTTTTGGATTTATCTGTGTTTTTTGGATACGGGATATATTGCACGGGGTCGCCCGGATGCGGTCTGTCCGCATACGGTTCGTCCATATACGGGTTTTCCGTATCTGGTGATGCCGCATCCGGCGCGGGCGGTTGCGGTGCCTCCACATCCTCGCTTTCCATATCCGGCGTATCCATATCCGGGTTTCCCGTATCTGGTGAAGGCGTATCCGGCAGCGTTCCTGCGCGCGGCGTTTCGTAGATGACGTACTCCGTGTCGGTGATGCGTCCCCGTTCGTCCCGCAGCCGGTAGCGCACGACGTACCCGGCCTTTTCCAGTTCCCGCAGCGTGCTGCTGATGCTGTCCACGCCCTCCCGGCAAATGGCGGCCAGCCCGCGCGTGGTGTAATTCCACGTTTCCGGCAGGGATAGCATGATGGAAAGCAGACCCTTGGCTTTGAGGCTGAGCGCTTTGTTTTTGAGATGGTGGTTGGCCATGACGGTATAGTCGCGGGTCTTCTCCACTCGAAAGACGGCCATTGTATGTCCTCCTTTGACGCCGTGGTCATCGTTGTTGCTCCTGTTGACGTTTGCGCAGCCATCCCTCCAACAGCTTGAGGATCACCTGCTCCATTTGTTGCGGCGTATAGGAGCGGGGGAAATACTTGCGCAATGTGTCGCTGCGGAAGGTGATCTTGTCCACATCGTTTCGCTTTTCCTCGGAGAGTATGGCGCACATCACGTCGATGTTCAGCCGCCCTTCCTGGCTGAACTTCTTCATGCGCTGCGCCTGCGAAAGGGACGGCGTCGTTTGTTCGCTGTCCATCGTTTCCAACAAATCGCGCTGTTCCTCCGGGCGCAGGTAGGAAAGCTCCACCGCCGGATTGAACGCCATTTTTCGCTCATCTACCATGTCGAGCAGCTCGGGGAGCAGGGCGGTCAGGCGTATGTAGCGATGCACTTGATTGCGGCTATCTCCGGCTTGCTGGCCGATTGTATCCAGTGCCTGCAACTTCATCCCAACTTGGGATGAAGTTAGATCCCGCCTCTCTCCCTGATGCCGCAATGCCTCCAACTTCATCTTGTAGGCAAAGGCGCGCTCGCTGGGCAGGATGTTCTCGCGCTGGATGTTGCTGTCCACCATGATGATGGTGGCTGCGTCGTCGTCCAGCGCGCGGACGATCACCGGCATGGTCGTAAGCCCCGCCAATTCGCAGCCGCGTTTGCGGCGGTGTCCGGCGATCAGCTCATAGCCGCCCTCCTCGCGTGGCCGCGCGATGGCCGGCACCAGCACGCCATGCTCGCGGATGCTCTCGGCGGTATCCAGCATGCGCTCGTCGTCCCGCACCTTGAAGGGGTGGTTCCTGAAGGGATGCAGTTCGGCAAGGGGTATCTCCCGCACCTTTTCCCGGCCTTCATCCGCGCGGCTTTCTTCGGTGGAAAACAGGTCATCGAGCGATGTCAGCCCTATGTTTCTGGCGCTGCTTTTCAAGCTCCAACACCCCCTTTGTCAGCTCTCGATAGGCCGCCGCCACTTTGCCCTTGGGGTCGTGGCGGTAGATACTCCTGCCTTCCGCGCTGATCTCTGCGGCGCGGATGGAGTGGGGGATGCAGGTCTTAAAGACGCGCAGCTTCGCGCCGTAGGTATCGCGGATGAGGCCGCTGACTTCGCGGGCGAAATTCGTGCGGCCATCCACCATGGTCAGGAGGATGCCGTCGATGCGCAGGCTGGGGTTGATCTGGCGGCGCACCTTGCCAATGGTGCGCAAAAGCTGCTCCAGCCCTTTGGCGGGAAGATAGTGCGCCTGTACGGGGATGAGTACGCTGTCCGCCGCGGCCAGCGCGTTTACCGTGAGCATGCCAAGGGAGGGCATGCAGTCAATAAGGATGTGGTCATACCTGCCCTTCAGCCCTTCCAGAACCTGTCCAAGCACTGTTTCCCTGCTCATGGCATTGACCAGCAGCACTTCCATGCCGGAAAGTGTGATGTCGGCGGGCAAAAGGTCAACGCCCTCCGGGTGGCCGATGATGCCCTCGCCGGGATGAATGGGCGCATCCTCAAGTACGTGGCCCATAAGCTCGGTGAGCGTAATGGGCAGCTTGTCCGGCTGGGGCGTTCCGAGGCTGATGGTCAGGCTGGCCTGCGGGTCGCAGTCCACGAGCAGCACCTTCTTCCCTTCGCGCGCCAGCCCGATGCCAAGGCTGGCACAGGTCGTCGTCTTGCCAACGCCGCCCTTCTGGTTGGCGATGGCGGTAATGGTCGCGCACATCGTTTCACCTCCCAAACAACAAAGCAGCACCATCCATAAACTGCGCAGATGGCGCTGCTTTATCTGAGGTCACCCCTGTCACGACCCCAAAAACGGACCTAAAGCGTTCAAAAGTATGATTCGCTAATTGGTGCAATTTTTTCAGGAGTTCCATGCGCTGCAATCTGTGTCTCAGGGGGAAATGGCGCGCATAGTGCAAACGCCTGAAACCCCCTGATTTTATTGCGGTTTTTGCCATTGCATGACACGAAAACCGACCGTGAGCTTCCACCTGAATAAAACTCCTAAGCAGTAGGTCGGGGATTCGAATTCCTCCGGGTGCGCCATCCACAGTGCCGAAAACCCGGTCAGATCAGGGGTTTTCGGCGCTTTTTCGCACGCGAACGCCCGCCTGCAACAATGGCAGACGGGCGTTCGCGTGCGGGCGGCGGTTTCCCGCTCAACCCAGCTCCGCGCCGCTTTCGCGCATGGCGACGATGGTGCGGGAAATGAGGTCGTCCAGCGTCCAGCCGAGCATCTCCGCGCCCTGACGGATGACGTCCCGGGAACAGCTGGCGGCGAACTTCTTGTCCTTGAACTTCTTCTTCACCGAGGGCAGCTCCAGATCGTCCAGACTGCGCGAGGGGCGCATGATGGCTGCGGCGCTGATCAGGCCGGTCAGTTCGTCCACGGCGAAGAGCACCTTTTCCATCTCGTGTTCGGGCTTTACATCGCTGCACAGGCCGTAGCCGTGGCAGACCACGGCGTGGATGAGGCGCTCGTCGCAGCCGGCCTTTTCCAACAGCTCGCGCGCCTTCTGGCAATGCTCGTCGGGCCACTGTTCAAAGTCCACATCGTGCAAAAGGCCGACGTTGGCCCAGAAGTCCGCCTCGTCGCCATAGCCCAGTTCGTTTGCGAAATGGCGCATCACGCCCTCCACGGTGCGCGCGTGGCGCAGGTGAAATTCGCCCTGATTGTACTGCGTGAGCAGCGCCCACGCCTCGTCTCTGGTCATAATATCCTTCCTTTCCATCGCGTCAGCAGCAGAAGAAATAGCCCCCGCGCCCGCAGCAGCAGCTCAGAAGCAGGTTGCCCAGGCACAGCCACGTACAGGTGCTGTCCAGCCCGGACATGCCGTAGCGCCGCCCGGTCTGGCGGTAGGATTGGCCGGCGTATTGCAGCCGCTGCAACAACTGGCGGTATTCGAGGTTGTTCGGCTCGCGGCTGACCGCCTGCTGGGCGTAGTTGAGGGCGGCGATGTCGTTGCCCAGCCCCGCCTGCGCCCGGGCCATGTAGAAATACCAGCGCGCCTGCCGGTCCTGCATGCGCTCGAGCAGCTCCGCGGCCTCGCGGTAGTGGCCGGAATTGATGTAGTTGCGCGCAGCCTGCATCTCCGGGCTTTCGTTTTGCTGCGTCTGCTGCTGTTGCCCGCCGTAGCCGGAGGCGTCCCACCAGCCGCCGAAATCGCCCCAGCCCCAACCCCAGCCGGAGCCGCCATAGCCGCCGTAGCCGCCCTGCCCGGAGCCGTAGGAGCCGGTACCGCGCGAGGAGCCGGGGTTCGGCTCGGCGTGGCGGTTCATGATCTGGCTGTAGGCGGCGTTGATCTCCTTCATCTTCGCCTCGGCCTCGGGCGAGCCGCCGTTGACGTCCGGGTGGTACTTCTTGGCCAGTTTGCGATAGGCCGCCTTCACCTCGTCGTCCGAGGCGCCGGGTTCAAGCCCCAATACCCGGTAGGGGTCCTGGATCATGGTTTATCTCCTTTTCTCTCCTCCGCCGGGGCGAAGGACGGGTCGCGCTTTTTGCGCACAGAAACGTATTTGGCCCACACGCCCGAGTACAGCACGCTGCGCAAAATCTCCACATCCTGCACAAGCGGCAGCACCTCGAACGCCTGCGTGCAGCGGCCGATGAGCATGGTCAGGGCGCTCTCCACCGCCTGCTCAAAGCCCTCGCCCGCAAGTGCGGTCAGGGGGTTGTAGGCCCCGCGCTTCTCGTCGGCGGTCAGATCGTCGTAGGCGTCCATGACGTAGATGAAGCGCCCGAGGTATTCGCCCATGGTGCGCAGGGGGACTTCCCACTCGTCGCGGCGGTAGACGAACAGTTCGCCCAGGAGCCTGCCAAAGCACTTGGCGGGGGCGTCCACGTCCATCTCCCGGCGCTTTTCGATCTGGCCCAGGTCGCGCACGCCCGCTTCGATGGCGGCGCACTTTTCGCCCCAGCGCGCCTCCACGCGGCGGTAGCCGCGCTTTAACGCCTCGGCGCCGGCGCGGCGCAGAAGGTCGCGCTCGTCGGCCCAGTCGTCCATCAGTTTATGATAGGCAAGGGCGATGTTCATGTCCGCCGCGTAGGCGGTGAACTCGTTCTCCATCCACGGATGCTTCTTGCGCGGGTGCGGGGCGCAGCGCTCCTCGCCGCTTTTCTCCTCCGGCTCGTAGAGCGAGGAAAGGGTGAGAAGCAGAAACGTCATGTCAAAGCTGAGGGTGAGTTGCCCCTTCAGCCCGTACTCCCGCCGCAGGCAGCGGCACAGGCCGCAGTAACAGCCCTGAAAGCGCGCGCGCTGCTGCGGCGTGAGCACCTTGGGGTCCACCGTCACATAGCCGAACATACTATGCCTTGGCCTTGAAGGCGTGTTTGCACTTGCCGCAGGTGAGCGTGCCCTCGCCCGAGCCGCGCTTGAGCTTCAGCCAGGCGTGGCACTTGGGGCAGCGGAAGTACTTGTACTCCTTGCGGTTTTTGAAGCGCACGCGCGCCTGCGAAAACGACGTGCGCAATTTGGCGGTCCTGTTCCAGAACCAGGCGTTTTCCGCCGTGCGCCGCGCCGTGTTGCGCGAAAACATGCGAAACAGCACGTAGAGGAGCAGCGCCGCCCCCAGAAAACTGAACAGCCCGCCCACATAGGAGGGAATGAACATGCCCAGCACGTAGAGAATCAGCGCCGCCCACACCAGAAAGCGGCCCAGCGAATCTGAGCCATAGCGGCCCTGCATGAAGCGGGCCAGCGACCGTTTGATCTTTTCCCACATAGTGCAGCATCCTTTCAACTACAAAATGTATACCAGAACAGTATGCCATGTCAAGGGCTTATTTATGAACGCAGAATGAATATCGCGATTCCTTATCCAAATTTAATCTTGCCCAAACAATGCGGCGGCGCTATAATGGAAAAAAGGGGGTGCGGACATGGACGAAGCGTGGATGCGCGAGGCGCTCACCC
The DNA here is from genome assembly GCA_018713365.1 of Candidatus Pullichristensenella excrementipullorum. Classification (GTDB taxonomy): domain Bacteria; phylum Bacillota; class Clostridia; order Christensenellales; family Aristaeellaceae; genus Pullichristensenella; species Pullichristensenella excrementipullorum. The sequence goes on from DVOU01000036.1 coordinate 11,517, forward strand.
TGGCGCGGGAGGCGCTTTTGGCCGGGGAGACGCCGGTGGGCTGCGTGATCGTGCGGGGCGGGGAGGTCGTCGCCCGCGCGCGCAACCGCCGCGAGGAGCTTGGCGACCCCACCGCCCACGCCGAGGTGCTGGCCATCCGCGAGGCGGCGCGCAGGGTGGGAAACTGGCGGCTGACGGACTGCTGCATCTACGTCACCCTCGAGCCCTGCCCGATGTGCGCGGGAGCGATCTCGCAGGCGCGGCTGGGAAAACTGGTGTTCGGCGCTTTCGACGAGGAGCGCGGCTGCGCCGGCAGCCTCTACCGCATCTGCGAAGACCCGGCCTTCCCCTGGTTCACGCCCAGCGTGGGCGGCGTGCTGGAGGGGGAGTGCAAGGCGCTCCTGGATGTGTTTTTTCAGCGCGCGCGCCGGTGAAAGTTTATCAAAAAGGCCTTTTCAAACCGGCATTTATACCGTATAATAGAAAAAGGGTAAAAAAAATTGCCACAAACGGCATTTGGAGGGACTACCATGGCGCTTATCGACAAGATCAAGGCAAAGGCCAAGGCCAACGTCAAGCACATCGTGCTGCCCGAGGGCGAGGAGAGCCGCAACGTACAGGCCGCGGTGAAGATCGTTTCGCAGGGCATCGCCACCCTGACGCTGCTGGGCGACCCGGCAAAGGTCAAGGAAGTGGCGGCGGGCGCGTCGCTGGAGGGCCTTGAGATCATCGACCCCAGGACCTCGGACAAGTGCGAACAGTACGCCGCGACGCTCTACGAGTTGCGCAAGGCCAAGGGCATGACCCCCGAGCAGGCCGCGGAACTGGTCAAGGATCCCATGTACTACGGCGTGATGATGGTGAAGATGGGCGACGCGGACGGCCTCGTTTCCGGCGCCATCCACTCCACGGGCGACATGCTGCGCCCGGCTTTGCAGATCATCAAGTCCAAGCCCGGCATCAAGACCGTGTCTTCCTGCTTCCTGATGGAGTGCCCCAACAAGGCCTACGGCGACGACGGCGTGATGGTCTTTGCCGACTGCGCCGTGAACATCGACCCCGACGCCGAGCAGCTGGCCAGCATCGCTCTGGGCGCGGCGGACAGTGCCCGCGCGCTGGCGGGCATCGAGCCGCGCGTGGCCATGCTCTCCTTCTCCACCAAGGGTTCGGCCAAGCACGATCTGGTCACCAAGGTGCAGGAAGCCACCCGCATCGCCAGGGAGCTCGACCCCAGCCTGATGCTGGACGGCGAATTGCAGCTGGACGCGGCCATCGTCGAAAGCGTCGGCCAGCTCAAGGCGCCCGGCAGCCCCGTGGCCGGCAAGGCCAACGTGCTGGTGTTCCCGGGGCTGGAAGCGGGCAACATCGGCTACAAGCTGGTGCAGCGCCTGGCGGGCGCGGAGGCCTACGGCCCCATTTTGCAGGGCATCGCCAAGCCGTGCAACGACCTCTCCCGCGGCTGCTCCGTGGACGACATCGTCGCCACCGTGGCCATCACCGCGGCGCAGGCGTAAGACAGTCTTTGCAAGCAAGGAGTTTGTGACATGAAAATCCTCATCATCAACGCGGGGTCGTCCTCGCTGAAATATCAGCTTATCGACATGGACCACGAGTCCATCATCGCCAAGGGTCTGGTCGAGCGCATCGGCATCGAGGGCGGCAAGCTCACCCACAAGTACGGCGACAAGACCTACACCGTCACCCCGGACGCCATCAAGGACCACACCGAGGCCATGAACCTCGTGCTTGAGGCGCTTCTGTCCAGGGAACACGGCGTCATCTCCTCCATTTCCGAGATCGGCGCGGTGGGCCATCGCGTACTCCATGGCGGCGAGAAGTTCACCGCCTCCTGCATCATCGATCAGGCGTGCATGGACGCCATCGAGGAGAACATCCCCCTCGGGCCTCTGCACAACCCCGCCAACCTCATGGGCATTCGCGCCTGCCAGGCCGTGATGCCGGATACGCCGATGGTGGCCGTGTTCGACACCGCCTTCCATCAGACCATGCCGCGCACGTCCTACCTCTACGGCGTGCCCTACGAGTACTACGAGAAGTACCACATCCGCCGCTACGGCTTCCACGGCACCAGCCACCGCTTCGTGTCCGCCCGCGCGCTGGAAGTGCTGGGCCTCAAGGACAAGCCCAGCAAGATCGTCATCTGCCATCTGGGCAACGGCTCTTCCCTGAGCGCCTGCGTGGACGGCAAGTGCTTTGACACGTCCATGGGCCTGACGCCTCTGGAGGGCGTTTTGATGGGCACCCGCTCCGGCGACCTCGACCCCGCCGTGGTGGAGTGCATCGCCAACAACGAGCATCTCACCCCCAGCGAGACGCTCAACGTGCTGAACAAAAAGAGCGGCCTGCTCGGCCTTTCCGGCGTTTCCAGCGACATGCGCGACGTGCGCTCCGCCGCCGCTGAGGGCAACGAAATGGCCAAGGTGACGCTCGACATCTGGGCCTACCGCATCCGCAAGTACATCGGCGCCTACGCGGCGGCCATGGGCGGGCTGGACGCCATCATCTTCACCGCCGGCATCGGCGAGAACGACGGCGAGGGCCGCGCGGAAGTGCTGGAGGGACTTGAGTTCCTCGGCGTCAAGCTGGACGCGGAAAAGAACGCCAAAGTGCGCGGCGTGGAAGCGGAGATCTCCGCGCCGGACAGCAAGGTCAAGGTCTGGGTCATCCCCACCAACGAGGAACTGGCCATCGCCCGCGACACGCTGATGCTCACCAGCAAGTAAGTCGGTTGGTTTTGACGCCCCTGGCACGCGCATACCGCGCCGGGGGCCGGGCCGCGCGGCTCCCTCTTCCCCTTCCCTTCTAACCCGCGCGGCCCATTTGCCAGCGCCCCGCCGTATCTGGCGGGGCGCTGTGTTTTGGCGCGGCGGCGCTATGATCGAATATAAGCATTTTGGTAAATTTCTTTACGAGCAAGCTCGTTCTGTGATGCTGATACGCACATAACTCTTGACGGGTATATTTCTCATATGCTATGATAGTGCCCGGGGGGAGATCCCCCGGGCAGGAAGGAAACGATGGCGCTTTGCTTCTCACCTCCTTACCAAAGGAGGTGGTCGTAATGACAGATTACGAACTACTGTCGTTGGTCATTATGATCGTCACGCTTGTACTGGCTGCAATGAGCTACAACAAGGGCGACAAATAGAGAAGTGAGCCGCCATCCAGCGCGAACTGTTTGGCGGCTCCAATCCATCTCGGAGGGGAGAAGCTCTACGGCAGCGTCATCCCTTCCTGCTCTTTTATTATACCATCTCCATGAGGCCCCGTCAAGCCCCTTTGCGGCGAACAACGCATTTGTTCGCCGCATCGGGCTTCCACAAGGGCGATCGATAAGCACGAGCCGCCATCCAGCGCAAACTAGCAGCGTCATCCCTTCCTGCTCCTTTATTATACCATCTCCGTCAAGTCTCCGCCTCTGTTCACAGTTTATCCATTGACATTTTTCTTTCTTTCTGTATAATTATCGTATCCGGGCATGCGCGTCGCGGGAAGCGGCGATCGGGGCCCGGCCCGCCGCGCGGCGGCATCGCGCGGCGCGTCTACCGCCAGAAAGAGGAGTCTTTTTATGATGGAAGATAAAAACCGACCCCCGAAAAAATCGCTTTTGTACAACGCGGTCATCATCCTGCTGGTCATCATGTTCCTCAACGCCTTCGTCTTCCCCATGTTCACGCAGCCGCGGGTGACGGAGGTCACTTACGACAAGTTCCTCTCCATGCTGGACAAGGGCGAAGTGCGCGAAGTGGCGCTGGACGACACCAGCAGCACCATCCTCTTCCTCGCCGAGGTGGAGGGCGCGGAGGGCATCTACCGCACTGGCGCCTGGCCGGACGACGACCTGACCCAGCGCCTGCTTTCCCACCCCGAAGTTTCCTTTGAGACGGAGATCATCGAGGAGACCTCGCCGCTGGTGCAGATCCTGCTGGGCTGGGTGCTTCCCTACGGCATCATCTTCGGCGCGGGCTACCTGCTGATGCGCAGCCTGCAAAAGCGCATGGGCGGCGAGAACGCCATGAGCTTTGGCAAGGCCAACGCCAAGATCGTCGGCGAGGAGAAGACGGGCGTCACCTTTGACGACGTCGCCGGCGAGGACGAGGCCAAGGAGGCGCTGACGGAGATCGTCGATTTCCTCCACGACCCGAAGCGCTATTCCGAGATCGGCGCGAAACTGCCCAAGGGCGCGCTGCTGGTCGGCCCGCCAGGCACGGGCAAAACGCTGCTGGCCAAGGCCGTGGCCGGGGAGGCGCACGTGCCGTTCTTCTCCATTTCCGGCTCGGAGTTTGTGCAGATGTTCGTGGGCATGGGCGCGGCCAAGGTGCGCGATCTGTTCAAGCAGGCGGCGGAGAAGGCCCCCTGCATCGTCTTCATCGACGAGATCGACACCATCGGCAAAAAGCGCGATGGCGGCGTCATCGGCGGCAACGACGAGCGCGAACAGACCCTCAACCAGCTTTTGACCGAGATGGACGGCTTCGACGCCAACAAGGGCGTGGTCATCCTCGCGGCCACCAACCGCCCGGATTCGCTCGACCCAGCGCTGTTGCGCCCCGGCCGCTTCGACCGCCGCATCCCCGTGGAACTGCCGGACCTGGCCGGCCGCGAGGCCATTTTGCGCGTACACGCCAAGCAGGTGAAATTGGAGCGAAACATCGACTTCACCGCCATCGCCCGCGCCACCTCCGGCGCTTCCGGCGCGGAGCTTGCCAACATCATCAACGAAGCGGCGCTGCGCGCCGTGCGCGAGGGCAGGAATGCCGTTTCCCAGTCCGACCTCGAGGAGAGCGTGGAAACGGTCATCGCCGGCTATCAGCGCAAGAACGCCGTGCTTTCCGAGCATGAAAAGCGCGTCGTTTCCTACCACGAGGTGGGCCACGCGCTGGTGGCGGCCCTGCAGAGCAACACCGCGCCGGTGACGAAGATCACCATCGTGCCGCGCACGTCCGGCGCGCTGGGCTACACCATGCAGGTGGATCAGGACGACAAGAAATTGCTCACCCGCGAGGAACTGCTCAGCAAGATCGCCGTGCTGACCGGCGGCCGCGCCGCCGAGGAAGTGGTATTTGGTCAGGTGACCACCGGCGCTTCCAACGACATCGAGCAGGCCACCAAATTGGCCCGCGCCATGATTACCCGCTACGGCATGTCCGACGAATTTGGCATGGTGGCCATGGAGACCATCTCCAACCAGTATCTGGGCGGCGACACCTCGCTGGCCTGTTCCCCGGACACGGCCACGGCCATCGACCGGCAGGTGGTGGACGTGGTGCGCGCCCAGCACGACAAGGCCGTGTCGCTTTTGAAGAACAACATGGCCTCCCTCAACCGCGTGGCCGAGTACCTCTACCGCGAGGAGACGATCACCGGCGAGCAGTTCATGGCGCTTCTGCGCGGCCTGCCCGAGCCGGGCGAAACGGCGCAGGACGGGGGCAGCGCCACCGTGCAGGCGTAAAGACATTTGGGATGGAAAACCGGCGCTCCGCGTTTGTGGAGCGCCGGTTTTGTTGTACCATTCGAGGGAAAGTCCCGCTTGTTTCGGCCTTGCAAGGAAAATGGCGGGGAAATTCCCCGCCGCTCGGTGGACCTGGGTCTTTCGACCAGCCCAAGGTGGTGCCGCCACCTTATCGTATGTTTATTTTAGCAGAAAAATACTCAAAAGTCAAGAACTTTGGCGGTCAATTCGCCTTTCGCCCTCTCAATCCGCGTAAGGCACCATTTCAAACAGCTCGTCCTCGGGCACGCCGCCCACGGTGAAGCCCCAGCCGCGCGCCTCGTCGGGGGCGATGGGGAAAAAGCCCTCGCGGCCATCCTCCGTCTGGAACCAGACCACGCTGGTCTTGTCCGAGGCGGTGATGACAAAGGCCGTGCCTGCGGGGATGACGTCCTCTGTCTCCGCGCCGTCTGATACGAAGGTGGCGGCGATGTCCCGCGTGGGTACGAGGGCGCGATCCCACGAGTATTCGTCGAGGGGGAAGCGCCAGAGGCCGTCGTCGGCAAATTCAAAGGTGCCGCTTTGCAGGGCGAACACGCGGGTGCCAAAATAGGTGCCCAGCACGTCCTGCGAGCCGCAGAGGGTGAGCAGGCCGTTTTCGATGGCCTGCACACAGCCGTAGCCGTAGTAGAGGTAGTCCCCGCTGTCGTCGCCGCGGCTGGCGTTGGCGAAGGGGAGCTGCGTGAACGTATTGCCATCCCAGTGCAGGCAATAGGTGGCGTAGTCCGCGGAGGCCCAGTCGCCGCAGACGAAGATCTCCACGGTGCCGTCGCCGTCGAGGTCTGTGACGTAGGCCGAGGGGTAGAACAGCACTTCGCTGTTCCAGCCGGTGGTCTCGCCACCATCCTCGACGGCGATCTCGGCATGTTCGTCGCCCTCGACGTCGCTGCCGGCGGCGCGGAAGGTGAGCGTCTCCATTTCGCCGTCGCCGTCGAGGTCCATTTCCACGGCCGCGCCGTCAGTCAGCGCGTATTGGGCAAGCGGGTCGGCCGTCTCCGCAGCGGCGGGGAGCGCCAGAAGGATGGTCAACAGGAATATGCACAGTGTTTTCATCGTCATCACCTCTCTGTTGAGACGCCGGCGCGGGGGAAAAAGTTCCAGCGGACACAAAAAGCGCGGGCGGCAACGGGGCCGTCCGCGCGGGGCGCTGACAAGGCGGGCAGATCGTCAGAGCGCCTAAAAAAGCCCGCGACCGCAGAAATTGCCTCCGATCTCTTTTTATCAGGGCGATCTTCGCGGTTTGTGGGCTTTGCCGGCGCTCTGCGGGGCTATTCGTTGGCCGCGCCGGGGGTGGGGACCAGCTCCGTGGTGTAGCTGCCGTCCGCGCGGCGGGAAAACGCCTGGTCGGGGTCGAGGATGTCATAATCGGCGATGGAGACGATCTGTCCCTTGTCGTTGGTCAGCACCGCGGACTCGCCCTCGGCGGAGAGGCGGAAGTTGGTGTGCGGGAGCGCGTCCTGCCCGGAGGCGTAGAAGAGGAGGTAGCCGTTCGCGGGAACGACCGTGCCCTCGGGGATGCGCCAGGCCATGCTGTCGGCAACGTCGTCGCTCAAATACCAGCCGGAGATGTCCACATCCGCGCCGGAGGTGTTGTAAAGCTCGATGTAGTCCCAGTAGCGGCCATCCTCGTCGGCGAAGGTGCGCGTGTTGCCGGCCATGACCTCGTTGATGACCACGTCCGCGGGGGTGATGGCCTCGGTCATCGCCCGGTAGTTCTCCGATGTGTTCTCCATGCCCGGCGTGAACTGGGAGGAGACCTCCCAGCCGCCCTCCACGCGGCGATAGACGGCGTTTTTGCCCAGCGCGGGGATGTTGATGGCCTCCACGGCCACGCCCGCGGGGTTGAAGAGCATCAGCGTGTCGCCCGCCGCCTTGAGGGAGAAGGGGGCGTGGTAGCCGTCCGCGCCGTCTTGATAGGTGGAATCGGCGAACACCAGCACGCACTCGCCCGGGGCCAGCGTGCGCTGGGGGAAAATGAACATGTGGCTCTCCTCGGCCCCGCGCGCCAGCGTCCAGCCCTCCAGTTCCACCGCCTCGCCGGAGGCGTTGCGCACCTCCACCCAGTCCGGCGTGCGGCCCGCCGCGTCGCGGAAGAGGCGACCGTTGGAGGTCATGACCTCGTTGATCTGCACGGTGTCCGAAGCCTCGATCTCAGCCACGGCGGTCACCGCCCCGCCGTCCACCGCGCCGCCGGTGAGGGAAAAGCCGTTGGGCAGGAGCGCCTGCAGCGCCACGCCCAGCGCCAGCACGCCCACGCAGATGAGGACGAAGGGCGCCATGGAGCGCTTTTGCGGCACAAAGGGGCGCGCGGGCGCGGCATGCGCTCGCGGAACAGGCGGACGGCTGCCCTGCGGATGGTTGCCCTGCGGATGGCTGCCGCCCTGCGGATGGGCCGCGCCGGTGGGGCGCGGCGTGTTGGGCACGGACATGTTACGCGCCCTCGCCGGTGTAGGCCACCAGAGTGGCGTCCTGCATGCCGGGGATGTCGTGGAGGCGCTTGAGCACCGGCTCGGTCTTGTCCAGGCGCACCTCATAGGTGGCCTCGATGGCGCCCTGCATGACGGTCTTGGTGCGCAAACGCTGGAAGCGGATGCCGTTGACCACCTGCGCGGCGGGCTTTTCGGCGGCCTCGTTCATGCGCAGCACCAGAAGGTAGCAGTTCTGGTTCTTGACGCGCCACTTGCACACCAGCGTGATCAGCACGGCGATGGCCACGCCCGCCACGGCGGTGAGCAGAAACTGCCCCGCGCCCAGAAGGATGCCCATGGTCAGCGCCCAGAACATGTAGGCGGTGTCCAGCGGGTCCTTGACGGCGGTGCGGAAGCGGACGATGGACAGCGCGCCCACCATGCCCATGGAGAGCTGGATGGATTCGCGGATGCACATGACCACCGGCGTGGTGATGAGCGTCATCAAGATCAGCGTCAGCGTGAAGTTGGAAGAATACATCACGCCGCGAAAGTTCATGCGGTACACCGCGGCGATGCCCAGGCCCACGGCAAAGGCCAGCACCACGGAGAACAGCACCAGCGGGATGGAACTCGTGCCGATGGTCTGGGAAGAAAACAGGTTGAGAATGTCGCTGCTGTTCATGGGGAAACCCTCCTCTTTCGTTGGCGCGGAAAAGCGCTCGGCATGCCGGCGTGGGAAGACAAGACTGCCGGATATTTGCAAACCGTCCGCCTCAAAGCGGCTGGTAGCGCCGGCACATCACGTATTTGGAGATGGCGCAGCGCTCGCCGGTGATGTCGGACAGCAGGGCGCGGATGTGGCTGGGGAAGTACGAATCGAACTTGACCTCCAATATCTCCACATCGCGGTCGTTGGCGACGGCCATGGGCGCGTCCGGGGAAAAGAGATCGTGGCCGGACAGGCCGCTGCGCAGGCGCATATCGAAGGTGATGCGCGTGGTCTCCGCCGGGTGGGTGAAGGCCAGGCGGTCGTACTCCACCAGCACGGCGGGGCGCATCACACCTGTGCGCATGGCGGCGTACATATCGCGAAGCAGCGGGGCCTCGGCGCGGTAGAGCCCGCGCGGATCGCCGGACATGAGCTGCTCGGCCAGGCGGCGGGTGATGCGCAGCGAGCTTTTGCCGATGAGGTCGCCCAGTTTGCGCTTGCGCTCGAGAAAGATGACCTCGTCTGAGTGATCGTAGATGCGCAGGCGGTACTTGTCGCGCGCCATCACGCCGTCCAGCTTGTCGTAATAAGCGCTGTCGAAGGCGTCGTCGAAGTAGAGCGAGCGCACGTTGTAGGCGCGGCCGCCCTTGCAGTGGCTGTCCAGGCGCATGACGCGCAGAAGGCGGCGCCCAAGCGCCTCCAGTTCGGCGGGGTTTATGTAGTATTTCAGTTCATGGCGGGCCGGCAGGCGCGCGCGGTCTATGCCCATGCCGCTTCCTCCTCCTCGATGCGGCGCATGGCGGCGCCGAAGTAATGCTCCATCTCCTCGCCGGTCAGCCCCAGCGTGTCGCGGAAATAGCCGACGAGCTTGCGGGGCCGCGTCTTGGCGTATTCCACCAGCTCAGCCACGCGCTCCTCGAAGTTTTCCCGGCTCTGGCCCCAGCGCGCCTGATGGCGGGGCAGTTCCGGCGTGAGCGCCAGATAGCGCTCGCGGATCATCTCCACGATGCGGAGCGAAGTCCACTGGGTGGAGAGCATATCGCCCATGTAGGTGAGGAAGCGGTCGTAGAAAGTCGGGTTCCCCATCAGGGCGATGAAGAGGGTGTTGTCCGTGGCCAGACTCGAGCCCATGCCCTGCGGGTCGAGCCAGCGGCGGATGGAGTTGGTGTCCACGTAAAAGCCCCAGTCCAGATCGAAGATGGCCCAGTGCCACTTGCCGTCGGCATTGCGGTTGCGGTAGCGCTTGACGTTGAGCGTGTCGGCGTTGCCCACGAAGATCTGCAGCGCCTGATAGGCGATGAAGCTGTCCAGATCGACCTCCTCGCCCACACGCGCGAGCGTCTCATCGTCCGGCACGCCGTGCTCCCGCAAATAGGCGAGCATGGCCTGAAAGCTGTCGTCGCTGCCGCGCAGCACCAGATCGTTGCCCTTGACGATGTCGATACTGTCCTCCTGCCCCTCCCAGCCCTCGTACTGGCAAATCATGGCGGCGCAAATGCGCTCGCGCATGTTGTAGTGGCCCCAGTATTCGCCGTTGATGTACAGCACGCACAATTCCGTTTCCTGATACAGCACGTCCGTGCCCCGCGCAAGCGCGGTGAGGATGGAATCGCGCATGCGGGTGAGGCGGCCATCCTCGCTGGAAGCGCGCAGCAGGAAGGACTGGTACTCGGTGTAGTCCCGCCCGGAAAACAGCGGGGCGCGGAAGCGATTTGTGCCGTACTCGCGGCGGGCGATGACCTTGAAGCCCTTCTGCTGGTACTTGCGGCTGCCCTGACCGTGCAGGCGCAGGGCGCAGTTTTCCGAGAGCATCTGCGCGCCATTTTCTGTATAGACCTCGATGTGGCCGGGGCGCTCGAGGTCGCGCTCGTAGAGGGTGTGGAAGCCCTCAGAGCCGAAGATGTCCTCCGGGTCGGCCACCATGGAGACCACGCGCATGGTGTGTTCGGCATCGTAGAGATAGCTCTGCGAGGCCGAATACGAGGGCAGGTAGCCCTCCTGATACGCCACGGCGCGCACCACGGTGGTGCCCGTCACGGCGATGGGGCCGGTGTAGGGCGCGTCCGTCTCGTCCGGCGCGGAGCAATCCAGCGTGTAGAAAATGCGCGCGCCGGGGGCGGCGGTCAGTTCCACCTGCAAAGTCGAGCCCTCCGCCTGCGGGCCGCCGGGGATGGAAAAGGCCGGGGCCTGCGTCCGGCCCTGATAGCCGGTCTGGGCGTTCACGCGGTCGGGCGTGTCCTCGGCAGTATAGAGGAAATTGCCGTCCGCCATGCGGGCGTAGGAGATGCCCGTGTACTGCTCCGGCACGAACACGCGGTCCAGCAGCGCGCCGGAGGCGTCCGAGAGGGTCAGGCCATAGCCGCCGTCGGCGGAAAGGCGGAAGGAGGCGTGCAGAATGCCGCTTGCGTCCACCCCGTCCGTGCCGGAGAGGTAGAGGGTCAGATGATCGCCGGGCTGGATGACCGTGCCCTGCGGGAAGCGATACTTGCGGGGGCTGGCGGCGTCGTCCGAAAGGCCCCAGCCGGAGATGTCCGCCGCCTGACTGGAGGCGTTGTACAGCTCCAGCCAGTCGTGGGGCTGATCGTCCGGCGAAGCCATCACTTCGCTTATGTATACGCCGCCGGCGTTGGCGCGCGCCATCTGCAGGCGCGGCTCGATGGAATCGTTGGGCAGGCCGGGCGTGGGCGCGAGGGCGGCGGTGTACGTCCCGTCCGTCCCCAGAGAATAGGCCTGATCGCTCTTAAGCGCGGGCAGCGACAGGCGGGAGATGGCGCGGCCCTCCGGGTCGGTGAGCAATAGCGTCTCCCCGGCGGAATCGAGCTTGAAGGAGGCGTGCAATTCCCCCGCCGCGCCCGCCGCCCCGCCCGAGGCGTAGATAAGCAGGCAGCCGCCCGCGGGGATGGTCGCGCCCTGCGGGAAGGCCCACTTGCCGGGGTCGGCCTCGTCGTCGGTGAGGCGGTAGCCGGTCAGGTCGATGGCCTGCGCCGAGGGGTTGTGTATCTCCACATAGTCGTGGCAGGCTCCGTCCGCGTCCGGGGCGTAGGTGCGGTTGGCGCTGGAAGCCTCGGAAATGACGAGCGGGCTGTCGCTTTCTTCCGCCTCGAGGGAGATGTGCATCTCCCGCGTGTTGGCAAGGCCGGGGGTGTATTCGCCAGAGATCTCCCAAACGCCGGTGGCCTCGTCGCGGCGGTAGACTTCGTTGGCGTTGAGGGCGGGCACGTCCACCGCGTCCGCGAGCGCGCCGTCTGTGTCGTAGAGGGCGAGCGCCGCGCCGTCCGCGTCGATGCGGAAGGGGGCGTGCAGCTCGCCGCCGGGGACGTTGCGCTCCTCGCCATCGCAGTAGATGACAAGGTGTTCGCCGGGGGCGAGGGCGATGTCCGGCAGCGTCAGCGGGGCAAGGACGTTTTCGCCGTCCACGAGGCGGAAGCCGCCCACGTTTTCCAACTGCGCGCCGGTGTTGACAAGCTCCACCCAGTCGCAGAAAGCGCCGCCTGCATCGCGGTGGGCCGAGGCGTTGCTGGCCATGACCTCGCTTATGCGCAGGGGAGAAGCGGACGCAGCCGCGCCCTCATCCGCCGCGCCGCCCGGGGGCATCAGCGCGTCCAGCGCAAAGCCCGCCGCCAGCGTCAGCGCGCAGATAAGGGCCAGCGCCAGCGCGCCGCGCCGGGACTGCGCGCGCCGCCTGTTTTCGCGCTTTGCGGGCAAGGGCGCCACCTCCGCTTCCGAACAGTGTCCATTCCATAGTTATCATACACGTTTGCCCGCGAAATACAAGCATCTACGCGAAAACTTCACGCATTCTACACCATTCGCGCCTCAGCGGTTCTGATAGGCGCGGATGGCCGCGCCCGCGCCGCCGAAGTAGTGGCGCATCTGGTCGTCGGAAAGGTGCATGCTCTCCTGGAAGAACTCCAGCAGCCGCGCGGGGCGGGTGCGCGCGTAGTCCACCAGCTCCTCTATCTGCGATTCAAAGCCGGAACGGCTCATGCCCCAGCGATTGCCGTGGCGCGGCATCTCGGTCATCAATTCGTCGTAGCGGGTGTGGATCTTGTCGATCACCTTTTCCGTGGTCCACTCGGTGGCCATCATCTCGCCCATGTAGGTGAGGAAGCGGTCGCGGAAGGTGGCATTGTCCATCAGGGCGATGAAGAGGGCGTTGTCGGTGTACTTGTTGGTGCCCATGCCGCCGGGGGCGAGCCAGCGGCCGATGGAGTTGGTGTCCACGTCGAAGGCCCAGTCGAGGTCGAACAGGCAGTAGCGCCACCTGCCATCGTCGTTTTTGTTGCGGTAGCGCTTGACGTTGAGGGTGTCGCCGTTGCCGACGAAGATCTCCAGGGCGTGGTACTCGATGTAGTTTTGCAGGTCGATGACCTCACCCACGCGGGCAAGCACCTCGTCGTTGGGGATGCCGTTTTCCTTGACATAGGCCAGCATGTCGGCGTAGGTCTGGTTGGAGCCCTGCATCTCGCGGTCGTTGGCCTTGACCAGGTCGATGTCGTCCTCCTGCCCCTCCCAGCCCTCGAACTGGCAGATGGAGTACTTGTTGATGCGCTCGCGGATGTTGTAGTGGCCCCAGTATTCGCCGTTGATGTAGACCACGCACAGTTCCGTTTCCTGATACATGACGCTGGTGTTCTCCGCAAGCGACTGCAAGACGGAATCGCGCATGCGCGTCCTGTCGCCGTCCTGCCCGGAGCCGCGCAGCAGGAAGGACTGGTATTCCTCATAATCCCGCCGGGTGAAGATGCGGGCGTGGAAGCGGTTGAGGCCGGAATACTCGCGCCGGGCGATGATCTTGAAGGCCTTTTGCGCCTCGGCGCGGCTGTACTGGCCGTGCAGGCGCACGCCGCAGCCCTGGGAGATCATCGTCGAGCCGTTTTCGTCGAACATCTCCACGTGGCCCTGCAACTCGTCCGTGCGCCAGTAGTTAGCCCCGGTGTGGGGGTAGGTGGGGCTGGCGTTGGGGCCGGCCATGTAGAGGCCGTCCGTCTCGTCAAACATCTCGTAGGGGTCGGCCACCAGCGAGACCACGCGCATCTCGTGGTCGGCGTCGTAGAGGTAGGTCTGCGTCTCGACAAAGGAGGGCAGGCTGCCATCCACAAAGGCGCGGGCGCGCACCACGGTGGTGGAGCTGACGGTGATGGGGCCGGTGTAGAGGGCGTCCGTCTCGTCCGGCAGGGAGCTGTCGAGCGTGTAGTAGATGCGCGCGCCGCTCTCGGCGCTCAGTTCCACGGTGATGGTGTCGCCCGTGTGGTAGATGCCGCCGGGCACGGAGGCCTCGGGCGCGGCGGTGCGGCCCTGACTTCCCTCGGCGCTGTTTTGCTGGTTCGGCGTGGATTCGATGGTGTAGAGGAAATCACCGTCTGTCATGCGGGCATAGGAGATGCCCGTGTACTGCTCCGGCACAAAGAGGCGGTCCAGCAGCGCGCCGGAGGCGTCCGAGAGCGTGAGGCTGTACCCGCCGTCGGCGGAGAGGCGGAAGGAGGCGTGCAGAATGCCGCTCGCGTCCACCCCGTCCGTGCCGGAGAGGTAGAGGGTCAGATAATCGCCCGGCTGGATGACCGTGCCCTGCGGAAAGCGCCACTTGCGCGGGCTGGCGGCGTCGTCGGATAAGCCCCAGCCGGAGATGTCCACCGCCTGCGCGGAGGAATTGTACACCTCCAGCCAGTCGTGGGGGCGGCTCTTTTCCGAGGCCATCAGTTCGTTTATGTACACGCCGCTCGTGTTCCCCTGCGTCACCTGCGCGCGCAGGGCAGCGGCGCTCTGTTCGCTGTTGGGCAGGCCGGGGGTGGGGGCGAGGTCGGCGGTGTAGGAGCCGTCCTCCAAGCGCGACCAGGCCTGATCGCTCTTCAGCGCGGGCAGTTCCACGCCGCAGAGGGCGCGGCCCTCGCCATCGCACAAAAGCACGCTCTCGCCCTCGGCGGAGAGCTTGAAGGGCGCGTGCATCTCGCCCGCCGGGGCGTCCTCCCTGCCGGAGGCGTAGACGATGCAATAGCTGTTCGCGGGAATGGACGTTCCCTCGGGGAAGGTGTATTTGGCAAGGTCGTTGGGGTCGTCGGTGAGGGTATAGCCATCGAGGGAGACCGGCTGCGCGGAGGTGTTGTAAAGCTCTATGTAGTCGTAATACTCGCCATCGGCGCTGCGGGCGTAGGTGCGGTTCTGCGAGGAGGCCTCGGAGATGACGATGGGGCTGTCGGCGCTGGCCACGTCCAAAGAGAGGTGGTCTTCCAGCGTGTTGGGCAGGCCGGGGGTATAGTCGGCGCTGACGCCCCACGCGCCGTCCTGCTGGGCGCGGCGGTAGACGAAGTTGCGCTCCAGACCCGGCACCTCCACGGCGTCCACGCGCGCGCCCTCGGCGTCGTACAGACCGAGGGTGACGCCGGAGGCGCTCAGGCGGAAGGGCGCGTGCAGCGCATAGCCGGCGGCGTTTTTGAGCGTGCCATCGCAATAAATAAGAAGGTATTCGCCCGGGGCGAGGGTGATGTCCGGGAAGGTGAGCGGCGCGAGGGCGTCGTCGGCGTTGAGCAGCGTATAGCCCTTGAGGGAGACGTCGGTGACGCCGGTGTTGACCACTTCCACCCAGTCCGTGAACTGGCCGTTGTCGGCGCGCACGGCGGAGGCGTTGGAGGTCATGACCTCGCTTATGCGCACCATGGAGGTGGAAACGCGCTCATCCACAGCGGCGCTGACCGGCGCGGGGAGCAGGCTTTGCAGCAAAAAACCGGCCGTCAGCGCCAGTACGCAGACGACGGCCAGAATGGCGAGGCCCCGGCGGCTGCCCGGCGCGCTCTGCGGGCGCTTTTTCGCGCCCTTCGCGCCTTTGGCGGCGGCCTGCGGACGGGGACGGGCCTGCGCGCGCCTTTGCGGACGCGCGGCGGGGGCCTTTTGGGGGGAAGCATGCTTGCCTTGGGCCAAGTTGGACCTCCTGCAAAGTTGTATTCCGCTGCTCCGCGCGGCGCGCGACGCGGCGGAAAGCGCAGTTTCGCGGCCATGCGGCCGCCGGGCCGGGCGGAAACACGGCCTACTGTTATCATACACGAGCGGCGGGAAATTACAAGGCGTTACGGCGAAATTTCACGCATTTTTCCAAATCCCGAGCGGCCCAGCTCGTCGCCCTCGCGGGTGAACTGGCCGACGCAGACGAGGCTTTCCTCCGTGACGCCGTTGGCGCGGGCGATGAGGCGCGTTTCATCGGCAAAGACGGCGTTTTTGCGCTCGCCATCGACGATGATGTCGCTGTAGGTCGTGAAGTTCTGGCCGTAGACGCTGATGGTGGCGGTGCCGGGATCGTAGGTGTAGGCTTCGCAGACGATGGGCGCGGCGCCCAGTTTCAGCGCCGTGGGCTGGTAGGGCGAGCCGCCCTCGTAGATGTTGTGGTCGCCGTAGAGCATGTCGTATTCCAGCACGCGCAAGAAGGAAAGGTAGTCCTCCTCGTCGCAGTCCGGCCCGAAGTTCTGGTGGAAGCGGGTGAGGATGCCCTCGTGGATGTTGAGCTGCCCAAGCACATAGGCCGAAAGCTGGAAGGCCTGCAAGTCTCCCCCCTGCATATCAAGGCCAAAGTTGTTCCACAGCACATAGGTGGTCTGGTAGAGGTCGCCCGTGGAAAGGTCGTCCGCCTCGAGGCCGAGGGCGGGCAGATGGTCGCCGTAAAGCACCAGCACGGTCGGCTCGTCAAAGGCCTCAAGCTCGTTGATCAGCGCGCCGATGAAGGCGTCCACCTGGGAAAGCTCGTTGACGTAATAGGTCAGCGCCGTTTTATCCACCGTTTCCGGCGCGGACAGCACGGCGATGTCGCCCTCGACCGCTTCCCCCTCGGCGGGGTACTTGCCGTGGGACTGCACGGTGACGGTGAAGACAAAGTCCCGCCCCGGCGTGGTGGCGAGGGCCTGCATGGTCTCGCCGGTCAGCACGCTGTCGTGCGCCCAGCCCAGGGCGTTGTAGGTCAGGCCGTTCATGTACTCCTGCGGCACAAAGCGGTCGAAGCCCAGCTGCGCGTAGACGGTGTTGCGGCCGTAGAAGGTGCCGGTGTAGTTGTGGACGGCGGTGGCGGTGTAGCCCAGCTCCTTTAAGTTGAAGCAGACCGTTTCGCAGGAGGTGTCCTTGAGGATGGTGTTGTAGGGGAACTCGCCGGCGGCGAAGTAGTCCAGATTCATGCCGGTGAGTACCTCAAACTCGGTGTTGGCCGTGCCGCCGCCCACGGACGGCACGCGCAGCTGCCCGTGCGGACAGGTTTCCATCAGTTCGCGGAACACGGGGATGGGGTCCGCGGAAAAGGCGGCGCCCTCCAGCGTGTCCACGTCGAAGAAGGATTCCAGCTGCACGAAGACGACGTTGGGGGTCAAAGGCTCTTCCGCCTCCGGCTCCGGCGCGGCGGTCGGCTCGATGACGTCCCCGGCGATCTCCTCCACCAGTTCCTCGGAGTATTCCGTGGGCCGGGAGATGCCGAAATCGGCAAACGTGCAGGTGAAGCCGTAGGCAAAGCCATAATCGTGATAGGCATCCACGAGGTTGGTCTTTTCCCAGTCGATGCCGCCAGCCGTGGTGGACACCCGGGTGACGATCACCGTCAGCGCCGTCACCGCGCAGAACACGCCGAGGCTGAGCGTGCGGTCGAAGTTCTCCCGCTTGCGGCTTTTGACCACGACGAGCGCCATGCCGGCGATGATCAGCGCGGCGCCGGCGAACATGCCGATGATCTCATACCACTTAAAGTAGACGGTGATCATCTTCAGCCCATCGGGGATGAGCAGCACATCGCGCGTGGTGAAGGGCAAGACGCGCGTTTTCTGGATGATGGCGTTGACCGCCCCCAGCACCAGCCAGAGGATGCCCAGCAGCCAGCGCACGCCGCGACGGCGGCGGAACAGCTCGGCAAAGAGGAAGGTGTTGAAGATGATCTCCACGTTAAAGAGGAACATCCACGGATGTCCCTGCAAAAAGAGGAGGAGTTTTTCAAAGGATTGATGGTTGAGAAGCTCGACGGCGAGCGCCACCAGCAGCGAGATGGGCAGCATGTACCACACCTCGCGGACAAAGCGGCGCAGCGCCTGCGCGCGCGTGGAAGCCATGGCGTACCCCCGTTATGCGTTGGCGTTGTTTTCCACCGCCGCCGCAGCCTCGGGGGCAGGCGGCGCGGTCTGCGCGAGGGTGTCGGCGTCCACGAGGGCGCGCGGGCGCGTCTCGCGCTCCGGGTAGCCCTCGGCGCCGGGGATCACGCGCAGCATGGATTCGATGGCGCACTGGATCATGCCGTCGTCCGGCTCGCGGGTGGTGATGTGCTGGATGGCCACGCCCGGCGCGGAGATGATGCGCGTCAGGCGGCTGTCGTGCCGGCCGGCGTACTGAATCAGTTCATAGCCGATGGAGATGAGGATGGGGAAGGTGAGGATCTTCAGCCCCGTGCGCAAAAACGGGTTGTCCACGCGGATGAACATGGAAACGATGATGCCCACCAGCAGCATCAAAACCAGAAAAGAGGTGCCGCAGCGGGGGTGGAAGCGCTTTTGCGCGCGCACGTTTTCCACCGTCAAGGGCAGGCCCTTTTCGTAGCAGAAGATGGTCTTGTGTTCGGCGCCGTGGTACTGGTAGGTGCGGCGGATGTCCTTCATCAGCGCCGTGGCCATCACGTAGGCAAGGAAGATGACGATGCGGATGACGCCCTCGAACACACTGCGCAGAAAGTAGTTCTGGGCGATGGAGGGGAAGGCCATGGACAGCCACGTATACAACTGCACCGGCAGGTACATGAACAACAGCACCGCCAGCGCCACCGCCAGCACCGTGGCGATGGGCATCATGAACTTTTCCAGAAGGTCTTCCATTTTCAGCGCGAATTTGGACTTTTTCGCCCGCCGCGCCTGTTTTTCCGCCTCCTCCTCGGCGGCCATGCCGGAGAGGTCCGCCGAGCGCATCAGGCACTTGTAGCCGATGGCCAGCGAGTCGATGAGGCCAAAGATGCCGCGAATGAAGGGCTTTTTGCAGATGGCGGGACGTTCCTTGCGTACCGTTGGGAAGACTTCGATCTCCACATCGCCGGCGGTGTTGCGCACGGACATGGCTGTGTGGACGCTGCCGCGCATCATCACGCCTTCCAAAAGCGCCTGACCGCCGATGTTGGTGTACTTGCTCTTTGCCATAGAATATCCTTTCACGCGCCGGGGCGCATTCTTTCCTTCCTACATTATACACCATCTCCCCGCCATGTCAAACGCGCGGGCGGGACATAAATGTGTTTTTTGCGTGTCATCGGCACAAAGCGTGAACAAACCGTGAACTTGCGCGTTAAAACATTGTATCCTGCGCCGCTTTGTGCTATAATCGGAGCCGACAGCGTCGGCGCGTGCCGGCGCGGCAACGACAAGGAGGAACATCCCATGACCCTGAAGCGTATACTCTGCGCCCTGCTGTGCGCGCTGATGCTCGCCTCCATCCCGGCGCTGGCCGAGGAAGCGGCCGAGGCCGTCCCCGCCGAGGAGACCGCCAAAGAAGAGACCGCCGAAGAAGCGCCCCTGAGCGAGGCGGACAAGGACGCGCGCATCGCCGAACTGGAGGCCCAGGTGGCCGAGTTGCAGGCGCAGGTGGATGCCTACCACCGCAAGGAGATCGTCGCCTCGTTCGACGGCGGCGAGGTGCCGCTTTCCGAGGCGGAGGAACTTTATGAAAACACCGCCAACCAGTACGCCCAGATGGGCATCGACGTGGTGGCCTACGGCATGGACGGCGCGCTGCGCGAAGTGGTGGTGAACACGCTGGCCGAGGAAGCCATCGTACTCTACATGGCCGACCAGCTCGGCCTGGGCCTGACCGAGGAGCAGCAGACGCAGTTTGCCGCGGACGCGCAGTCCACCTACGAGGGCCTTGTGGACAGCTACTACCAGACCTATCTGACCGGCTCCGACGAGGAGGAGGGTCTGGCCGCCGCCGCGCAGGCGCTCAACGACATGGGCTATGACTACGACTACTACTACAACGCTCTGGTCGACAACCAGCTCATCTCCAACGTCTACGACTACGTGACCAGGGACGTCGCTGTCTCCGAGGAGGAGGTCGAGGCCGCCTACGATGAGAACGTCGCCGCCGACGAGGCCAACTACGCCGACCCCTATCAGTTCGAGAACGCCTTCATGAACGGCACGACCATCTACTACACGCCCGAGGGCTACCGCAACGTCAAGCACATCCTCTTCAAGTTCGACGACGAGCAGGCCGCCCGCTACGACGAGCTTTCCACCCGCCTTGCCGACCTCGAGGCTGAGCAGCTCGCCGCCGTGGAGGCCGCCGAAGCCACCCCCGCGCCCGAAGCCACCGAGACCGCGACCGATGAGACCGCGACCGCCGCGCCCACCGAGGCGCCGCGCGCCATCACCGAGATCGAGGCCGACATCGCTGAGACCAACGCCGACCTCGACGCCCTCTACGCCGAGCTGATGCCCGAGGCCGAGTCCGCCATCGAGCGCTTCAACGCCGGTGAGGACATCGACGCCCTCATCGCCGAACTGAGCGACGACAACATGCCCGAGAGCGGCTACGCCGTTTCCGAGACCGCCGACGCCTCCCTGCAGGCGTGGGATCCTGCCTTCACCGCGGGCGCGCTCTCCGTGGAAGAGGTGGGCGGCCTTTCCGCCCCGGTGCGCGGCGTGTACGGCATCCATCTGATCTACTACGCCGGCGACATCACCCCCGGCGCCACGGCGCTGGAGGATGTCCACGACGAGGTGGAGGCGCAGGCCCTGCAGACCAAAATCAGCGAGACCTACGGCGCGCAGATCGACGCCTGGAAGACCGAGCTGAATCTGGTCACCTACCCCGAGAATCTGGCGTAAAATGCGCTTGGCCCGTCCCGCTTTTCGCGGGGCGGGCTCAGGATGTTGACAAAGTCAACAGACTGCCAGAGCGTTGAGAAAGCCTGCAAGCCAAGGAAGCTGTACTTGCATCCAAGGGAGCTTACATGGACGTAAGTGACCGCGGATGCAAGTGCAGCTGACGCCGGAAGCAAAAATCGCTTCTGATTTTAAATTTATCAGAGCGATTTTTGCGGTTGTGGGCTTTGTCAGCGCTCTGAGCCCGTCCCGCTTTTCGCGGGGCGGGCTTTTTTGTGCCGTTGCAGAGTTTACACAGGCGTGGTATAATGCAAAATCACCGGCTGACCCGGGAAAATCTTTGCGCGCGGAGGGAACGTCCTTCATGGCATTCAAAAAAAGCGAACAGCAGTGGGACGCGGTCATCCGCCCCCGCAACGGCTGGTTCGACATCGACTTTCGCGAACTTTTGCGCTATCGTGACCTCATCTTCCTGCTGGTCAAGCGCAATGTGACGCTGCTGTACAAGCAGACGGTGCTGGGCCCGGCGTGGATCCTCATTCAGGCCGTGCTGCACTCGGTGGTGTTCACGGTGGTGTTCGGCGGCATCGCCTCTTTGCCCACGGACGGCATGCCCCAGTTCCTCTTTTACATGGCGGGCAACCTCATCTGGGCCTACTTCTCCAACGCCCTCAAGCAGTGTTCCACCACCTTTTTGAGCAACCACCAGCTCTTTGGCAAGGTCTACTTCCCGCGTCTGGCCATGCCCATCAGCGTGGTGTTTTCCAAGCTGTTCAACTTCTTCGTGCAGTTTTTGCTCTTTGCCGCCTTCTGGATCTACTTCATGGTGCAGCCCGGCTCGGCGGTGAAGCCCAACTGGATGCTGATCGCCTTTACGCCGCTGGTGCTTTTGCAGGTGGGCATGCTGGGCATGGGGCTGGGCATCATCATCTCCTCTTTGACCACGCGCTACCGCGACCTCAACCTGCTGGTCAATCTGGGCGTCACCCTGTGGATGTACGCCACGCCCATCGCCTACCCGGCTTCCATGGTGATGGAGAAGTACCCCCATCTCATCGGCCTGTACATGCTCAACCCGGTCACGCCCATCGTGGAATACTTCCGCTCCGCTTTTCTGGGCACGGAGGCGTTCAGTCTGGCCTACATGCCGCTGTCGGTGGGCATGACGCTGGTGTTCTTCATCGTCGGCATTTTGATGTTCTCGCGCATTGAGAAGACCTTCATGGACACCGTTTGAGGAAGGGGGAGAGCGCCATGTCTGAACGCACGCTGGAGATCGACCACGTTTCCAAGCAATACCGCCTCGGCGCCATCGGCGCGGGCACGCTCTCGGCCGACCTGCGCGGCTGGTTCGCCCGCCTGCGCGGCAAGGAAGACCCCAACCGCAAGATCGGCGACACCACGCCGCGCGGCGGACACGAATACTTCCTCGCCCTTGACGACATCTGCCTGAACGCCGACCGTGGCGACGCGCTGGCGCTGGTGGGCCGCAACGGCGCGGGCAAAAGCACGCTTTTAAAGCTCATCTCCCGCATCACCGCGCCGACCAGGGGCGAAATTCGCCTGCGCGGCCGCGTGGCCACGCTTTTGGAGGTGGGCACCGGCTTCCACGCCGACCTCACCGGGCGGGAGAACATCTACTTAAACGGCGCCATTCAGGGCATGCGCCGCGCCGAGATCGACAAAAAGATGAAGGAGATCATCGAATTTTCCGAGATCGAGCCCTTCATCGACACGCCGGTGAAGCGGTACAGCTCCGGCATGTACGTAAAATTGGCCTTCGCCGTGGCCGCCCATCTGGACCCGGACATCCTCATCTGCGACGAGGTGCTGGCCGTGGGCGACGTCAATTTCCAGCAGAAGTGCCTGGGCAAGATGGCCGACGTATCGCGCGGGGGGCGCACGGTGCTGTACGTCAGCCACAACATGCGCACCGTCAAGCAGCTTTGCACGCGCGGCGTCTATCTGGAGGGCGGCAAGCTGCTTTACGACGGCACCGTCTCCCACGCCATCGACCTCTACGCCGGCAGCGGCATGCGCTCTGTGGACCGCGATCTGGACGCGCTGCGCCGGGGGCACATGCTGGGCGTGCAGATACGCATGCTGCGCCTGCGCGTGGAAAATTCCGAGACCATGGAATACCAGATGGACGATAAAATGGAATTTTCCCTCACCTTCCGCGCCGCCGTGCCGGAGAGCTGCTGCCGCCTCAGGCTGGTGCTGATCAACAACGCCGCCGCGCCCGTGGCCATGACGCAGACGGAGGCCTTCTCCGTCGCCGCCGGGGACGATAAGACGCTGCGCGTGCGCTTCCCGCTGGAGGGCATCGCCCCGGGCGAGTTCAGCATCCAGCTCTCGCTGGTGGGCGGCGCGCCGGGCGGCAGGAGCGTCCATTACGATGTTCTGGACGATGTGGGCCACTTCGTCGTCGTCGACGACCCCTCCCGCACCGCCGGGTTTTTGTGGACCGAGTCCCTCTGGGGCAACATGCGCCTGCGGGACATGGAACTTATGGGATGAACTGCCGCGCCGGGCGCGGGGAAAGGAAGCAAAGAACATGTCTCGACCCGCGAAGACCGTCGCCGCCATCCACGACTTGAGCGGCGTGGGGCGCTGCGCCTTGACGGTGGTGATGCCCGTTTTGAGCGTGCTGGGGGCGCAGGTCTGCCCCGTGCCCACGGCGGTGCTTTCGGCGCACACGGCCTTTTCCGGCATCGCCGCGCGCGACCTGACCGACTTTCTGCCCGCCTGTCTCGACCACTGGCGGGCGCTCGGCCTGCGCTTTGACGCCGTGTACGCCGGGTATCTGGGAAGCCCGAAGCAGGTGGAGATCGTCGCCGCCTTCCTTTCCGAACAGGCGGGCGCCCTCAAGGTGCTTGACCCGGTGATGGGCGACGATGGCCGCCTCTACAGCGGCATGGCCGGGGAAATGCCCGCCCTGTGGCGCTCCCTCTGCGCCCGCGCCGACGTCATTACCCCCAACATGACCGAGTACGCGCTTTTGACCGGCGAAAGCTATTCCCTCGCCCCGCGCACGCGCGCGCAGGCGGAGGGCATGCTTGGGAAATTGCTGGACATGGGCGCGAAGAGCGCCGTCATCACCTCGCTGCCCCTGGAGGGCGGGCTTGCCAACGCCTACATGCGGCGCGAAGACGGGCAAATGGGCGTGTGCGCCTTTGAGCGCCTCGACGCCCACTACCCCGGCACCGGCGACCTCTTTGCCAGCGTGCTGACCGGCGCGCTTTTGCGCGGGGAGGCGCTGGAGGGCGCGGTGCGGCGCGCCACGGCCTTTACCCGCCTGTGCGTGCAGCACAGCATGGCCTTTGCCACGCCCGTCAACTACGGCGTGGATCTGGAGCCGCTGCTGCCGCGGCTCTGGGACGGGGAATGAGCGTGCGCGGGCGGGCTGACTGCCCAAGGCATTGACAAAAGGGCATCCAGCGGGCTTGCACGGCCTTCTGATGGTCTGTCCGATCTGTCAACATCCAGCGGGCCTGCACTGCCCGCTTTTTTGTTATGAAAACCTTCCCTGGAAAGGCGCGTTGGTCCGGCTCGTCTGAGGGCGGGCAGTTCATGCGTTCTTTCGCCCGCTTTTGTTTTTGGAGGGAACGCCGCCCCGCCCTTCGCGCCCGTGCGCGCGGTCTCGCCTGCGCCATATGCTCCTGTCTGCGCCCGGCGGGGCGGTGTTCCCCTCTCATCTCTCCTGTTCAGGGCGAGCGCGCCCGCGCCGCCGTGAGGCAGAGGACGGTCATATCGTCCCTCCGGCCGCCCCCGGCTTCCTCCGCCGCGCGCAGCAGCGCCTCGCTCAACCTGTCCGGCTCCAGCGCCCATGCCGCCGCCAGCGCGTCCTCCAGCGCGCCCTCTCCGGCCTCCATGGCGCCGTCTGAGCCCATGACGATCACATCTCCTTCGCGCACATCCACCTCCTCGCACGTTCCCGTCACCCCTTCCAGCACGCCCAGCGGCAGGCGGCCGCCCTCGATGATCTGCGCCTCGCCCCCGCGCACCAGCAGCGAACGGCTGGCCGCCAGCTTCCAGAACCGCGCCCGGCCGGCGCGCGCGTCGATGAGGCACAGGTCCACCGTGGCGAACATGTCGCCCGCGCCGCGGCGGATGAGCAGGGCGTTCGCGGCCTTCAGCGCCGCCTCCGGCTCCACCCCCGCCGCCAGAAAGCGCCAGATGAGGCGCACAGCGCGCTCGCTCTCCTCCCGGGCCGCCGCGCCCGTGCCCATGCCGTCGCAGATCAGCGCCAGCAGCCGCCCGTCCGGCAGGGGGCGCAAAAGGTGCGCGTCGCCGCTGGGCGCGCCCGGCGTCTGCGAGCGCGCGCTCGCGCCCCAGCGCACATCGAGGCGGGGCGGCTCCCGGGGCCGCACGCGCGTGCGGGCCAGATCGCCGAGGATGCGCTCGGCCTGCCGGAACATCTCCCCGGCGCAGGTGTCGGCGTCGCGGCGCAGGCGCGCGCTGCCCGCCTCCTGCCGCGCCAGCGAGCGCAGCCGCTCGCCCCGGCGGCAGAGGCGCAGAAGCTCCGGGGGCACGTCCTCCACCGCCTCTCCCTCGCAGGCGGCGTCGCGCAGGGCCTGACAGAACAGGCGCACGGCGGACGCGTCCTCGCCCGCCCAGCAGCGCGCGTAGCCGGGGCAGTCCGCGCAGAGGCGCTCGCGCATCTTCAAAAGCACGGCGTGTTCGTCCGGGGCCGTGTCCACCCCCGCCGCCAGTTCGCCAAAGGCGGCGCTCAGGGCGTTGAGGGCGCGCGTGGCCTCGCCGCGCAGGCCCTGCGGCGGGGCGCGAAACAGCGCCTGCCCCAGCGCCGTCAGCCACGCCTCGGGCGCAAGCACGTAGGCAAGTGCCGCCAGCGCCGGGATGATCGGCCCGGGGTAGTCCCCCGGCGCGTAAAGGCCGATGAGCGCGGCGCAGAGGACGAACGCTGGAGCGGCGACGTGCCGCCCGCGCCCGCGCAAAAGCCCCGCCGCCGCGCCGCCCAGCCCCGCCGAGGCCGCCATCACCAGCGTGCCGCCGCCGGCGAGCAGCGCGCACAGGCACAGCGCCCCCAGCGCCGCCGCCGCGCCCAGAGAGGCGTGCGCCGCCGCCAGCGTGCCCAGACAGGCGAGCAGATACGCCCCCGGCGGCCACAGCGCGCAGGCCCCCATGAGTACGGCGAAGAAGGCAAGCGCCGCGCAGGCGCGCTCGTCTGTACCCACGGGCAGGCCGGGGCGGTAAAAGAGCAGATGCCGCAGGGCCGGGGCGCTCAACACGGCCACGGCGGCAGGCAGCAGCGCCATCAGCGACGGCCACGGTTCCAATCCCGCCGCCGCCAGCCCCGGCAGCAGCGCCCCCAGCCCGGCCATCAGCGCGCAGGCGGCCCCCTCGTCCAACCGGGCGCGCTCGCTGAAACGCTCCAGCAAGAGCGCTCCCAGAAGGATGATGGCGCAGCCGCAGGCAAACAGCACGTCCGTCTCCCAAAGCGGAAAGCGCAGCGCCCCCAGCGCGCAGCCCGCCACAAGCGCCGCCGGATGCACGCGGCCATAGAGCCCGGCGGCGAACAGCGCCAGCGCGAACGGGGCCAGCCCCAGCGCCATGCGCGCGCGCGCCAGCAGGACAAGAAGCCCCGCCGCCAGCGCGGCGCGCAGGGCCGCGGACAGCGCCATTCCCCTGCTTTCGGGGCGCGTCCCCTTCTCCGGCATGCGCGTGAGCGTGTTCAGCATCGTCCACTCCCCCTCTCGACGGTGAACTTTCTATGCCCCCGCGGGAGCGGACATGCCCGTTCTCATCGTTTCGTCGCCATCTTTTCACGCTGCGGTCATCTTTTCTTCGCTTCTTTTGCCGCCCGGATGTGGTAAGATGTAGAAGGAAAGTCATGCCGTTCCGGCGGCAGAGTGCGAGGTGTTTTGTCTTGGAAGAAACGATGCTCAGGATCATGAACGACTACGGCTACCTCGGCATCTTCTCCCTGATCTTTATCGAAAACGTCTTCCCGCCCATCCCCTCGGAAGTGGTGCTGCTCTTTGGCGGGGCGATGACCGTGCTGGCGGGGCTGAGCGCCCCCATCGTGGTGGTCGTGGCCACGCTCGGCTCCATCGCCGGGGCCATCGTACTCTACCTGTTGGGGCGCATCCTCAAGGCCGAGCGGCTGCGCAAGCTCTTCTCCGGCCGCTTCGGGCGCATATTGCGCCTCAAGCCCGAGGATGTGGACAAGGCCACGGCGTGGTTCGTCAAATATGAGAAAAAAGCCGTGCTGATCTGCCGCTGCGTGCCCATCGTGCGCAGTCTGATCTCCATTCCGGCGGGCATCGCCGAGATGAACGTGCCGCTGTTTCTGCTTTTGACGGCGGTGGGCAGCGCGGTGTGGAACACGGTGCTGGTGACGGTGGGCTCCTTCCTCGGCAACCAGTGGGAAAACGCCCTGCCGTTCTTTGAGAAGTATTCGGACATCATCCTCGTCATCGCCATCATCCTCGTGGTGGTGTTCCTCATCTGGTGGTTCGGCTTCCGCGGCCGCGGCAAGAAGGCCAACGCGGAAAAGGAATAGCATGCTGCGCCTGCTCACGGGCCGCAACCGCGCGCTGGGCGCGGCGCTGACGCGGGAGATCTCCGCCGCCCTGCGAAGCGAGGGCGACGCGCTCTACGTGGTGGTGCCCAAACAGCTGACGCTGGAAACGGAGCTGTTTTTGCTGGAGGGGCTTTCCCTGCAGGGCTCGTTCCGCCTGCGCGTGTTGAGCCCGGAGCGGCTCTGCGGCCTCATCTTCGACGCCGCGGGGCGGCCCGAGGGCGTGCGCGTGGACGACCGCGGACGGGTGATGCTCGTCTCCCGCGCCATGAAGGACATCGAGGGCGAACTGACCCTCTACCGGGGCGCGCAGACGCGGCGGGGCTTTGCCCTGCGCGCCGCCAAGCAGGTGGAGGTGTTCCGTCAGGCCGGCATGGGGCCGGAGGAAGTGCGCGCCTGCGCCGCCCGGGAGCATGGCGCGCTTTCGCGCAAATTGGAGGACGTGGCCGCCATCCTCGCCGCCTACGAGCGGGAGATGGCCGGGCGCTTTGAGGACGGCGAGGGCGAACTGACGCTGGCGGCGGAAAGGGCCGCCGGAGCGGCGTTTCTGCGCGGAGCGCGGCTGTGGTTCTACGGCTTTGACATGATGCCGCCGACGCTGCACGGCCTCATCGCCGCCGTGGCGGAAATGGGCGAAACCACGGTGCTTTTGCCGCTGGAGATGCGCGCGCAGGCGCGCGATGGGGACATCTTCCTCCCCCTGCGCGCCTCGGCCATGCGCCTTGTGAAGGCGGCGCGGATGCGCAACGTGGAGGTCGTCTTTGCCGAGGCCGGCGAGGGCGAGCCGCTGCCGGACGAACTGCGCTTTCTCTCCACCGAGCTTTTCTCCACGCCGGCGCGCGGCTGGGAGGACGCGCCCCGGCGCGTGCAGCTGTTCGAGGCGCGCTCCCCGCGCGAGGAGGCGCGCTTTGCTGCGGCGCTGACGCGGCGGTTGGCGCGCGCGCGCGGCTGGCGCTACCGCGACGTGCGGCTGCTGGTGCCGTCGCTGGACGCCTACCGCGAGCCTTTGCGCGCGGCCTTTGCCGAGTGCGGCATCCCCCTGTTTCTGGCCGAGAGCCGCCCCTGCGCGCGGCGGCCCCTGTGCGAATGCCTGCTGACGGCACTGCAAATGCTCACGCGCGGCGCGCGGGAGGAAGATCTGCATGCCTGCCTTTCCTCGGGCTGTCTGGACATTTCCCGGCACGAGGCGGCGCGGCTGCGCAACTACGCCGTGGCCTGGGGCCTGCGCGCTTCGGCCTTTTTCCAGCCCTTGAAGCGCGGCCCGGCGGAACTTGTCGAAGCGCTGGAGCCGGTGCGCGCGCGGGCCATGGCCCCGCTCATCTCCCTGCGCGAACGCCTGCGCGCCGCCAGAGACCTGCGCGGGCAGCTGGAGGCCGTGTTCGGCTTCCTCACCGACATCCGCGCCTGCGAGCGCAGCCTTGCGCGCCAGGAAGAACTGTGCGCGCAGAATATGTATGAGGAGGCCGGCGAGGAGGCGCAGGTGTGGAACCGCGTGGTGGGGGCGCTGGACCAGATGGCGGCGCTGCTGGGCGAAAAAAAGCTCCCCGTGCGCGAGATCGCCGAGCGCCTTGCCGAGGCGCTGGACGCGGCGGTGGTCAAGCCCCTGCCCCAGTCCGGCGACGCGGTGCTGGCGCAGGACGTGGCCAAATTGAGCATGCGCCCGGCCAAGGCCGTATTGCTGCTGGGGCAGGTGGAGCGCGCCGCCGGAGCGGCGGACATGCTGCTCACCGACCGGCAATTGGAGGCCGTTTCCCAGTCGGCGGAGCGCTACGTGGGCCTGACGGCGGCGGAGGCGGCGCGCACGCGCCTGTTCTACGCCAAGGCGGCGCTGGAAATGGCCACGGACTACGTGTGCATTTCCTACCCGCTGGCCGGCATTGACGGCGCGGCGGAGCGGCCCGGGCCGCTGGTGGCACAATTGCGGCGCGCCTTCCCCGGCCTGCGCGCGCGCGGCGGCGTGGTGGGCGATGAAAGCGCCGAGGCGATGATGCTCGAAGCGCCGTTTGCGGCCCTGCCCCGCGTGGCGGCGGCGCTGTCCGGGGAGATGACGGCGGCGCAGCAGCGCGCGCTGACTTCGCTTGCCCGCCTGCCCGAGACGCGAAAATACCTTTCCGGCCTGCGCGAGGCGCTCGCCCTGCGCGCAGCCGTCGATCGCCTGCGGCCGGAGACGGCGCGCGCCCTCTACGGCGGGTTGCGCACGGCCAGCGTTTCGCGGCTGGAATCGTTCGCGGCCTGCCCGTTCACGCACTTTCTCAACTACGGCATAAAGCCGGAGATCATCGAGCCCTACGCGCTCACCCCGCGCGACGAGGGCGTGTTCTTCCACGCGGCGGTGCGCGGCCTGCTGGGCGAGATGATGGACGGCGGCGACTACGACCCCGACCGCGCCTGCGCGCGCATGGAGCGGGTGGCGGAAACGCTGCTCGCCCCGCTGCGCGAGGGGCCGCTGGGGCAGAGCGCCCGCACGCGCGCCGAGGAAAAGCGCCTCAAGGGCGTGGCGCGCACGGCGGCGCGGCTGCTGGCCGAACAGCTCTGCGATTCGCGCTTCCGCCCCGTGGGGCTGGAGGTGCGCTTCGGCCCGGACGACGGCGACGCCTGTCTGCGCGTGGGCGCGGGGCGGGACTGCGCCCTCTACGGCTCCATCGACCGCGTGGACCTCTGGGAGGGCGAGCGGCCCTACGCGCGCGTTGTGGACTACAAGCGCGGCGCGCAGCCCTTCAGTCTGGCCGAGGCGTGGGCGGGGCTGCAACTGCAACTGCTCATCTATCTGGCGGCGGCGGCGAAAAAGCGCGGGGCGCTGGCGGCGGGGGCGTTCTACTTCCGCCTGGGCGAGGGCTACATCCTCACCCCGGAGACAGACCCCATCGCCGTGGCCGAGGCGCGGCGCAAGGCACTGCGCATGGACGGCCCCATGCTGGACGACGAGGCCGCTTTGGCGGCCAACTCCGCCGAGCCGAAGCGCTTTTTCAAGGCCGGTTCGCCCCTTTCGCGCGCGGCATTCGACAAACTCATCGACCGCGCCGTGGCCATGGCTTCCGCCCACGTGGACGGCATCCGCGCCGGAGAGGCCGCGCCCGGCCCGGCGCGCGTGGGCAAGGAGCTTTCCTGCCGCTTTTGCAAACTGCGCGCCGCCTGCCTGTTCGACGCCGGGGTGGACCGCGAGCGCGTGCGCCGCGTGACGGAGGACAAAAGCGCCGTGCTGGCGCAACTTGAAGCGGAAGAAGAACACTCTTAGAACATATGTTCGACACGCAAAGGAGGGCGGCCATGCGGCCCATCGACGACATGCTCGTATCGGCGCAGGGGAGGACGCGCTTTCACATGCCCGGCCACAAGGGGCGGCTGGAGAGCGTGCCCGCGGGGCTGGACATGACCGAGCTTGCCTCCACGGACGACCTCTACGCCCCGCAGGCGGGCATCGCCGAAGCCGAGCGGCTGCTGGCGAAGTCGGCGGGGGCGGGGGCATCCATCCTCGTGCCGGGCGGCTCGACGGCGGGCATACTCGCCATGGTGCTGGCCTATGTGCGGCCGGGGGGACGGCTGTTGATGCGCCGCGACGCCCACCATTCGGCGCAGTCCGCCTGCATCCTCGCCGACGTGGAGCCGGTGCTGCTGCCCCCGGGGGCCGACCTTTGCAAGGCGGCAAGGGACATCCCCTGCGACGCCATCTTCGTCACCCGCCCCACCTTCCACGGGCTGGTGGAGCCGCTGCCGCGCGCGGACGTGCCCGTGCTGGTGGACGCGGCACACGGGGCGCACTTTTCCTGGTGGGACCGCCCGGAGAGCGCCCTGCGCGCGGGCGCGGACTGCGCCGTGGAGAGCGCCCACAAGACGCTGGGGGCCTACACCGGCGGCGCGTGGCTGCACGCGCGGCGCGCGGAGGACGGGCCGAGGCTCAGGCGCATGCTGCGCATGGTGTGTACGTCCAGCCCCTCCTTCCTCATCCTGCGCTCGCTGGACGACGCCCGCGCCTTTATGGACGAACACGGCCGCGAAGCGCTTGCGCGCCTGACGGACTGGTGCGAGGAGGCGCGCGGCAAATTGACGGCGATGGGCTTTCCCTGCCCCTCTCTGGGCGACCCCACGCGGCTGTGCATCCGCACGGACGGCATGGGTCTGACCGGCTGGGAAGCGCTTCATCAGCTCGCCGAACTGGGCGTGGACATGGAGATGGGCGACGCGCGCGGCGTGGTGGCCATCGGCTCCGTCTACGACCGCGCGGAGGACTACGCGGCGCTGGTCAACGCCTTTGCCCGCCTGCGCCCCGGCTCCGGCGCGCCGGAGTTTCCCGAACCGGCCTACGGCGAACGCGCCCTGCGCCCGCGCGCAGCTGCGCTGGGGAAGACGCGCCTTGTACCGCTCAAAAATGCGGCGGGCGAGATCGCGGCGCGCGCGGTGGGAGCCTATCCCCCCGGCTGCGCCACCGCCGCCCCCGGCGAACGGCTGACGCACGATTGCGTCAATTTCCTGCTCGCCTCCCGCGCCGCCGGGGCGACGCTGTTCGGAGCCGAAGGCGGGCTGGTCGAAGTGGTGGACGAGCCGGCGCAATGAAGAAATGTGGCGCGTTCGCCCATCAAAACGATGTTTTTATCCGCCGTCGCGCCATCCATCGGCGCAAAAACGGCGAAACGCGGCGGATGGTGGCGTTCCATCCCTTTTTGCGGGATATGGGACGCAAAAACCGGCAATGTGGCGCCGTTTCCCTGAAACACCGGCAGTTTTCCCCGGATCAGGCAGCGACCGTGGCAGACAGCAAGGCTTTTTACGACACACCCACCCTTCCGGTGGCAGACAAAGGAGTTCCAGCGATGTACGACTATGTATTTTTCGATCTCGACGGCACGCTGACGCGCTCGGGCGAGGGCATCAAAAAAAGCGCCGCCCACGCCATCGCCCAACTGGGCTACCCGGCGCTGACGGAGGCGCAGCTGGACAGCTTCGTCGGCCCGCCGCTGCTGGAATCCTTCCGCACCCTGTGCGGCATGGACGAACAGACGGCGCTGCGGGCTGTGGCCATTTACCGCGCGCGCTTTGAAGATGTGGGCTGGCGCGAAAACGCCGTCTACCCCGGCGTCGCGCCGCTGTTGCGGGCGCTGCGCGCGGCGGGGAAGCACGTATCCATCGTCACCGCCAAGCCGGAGCGCTTTGCCGTGCGCATCGCCGAATACTTTGGCATGGCCCCGTATCTCAATGCCATCGTCGGCATCGCCATGGACGAGCATCACGCCGACAAGGCGGCGCTCATCGCCCGCGCCCTGCCCGATGGGGCGGACAAGGCCCGCGCCGTGATGGTGGGCGACCGCAAGTTCGACGTGCTGGGCGCGAAGGAGGCGGGCATTTCCTCGCTGGCCGTGGGCTACGGCTACGGAACGCGCAAGGAGCTGGACGCCTGCGCGCCGGACATGTTCGCCTCCACCGTTTCGGAGCTTTTCGGCCTGCTGGGCGTTGAGCGGCCGCGGGGACGCTTTTTCACCTTCGAGGGCACCGACGGCTGCGGCAAATCCACGCAGATGGCGCTGCTGGGCGACTGGCTGACATCGCGCGGCTGGGAAGTCATTTGCACGCGCGAGCCGGGCGGCTGCCCCGTGGCCGAGCGCATCCGCCAGATCGTGCTTTCGGACGCCGCCGACGAGGCCGGGCGCGCCATGACCGCCGAGTGCGAGGCGCTGCTCTTTGCCGCCAGCCGTGCCCAGCACGTCCACGACATCATCCTCCCGGCGCTCGAAGACGGCAGGATCGTCCTCTGCGACCGGTTTTTGGATTCGTCCATCGTCTATCAGGGCTATGGGCGTGAACTTGGAGAGGACTTTATACGTCAAATAAACGTGCCCGCCGAGCGGGCAAGGCCGGACGCCACCTTCCTCTACCGCATAGACGCCGAAGCGGCCCTGACGCGCGCCACCAGCGGCGGCCACGCCGACCGCATCGAGGCCGAGGGCGCGCCCTTCCAGCGCCGCCTGCGCGCAGCCTACGAGGCCCTGCGGGAAAGGGAGCCTGCGCGCATCCGCGTGCTGGACGGCTCCGGCAGCATCGATGAAGTATTCGCGCGGACGAAGAGCGCCGTTGCGAGTTGCCTGAACACGAAGGAGTGACCCCCATGGCATATGAAAACAAGTGCATGTACTGCTTTGAGGATCTCGACGGCCGCGACATCTGCCCCCACTGCGGCCGCGATTCCCGCGCCGCTGTGCCGCAGATACAGCTTCTGCCCGGCACGCTGCTCCACAACGGCCGCTTCCTCGTGGGCCGCGCCATGGGGCAGGATGCCAGCGGCATCGTCTACATGGCCTACGACACCAAGCGCGAGGCCACGCTGCGCATCCGCGAATACCTGCCGCGCGACTGCGCCCAGCGCCTCAACGACGGCTCCGTCGCCCCCGCGCCCGGCTCCGAGGAGGCCTTTGAGCGCGGCATGCAGCGCCTCAAGGCCAGCGTCGAGGCCGTGGAGGACCCGAAAAAGCGCCACTTCTACTTTGAGGAAAACGGCACCGCCTACATCGCCCAGCGCAAGTCCGCCTCCCACGCTTCCCACGCCGAAGAGGAGGAGCGCGAGGGCCGCTCCGGGCGGCAGCTGGCGCTGATCATCGGCGGCGCGGCGCTGGCCGTGCTGGCGGTGATCTTCATCGTCATCCGCCTGGTCAGCAGCGCGCTGGACGCCACCGTGGAGGCCACGCCCATGCCCACGCTGGCCTCGGATTCGCTGTGGACGCCGCAGCCCACGGCCTCGCCCACGCCCTATGTGCAGACCACCTTCGCCCCCATCAAGGACCCCGACCTTTCCTGGATGGACTACATCTCCGGGCAGGACGAGAACGAAAACTTCAACAATCAATCCAGCAACGTGCGCACGCCCACCCCGCGCCCGAACGCCACGCCGCGTCCGACCAGCCAGATCATCAGCGGCAATTCCTCGCGCGAGGAGATCACCGACCTGCAGTGGCAATTGATCGCCCTGGGCTGGCTGGACGCCGCCCAGCCCTCCGGCTCGTATGACAGCGCCACCCGGCAGGCCGTGCGCGATTTCCAGACGTATATGAACAGCACCTACGCCATCGACCCCAAGCTCACTGTGGATGGCATCGCCGGCCCGGCCACGCTCTACTGGCTCGACCAGTACGAACTCGCCGCCAAGCCCACCCCGCGCCCGGCCACGCCGCCGCCGGTGGTCACCGAAAAGCCGGACGACTTCCTCATCAACGAGGATTCCTCCAGGAGCGACATCCGCCGCGTGCAGCAGCTGCTCATCACCCTCGGCCACCTGCCCGCCGGGTCGGACGACGGCATCTACGGCGCGGCCACGCGCGGCGCGGTCTGGGAGTTCCAGGACGCCGTGAACCGCTACTATGGCCGTCAGGTGCTGGACGTCACCGGCTATGTGGATTCCGCCACGCGCGATTACCTGATCGTCTTCGCCGACTGGTGGCAGGACGCCAGACCCACGGCCACGCCCACCGCCGCCCCGACGCCCACGCCCACCGCCGCGCCCACCACGCCCGCGCCCACGCAGGAGACGGGCATCTCGCCCAATTCCTCCGCCGAGCGCATCCGCTACTTGCAGACCATGCTGCGCGAGCTGGGCTTCCTGAACGGCGTGGACGGCGTGTACGGCTCGGCCACCTCCATCGCCGTGCGCAATTTCCAGGTCTGGGTCAACAACCAGCAGGGCTACAACGCCCTCGCCGTCTCCGGCAACTGCGACGAGGCCACGCTGCGCATGCTGGAATACTACGTGGACAACCCCGTGACCCAGCAGCCGACGCAGCAGCCGACCCAGCAGCCGACCCAGCAGCCCACGCAACAGCCGACCCAGCAGCCCACCCAGCAGCCCGGCGACGAGGACGACAATGTACTCGTGGACGCCAACTCCGACCCGGAGTCCATCCGCTTCATGCAGGAGCAGCTGGTCATCCTCGGTCTGCTCGACAATGCCGACGGCGTGTACGGCTCGGCCACCACGCAGGCCATCATCAACTTCCAGCGCCAGGTCAACGCCGACAACGGCTACGAGGTGCTGACGCCCAACGGCGTGTTCACCGCCCGCACGCAGAACTATCTGGAAGAGTACGTCTACCGCGCCCAGACGGCCACCGAGGCGCCCACGCAGGCGCCGACCGAAGCGCCCACGCCCGTGCCCATCTCCGCGCCCACCATCGGCGCGGCGGCGAATGGCTATGACGACGGCGGCGTGTTCGTCTTCGACGGCGACCCGTCCTTCCAGTGGTCGGTCGAGGGCGAAGTGGCCTCCTTTACCGCCACGCTCTACGACGACCAGTATGCCGTCGTCCACACCGGCGGCGTGAACGGCAATTCCCTCAACATCGGCGCGTCCGCGCTCGAGCCGGGCCGCGTCTACACGCTGGAGATCGTCGCCCAGCCCGCCTCCGGCGGCGAGGCTACGTCTTCCACCTTTGCCTTCCGCATTGCCGTCCCGGTGACGGAAGCGCCGACCGAGGCCCCCACCGAGGCCCCCACGCCCGCGCCCATCTCCGCGCCCTCCATCGGCGCGGCGGGCAGCGGCTATGACGAAGGCGGCATCTACGTCTTTGACGGCGACCCGTCCTTCCAGTGGTCGGTCGAGGGCGACGTGGCCCGCTATGTAGCCACGTTCTACGCGCCCGACGGCAGCGTGATGCACTCCAATGAGGCCGGCGGCTCCGCGCTCTCCGTGCCGATGGCCAACTTTACCCCCGGCCTTGACTACACGCTGGAGATCGTCGCCTATCCCGCTTCCGGCGGTGAGGCGACCTCCGCCACCTTCACGTTCCGCATCGCCGCGCAGGCGACCGAAGCGCCCACGCAGGCGCCCGTGTCCGGCAGCATCGACGCCAGCTCTGACCCGGCCAGCATACAGGCCCTGCAGCAGAAGCTGTTTGAACTGGGCCTGTTCACCGCGGACAACGCTCCGCAGCCCGGCGCGTTCGACCAGCGCA
>DVOU01000037.1:0-81029 GCA_018713365.1 Candidatus Pullichristensenella excrementipullorum
ATATGCTTCCTGTGTTATTCTATCCATGGAGAACTCCTCTGTGGTTTGTAGTTTGTTGGCACTTCTATCTTACCACTTTGGAGTTCTCTTTTCAATTCTTGCTGTTACCTATCTGTTGTGCCCCAACAGGAAAATCTGGAAACAGCCGGATATTTGTACGGCGTCGCGCCCATTCCGCCAGTTTTGCGCAGCCATGCAAGAAAACACCATGGCGCGCGCTCTTGATTCTTAACGGTATGTCTGTATAATAAACAGTATCAACCGCAAAGGACGTGCAGTGTGAGTAAGACCAGTGAAAAACAGACGGCGCCCTCCCGGCTGCCGCTTTTGCCCCTGCGCGGGCTACTCGCCTTTCCCAATACGATGATGACGCTGGACGTGGCACGGGGCCGCTCCGTGGCGGCGCTGGAGAGCGCGCTGGCGGGCGACCGGCGGCTGTTCGTGGTCGCCCAGCGCGACGCAGGCGTGGACGCACCGCACCTTGAGGATATGTACACCGTGGGCACGGTGGTGGACATCCGTCATGTTTTGCGCATGCCGGACGACACCGTGCGCGTACTCGTCGAGGGCGAATGCCGCGCCATCCTGCTGGACGTGGAGGAGCGCGGCGACATGCAGCGCGCCGAGTTCATGCCGCTTGAGAGCGACGATGGCGCCGCTGCGGACGAAAACAGCGAGGCTTTCATCCGCCGTCAGGCGATGATGCGCGCCATTCGCCGTCAGGCGCTGGCGCTGGTCAAGGCGCGCGGCGAGGGCATTTCCAGCGAGCTGCGCGCGCAGGTAAGCGGCGAAAAGCGCCCCGACGCCCTCTGCGACGTGGTGGCGGCCAATTTCCTTGCCAACATCGCCGACAAACAGGCGGTGCTGGAGTGCGTCTCCATCGATCTGAGGCTGGAAACGCTGCTGATGGCGCTCTCGCGCGATCTGAAGATCAGCGCTCTGGAAGAGAAGATACACGCGCGCGTGCGCGAGGCTATGGATAAGTCCAACCACGACTACTACCTGCGCGAACAGATCCACGCCATCCAGGAAGAACTGGGCGAAGACGAGGACGAGGAGCTGCGCGAACTGCGCGCTCGCCTGCGCGATTCCAAGATCGACGGAGAAGCCCGCGAGCGCACGGAAAAGGAGCTTGCGCGCCTTGCGCGCACCTCCATCCACGCGCCGGAGAGCGCCGTTTTGGAGACGTATATCGAAACGATGCTCGACCTGCCCTGGGGCGTGAAGACAGCCGGGCAGATCGACCTTGACCGCGCCCGCAAGGTACTCGATCGGGACCACTACGGCATGCGCGAGATCAAGGACAGGCTGCTGGAATATCTGGCCGTCGTCAAGCACAAGGGCGACTTAAAGAGCCCCATCCTCTGTCTCGTCGGCCCGCCGGGCGTGGGCAAGACCTCCATCGCCCGTTCCGTGGCGCGCGCGCTGGGGCGCAAGTTTACGCAGATGTCGCTGGGCGGCGTCCACGACGAGGCCGAGATACGCGGCCACCGGCGCACCTATGTCGCGGCCATGCCGGGGCGGCTCATCTCCGCCATCCGCCAGTGCGGAACCATGGACCCGGTGTTTTTGCTCGACGAGGTGGACAAGATCTCCCGCGATATGCGCGGCGATCCCTCCTCCGCGCTCCTCGAAGCCCTCGACCCGGCGCAGAACGACCACTTCCGCGACCACTATCTGGAAGCGCCGTTCGACCTCTCCGGCGTGCTGTTCATCACCACCGCCAACACCACCGACACCATCGACCGGGCGCTGCTCGACCGCATGGAGGTCATCGAGGTGCCCAGCTATACGCTGGAGGAGAAACTGGCCATTGCCAAGCGGCACCTGCTGCCCAAGCAGCTTGAAGCCCACGGCCTGCGCAGGAGCGATCTGAAGATCGCAGACGGCGCCATGCGCGCCATCATCGAAGGGTATACGCGCGAGGCAGGCGTGCGCGAACTGGAGCGCGTGCTTGCCCGCGTCTGCCGCCGCGCGGTGCTGCGCATGCAGCAGGAGAAGGAACTTGCCTGCGTGCGCGTGCGGACGGAGGATCTGCACGCCCTGCTCGGCGCGGTGCGCTATCTGCCGAAAAACGAGGCGGGCAGGACGCGCGTGGGCCGCGTCAACGGTCTTGCCTGGACCAGCGTCGGCGGCGAGGTGATGCCCATCGAGGCGCTGGTGCTTGACGGCAAGGGCGAACTCAAGCTCACCGGCAAGCTGGGCGACGTGATGCGCGAATCGGCGCAGATCGCCCTCAGCGTGGCGCGCAAGCGCATGGGCACGTTCGGCGTGGCGGCGGACTTCCTTGAAAAGCACGATCTGCACGTACACGTGCCTGAGGGCGCGGTGCCCAAGGACGGCCCCTCGGCGGGCGTGGCGCTGGCCTGCGTCATCCTTTCGGCGCTGGCGAACGTGCCCGCGCGCGCGGATGTGGCCATGACCGGGGAATTGACGCTGCTGGGCGACGTGCTGCCCATCGGCGGCGTCAAGGAAAAGCTGTTGGCGGCCTATCGCGCCGGCGTGACCGAGATACTGCTGCCGCGCGAGAACGGGCGCGATCTGGAAAAGATCGACGGGAGCATCCGCGCAAAGCTGCATATCACGCTCCTTGACGATGTGGACGAGGCGGTGGCGCTGATCTTGCAGCCGGGCGCGGAGGTGAAGGTGGCCG
Source organism: Candidatus Pullichristensenella excrementipullorum (assembly GCA_018713365.1). Lineage (GTDB taxonomy): Bacteria > Bacillota > Clostridia > Christensenellales > Aristaeellaceae > Pullichristensenella > Pullichristensenella excrementipullorum. Next base: position 2,654 of record DVOU01000037.1, read on the forward strand.
TATGATGACCATTCGCAGCGCGAAGTTCATGTTCTCTCTGGACAAGCTGCGCCCCTTCCCTGGGCAGGGACTGCCGGAGATCGCCATGGCGGGCAAGTCCAACGTGGGCAAGTCCTCGATGATCAACAGCCTGCTGGGCAATTCCAAACTGGCGCGCACCTCCTCGGAGCCGGGCAAGACGCGCCTTGTCAACTTTTTTCAGGTCAACGAGCGCTTCTGGCTGGTGGACCTGCCCGGCTATGGCTTTGCCAAGGCCCCCAAGGCCGAGCGCGACAAGTGGGGCGCGATGATCGAGGGCTATTTGCAGGGCTCACAGCACTTAAAGCGCGTCTTGCACTTGGTGGACATTCGCCACGCGCCCACGGGCGACGACCAGATGATGGTCGAGTACCTGCGCCACTATGACATCCCCTTCACCGTGGTGGCCACCAAGGCGGACAAGCTCTCCAAAGCGGCGCGGGGGCGCTCCATCCCCGTCATCTGCCGCACGCTGGCCGTGCAGCCGTGGGAGGTCATCCCCTATTCTTCCGAGGATGGCACGGGAAGGGAAAAAATACTGGAACTTCTGGAAAATGAGACGATGGACGGGTGTGATACCAATGGATAAGCGACTTCGCGGCCCCCTTTTGCTGGCGCTGGCCGCGCTCATTTGGGGCATGGCCTTCTCCGCGCAGAGCGAGGCCGGCAAGCACATGGGGCCGTTCGCCTTCACGGCGGCGCGCTCCTTTATCACGTTTTTCGCGCTGCTGCTCTTTGAGGCCGTGGGCAGCCGCGGCAGACGACAGGCGCAGGCGGTCCAGACCGCTCCCCTGTCCGCTTACATAAAGGTCGGCGCGCCGCTGGGCGCGGTGATGTTCGCCGCCACAGCGCTGCAACAGCTCGGCCTCACCATCGACCCCAGCGCCGCCAAGAGCGGCTTCATCACCGCGCTGTACATCGTCATCGTGCCCATCCTCGGCCTGATCTTCTTCCGCAGGCGCGTGGGCGCGCGGATGTGGCTGGGCGTGGCGCTGTCGCTGGTCGGGCTGGTGCTTTTGTGCGTCAAGGAGGGCTTCACCATCGGTTCCGGCGATCTGGTGACGCTGGCCTGCGCGGTGATGTTCGCCGTACACATCGTCGCCGTGGACCGCTTTGCCGGCGATTTGAGCGCGCCGCGCCTGTGCTGCGCGCAGTTTGGCTTTACGGGCCTGCTGGCGCTCATCGTCGCCCTCTTTACCGAGACGGTGCGCATCTCTAACATGCTCGCCTGCTGGCCGAGCCTGCTCTATGTGGGCGTGTGTTCCGGCGCGATCGGCTACACCTTGCAGATCGCCGGGCAGAAGTCGACCGAGCCGACGCTTGCCTCGATCATCCTCTGTCTGGAGAGCGTGTTCGCCGCCGTGGGCGGCTGGCTGCTGCTGGGGCAGGTGCTTTCCGCGCGCGAGATAGCCGGCTGCGCGGTGATGCTCGCCGCCTGCGTGCTGGCGCAGTTGCCCGAAAAGCGCCGCGTCGCCGTCAGCCGCTGAAGGCCTTTCCCCTATCGACGCAAAGGGAGCGATACCATGCTGCAAAAGCGATGCCGCGAACACGGCCTCACGGTCGGCGAGCTGCCCACCGGGCCGCTCAACAAGATCAGCGACGTGCCCGGCGTGCTGGTCGGCCACGCCACGCTCGACGACGCGCGCCACAAGACCGGTGTGACCGTCGTCATTCCCGGCGCTGACGACCCGTTTTTTCACAAGCCCGTTGCCGCCGCCTTTGTGCTGAACGGCTTTGGCAAGACGCTGGGGCTGATGCAGGTGCAGGAACTGGGTGTCATCGAAACGCCCATCGCCATCACCAACACGCTCAACGTCGGCCGCATACACGACGCCATGGTCGGCTACATGATCGAAACGTGCCAGAAGGCGGACTACCGCCTCACCTCCGTCAACCCCATCGTCTGCGAGTGCAACGACGCGGGGCTCAACGACATACAGGATCGCGCGCTGGGCGCGGAGCATCTGCGCGCCGCCATCGCCGACGCCCGCGCCGACTTTGCCGAGGGCGACGTCGGCTGCGGCAAGGGCACGGTCTGCCACTCCTTGAAGGGCGGCGTCGGTTCCGCCTCCCGGCAGGTGGAGCTGGACGGCAGGACCTATACGCTCGGCGTGCTGGTGCAGAGCAACCACGGCTCCCTGAAAGACCTGCGCATCGACGGAAGGCCTGCCGGGCGCATGATCGACGCCGCGCTCAACGCCTCCGCGCCGGACAAGGGCTCGATCATCAGCATCATGGCCACGGACGTACCCCTCTCCTCGCGCCAGCTCGAGCGGGTGTTGAAGCGCGCCAGCGTTGGGCTTGCCCGCCTCGGCTCCTTCATCGGCCACGGCAGCGGCGAGGTGATGCTCGGCTTTACCACCGCCAACCGCATGCCGCACGATTCTGAAACGCAGCTGCTGCCCTTCCACGCGCTCGCGGAGAGCAAGATCGACCTGCTCTTCCGCGCCATGGCCGAGGCCGAGGAGGAAGCGGTCCTCAACTCCATGCTCACCGCGCAGACCGTGACCGGCTTTGACGGCACGACCAAGCGCAGCCTGCGCGAGTTCATGGGGCAGATACGCGCCTGACGGACAGCGGCACACGACGCAGGCGAGGAGGAAGAACGATGAAAAAGCCTTCCATCCGCATCCCCCATCCGGCGCCTTTCTGGTTCGTCGTCATCTGTCTGGGCGGCGGGGCCTGTGCATTCCTTGTGATGACGATCCTCCGCGCGCTGTGCGGGGATTTTCTCAACGTCTTTCTCTGTCTGGGCGCGGCGGCGCTCTTTGTCGCCGGCGTGCGCTTTGAGGTGCGCATGAGCGGGGACTTTTACCGCATTGACGAGGAGGCCATCCACATCTTCCGCGACTGGCGGGAGACGGACTGCCTGCGCTGGGATGAACTGACCAGTCTGGCCATCCGTCCGGGGCAGTACAGGGGGAAGCCCCGGCGATTTGTCGAGGCGGGCGTGCAGGTGATGAAGGACGGCGCGTGCGCAGAGGACAGGCGCGTGTCCATCCCCATGCCGTACTTTCCCGCAAAGGACGCGTCTTTTTTGCACAAGTGCATGCGGCCCATGCTTGCAAAGCTGCAATTCAAGGAAGAGAGTGGCCCGCGCCATTTGGAGCGTTGAGTGTAGCCCCGCGCCTTGACAAGCGCGGCGGGGCGCTGTATAATCAAACTACCGCCATCCGCGCCGCTATGGTGGAATTGGCAGACACAAAGGACTTAAAATCCTTCGGAAGAAATTCCGTATCGGTTCGAGCCCGATTAGCGGCACCAACCCCGGCCCCATCGCGGGCCGGGGCGTTTTGTATGGTATGCAAAAGCCACGACGCGGCGCGCCGTGGCTCGTTTGCGGGGATGCTTTAGAAGATATAATCGGGGTTTGAGGCGGGGCGCTTCTTCATCTCCTCGCGCTTGGCGGAGTGCTTCTCGCTCTCGTAGCCCATCACCGCGTAGGAAGCGACCTTGGACTCCTCGACGCCGGGCTGGTTGAAGGCGTCGATGTTGAGCAGCGCGCCGGCGTAAGCCGTCACAAGCTCGAGGAAGTAGAGCAGCTGGCCGATGGTCTCCTCGCAGACGGCGGGCAGCGTGATGGTCTGGCTGACGTGGCCGGAGCGGTAGACGGCGTACTCCGTGCCCTGGCGCTCGGCCTCGATGAGCTGGTTGTGGCTCTTGCCGCCGAGGAAGGCGATGGTGGGCACGTCGTCGCAGCCGTGCGGAATGGGCGTGGTGGCGCGGAAGTTCTCCACGCGCAGGAAGGTGATGACCTTGTCGAACGGGCCTTCCGTATAGAGCTGCAGCTGGGAGTGCTGATCGGTGACGCCCAGCGCCTTGATGGGCGTCTGGCCGACGTGGCAGGGCTTGCCGTCCAGCGTCAGGTTCTTGCCGAGGCTCTCGGCCCACAGCTGGGCGTACCAGTCGCTGATGAGCTTGAGGGAGTCGGCATAGGGCATCATCACGGACATGTTCATGCCCTTGCCCATGGCGGCGACCATCAGACCGGCCTCGAACAGCGCCGGGTTCTTCCACGGATCGTCAGAAGCGCAGCGCTCGTCCATGGCGCGCGCGCCGGCGACCATGGCTCGGATGTCCACACCGGTGACGGCGGCGGCAAGCAGGCCGACAGGGCTCAGCTCGGAGAAGCGGCCGCCCACGCCGTCCGGGATGTAGAAGGTCTCGTAGCCCTCCTCGCGGGCGATCTTGATGAGGAAGCCCTTTTCCCTGGAGGTGGTGACGATGATATGGCGGCGGTAATCGTCGCCCACGGCCTTTTTCAGCAGGTCAAGCACGATGAGGTACTGGCTCATGGTCTCGGCCGTGCCGCCGGATTTGGTGATGACGTTGAAGCAGGTGGTCTTCAGGTCGATGACGTCCAGCAGCGCCGCCATGCGCTCGGGATCGACGTTGTCCTCGATGTAGAGGCGCGGGCCGCCGCGCTTCTCTTTGGGAAGCTCGTTGTAGTGCAGGTGCTTGAGCGCCTGATGCACCGCCGCGGGGCCAAGGGCGGAGCCGCCGATGCCAAGGACGACGAAGGACTCAAACTCGTCGCGCACGCGCGCGGCGGTCTTTTCGATGGCGGAAAGCACCTCGTCCTGATCGTAGGGCAGCGTCATCCAGCCCTGCATGCCCTTGCCGCGACCGGCCTCGACCATGGCGTGCGCGTTGCGCATGGCGCCGGAAAGGGCCTCCATCTCCGCGCGAGCGATGCCGTGTTCGCCGACGTATTCAGCCATCATCGGATTGAAATCGAAATGGATCGTTTGCATACCCGTCTCCTCCGTTTGCAACATGATAGGTATATTATAAGGCATGGGCGTAAAATTTGCAACAAGAGCTTGCCGGAGGCGGCATATTTTGGTGGCGCGCGTCGCCGCAAAGTTTCCTGACAAATTTTTGTAAACCCTATTGCTTTTTCGCGCGCCGCGTGCTATAATATCTACTGTTCCGCGTCAAGGGCGCGGGCGAAAACCGCATAGAAAACGTGGAGGAGTCGCCTAGCTTGGTCGAGGGCGCGCGACTGGAAATCGCGTAACGGTCAAAAGCCGTTCGAGGGTTCGAATCCCTCCTCCTCCGCCACTTTGACAGGTCGGACAGCATTCGCGGTCGGCCTGTTTTTTCGCACCGCGCACCTTTTGGCGCACAGAAAAAATCGCCCGGAGGGCCTGCCATGAAGATTTCCAAAAAAGACGCCTTGATGTGGATGGAGTTTTTCGCCTCGCTCCCGGAGGACGAGGAACTTTTGCCAAGACAGCAGGAGATCGCCCTTGCCGCCATTTCGCAGATCGAATCGGCGGTGGAGGCGCGCGTCGCGGCGCTGCGGGATAGGATCCCGGGGCTTAAATCGCTGCAGGGGCGCACAGAGTACGTGGGGCCGGACGACAAGTTCCCCCGCGGCTGCCGTTCCTGCCTGCTCGGCACGGGCCTGAGCGCCATCCGCAAGACCAACAAGTGCAACGCCAACTGCCGCTTCTGCTACGACTACGGCGTGCTGGACGCCATACCGCCCATCGGCGAGGGCATGTGGGAGATCGGCGGCGCCAAGTTCCGCGAGGAGGACCTCGAGCTGCTGCTCTCCATCCACAGCGCGCCCACGGGCATCTCCTACGTCTATCTGGAGCCGTTCATGGAGATCGAGGTCTACTACGGCATCATCGAGCGCTTCCACAAGGCCGGTATCCACCAACACATGTATACCAACGGCATTCTCGTGAGCGAGGAAAACCTGCGCGCGCTGAAGAAGGCAGGGCTTGACGAGCTGCGCTTCAACCTCGGGGCCACGAACTGCTCCGAGCGCGTGCTTGAAAACATGGCGCTTGCTGCGCGCATACTGCCGCATGTGGGCATCGAAACGCCGATGACGCCGGAGTTTTATCAGACCTTCCTGCGCAAGAAGGAGCGCATCCTTACTTCCGGCATCGAGTTTATCAACTGCGCCGAGCTGCACCTGAACGAAAACAACCTGCAAAACTACGCGGGAGAGCCGCTCTACATGTACCGGCAGGGCTACCTCTCCCCCATCTGGAGCCATGAACTGACGCTGCGGCTGATGCGCGTGGCCGCCGAAGAGGGCTGGGATGTGGTACTGCACGACTGCTGCGACCGCACCAAGTTCGCCCGCGACCTCAACCTGCGCGCCAAGGAGGGCGGCTGGTTCGGCTCCAGCGCCTACGGCTGCGAGTTTGCGCGCCTGCCCTACGCCGCGTTTTTGCCCGTGCTGCGCGATGAGAGCTTCGCCTTTGTGGAGGAGGAGCCGCTGCCGGAGGGCTATCGACCGGGCGACATCGTCCTTTGATACGCAAGGTGCGCAAAGCCGCCTTCCTCCCATGCGGAAGAAGGCGGCTTTGCTATGGATCTGAACTACGCGGCGTGTTCTTCGTATCCCCGCAGCACGTAGGCATCCTTGCCGTGCGCCTTGGCCTCGTAGAGGGCGGCGTCCGCCTGCCGGAAGATGGCGTCGTGGTCGGCGTTCTGATCGTTGACCAGCACCGCGCCGAGGCTGCAAGTGACGCCCATGGCTTCGCCGTTCACCGCGAATCCCTGCACGCGCTCGCGTATCCTGCGGCACTTGCGCTCGACGCTTTCGCGCGAACTCATGCCCTTGGCGAGGATGACAAATTCATCGCCGCCGAAGCGTCCGATGATGTCCGAGGCGCGGAACAGTTCCTGCAGGGCTTCGCCCGTGCGGCGCAGGATCTCGTCGCCGGCGAGATGGCCGCGCGTGTCGTTGATCTGCTTGAAATCGTCAAGGTCAATGATGATGAAGGCGCATTTGACCTTCGGAGCGCATGCGCGCAGGTAGTTGACCATCGCTTCCTCGCAGGCGCGCTTGTTGAGAACGCCGGAAAAGGCGTCGCGCGTGCTGAGCAGCTTGTAGCGCATCCGCGCCTCATAATCGCGTATGCGCAGCGACGAAGTCAAAACATCGACCGCCAGCGCGAAAAACACGGCGACGATCGCCTCAAAGACATCGTACCGGGCGAGGAAAGGCGTCTTAAAGGCGAGCGTCAATGCGCAGAATCCGGCCACCGCCAGGCCGATGAGGGCAAAGGTGAGCCAGAAAGGCAGCGTGAAAAGCACCGGCATGATGACGCAGAGCATGGAGAGGAACGAACCGGGCGCCTCCGCCGTGCCCGGCGCGTCGATGGCGATGATGCCGGCAAACAGCACTACTTCGTAGACGACGCAGAGCGCCGTGGCGACATTGGCGCGCTCCTTGCCCTTCCACGCGTAAAAGAGCGTGATGGCGGCGAGGATGATGGTGGCGGGGATGAAGGCCAGATGCCAGACCGACGGCGTCCAGCCGGGGATGAGATACGGCGTGGCCAGCAGAAAAACGGCCAGCAGCAGGAAGGTGAGCGGCGTTACCTTGTTGAGCGTGCGCAGATTGTTGACCGCAATCTGACGGGCGTCGTCGCAGTGATAGCGCCGACGGGCCTCCAGATAACCAAGCCAGATCCGCCACAAGCGGCGCATCGCACTCGCCCCCTCTCTCCTGCTCGCGGCGCGCGTCCAAGGCAACGGGCGGGCGCCGTTTGGTAACGTTCTATACTATTATATTGCCAAAACTGCCTGCGCGCAAGAAATACGTTTATGTTTTACACAAACATGAACCAAATATTCGCGCGGTTAAATATCCGATAATATTCTTTAACGTTCCCGGCTGTGGAGGCAATATCACGGCGGAGGGCAAGCGCAGTCCCTCCGCCGCGACGCGCACTGGCGCTCACATGGCCTCGTCCACGAGGCGGGCCACCGCCAGCACTGTGGGCGTGCAATCGCCCTCCACTGCCATATGCGGCTTGATGGCGGCGCAATCCAGCGCCCCAAGCTCCGCGCGCACGCGCTCCAGAAAGGGTACGACGACCTCCTCCTTGAGCGGCGTGGTCTTTTCCGCAACGCCCGCGTGGCGCATGGAAAGCGCCATCAGCGCGCCAACGATGGCGCCGCAGGTGCTGCCGATGCCCATGCCGCCGCCAAAGGGCGCACTCACGCGCATGTCCTCCTCGCGCATGCCCAGATCATAGGCGATGTTCGCGCCGCGCAGGATGCGTTCGCAGCAGTTGAGGTTTACCCCGCCGTAGCGTTCATTTTCTTCCGGGGTATAATGGGCCGCCTTGCCAAAGCCAGAGGCGATGAGTTCTTCCAGCTTCCCGCGCATATCCGTTCCTCCTTTGAAAGTTCGTGTTCATATCTTAACACAGCCCGGGAAAAATGTCCAGAAAAAAGGCTGGCGCGCGGCCAGCCCTGCAAAAGTCACTGAAGTTCAAACTCCATGGACACCGTGGCGTCCACGCTCACCAGCGCCGCCTGCACCAGCGTGCCTGCGCCGCCGCTCTCCTCGGCCGCCATGACCGTGTCCGCAGCATAGTTGCGCATGCTGTCGTACACGCTGACGCCGCCCTCGGAGATGCGCTCGATGGAGGCGACCTGCAGTCCCGCGGCCGAAGCCAGCACGTCCGCCTTGCGGCGCGCGTCCTCAACGGCCATGGTCAGCGCCTGTTCGCGGGCCTGCGTGTCATCCTGCACGGTGAACTGCACGTTGTCCAGCGTATTGGCGCCGGCGGCAAAGGCGGCGTCGATCAGCGAGCCGACGTTGTCCATGTCCGTGGTGCGCACGGAGAGGGAATTGCGGGCCGTGTAGCCGACGATGACCTCGGTGTTGTCGGAATAATCGTAGTTGGCGTAGATGTTGATGGAATCGGTGTTGATCTCGGATTCCTCCACGCCGGTGTCCAGCAGCGCCTGCTTGATGGCGGCGATCTTCTCGTTGACGGTGGACTGGGCCTCCAGCACGTCCTTGGACGTTTCCTGCACGCCTACGGTGACGATAGCAAGGTCGCTCTCGACCAGCACCGTGCCGTTGCCGGTGACGGACAGCGTCGTGCCTTCGGCCAGCGCCGCGCCGGTCCCCAGCGCCAGAATGGCAAGGCAAAGCAGCATCGCAAACATCTTTTTCATCGTTTTTCCCTCCTGTTTTTGGCGATTTTGGGTGATCTATCGCATTTCCCGGGCATGGGGAAAGAAGCGTGGCGGCATTGGACTGCCACGTCGGTCTTTCCCTGTGTTTTGCCGGTGGAAATGGATGTGTGGGAATGGTTCAGTCGTGCCGGCGACGGCGGTTGAGGCGCGAAATGCCCAGCCAGATGAGGCCGACCACGAGCGCGACCGCCACGGCGATGCCCGCGTATGGCGCGATGACCGCAAGCGAGACGCCCATATCGTGGAAGAAGGAGCCGATGGCCTCCATCGAGCGGTTCAGGCCCTGACTGGCCGCGCTGCCGGTGTTCGTGCCGCCGGTGATGGCCGTGGCCGCGAGCGGCGCGCCTTCGCGCAGCACGATGTCCACGCGGGCGTACTCGAGCTGGCTGTCAAAGTTGCGCAGCTTGCTCTCCAGGGTGTCGATCTGCGCGTAAACGTCCTTGAGCTGGCCGTCGAGCGCCTGCAGTTCGGCGCTGTCAGAGGCGGTGGAGATCAGCTCGTTGAGGCGGTCCCGCTCCAGGCGCAGCGTTTCCAGACGGCCCTGCGCGTCGTAGTAGTTGTCGGAGATGTCCTCGCTGTTGACAGACGAATAGGTCACCTCGGCCACGAAGTCGAGCGCCTGCAAAAAGGCGTCCAGCTCGGCCGTGGGCACGTCGGCGGCGATGGTGGCGTCGCGCGCGCCCTCCTGCCCCGTGAGGGTATCGGTGACGACGTGGCCGTTGTATTCCTCGACCAGATCGCCGATGGACTGGTAGGTGGCGTCAAAGGTATCGCTGTGCAGCTCGCGCACGGCGCTGCGGACAAAGAGGCGCTCGCTGGCGGCAGGCTCGGCAACGGGAGCCTGCTCCTTCGCGTTCAAATCAGGCATGGACGCGGGGGCGATGCCGGGGTCGGCGGTCGAACCAGTGTCCTCAGCGTCGCCGGCGATCATCTCGCCGTCCGCTTCCAGCTGCGCGTAGCGCGCTACGGTGGGGTCTTCGGCGACGGAGTAGGCTTCGGGCGCGGCGTCGTAGAACTCCGCCTTCGGCGCGCTGGTAGCGATATGTACGCCCGATGCCGCCTGCTGCGGCGCGTCGAGATCGAGAACGCCCGTGGAACGGAAGATGGCCGTGGTCCCCGCCAGCAGCACGAACGCGGCCGCCGCCGCGGAAATCGCGCGGTAGAAGACGCGGCCCCTGCGGCGATGGCTCTCGCGCTTGACGGCGTTGCGCCAAGCGGCCTGTGCCGCGAGCGGGACGCTCAGACCCTCGTTCATCTGCGAAAGCGCGTCGCGGATGGCCTCGGCGTCGCGAAGCTCCTTGCGACAGGCGGAGCAGCCCTGCGCATGGCTCAAAAACGCCTGCCGCTGCGCGGGCGTCACTTCGCCGTCTATCCAGGCATCCAGGTGTTCGAGGAACTCCTTGCAGTTCATGCGCACGCTCTCCTTTCGCTTGTATTCACCCATTTAGACGCCGGGCCGGTCAAAAAGTTCCATTTGCGCCGAAAGAATTTCACGAAGTTTCGCCCGGGCGCGGCTGATGCGCGATTTGATGGTGCCGACATTGGCGTCCAGCACGTCGGCGATCTCGTCGTAGGAGCAGCCCTGTATGTCGCGCAGCACCACGGCGGAGCGCATGTCCTCGGGAAGTTCCTGAATGGCGCGTTCGAGGGCGCGGCGCTGCTCGGAGCGCATGGCGTGGTGTTCCGGGGTATCCATGTCGTCCACGGGCGCCCATCCGGCGTCTATGCGCTCATCCAGAGAGGAGGCCTTGCGGCGCTTGCCGCGGCGCAGCTCGTCCAGACAGGTGTTCATGGTGATGCGGTAGACCCAGGTGGAAAAGGAGGACTGGCCCTTAAAACTGGAAATGGAGCGATAGACGCGCAACATCGCCTCCTGAAGGCAATCCTGCGCATCCTCCCGATGCCCGCACATGCGCAGGGCGACCGCGTACATGCGCCCCTCCTGCGCTGCCATCAGCTCGGAAAACGCCTGACCATCGCCCTTCGCGGCCCGCTCGATGAGGGTCTTTTCATCCATCTGCACGCAGCCACCTCCTTCCCTGTCCGTCTATTATACACGAAAATTGAATTTTTGCCTAGGGCTTGATTTTTTCCGGGAAATCATGTATAATGAGTAACGCGGTTGCGCCGGTGTGATGGAATGGCAGACGTGACGGACTCAAAATCCGTTGGTGGCGACACCGTGTGGGTTCAAGTCCCACCACCGGCACCAGAAAGGCCCTGACAGTTCAAACGAGCTGTCAGGGCCTTTGTCTGCGGCGCAGTTGAGAGGCTCCGCTTTGGGCATGCGCGCCCGCCGGCAGAGAGCGGCGCAAGAGTCAGAGGATGATGAGCATCAGCGGTATGGTGGCGGCGGAGAGCAAGGTGCTGACCGCTACGCCGCGGGAGGCCATGGGGCCGTCGCCGCCGTAGGTCTCCGCCTGAATGACCAAGCCGGCGGCGCAGGGCATGGCCGTGCAGAGCGTAAGCGTGCCGCGCACCCATTCGGAAACGCCCAGCAGAAGCGACGCGCCGTAGACGGCCAGCGGGAAGATCAGCAGGCGCAGGGCGCAGGCGAGCAGCAGCTTCACATCGCCAAGGTCCGCAAGTTTCAGCTTCGTCAGGCGCGCGCCGACGATCATCATCGCCAGCGGCGTGGTGGTGTTGCCCAGCATGTCCAGAGCGTTCGTCAGCACCGAGGGCAGGCGGATGTTGGCAACGAAGAGGATCAGGCCGACGATGGAGGCGCTCAGGCAGGGCACGCAGAGCAGGCGCTTCCAGCTCATCGCCCTGCGGTCGAAAAGGATGATGCCTATGCTCCAGTTGATGAGGTTGAAGACGCCGACGTAGACCACGCCGTAGATGAGCTTATCCTCGCCCAGGGCGGCGCTCAGCACGGGAAAGCCCATGAAGCCGGCGTTGGAGAACATCGCCATGCTGGTCAATACCGCGCGCCGGGGCCGCTCCTCGCGGCGAAATACGGCGTACCACGCCACCGCGCCGGAGAGAAGGATGGAGACTGCGCCGATGACGAACACCTGCGAAAGTTCCAGCATCAGGCCCGGGCTGGCCTCTTGCTGCAATTTGGCCACGGTCAGGCAGGGCAGCGAAAAATACAGCACCATCGCGTTGAGACCCTGTATGCCGCCCTCGCGTATCCATCCGGCCTTGACGGCGGTGAAGCCGCAGAGGATGAGCAGGAAAAGCACCAGCACCTGATTCATGACATCCATGGTTCATACTCCCCCATCTTTTTGCGCCGGCGCGTCCGAAACCGGCGAAAGCACCAGCAGGCAGCAGCCATGCGCGGGCACGGCGCATTCCAGCGCCAGCTTTCCCTCCCGCGCGCGCACGTAGGAGACGGAGCGCTGCAGGGCGGCGGCTTCGAGAAGGTAATCGACGTCGGCCTTCTCCGGCTCGCCGGGCGAGCGCATCTCCACCCAGCGGTCGTAAGCGCTGCCGTGTTCGCGGTCCAGCTCGCAGCGGCTGAGGCGGTATCCCGCGTCCGGGCAGCGCACTTCCAGGAGCAGGCGCAGCGTGGGCCTGTCCTCAAAGAGGGTGTAGACATCGCCTTCGTAATCGCTGGTAAAGTCGGTATTGGCCTGCGCGAGGTGGTCCAGATAGGCGATGTTGTAAACGAGCGCCTGTATCTCCTCGCCCCTGCGGGCGACGATGTAGTTCTCTCCCTCGGCAAGCACTTCGTCGCCCAGACGGCAAAGCAGCTGGAAGGCCAGATAGCTCGGCTTGGGGACGCCCTTGTAGTTGAACATGCCCATGCCGCCCTGAAAGAAGCGCTGGGCTTTTTTTACCTCGTCGTTGAGGTCGCAGAGCGTCCAGAAGGCCAGCGAGGTCAGGCGCGGTTCGCAGTGCAGCGCGCCGTGGACGACGAACGGCCCCATGAAGGCCGTGTCGCGCACGGTGAAGCTCTGGCGCGGCGTGGGCGCCCATTCGGTGACGTGGAACTCGTCCACCTGCATGCCCGTACGGGCGATGACCTTCAGATGCTCCCGCGGCACGGCCTCCTCGCGGTCCCGGCGCATGGCCGGCTTGTAGGCGATGGGCGGGAAGTTGAGGCCGCCGCGCAGCTCATAGTAGCGCGAATCGGTGTAGATGTGCGCGGAGGCGAAGTCCACAGGCACATCGTGTTTTTTGCAGTAGAGGAAAAACTCGCGCATCCACGGCGTATCATCAAAGTTGATGGAGGTGATGGCCGGGCCGCCGACCTTCATTCCCGGACAGACGGCCTTGACGGCGCGGGCGGATGCCTCGTAGAGCTGAAAATACTGCTCCATCGTGCCTGTCCAGAAGGTGCCCGCATAGTCCGGCTGGCTCCAGACCTCGGCGTACCACTGGCTCACTTCCGCCTCGCCGTAGCGCTCCACGCAGTGGCGGATGAGCGCGGAGACCAGCGCCGCCCATGCGTCCATGTCCCGGGGCGGGGTGATGTTGGCGCGATACCAGAACACCGTGGCGTCGCCCGAGGCCAGCTCCGAGGGCATGAAGGAAAGCTCCAGAAAGGGGCGCAGACCGATCTCCAGCATCAGGTCCAGCACCTGATCGACATAGGCCCAGTTGTAGGCCGTTTCGCCGTTTTTGCCGGGCACGAGGATCATCATGTCATCGCAGAAGAGGCCGTGGAAGCGCAGGTAGCGGAAGCCGACCTCCCGCTGCGCGCGGCGGAGCAGATCGCGGATGTCGCTGCGCAAAAGGTCCGAGGCGCGGCCGCAGGTGAGTATGTTCTGCCACACGTGGCGAAGCGGGCGCAGGGCTGCCTGCGCAACATCCACGCTGAGGCTGACTTCCTCGAACCACTGCCGCCCATCGCCATCCGGCGTCTCGCTGGTCTCCAGCATGTCGTAGATGGAGCCAAAGCCGTTGATCTCGTCCAGCGGGCCGGCGTCGCCGCCGCCGCGATGCGGGCTTTGACAGAGGGCGCGGTATTCGCTGGGCGTCATGCCATAGCGGCGGGCAAAGACCGTGGAGTAGGCGCGCGCGTTGCTGAAGCCGTACTGCGCGGCGATCATCTCCAACGAATCCTTGCCGCTGCGCAGCGCCTGCAGGGACTTGTAGAGGCGTATGCTGTTGAGGTGTTCGCGAAAGGTCATGCCCGTGGCGCGGCGGAACATGCTCGAAAGGTAATAGTAGGAGATATGCTCCTGCCGGGCGATCTCCTTGAGGGAGAGTTCCTGCTCAGAGTTGGCGCTGATGTATTCAAGAATGTCCTTGATGCGCTGATAGGGGATGTTTTGCTGCTCCCGGTCCTCCGGCGCGTCTGGAACGAAGTATTCCAGGCGCACCAGAAGGGCGAGAATGGCGAACATCGCCGAGACGATCTGACAGCAGTAGCCCCTGGGGCGCTTGATGTACATGCGCACGATGCGTGAAAACAGGGTCGCCAATTCGGCGAGGTCTCCGGGGGCGCGCTCCTGCGCGGCCATGAAGGCATCGTGGCGAAAGTGCATGTCGCGCATCTCCGGGAGACGGCAGAAAAAGTCCGCGTCAAACTGCACGGCCAGCAGCAGGCTGCCGTCGCGCAGGGCGTCGAGGCCGTGCAGGTCCGAACTGTCGATATACATCATCTGGCGCTCGTGCAGCGCGTAGCTCTGCCCGTCGAGATGGATGTTCACGGCGCCGCTGACCACGAACAGCAGCTCCGGGTGATAGTGCCAGTGCAGGCGAAAATGATCGAGCCGTTCCACCTGCACGCGCAGCGGCAGTCCTTCATCAAACAGTATCTGCTCGTAGTTTTGCGTGATGGCCATCGTTCACCTCCGACTTCGCGTCGCGCCCATCCCCCGCCTCCATTATGCCAAGCGGACCGCCTCCATGTCAAGGCATCCAGCGCCTTTATAGGTAAAATACAGAGCCGTCCTGCCGGAAAGCGTGGGCAGCTGCGCGGAAGCCTCGCGCCAGCCCTCCCCTGCCGGCAGGTCGATGCAGGCGACGGCGGGGCCGTCCTTGGCCGTGGAAACGCGCAGCTCGCCGCCCTCATCGGCGCGGAAGCGCACGCTCAGTTCGCGGCTGCCCTGCATGTCGAAGTACTTGATCGCCGCCCAGGCGCCATCGCGCATGTTGGCGATGTAGGGGCGGGACCATTCGTCGTTGTCCGGCTCGTCCTGCGTGAAGTAGGGATGTCCCTCCACGCGGCCCGGCTTGGGCGTGTAGCGGAACGTGCCCTGCGCCGATGAGAGGTTGCAGGCGATGGCGGCGCTGTACGTTCCCGTATCGCGCAGCCAGCCGCCGTTGAGGCCGCAGCTGGTCACTTCCACCTGGGCGATGCTTCCGTCGGGGGCAATGGTCACCGGCTCGGCGCAGCCCTGGCGGGAGAGCTGGTTGCCGTTGGTGTGGCGATGGTAGAACACGTACCACCGATCCCCCGCGCGCTCGATGCTGCCGTGGGTGTTGCCGTAGTAATTGACGGCGTCCTTCTCCGTGCGGCCGTCAAGGCCAATGTCGCCGATGCTGACCAGCGTGCCGCCATACTGGAAGTCGCCGTCGGGGCGGTCGCAGGTGGCGTAGCACAGCTCGTGGCCGGCGATGGAGGAGTAGATGAAATAATAGCGGTCGCCCACGCGGCGGATGGAGCTGGCCTCAAAGAAGGCGTGGCCCTCGTAGGGCGTGCCCACCGCAAGTTCCTGCCCGGGCGCGACGCGGTGGGGCTCGCCGCGCAGCGTGCGCATGTCGGCCTCCAGTTCAAAGTGATAGGCGCCATCCATGATGCGCTTGCCATCGCGAAGGCGCGCGAGCGGGCCGTTGCCGGGGGCGACGCCGAGGTAGAGATGGACGCGGCCATCCTCATCCACGAGGACGCCGGGATCGTAACAGAAGACATCGCCTTCGCTCAAGCCCAGCGCGCTGCCGTCGGGATGGCAGACATAGCCGTAGTAGGCATACGGCCCCTCGGGGGCGTCGGCGACGGCGACGCTGGTGGCGCCGAGGAAATCGAGGGTGTAGTAGAGGTAGAAGCGGCCATCCGCGCCGCAGGCGACGTCCGGGGCGTACATGGCGCGATTTTCGGTGTTCATCGGGTCCTGCGTCTTGCGGTAGATGGTGCCGTGGAACGTCCAGTTGGCCAGATCGTCCACGGGCGCGGACCAGCAGACATAGTCCTTTGTGCAGAAGCGGTCGCCGCCAAAGGCGTCGTGGGAGCCGAAGATGTAAAGGCGGTCGCCGAAGACATGCGGCTCGCCGTCGGGTACGTACTCATAGCCCGGAAGGTAGGGGTTGAATGCTTGCTCGTTCATGGTCGTTGTCCTTTCCCTCAGAAAACAAGGGAGCCGACGCCGGGCAGACCCGAAGCGCCGGCTCCCTGTCAGTCGGTGGAGCAGCCGGTGTGTCAGCCGGCAACGGAGGCCTTGGCGGCCAGCATGGTCTGCCTGCGCACGAACTGCTTCTGGATGAAGTTGCCGAAGAAGACCACCAGCAGCAGGATGAGGCCCTGAATCAGCTCGGAGTACTCGCTGGAGACGCGGCTGATGGTCAGGCCGTTTTGCAGGAAGGCCAGCGTCATGGCGCCGACGATGAGCTTGTAGAACTTGCTCTGCGCGCCGCCTCGCACCTGGATGCCGCCCACGTACATGGCGATCATCACCTGCATCTCGTAGAAGTTGCCCATCGTCGGGGAAACGCCGGCGATGTTGGCCACCGTGAACACGCCCACGAGGCCGGCGAGCAGGCCGGAAAGCGCGAAGGCGAAGATCTTGTAGCGGTCCACCGGGATGCCGGAGAAGCGGCCGACCATCTCATTTTCGCCCATGCAGCGGGAGAAGTGGCCGAGCTTGGTATGCTCGAACATGTACCAGAGGATGACCATCGCGCCGAGGAAGATGGGGAGCTTCACGGGCATGGTGCTGAAGTTGAGGATGGCGAAGTCTACGAAGATGGGCTGGCCGCTGGTGAGCAGCGTCACCAGAGCGCGCAGGGCGATGAGCATAGACAGCGTCACCATCAGCGAGGAGACCTTGAACTTGGAGACCATCACGCCGTTGAAGATGCCGACCACCAGACCCACGAGCAGCGCCGTGGGCACGAAGGACCAGAAGCCCAGCGCGTTGCTGACCAGACCGGCGATGGCGCCGCTGAGGGCCAGCGTGGAGCCCATGGACATGTTCGTGCTGCCCTGCGCGGAGACGAAGATCATGCCGCCGCCGCCCAGACAGATGGGTATCATGGTGTTCAGCACGCTCTGCAGGTTTTGCAGCTGCCACAGCCTGCCGCCGGAAAGGAAGGAGAAGACGATCAGGATGGTGGCGAGGCCGATGAAGGGGAAGAACTTCTGAATGTTGGACCAGATCCCGTTTTTCATTACAACATCACCTCGATCAGCGTTTCCTCGGTCATTCCTTCGCTGCGGCGAATGTCCATGACCAATTTGCCTTCCTTCATGACCAGCAGGCGGTCGCACATGCCGATCAGCTCCGGCAGCTCGTCGGAGACCAGCACGATGGAGACGTTCTCCCTCTTGGCCTGCAACATGGCCTGATAGATGTAGCTCTTGACGCCGACGTCCACGCCGCGCGTCGGGCAGTCGAGGATGAGGATGTCCTTGTCCTGGATCATCCAGCGGCCGAGGTTGACCTTCTGGCGGTTGCCGCCGGAGAGGCCGCTCAGCACCTGGGTGATGCCATCGGTCTTGACCTCAAAGCGGTCGATGACGCGCTTGCTCAGTTCGCGGCCCAGCTTGGGGCTCAGGAAACCGAACTTCTTGCGGGTCATCTCCACCGCCGCCAGGCAGACGTTGTGTTCGATGGTGTCGTTGACCATCAGGGCCTGCTTGTCGCGGTCCTTGGGGACATAGCCCATCTTGCACTGCATGGCGTGCCACGGCGTGCGGATGACTTCGTTGCCCGCGGTCAGCGTCACCGTGCCCTTCTGCTTCTCGCGCACGGCGAAGAGCGTTTCGGCAAGCTCGTGGATGCCGGCGTCCGACAGGCCGCAGAAGCCGAGGATCTCGCGGCGGTGCAGATCGAAGGTGACGTCCAGGAAGTGGTCGGTGGTCAGGCCCTCGACGTGCATGACGACCTCGTCGTCGTAATCCTCCTGTTTGTCCTCGCGGTAGTACGAGCCAGTCAGCTCGCGGCCGACCATGAGGCGCTTGACCTCGTCGGCGGAGGAATCCTTGCTGACGACCTCGGCGACCACCTGTCCGTCGCGCATGACGGTGATGCGGTCGGAGATGCTGATCATCTCCTCGATGTCGTGGGTGACGATGAGGATGGCCTTGCCCTCCCCCTTCAGCTTTTCGATGATGCCCAGGAGCGTCTTGCGGTTGTTGAGCGAGAGCGCCTGGGTGATCTCGTCGAGGATGAGCAGTTCGGGGTCGATGGAGAGGGCGCGCACCAGTTCGACGACCTTCTTCTCCTCCACGGAGAGCTGTCCGACCATGCGCTTGACCGGGAAGCCGGGGAAACCCCACTTCTCAAACAGCGCCGACGCCTGCGCGTACATTTTGCTCAGATTGATGATGCCCGCCTTGGTGAACGGGGCGGTGCGGCCCATGAAGATGTTGCTGCCCACCGTCAGGCCGTCTACCAGACCCAGTTCCTGCACGACCGTGCCGATCTTCGCGTTGCCCGCGTCCAGCGGGTCGTGGGGATCGTAGGGCTTGCCGAGCATCATCATCTCGCCGCTGTCGCGGTCGTTCATGCCGGCGATCATCGAGATCAGCGTCGATTTTCCCGAGCCGTTCTCGCCGATCAGCCCGCGTACCTCACCGCGCGGCAAGGTGATGGACACATCGTCGTTGGCGTGGGTCGCGCCGTAGTACTTCTTCATGTGGCTGGCCTGAAATACCGTTTCGGCAACAGTGTTCATTTGACCACCCCCTTAAACTTTCTCTGGGAGAGGATACCGCACATCAGCACGCACGCGCCGAGCATGACCTGCTGCCAGGTGCCCGAGGGCACGCCGAGGATGGTCAGCACGTTGAAGATGGCCGTGATGGTGAACGCACCCACAGCCGCGCCGATGGTGATGTTGAATACATTGGAAAGCGCCTTGGCGAGCAGGAACGCCGCCAGAGGATTGAACACGGAGGCGATGCTGTTCAGGCCAGTGGCCGGCACGATGCGGCCCGCGTAGCTCTGGTTGATGGCCGCGCCCATGCCGATGAAGCAGCCGCCGACCAGTACAGCAAGGAAGGTGGCCTTGTTGACGTTGACGCCCATCAGCTTGGCGACGGCGCTGTTGCTGCCCACGGCGCGCAGGCCGATGCCGATGGAGGTGCGGTTGTAGACGAAGTAGGCCACGGCCACGCCGATGACCAGAAGGATGACGTTCCACGGCGGCGCGCCCAGATCGCGGCAGACATCGCCGAGGGAGACGGCCTGACGGCCCTGCTGGATCATGGTGGTGTTGTAGATGGCGCCGATGGCCTCGTAGACCATGGTCATGCCCAGGCCGAGGATCCACGGCGGGATCTCCGCCTTGCGCATGAGGAAGACGTTGAGCATCGTCAGGGCGATGCCCACGGCCAGCGCGCCGACGATGAGGCCGAAGTAGCCCATGCCGACCCACAGCGCCAACACGCCGCCGGCGTTGCTGGCCAGGATCATGATGGAGCCGATGGACAGATCCGTGATGCCCATGGTGAAGATGAAGCACATGCCAAGGACGATGAACGCCGTCACCACGGAATTGGATAGCACGGAGAGCATGTTGCTGGCGGTGAAGAAACGCCCTCCGGCGAGTATGTTCAGCACCAGGAACAGGGCGATGATGACCGCGGCGACCGCGGCCGCGCGCTTGAGTACGCGCATGCCCTCACTGCTGTTTACGCCTTGTTTTTCCAATGAGATGACCTCCTGCGGCCGCAAACACACACGGCCTGTATTCTAGCGGCCTTTCTGAATACAGCGCCCCGTGTGACCGGGGCGCTGCTGTGTCAGGCGCGCGTCGCTTACGCGGCGAGGGACGCGTCGACTTCTTCCTGGGTGATCACGCCCTGCTCGACGAGGGCGGCGATGCGGTTGTCGAGGGTGTAGTTCGTCAGCTCGGTCTCGAGGGTCTCCACTGTGACATCGGGGCCAACGAAGGCAGCCAGCTCAGCCTCGGTGTAGGGATAGGACTCGATCCACAGCTTGTTGTACAGGTCGATGTAGTTGTTGGGCAGGGTGATGACCGGCACGACCAGGCGCGGCGCGGTGCCATCCTCGTTGCGGAGGGTGTTGCCCTGCAGGTGGTTGACCATCAGCGCGGCGGCGAAGTAGACGTTGATCCAGTGGGCGCCGCTGGCGGCGGCGATGGTGCCGTCCTCAAGGCTGGTGAGTACGTCGGGGTCGAGGTCGGTGGCGTACACAGTGGCGGTCACGTCGGGATGGGACGCGAGCGCTTCCTTGCCGGCCAGACCGCAGTCGCCGTTGGAGCCGTAGATGAAGTCAGCGTCCGGATGGGCGGTCAGCAGGTCGTTGGCGCGCGGCAGGGAGTCGGTCAGGTTCGGGTTGCCCCAGCCAACGCCGAGTACTTCGCCGCCGGCGGCCTCAAAGGCCTCGGTGAAGCCGTTGGTGCGGGCGCTGTGGGAGGGGTCGCTGTTCTCACCGGTGACGACCACGGCCTTGGTGGCGCCGATGGAGGCGGCGTACTCGCCGGCGACGCGGCCGGTAGACTCGTCCATGGTGGCGGCGCAGCCGAGGTAGCAGGAGTAATTCTTCATCATTTCCACGACCTGGTCAGAGGGCATGTGATCATAGAACACGAAGGGGATGCCGGCGTTCTGGCAGCGCTGAGCCACGGAGACCATGACGTTGTCATTGAGGCCGAAGAAGACGATGCCGTCCACGCCCGCCGCGATCATGTTGTCCACGTTCGTGGGGCTGTTGTCGATCTTGGCCTCGTCGTTGACGACCATCACGTCCACGCCCATGGCGGCGCAGGCATACTCAAAGTTCTTCTGCAGGATGTCGAGGGAGTAGGCGCCGACGCGGTAGTTGTTGAAGCCAATGGTGAAGGTGGCTTCCTCTTCCGCAAAGGCGGTCAGGGCGCCGCAGCACAGCAGCGCGAGCGCGAGCAGCATGGCGATCAGTTTTTTCACGGTGTGTTCCTCCTTGACGTGTTATGCTTTCAACGATGCGTCCGGCACCGTTCGCTTCCGCTTCACATCTTCTCTGGACAATTCATATGATAGCTGAAATGAACGGGCGTTTCATCATGCAGTTTGCTCTGTATATGCACATAATTTGCGCAACACAACATTAACTCATGACGCATTTCTGTTAATTTCGCTCTATTTGCCGAATTTGGCGCTGTATGTGTCAAAATTTGCGGTCCACCGCGTCCAGACAGCGCTCGCGAGCAGCGACTGCTGTCAGAAATTGTGTTGAGCGACATTCCGGGCGTCGCGGTCGAGGTCAAGATCTTCGGAGATCGTCGCCGCAACGTTGACTTAATACATTGGACGTTTATTGCGGTATCTGCGCTTTGAAACAGGCACCTTGTCGCATTTGCAAATATTGGTACGGAGTATGGCGATGGCTGCGTACATCCGCGCGCGAGCCGTACGTAGAAACAGAAAAGCCCCGTCGCCGACAAGCGACAGGGCCTGCGTGATACGGGTTTTGCGCCTGAGGCGCCTGCGGAAGACCTATTCCCACTCGATGGTGGCCACCGGCTTGGGTGAGAGGTCGTAGACCACGCGGTTGCAGCCCTTGACCTCGGCGAGGATGCGGTCGGTGATCCTGAGAAGCAGCGGCCACGGCACCTGCTCCACCGTGGCGGTCATGGCGTCCACGGTGTTGACGGCGCGGAGGATGACCGGGTATTCATAGCAGCGGGCATGGTCGCGCACGCCGACGGACTTGAAGTCCGGCACGGCGGTGAAATACTGCCAGACCTTGCCGGCAAGGCCGGCCTTCTGGAACTCGTCGCGGAGGATGGCGTCGCTCTCGCGCACGATCTCCAGACGCTCGCGGGTGATGGCGCCCAGACAGCGCACGCCCAGACCGGGGCCGGGGAACGGCTGGCGGTAGACCATGGAGTCCGGCAGGCCCAGGGCCTTGCCCACGGCGCGCACTTCGTCCTTGAACAGGTACTTGAGCGGCTCGACAAGCTCAAACTTGAGGTCTTCGGGCAGGCCGCCGACGTTGTGGTGCGCCTTGACCGCCTTCATGGTCTTGGTGCCGCTTTCGATGATGTCGGGGTAGATGGTGCCCTGACCGAGCAGCTCTATGCCCTCGAGCTTGCGCGCCTCTTCCTCGAACACACGAATGAACTCCGCGCCGATGATCTTGCGCTTCTGCTCGGGATCGCTGACGCCGGCGAGCTTGTCGAGGAAGCGGTCCACGGCGTCCACATAGATGAGGTTCGCGCCCATCTCCTGCTTGAACACGCGCACCACCTGCTCCGGCTCGCCCTTGCGCAGAAGGCCGTGGTTGACGTGTACGCAGGTGAGCTGATCGCCGACGGCCTTCAAAAGCAGCGCCGCCACGACCGAGGAATCCACGCCGCCGGACAGCGCCAGAAGCACCTTGCGGGAGCCGATCTGCTTTCGGAGCAGCTCGACCTGATCGGCGATGAAGCTGTCCATGCTCCAGTTGCGCTCGATGCCGAGGCCCTCGATGAAGCCGTCCAGCGTCTCGCGCGTATTTTCCGGCCAGGCGGTCAGGTCGGCGGGATGGCCGGCGCAGGCGTAGTCCACGCTGAGGATGGGCAGGCCAAGGTCGTAGATGGCGGGGTCCACTTCCACCGGCGCGCCGTCCACGACGCGGTTCTCGCCGCCGTTCAAAATGACGCCGGCGATGCCCGGCAGCGCCTTGAGGGCCGCGGGGGCGATGTCGTTGGGATGGATCTCGCTGTACACGCCCAGCGCGCGGATATCGCGCGCGATCTGGGCGCTCTGGGTGCTGCCGAGGTCAAGGATGGCGATCATGTTGTGGGTCATCGTTTATTTCTCCTTTGCATAGCCGTGGGGATTCTGGGTCTGCCAGCGCCAGGAATCGGCGCACATCTGGTCCAGCGTGCGCCGGGCCTTCCAGTGCAGCATGGTCTCGGCCTTGCCCACCCTGGCGTAGACCGTGGGCGGGTCGCCGGCGCGGCGCGGCGCGATCTCATAGGGCACCTTGATGTGGTTGACGCGCTCAAAGGCGTGTACGATGTCCAGCACGCTGTATCCCTCGCCGGTGCCGAGGTTGAACGCCTCGCAGCCGGTGTGGTCGCGCGCGTACTCAATGGCCGCCACATGGCCTTCGGCCAGATCCACAACGTGGATGTAGTCGCGCACGCCGGTGCCGTCCGGGGTGGGATAGTCGTTGCCGAACACGTGCAGCTCCTTGAGGCGGCCCAGCGCCGTCTGCGTGATATAGGGCATGAGGTTGTTGGGCACGCCGTTGGGGTCTTCGCCAATCTTGCCGCTCTCATGCGCGCCGATGGGGTTGAAGTAGCGCAAAAGCACCACAGACCAGTCCGGCTCAGCCTTGGCCACGTCGCGCAAAATTTCCTCGCCCATGAACTTGGTCCAGCCGTAGGGGTTGATGCAGCCAAGGGGCGACTCCTCGTCCACCGGCATGCCCGCGTCCGAGCGGTAGACCGTGGCGGAAGAGGAAAAGACAATGCGCTTGACATCGTGCTTGCGCATGGAGCTGATGAGGGAGAGCATGCCGTCCAGATTGTTGCGATAGTACATCAGGGGCTTGGCGCAGGATTCGCCCACCGCCTTGAGGCCAGCGAAGTGGATGACGCAATCGACCTTGTTTTCGTCGAAGATGCGGTCGAGCGCCGCCTCGTCGCAGACGTTTGCCTCGTAGAAGGGGAAGGTCTTGCCGGTGATCTCGCGCACGCGGTCAAGGCTCTCGGGGTGGCTGTTGACGTAGTTGTCCACCACCACCACGTCGTGTCCGCGGTCAAGAAGCTCGACCAACGTGTGGGTGCCGATGTAGCCGGCGCCGCCGGTGACCAGTATGTTCATGAAAACGCCTCCTTCTGACTATTTCCAAAGCTGAACGGGGTACTCCCCGCTGGCCTTCTTCGCGGCGATGGCGGCGCGCACGGCCTCCATATCGCCGGGGTAAGTGACGCCGAACCAGCGCTCTGTGGTGGAAAGCACGCGCACGCGCGCCTTGCCCTCGCGGATGAGCGCGTCCGGCACGCCGGGCAGATAGAACTCGCGGCGCATGGGCTCAAGCGGCATTTCGTCGCGCAAAAAGGCGCAAAAGCGCGCTTCCATCTCCGGCAGGATATTGCGCTTGAAGCCCCAGAGGTTCATGGAGACGACCTCGTCGCCGGTAAGAGGCTGCCATGTCTGGCCGCCATCCTCGGTAAAGGCCGCGCCATTCCCCCGCTTTTCAATGCGCGTGCGCTCGGTGATGCCGGAAAGATAGCCGTCCGCGTCCACGCGGCAGACGCCGCGGGAGACGGAGCCGTTCTCCGTCAGCGTGTTGCGCAGGCGGTAGCCGACCATGGCGTGTTCGCGCTCGTCGCCGCTTGCGCAGAGCAGGCCGTGGATGGCCTCAAAGGCCGTGCGGCCGTAAAAATCGTCGGCGTTGATGACGGCGAAGGGGCCGTCTATGTACTTGCGCGCGCACAGCACCGCGTGGCCCGTGCCCCACGGCTTTGCGCGCCCCTCGGGCACGCAGAAGCCCTCCGGCAGGGCGTCGAGCGTCTGGTAGGCGTAGGCGACGGGCATCCGCCCCTCCACGCGCGCGCCGATGGTGGCGCGGAAGTCCGCCTCCATCTCCGGCTTGATGACGAATACCACGCTGCCAAAGCCGGCGCGCAGGGCGTCGTAGATGGAAAAATCAACGATGACATGCCCCTGGTCGTCCACGGGCGCGATCTGCTTGGGGCCTCCAAAGCGACTGCCCATACCGGCAGCCATGACGACGAGCGTCGGCCCTGTCATATCCCCACTCCCCCTTTGCGTATACATCCTTATTATATACCATCGACGTTTTCTCCGCCACAGCCCGGCGCCACTTTTAACAAATATTGTTGACAATTTTCCCACATATCCGTAAAATAGAAGCAGAACGTTGCCGGAAGGAGCGTGCGCATGGGCGAGGAAATCGCGGTCATCGGCTCGGCGAACATGGATATTGGCGGCTATTCCCACGGCCCGCTGACCCCGGGGGATTCCAACCCCGGGCGCGTGCGCCTGTCTGTAGGCGGCGTGGGCTGCAATATCGCCCGCAATCTGGCGCTGCTCGGGGCGCGCGTGCGCTTTTTGACGGCGTTGGGCGGCGACGTCTACGCGGACGCCATCGAGCGCCAGCTCACGGACATGGGCATCGACCTTTCCCTGAGCCTGCGTCTGCGGGACGAACACACATCCACCTATCTTTTCATCGCCGATGAAAAGGGCGATATGTCCCTCGCCGTCAACGACATGGACATCTACCGCCACCAGACGCTTTCCTATTTTGAGAGCGTGTTGCCGGCGCTGAACGCGCATCGCGCCGTGTTGCTGGACGCCAACCTCTCCGAAGAAGCGCTGCGCTTTCTGGCGGAGAATGTCCGCGTTCCCCTCTTTGCCGACGCCGTCTCCGCGGCAAAAGCGTTGCGCCTTCGACCCATCCTCGGGCGTCTGACGGCCTTCAAGCCCAACCGCATGGAGGCGGAATTGCTCTCGGGCGTGCGCATCGCCTGCGTCGAGGACGCGCGCCGCGCGGCGCGCGAGCTGCTCAAGACCGGCCTTGGCCGCGTGTTCATCACCCTTGGGCCGGACGGCGCGTTCGCCGCAACAGAGGGCGAAGAGTACTACCTTCCCTCGCTGGCGCCGCGCATGAAGAACGCCACCGGCGCGGGCGACGCCTTTACCGCCGCCATCGCCTGGGGCTGGATGCGCGGCATGGGTCTGAAGGAGAGCTGTCTTATCGGCAGCGCCGCTGCGGCTATCGCCGCCGAGGCGGAAGAAACAGTGAATCCCGCGCTCTGTGAAGGAGCGCTGCAAAAAAGGATCTCGGAGGTACATCAATGAACAAGTATCTGGACATCGCGCCGGAGGTGCGCGACGCGCTGAATGCCGGAAAGCCGGTGGTGGCGCTGGAATCCACCATCATCTCCCACGGCATGCCCTACCCGCAGAACGTAGAGACCGCCCTCAACGTGGAGCGCATCGTGCGCGAGAACGGCGCGGTGCCCGCCACCATCGCCATCCTCGGCGGCAGGCTGAAGGCCGGCCTTTCCCGGGAGGAGATCGAGTATCTGGGCAAGACCGGCACCGCTGTGACCAAGGTTTCCCGACGCGACCTTCCCGTGGTGGTCTCCAGGGGCATCGACGGCGCGACGACCGTGGCCACGACGATGATCATCGCCGCCATGGCCGGCATCCGCGTGTTCGCCACCGGCGGCATCGGCGGCGTGCATCGCGGCGCGGAGACGACCATGGACATCTCCGCCGACCTTGAGGAACTGGCGATGACGCCGGTGATGGTGGTCTGCGCCGGGGCCAAGTCCATCCTCGATCTGGGGCTGACGCTGGAGTATCTGGAGACCAAGGGCGTGCCGGTCATCGGCTATCAGACGGAGGAATTGCCCGCCTTCTACACCCGCACGAGCGGCTTCAAGGTGGATTATCGCCTCGACAGCCCCGAAGAACTTGCCGCCGCCTTCCACGCCAAGCGGGAGATGGGCCTTGCCGGCGGCATGCTGGTGACCAACCCCATCCCCGAGCAGTATTCGATGGACGCTGACAAGATCAACGCCGTCATCGACCGCGCCGTGGAGGAATCGCGCGCCCTGGGCAACCACGGCAAGGAGACCACGCCCTATCTGCTGGCGAAGATCAAGGATATTACCGGCGGCGACAGTCTGGCGGCGAACATACAGCTGGTGTACAACAACGCCGCGCTGGCGGCAAGGACCGCCGCGGCGCTCAACGCCCTTGACTGACCGTCTGCGCGGGATGGGCCGGGCGCTCGACCGCCTGATCTTTCCGCGCGCCGCCGTATGCATGGGCTGCGGCGACAAGAGCGGTTGCGCGCGGGATTGGCTCTGCGACAGCTGCGTGCAGGCGCTTGACGGTCTGTGGTGCGGAGGCGCTCCCCTGCCCTGCGTCCCGCCCCTCGAACGGCTCTTCAGTGCCTATCTCTACCGCGACCCGGCCGCGGCGCTCGTTCAGGCCCTCAAATACGGCAGCGTCGGCAAGCTCTCCGAGCCGATGGGCGGAGACATGGCCGAGGCATGCGCCTGTCTTTCCCTCCCGGAGGCGACGCTGGTCGTACCCGCGCCCATGCACCCGCGCCGCGAGCGCCATCGCGGCTACAATCAGGCGGAACTGCTCTCCCGGGAAGTGGCGCGCCGCCTGGGCTGTGCGCACGCGCGGGCGCTGAAAAAGGTCCGCAACACCCGCCAGCAGGCGAGGCTCGACCATGCCGCGCGCGCCGAGAACCTGCAAGGCTCGGTCGCCGTCTGTGAAGACGTGCGCGATAGGACGATATTGCTGGTGGACGACGTATACACCACGGGCGCGACCATGCGCGTCTGCGCCGAAGCGCTGCTCGCCGCCGGCGCGGCGTTGGTCTATGGCCTGACCTACGCCTTCGCCGGCCATGTGCGGAAAAATGGTTGAGACATGGATAGAACGACGGCAAAAGACCGCTTGCAACGCCTGCAGGCGGTCTTTTGCAAAAAACCGCCCCCGGAACTACACCGAACGCGAGGCGTGGCCGCCATATTGCAAAAGAAAAGCAATGAGAGCGTTCTGTTTTGGTCAAAGCCCCTGATTCTGAAACATTTCCGCAATTTCCTCTGCAGACTCCTGCATTCCTCTCTGGAACCAGACCTCTATCCAGCCATAGAGAGCATAGGATACATATGCTCTTGCGTAGGCTTCTTCTTTGGAGTTTTCCGGCTGCGGGCCGCAAAAGCCGATGATCACATCTTTCAAAAGGCAAATAAGATTTCTTCGATTCAGCAGCTCATAAAAATCCCGGTGCTTTTCAAAATGGGCAAACAGGGCGCGAAGGAACTCGCTGAGCGGTCTGTTTTCCAGCTGAGAGCTTTCCGCTGTCCATTCCCGAAAAAGCGCATGGATATATGCCCGCAGAATATCCTCTTTGCTGTCATAGTTCCGATAAAAGGATGCCCGGCCGATCCCCGCCAGTTCGCACAATTCGCTGACGGAGATCGCTTCGATGGGTTTTTCGCGCAGGAGTTTGAGCAATGCGCCTGTGATATGCTCGATGACATACGCGTTTCGTCCCTCGTTGCTCATCGGTGATACACTTTTCTCGTTTTGTCTCATTTTCATGCTCCCTATTGACATTCAACAAATGAGCTGATACGATTGTTCCGGCGTTGCATTTGTATCATCAATAGTATAGCACAATAACAATAGGTCATTAATGGGATGCGACGGAAAGGAGCTTAAAATGTCGCTTGTACAGAAGAGATGGTCGATCGTTTTTATCATCGCCGTAGTGGCGTTCCTTTTGGGCAGACTGACAGTTCGAGCATTTATGAACCTGCTGATGGGCGGCACGCTGTTTGGCGGAAATTTCCTGTGAGAACAAGAGCGAAGAACAGGAAGGTGAAAACCGTGCCGGTCTGGATCGGGATACTGTTTTTATTTTGGCCTTTCTCTGTGGCGTGGCGTCGGAAATTTGCCATAAAGCCATCATGGGCGCAGGAATACAGCGTCCAGTGGAGCGACGAATTGGGAACGTTGAAGGCGGATATTCCCTACGGCGACGGGGAGGCAAATAAGTTTGATCTCTACCTGCCCAAGGACAATACGAAAGAAAACTACGGCCTTGTGGTTTATCTCCACGCAGGCGGCTTTACAACGGAGACAAGAGCGGCGACGCTCAAATGCTTTCCTGGCTGTGCAGCAAGGGCTATGTTGCCTGTGGCATCAACTATACGCTGCGAACAGAGAGCAACAACGCCAGCGTCCTTACACAGTCCAACGAGATCAAGGCAGCCATTCCCAAGGTGATCGAAGCCGCCGAGGCGGAGGGTTATTCCATCGACAAGCTGGCCATGGCGGGCGGCTCTGCCGGGCATACCCTTGCCATGCTGTATGCCTATCGCGACGCAGCGGAAGCCCCGGTGCCTGTTGTTCTCACCTTTGGCGCAGTCGGCCCCTCCTGCTTCCACACGGAGGATTGGGACAATTACGGCTTTGACAAGAACACCGAGGAAAGCGATCTGGGAGCCGCCGTTCTGTTCGGCGTTATGGCGGGCGAAGAAATAAGCGTGAATGAAATCGAAAGCGGAGCGTATCTGGAAAAAATGAGGCCGATCTCCGCCGTGGATTGGATCACGCCGGACTCTGCGCCGACCGTGGTCGCTTATGGCGCCCATGACCGTGTCCAGCCCTTCAAGGCCTCTCTTCGGCTCAAATCTGCGCTGGAAGAAAACGGCGTGGATTATCAGTATTTTGTATGCACACACTCTTGTCATGGCTTGCAGAACGACAATGCCGTTTACAGGCAGTGGATGGAGACCGTAGAGGCGTATCTGGACAGATATATTCCAGTGGCGTAAGGCGGCAGCGGCGGTTTTGAAGTTATCGACAAATTCTTAAACAGCAAGGATGCTGTGTTGCCACAGTATACTCTCATGCGCCATCCTGAACTTGGGTTTCAGCCGCCGCAGAGCCATCACATTCAATGAAAAGCACCGCAACTCTGATACGCATTGTATCAAAACTGCGGTGCTTCTTTGGTGGAGGCGAGGGGGGTCGAACCCCTGTCCGAAGATCAGACGGCCAAAGCCTCTCCGAGCGCAGTCTGCGTTTTGACATTCCCTCCGCCGGACTCCCACAGACGGGATGCCGGATTCAGTAGCTTCATAAAGTCCCACCCATCGCAAAGCTTAAATGGGCTGGTTCCCTGCATTGATGACGCCGGTGACCTGCGCCGCAGGAGGCTCAGGGCCGACGGTCACGGCTTAAGCCGCGACGGCGACGGTATTATAATCGTCAGTTCATTTTAAGTTTCCCGTTTTTGAGGCGGTCCAGGGCCGCCGCTCGCTGCTTGGGTCCTCCGTATCCCCGTCGAAACCAAATACGCCCCCTTATCCCTTGTCGCGCATGCTGCGCTCGATGTCGCGTTGCGCATCGCGCCTGGCCATGTCGTCGCGCTTGTCAAAGAGCTTTTTGCCCTTGCACAGGGCGATCTCCATTTTCATGCGCCCATCCTTCAGATAGACGCTCAGAGGAATGAGCGCCAGCCCCTTTTGCATCACGCCCTGCTGCAATTTGCGTATCTCCGCCTTGTGCATGAGCAGGCGCTTGGGGCGCAGCGGGTCTGTATTGGAAAAACTGCCCTTTTCATAGGGGCTGATGTGCATGCCGTAGACCAGCAGCTCGCCATCCTTGACGGCGGCGTAACAGTCCTTGAGCGTACACTTGCCCAGACGGATGGACTTGACTTCGGTGCCGCGCAGTTCGATGCCGGCCTCCCATGTCTCCAATACAAAATAGTCATGCCGCGCGCGGCGATTTTGCGCGACGACCTTCACACCTTTCTGCGGCATGCCATCCCTTCCTCTCGGAGTCAACATTATACCACAGCGGCGAAGGATTGTAAAGCCCTTGGACGATACGAAATTACCTGAATTTTTCGTTTCAAGGTATTGACAAACTGCGGAAAGGATGTTAGAATCATAGAGTCGCTTGCGGAGTACATGGCGTTTTCGGGGTGTAGCGCAGCTCGGTAGCGCACGTGCTTTGGGAGCATGGGGCCGCAGGTTCAAATCCTGTCACCCCGACCATTTTGCGACCTCTTGGTCAAGCGGTTAAGACACCGCCCTTTCACGGCGGTAACACGGGTTCGAGTCCCGTAGAGGTCGCCATTTTTTATGCGTTTATCCGGGTTTGGGCCTTTAGCTCAGTTGGTTAGAGCAGTCGGCTCATAACCGATCGGTCCGGGGTTCAAGTCCCTGAAGGCCCACCATAAACGCCTGGTCCGGTAGTTCAGTTGGTTAGAATGCCAGCCTGTCACGCTGGAGGTCGAGGGTTCGAGCCCCTTCCGGATCGCCATTGCCTCTCATTTTCGAGAGGCTTTTTCTTTACTCGTTTCAAAAAAGACCATAGTCTGTATTTATCCGTTTTACAGACTATGGTCTGTGTGGAGGCAGCATGCGGGAATTGGAGATCGCGCGCCTTTTGGCGGAGGACGTGGCCAGCGAGGGCGGGCGCGCCTTTTTTGTCGGCGGCTATGTGCGCGACCAGCTGATGGGGCGCGAGACGAAGGACATCGACGTCGAGGTCTACGGCATCGCGCCGGAGCGCCTGCGCGCCTTGCTGGCAAAGCGGGGCCGCGTGTATGAAAAGGGCGCCTCTTTTGGCGTTTTATCGCTGGAACACACGCACCTGGACATCGCCATGCCCCGCCGCGAATCGCGCACCGGCGCGAAACACACGGATTTCGACGTCTCGGTCGATCCCTTTCTTTCAACAATGGACGCCAGCCGGCGGCGCGACCTCACCGTCAACGCCATGCTCATGGACATATGCACCGGCGAGATCGTCGATCACTGGGGCGGGCGCGAGGACCTCAAAAGCGGCGTCCTTCGCCATGTGGACGCCTCCACTTTCCCGGAAGACGCCTTGCGCGTGTTCCGCGTGGCCCAGTTCGCCGCGCGCTTTGAGATGCGCGTCGCGCAGGAGACGATCGAATTGTGCCGAGGCATGGATGTGCGCGACCTCACCCGCGAGCGCGTGTATGAGGAGACCTGCAAGGCGCTGTTGCAGGCAAAACAGCCTTCGGTCTTTTTTGCCGTGCTGGAGGCGGTCGGGCATCTGGAGGAGTTCTTTCCCGAGGTGGCGGCGACCCGCGGCGTGCCACAAAACCCCCAGTACCACCCCGAGGGCGACGTCTACCGCCATACCATGCTGGTGCTGGATCAGGCCGCTTTGCTGCGCCATCGCGCCGTGGAGCCGCTGTTTTTCATGTTCGCAGCCCTTTGCCACGACCTTGGCAAGATCGATTCCACGCGCATCGAGGAGGACGGGCGCATCACTTCGCACATGCACCCGGTCAGCGGCCGCCCCATCGCCGCGCGGCAGCTGCGCCGCCTCAGCGACAACGCGCGATTGCTCCGCTATGTGGACGACATGGTACTCAACCACATGCGCCCCAACGCCATGGCCATGTGCCAGTCCAAAAAGAAAAAGACGCGGCTGCTCTTCGACGCCTGCGTCTGCCCGGAAGACCTCATCCTGCTCTCGCGCGCCGACGCCTCCGGCAAGCTCGGCGAGCCATACGACGAGCGGCTCGAGCGCTTCCTGCTGGAGCGCTTGCGGGACTGGCGCGAGGTCATCGCGCAGCCGATGGTGACGGGACGCGACCTCATTGAGGCCGGCCTTACCCCGGATGAGCGCTTCTCCGCCATGCTGCAAAGGGCGCGCGCGCTGCGCTTTGCCGGACTCAGCAAGGAGCGCGCCCTTGCCCAGGTGCTGGCGGAAAACAGGACGCGCTAGAGGGGATGCGCGGCGAACCAGGCGCGGGCGTTTTGCGCGTCTCTGGCGATCTGCGCGCGCAGCGCCTCCTTGTCCGCAAAGCGCGTCTCCGGCCGCAGAAAGGCGAGAAAGTCCACGTGGACGCGCTGCCCGTAGAGGTCGCCGTTAAAATCGAGAATGAAGGCTTCGACCGTGGCCGCGCCCTCCGGCAGCGTTGGGTGGCGGCCCTTGTTGAGTACGCAGGGAAGCGCGCGGCCGTCCGCGAGCGTCAGCAGCGCGGCGTAGACGCCGTTTTGCTCCGGCAGGACGCTGCCCGCGTCCGGCGCGATGTTGGCAGTGGGAAAACCCAGCGTGCGGCCGATGTGCTTGCCGCCTTCGACGATGCCGCTGATGCGCATGGAAACACCTCCGTTACCTGACTATTATACACAAAACTTCTTCCAGCGGCAACCATGTACGCGCTTTGCGCGTCTAAACTTCATAGAGCGGGCTGTTTCGTTAAATAGCTCTGCAAGCCTTGACGAAACGAGTTTTTTGTGTGTATAATAACATGAATATCTACGCTTAGGGGGCGGTTTTGTTGGATAACAGGGCTCGCGCGGCGATGATCCGCAAGGTCGAGCGCAAGATCAAGGCAAAGTATCGCAAGATGTGCGGCTGGTGTTTCCTCATCGCGCTCATCATCGGTTTCGTGCTGGGTTTCCTCAGCGCCCGCATGCTGTTCCCGGCGAAACAGGGACAGAGCGCCGCCCCGGCCCCGACGCCGGTCGTCGCCGCGCCTGCGCCGCAGCAGACGGAGGAGGCGCAGCTCGTCGCCCCGACGCAGGAGCCTACGCCCGTGGTGACAGAGGCGCCCACGCCGACCCCCGTACCCACGCCGACCCCCACGCCGACGGTCGATCCCATCGCGCAGCTGGGCAGCTATTTCGGCCTCTCGGCGGAGGATCTCGGCGTCACGCAGACGCCCGTGAGTACGCCCACGCCGACGCCTACGCCTGAGCCCACCCCGCTGCCGACGCCCACCCAGCAGGTGGTGCAGGTCGTGCCCACGGCCACGCCGACGAGCGCGCTTCTGACCATCACGCCCACGCCCGCGGTGGTGCTGCCTGGAACGGACGCGCAGGCCACCGGGGCCGAACAGGGCGCGGTCCAGACCGTCCAGGGCGCGGAGGCAACGCAGAACGCGCTGCCCACGCAGACTGAGCAGCCGCAGCAGGTCGTCTCCGGCAAGGGCAGCAAGGCGGATCCCTATCTGCTCGACGAGGTGTTCACCTTTGACACAGAGGTGCTTCCCAGCGGCCTGCCGCGCACCAACGTTGCCGACACGCAGTACGACACCGTGCGTTTCTCCATTTCCCTCAACAATTACATGACGCCGGATTACTATAAGGCGAATTACGGCGACAAGTACCGTCTTACCGGCACCGAGGCGGGCGCCAAGCTGACCATGAGCTTCGTAAGCTCCACGGGCACGGCGGCCATCGCGCCCCAGGATGCCCTGCGCATCGTCTTTGAGAACGAATCCGGCATGGAAGTGGACGGATACCAGCTCATCAACGCGGAGATCGCCGGCCTGAGCGGCATCACCATCCAGCCGGGGCAGACGCAGGTCGTCTACAAGCGCTTCGTCTACAACGACTTGGAGGACATGCGCTATCTGGTCGTCAAGTACTACGTCGGCGGTCAGGAGCAGAAGGCCTACTTCAAGCTCGAAGTGGGCGAGCCGACCGTCAACTACGACCGTCTTTCCAGCGGCTCGCGCGGCGACGCCGTGCAGGCCCTGCAGGAGCGCCTGGTGGAGCTTGGCTACCTTGACGACAAAGCTGACGGCATCTTTGGCGGCAACACCACCAACGCCATCCGCGACGCGCAGGAGCAGGCGGGCATGGAAGTGACCGGCGTGGCGGACAACGCCTTCCAGCAGTACATCTTCTCCTCTTCCGCGCAGGCCGCGAACTGACAACAAAACAGACCACAGTCGGAGATATAATCGTCTCCGACTGTTTTTTGTTCTGACGCCGCTGCGCAATACTGGCCTCCATGGGCATCGTCGGGAACGACCGGCGGGAAGCGCATTTTATGCGGCTCGGGCATGGAGTCGTGCAATTGCAGCATCTCTCCCCCTGCCCGCACGCTTGGCCCGCTCGAAGGGAATCTGCCAGCGATACGGGATGCTGCGAGAAGTGGATTTGCTGGAACGCCGCGCCCATGGAGCGCCGCGCCGTTGGGACAATGGCATGGCGTGCGCGGAGGCGGCCTTGACCGATCCCGAGCGCTCCCCTTCCCCATTTCGCGGTGTTTTCTGTTCCATGGTCTTTTTCATGATCTCCCCCGCTCCGCCCCCTGCTGTCCTGCGCGGGCTTTTCTCCCCTTGGGGACGTTTTGGGCTGAGGGTCGAAAATGGCGCTCTGATGTGGCTCTGTGTCTGAAAGCCGCTTTGCATCCGCAAACGCGGAGCGTATTCTTGACAGCTGCGTGAATCCCGTGTTAATATATGTATGCGAATACATTGCGCTCCGGCGCAGAGAGGGATAATGCGATGAAGAAACTGTTCTGTTGTCTGCTCGCCCTGTTGCTGCTTTCCTCGGCGGCGCTGGCTGCGGAAATGCGCACAGGTGAGGAAGGCTGTCTGCGCTTTGGCGCGTATCTTTACTGCGTGGAGGCGGACGGGCTGTACCGGCTGGAGGGCACGCAGCGCGCGCAGGTGTGCGCGTGGCCGCTCGACCCCTACGGCGGGCTTGTCAGCGACGGCGTGACCGCGTGGGCGCTCGGCGAGGATGGAGAGATTGTGCGCGTCGATCTGGAAAGCGGCACGGCTGAGGCAGTTGCGCAGTGCGGCGCGGATATGAGCGTCCAAGCGTTGGTGGGCTGCGTGGAGGATACCTTCTACCTCCTCGGCGACTACAGCGAAATGGATGCCTATACGCTCTTTGCCCTGAACGCGGACGGCGTCACGCGCGTCATGGACGGCGCGGGCTCCGGCTTTCACTGGGGCGACCGGCTTGTAGTCAGGGCATGGACGGGCGACGTCGGCGCGGGATGGCTGCGCGTGGTCGCGGCAGGCGGCGCGGTCGAGGAGATCAGCGAACTGGCGTACATGGCCACCGCCTGTGACGGGGCGCTGTATTACTGGGAGGGCGTCCTCTCGGACGGCGGGGAATACTGGATGGAGAACGCCTGGCTCTACCGCCGCGATGACGCGGGCGAGACGGCCATCGCCCAGACGGGCACGGGCAGCTTTTATGTGCAGCCCTTCTTTGACGGCTTTGGCCGCGTGATCCTCAACGATCAAGACAACATCTGCGCCATCATTGAGCTTGCCAACAGCCGCTATACGCGCGTGGAAATGGGCGATCGCGATCACAGCGAGTGGCAGTACGATACCCACTGGTTCTTCGACCGCGCCAACGGCAATGTATACAGCTACGGCAACACATCCCGCGACCTCTTTTTGGAATGGGACGGCACGCAGTGGAACACGCGCCACGTGGCGGAACTTTCCCCGCTCGCGGAGAACTGGCGCAACACGGTCGTCGACATCTACGATGGAATCGCCTACTGCCGCGTGCTGGACGACCCCACCCATCTTTACTGGTCGCTGGAACTGTAATGGCGAAAAAGAGAGCGCGCCGGCGGAAAAACCGTCGGCGCGCTTGTTGCGTTCAGAGGTGGTCGGGATGGCTCACATCTCCTCCTCGGTGGCGAACTGGCTGTTGTACAGTTCGGCGTAGAAGCCGCCCTTGGCGAGCAGCTCCTCGTGCCTGCCCTGCTCGATGATGTGGCCGGCGCGCATGACGAGGATCTGGTCGGCCTCGCGGATGGTGGAGAGGCGGTGCGCGACGATGAAGCTCGTGCGGCCCTGCATCAGCTGCGCGAAGGCGCGCTGTATGCGCTGCTCGGTGCGCGTGTCGATGGAGGACGTGGCCTCGTCGAGGATGAGCATCGGCGGGTGCGTGAGCATGACGCGGGCGATGCACAGAAGCTGCTTCTGGCCCTGCGAGATGTTTCCGCCGTCCTCGGAGATGACGGTATCGTAGCCGTCCGGCAGGCGCATGATGAAGCTGTGGGCGTGCGCCTCGCGCGCGGCGGCGATGATCTCGTCTTCCGTCGCGTCCGGGCGGCCGTAGGCGATGTTCTCGCGGATGGTGCCGCTGCGCAGCCACGTCTCCTGCAACACCATGCCGTAGCTCGCGCGCAGGCTGTCGCGCGTGACCTCCATGACGGGATGGCCGTCTACGCGGATCTCGCCGGAGCATACGTCGTAGAAGCGCATCAGCAGGTTGATGATCGTGGTCTTGCCGCAGCCCGTGGGGCCGACGATGGCCACGCGCTGGCCGGGGCGGGCGCGCAGGTTGAGGTTTTCGATGAGCGGCACGTCTTCGCGGTAGCTGAAATCGACGTTTTCTATCTCTATGTCGCCGCGCGCGTTTTCGAGCGTGGCGGCGTTTTGGGCGTCGGGGGTCTGTTCCTCAAAGTCGATGACCTCAAACACGCGGCGCGCCGAGGCCATGGCGCTCTGCAATTCCGCCACCACGCCGGAGATCTCGTTGAACGGCTTGGTGTACTGGTTGGCGTAGGTCAGAAAGCAGGAGAGCGCGCCCACGGTCATGCCGCCATCCAGCGCCAGGAGAGCGCCAAACAGGCACACCAGCGCGTAGACCACGCCGTTGACAAAGCGCGTGCTGGGGTTGGTGATGGAGGAAAAGAAGATGGCGCGCAGGCTCTGGCCGCGCAGGCGCTCGTTGACCTGGTCGAAGGCGGTCTGGTTCTCGTCCTCATGGCCGAACGCCTTGACGACCTTCTGGTTGCCGACCATCTCCTCCACCAGCGCCGTCAATTCGCCGCGCGTGGCGCTCTGGAGTTTGAACATGCTGAAGGTGCGGCGGGCGACGAAGTTGGCCACCAGCAGCGAAAGCGGCGTGACCACGACCACCACGGCGGCGATGCGCGCATCGACGCTGAACATGAAGCCCAGCGTGCCGACGATGGTGATAATGCCGGAGAAGAGCTGCGTAAAGCCCATCAGCAGGCCTTCGGAGACCTGGTTGACATCGGTAATGACGCGGCTCAATATATCGCCATGGCTGTTTGTGTCGATGGTCTTGAGCGGCACGACCTCGATCTTGTCCATGGCCTGCAGGCGGATGTCGCGCGCCACGCCGTAGGAGAGGCGGTTGGTGAACAGGCCCAGCAGGTACTGCGCCAGCGCCCCCACGCCGATGGTGACGAGCAACTGCACAAGGATGGGTACGATGCGGGGGAAGTTCACATCGTTCGGGCCGATGATGAAGTCGATGGCGTTGCCGGTGAGGATGGGCACGTAAAGCGTCGCCGCCACCGAGAGCAGGGAGAACAGCAGCACCAGCAAAAACGCCGAACGGTACGGTGCGACGTAGCTGAGGATGCGCCTCAGCGTTCCATCTTTGCGCTTCATGCCCCCTTCACCTCGCTTTCGGAGAGCTGGCTCAGGCAGATTTCGCGGTAGACCGGGCAGTTTTCAAAGAGTTCTTCGTGCTTGCCGATGCCGGCGACGTGGCCGTCGTCCAATACGACGATCTTGTCCGCGCGGCGGATGGTGGAGGCGCGCTGGGAGACGATGAACACGGTCGCGCCCTTCGTCTCGCGGTGGATGGCGGCGCGCAGGCGTGCGTCGGTGGCAAAGTCCAGCGCCGAAGCGCTGTCGTCGAGGATGAGGATCTGCGCCTCGCGCACCAGCGCGCGTGCGATGGTCAGGCGCTGGCGCTGGCCGCCGGAGAGGTTGCGGCCGCCCTGCTCGATGATGGCGTCGAGGCCGCCTTCGCGCTCTTCGACAAAGTCCTTTGCCTGAGCGATGGCGAGGGCGCGCCAGATGTCCTCGTCCGTGGCCTCCGGGTTGCCCCAGCGCATGTTCTCGCGGATGGTGCCGCGGAACAGCACCGCTTGCTGCGGCACCATGCCCACGCGCGCGCGCAGGTCGGCAAGGGGATAGTCGCGCACGTCCACGCCGTCTATGCGCACGCAGCCGGCGGTGGCGTCATAAAAGCGCGGGATGAGGTTGACCAGCGCCGATTTGCCCGCGCCCGTGCCGCCGATGACGCCGATGGTCTCCCCCGGCATGGCGTCGAGGCAGACGTCGGTCAGCACGTTTTCCGCCGCGCCGCCGTAGGAAAAACAGGCGTGGTCGAAGGAAACGCGGGGCGCGCCGGCGACGCTCTGCGGCGCTTTTGCGGCCTTGTCCTCCACGCTGGGGCGCACTTCCAGCACTTCCTGAATGCGGGCGGCGGAGGCCGTGCCGCGGGTGAAGTTGACGATGAGGTTGGCAAGCGCCACCAGCGCGATGAGGATCTGCGTCAGATAGTTGACCAGCGCCACCACGTCGCCCTGCCCCACTTCGCCGGCGCTGACGCTTTTGCCGCCGAACCAGATGATGAGTACCACCGCCAGATCGACGATGACCATCGTCGCCGGGTTGAGCGCCGCGGAGATGCGTCCGGCGAACATTTGCAGGCGCATGAGGGAATCGGCGGTGTCCTTGAAGCGGCCCGATTCCTCCTGCTGGCGGGAAAAGGCGCGGATGACGCGCGCGCCGGAAAGATTCTCGCGCGTGAGCAGCGAAAGGCGATCCACGCCCGCCTGTATGCGCTTGTAAAGGCGCAGCGAGCGGGAGATGACCAGATAGATGACCAGGCCGATGAGCGGCGTGGCGACGAGGAAGATAAGCGTCAGTTTCACGCTGATGGTCAGCGCCATGATGATGGAGCCAAGCACCACGAACGGCGAGCGCAGCAACAGGCGCAAGACCAGATTGACCCCAGCCTGCGCCTGATCGACATCCGCGGTCAGGCGGGTGATGAGTCCGCTGGAGCCGAGGCGGTCGAGTTCGGCGTGCGAAAGCGTGTTGATGTGCTTGAACAGCGCCGAGCGCACCGCCGCACCAAAGCCCACCGCCGCCTTCGCCGCAAAGAACTGCGCCGTGATGGAGCAGACGAGGCCCAGCACGCCGAACAGCACCATGATCAGCGCCGTGCGCCGCACCGCCGCCGCGTCGCCATTGGGAATGGCCGTGTTGATGACGTCGGCCACCAGAAGCGGCACGATCAGTTCAAAGCACGCCTCCAGCAGCTTGAACAGCGGGCCGACGATGCTTTCGAGTTTATAATCCTTCAGATAGACCAGCAGTTTTTTCATCGTTCTCTTCCCTGTGTGTGGTTTGTCTTATCAGTATAGCACGAAGGCGCGCCTGCTTCGGTGTGCCATCACACAAAATACCGTTAAGTCTTTGCTTTTGCCAGCGCGCTGGCGCCCTGAAGCATCAGCTTTTCGGCCAGCGCGGCGATGTCCTCGGCGCTGGTGGTCATGCCCTCGCGCAACCAGCGCCGCAGAAGCCCGATGCAGCCCTCGCTGACGAAGGCGTAAAAGTAGGCGATCTCCTTGGGAGAGGCGCTGCGGAAGTAGCGGGAGTAGGCGTCAAAGCACTTCTCCCAGCCCATGTTGAGCATGCGCATGGCGAAGGATTTGTCGCCAAAATCGCCAAGTGTCACAGTGCAAAGGTCGGCGTTGTCCTTGAGGCACTGAAAAAGCTCCGTGGAGATGCGCAGGGAGGATACGTCTCCTCCGTCTTCGGGCAGGAGCGAGGCCAGCACCTCGTTGATCTCGCTGAGCATTTCGTCCTCCATCTGCATGAGCAGATCGTGGACGCTGGCGTAGTGGGCGTAAAACGTGCCGCGGTTGACGCCGGCTTTCTCGCACAGTTCCTTGATGGAGATGCTCTGCACGGGCTTGACGCGCAGAAGGTCGGTGAAGGCGCGGCGGATGAGCATTTTCGTCACGCGGGTGCGGTGGTCTTTTCCGGGCATGTGTCCCCCTCCTCAAAGCGCTCTTTTTTGTGTCAGCGGGCGCAGATCGTACACTTTTTATCGTATTTGTGCAGAAAACGCACATTCGACGCAAAAATGCCGCTTGTATTCGCTCCTCCCCTCCACTATACTACAAGTAGGAAAGATAATCAACAGGGTTGTCTGATTTTTGAAACGGAGGCGATGCCCAT
Organism: Candidatus Pullichristensenella excrementipullorum; assembly: GCA_018713365.1. Taxonomy (GTDB): domain Bacteria; phylum Bacillota; class Clostridia; order Christensenellales; family Aristaeellaceae; genus Pullichristensenella; species Pullichristensenella excrementipullorum. The sequence continues at coordinate 42,979 of DVOU01000037.1, forward strand.
GGGCATTACGTATATCGTCACCGGCGCGGCCGGACACCTCGGCGGCACCATCGTGCGGCTGCTCTCGCAGGCCGGGCAGGCTGTGCGCGCCCTCGCGCTGGCCGGGGAGACGCGGCGCGCGCGACGCGGCGTAACTTGGTATACCGGCGACGTCCGCCGCCCGGAGAGCCTGCGGGCGCTGTTTTCCGGGCTTGACGGGCGCGATGTCTGCGTCATCCACGCCGCCGGGGTAGTGGACATCTCCGGGGAGATGTCCGCGCGCATGCGCGATGTGAACGTGGAGGGTACGAAAAACGTCATCGCCCTCTGCCGCGAGTTCGACGTCAGGCGGCTGGTGTACGTCAGCAGCGTCCACGCCATCCCCGAGCGCGAGGACATGGGCGTGATGCGCGAAATACGCGCCTTTTCCCCCGACGCGGTGACCGGCGGCTACGCCAAGACCAAGGCCGAGGCCACGCAGGCCGTGCTCGACGCGGCTGCTGCGGGGCTGGACGCGGTAGTGGTGCATCCCTCCGGCATCCTCGGGCCTTACGACGATGCGGGCAACCATCTGGTGCAGGTGCTGCGCGACTATCTGCGCGGCAAGCTGCCCGCCTGCGTGCGCGGCGGCTACGATCTGGTGGATGTGCGCGATGTGGCCGCCGGCTGCGTGCGCGCGGCGCTGCATGGGCGCAGCGGCGAGTGCTACATCCTCTCCAACCGCCATTATGAGGTCAGCGACATGCTCAAGCTGGCGCGCGAAGCGGGCGGTGGGCGCAAATTGCCGGTGCTGCCGATGTGGATGGCGGAGGCCGCCGTGCCGCTGCTGGGGCTGGTGGCCAAACTGCGCCGCCAACGCCCCCTCTACACGCGCTACTCCCTCTACGCCCTCAAGAGCAACGACCGCTTTGACCACGACAAGGCCACCGCGGAACTCAACTACCGCCCGCGCGACCTGCGCGCCACCATCCGCGACACAGTGCGCTATCTGAAATCGCGACAGGCGCCGACCGTGCGCGTGCGCGCCGCCGACCGGCTGCGGGCGCTGCTGAAACTGCCGAAGCGGAGCCGGGCGTGCTGATGCCCCTGACCGACCATTTGCCCCGTTGCGTTCGCGCGGGGCTTTTTTATGCTTGTCGCCCCTTTCCGGGCGATTTTTAATGTGCCGCAACTTTCGCGCGCTTGACAACGCACGCGCTCCGCGCGATAATGGAGAAAAATGTCCGGGAGGCGCGCGTATGGCGGAGGTCGTGCAGGCGGGAAGATTCTCCATCCCCGTGCTTTACGGGGACAACCATCTGCTCGTGGTCGTCAAGCCGCCGAACCTGCCCTCGCAGGCGGACAGCTCCGGCGACGAGGATCTTTTGGGTATCCTCAAGGGCTATATTGGGAAGAAATATCAAAAGCCGGGCAACGTCTATCTCGGCCTTGTGCATCGCCTCGACCGTCCCGTGGGCGGGGCGATGGTCTTTGCCCGCACCTCGAAGGCGGCGGCGCGACTGTCGAAAGCCTTTGCCGCCCACGCGCAGGACAGGCGCTATCTGGCCGTTTTGCAGGGCGAGCTGCGGGAAGAACGCGCCATGGAGGATTGGCTTTTGAAGGGCGCGGACGGCATGGTGCGCGTGGTCGCGCCCGGCACAGCCGGGGCAAAGCGGGCGCTGCTGACTTCGCGGCCCCTCGCCGTTCGCGGGGGACGCACGCTGTCCGAGGTGACGCTTGCGACCGGGCGCTCGCACCAGATCCGCGTACAGCACGCCCACGCCGCCCTCCCCCTCTGGGGCGACGCGCGCTACGGCGGCGGCAGACCCGGGGAACAGATCGCCCTTTGGGCCTACAAACTGGGGTTTGAGCATCCCACGCGGCACGAAATGCTCACTTTCACCGCCCCGCCGCCCGACAGCGGCGCGTGGCGCGACTTTCAGGACGTGATCAAGGAGCTTGTATGAGCAGACCGACGCGCTATGCCTTTGTATTCCTCTGCTGTTTGCTGGCCATCCCCACGTGCGTGTATGGCTTTGGCATATTGTACGCGCGGGAGCCGTATCTCGCCGTGATGGCCGGGGCGCTGCTCGGCTGCGCGCATCTGCTGCTTCGGCCGCTGTTGCGCCTTGTCACCATGCCTATTGGCTGCCTGACGTTCGGGCTTTCGGCCTTTGCCATCGACGTGGGGCTCATCTACGGCTGCGCTTATTTTCTCGACGGCTTTGCCGTGCCGAAGCTGATGGACGCCGTGCTGGCGGCCATTTTGGTCAACGCCGCCTGCTGGATCGTCGGCGGACGGCATTAGGAGGGACGCATGGGACTTGTACATATCTACTTTGGCGACGGCAAGGGCAAGACCACGGCGGCGCTGGGGTTGGCGCTGCGGGCGCTGGGCGACGGCCTGCGCGTGTGCGTCTGCCAGTTTTTGAAGGGCGCGGACAGCGGCGAGGTCGAGGCGCTCAGGCGCTTTGAGCGCGCCGTTCTGCTGCGCGCGGAGGGCTGCTCGGACAGGTTCCTCTGGCAAATGGACGAGGAGGAGCGCGCGGCGTATCTTGCGCGGCAGCGGGAACTGCTCGCGCGCGCGCTGGCGGTGGACGCGGACGTCTATGTGCTGGACGAGGCCATCGACGCGGCGCAGGCGGGGGCGTTTTCCATTGAAACGCTCCACAGGCAGACAGAGGCGCTGCGCGCTCGCGGCGAAGTGATCCTCACGGGCCATGATGTGCCGGAAGCTTTGCTTTCCGGGGCGGATTACATAACGCGCATGCAAAAGCTCCGCCACCCCTATGACCATGGCACAAGCGCCCGGCGCGGCATAGAGTACTGACGGAGGGAACGACATGATCCGTTTTCTGGCAAGGATATTGATGGACAGGCCGCGCGACTACGACGACCCCGGCGTGCGCTGCACATACGGCATGCTCTGCGGCGCGGTGGGCATCGGCCTGAACATACTTTTGTTTGCGGCCAAGTATCTGGCGGGGCTGCTCGCCCACTCCATCGCCATCACCGCCGACGCCTTCAACAACCTCTCGGACGCCGGTTCCTCGGTCATCACCCTGCTGGGCTTCAAGATCGCCGGGCGCAAGGCCGACAGCGAACATCCGTTTGGGCACGGGCAGGCGGAGTACGTGGCGGGGCTGATCGTGGCCATCGTCATCATCTTCATGGGCTTTGATCTGGCCAAGACATCGGTGCAGAAGATGTTTTCGCCCGAGCCGGTGGAGTTCAGCCTAATATCCACCTGCATATTGGCCGCTTCCATCCTCGTCAAGCTCTACATGTGGCTCTACAACCGCTCCATCAGCAAGAAGATCGGCTCGGCGGCCATGGGGGCGACGGCGACGGACAGCTTGAGCGACGCCTGCGCCACGCTGGCGGTGCTGATCTCCACCTTCATCGCCCGCTTCACCGGCGTCAACATCGACGCCTATGCCGGCGCGCTGGTGGCGCTGCTCATCCTCTGGGGCGGCTACAACGCGGCGAAAGACACCATCACTCCCCTGCTCGGCCGCGCGCCTGACCCGGAGCTGGTGCGCCACATCCGCGCCATCGTCAAGGAATACCGGGAGGTCATCGGCGTACACGACCTTATCGTCCACGAATACGGCGCGGGCAACCTCATGGTCTCCCTGCACGCCGAAGTGCCCGCGGACGGCGACATGAACGAATTGCACGACGTCATCGACACCATCGAGCAGCGATTGAAGACGGAGCTTCACTGTCACGCCGTCATCCACATGGACCCGCTGGACACCAACGATTCGCTGGTGGGCGAGACGCGCCTCAAGGTGCAGGACGCCGTGCGCGCGGCGCTGGATGCGCCCGTGAGCATCCACGACTTTCGCATGGTGACCGGGCCGACGCACACCAACGTCATCTTCGACGCGGTCATCCCCAACGAGCTTTCCATCTCCGACGAGCAGGCGCGCAAGGAGATCGTGCAGGCGGTCTCGAAGCTGCCGGGGCACTACAACGCCGTGGTCACCATCGACAAGCCCTATCTGGGCGAGGAGATGCTGTGATGAAGCGACCACGACGGCTATACCGCCGCCAAGGGCGACTTCGTGCGGCGCGTGACGGCGGAGGCGAAACGGTATTTCGAGACGCAAAAATGACCGGCGCAGTTTCATCGCTGCGCCGGTCTCGCTTTTGGGAAGGAAGTTACCGCTCCTCGCGGTCGTAGTTTATGCCGCAGCCCTTGGGCTGCACCTTTTCGCGCGACATGCGCACGGAGGTGATGACCAGCACGATAGCCGTCACCAGGAAGGGCAGCATGGAGAAGATGGGCGCGCTGACATCGCGGAGGAAGTCGGGCTTGTAGAACTGCAAAACGCTCAGCGCGCCGAAGATCAGCGAGCCGAGGATGGCGCGGTAGGGGCTCCAGCAGGCGAAGATGACCAGCGCCACGGCGATCCAGCCCAGGCCGTTGACGCAGTTCTGCACCCAGGCGCCGTTGCAGGTGACGAAGCAGACGTAGCCGCCGCCCAGGCCACAGATGCCGCCGCCCAGAAGGATGTGTACGTACTTGTACAGCGTCACATTGACGCCCGCCGCGTCCGCCGCGCCGGGGTTCTCGCCCACCGCGCGCAGGTTGAGGCCGCGCCGGGTGTGGTTGAGGTAAAGGCCCATGGCCACGGCGCAGACCACGCCGATGATGACGAAGATGTTGTTGGAAAACAGCAGCGGCCCCACGTAGGGGATGTCCGCAAGCACCGGGATGCGGATGCTGCCAAACGCCGCCTTCAATTCCTCGGAGAAGGCCACCGAGACGCTGCCGCCGGCAAGCAGGTTTTCGCCGATGAGGGCGGCAAGGCCGGTGCCGAAGATGGTCAGCGTCAGGCCGGTGACGTTCTGGTTGGCCTTGAGGGTGACGGTCAAAAAGGCGTAGATGAGCGCGCCGAGCAGGCCGCCGCCGAAGGCCATGAGCAGGGCGACGACGGCGCTGTTCGTATAAAAGCCGCCGAGGAAGCCGAAGATGGCCCCCATGTACATCATGCCCTCGACGCCGAGGTTGAGGTTGCCCGCCTTTTCCGTGAGGATCTCGCCCAGCGTGCCGAGCAGAAGCGGCATGCCCGCCGGGATCGCCGCGAGGATGAAGTTGAACCACACGCCGTCAGCCACGTTCCACGCCTCCTTCCAGCTTGCTTGCCCGGCAGATGCGATGGGTGAGGAAAAATTCGCTGCCGAGTACGAAGAAGAGGATGATGCCCTGCAACGCCTCCGCCGTCGCCGCCGAGAGGTTGTAGACCGACTGCACCGAGGCGCAGCCCTTTTCGAGAATGCAGAACAGCACCGAGACGATGAGCATGCCGATGGGGTTGAGCCGCGCCAGCCACGCCACGGTGATGGCGGTGAAGCCCACGCCGCCGGCAACGGTGTCGTTGAGCGTCCTGTCCGCGCCGGAGGCCTGCAACATGCCCGCCAGACCACAGACACCCGCGGAGAGGAACATGGTGCGGATGATGACGCGCTTGACCGGCATGCCGGCGTAGCGCGCCGTGGCCTCGTTTTCGCCGACCACGGTCAGTTCGTAGCCCTGCTTGGAGTGGCGCAGGTAGACGTAGAACAGCGCCACAAGCACGAGGGCGACGATCCAGCCGGCGTGTACGCCCAGCACCTCCGGCACGCGCGCCTGCGAGGAAAAGCGGGCGACCTTGAAAAAGCCCAGCTGCGAGGGGTCGCGCCACGGGCCCTGCTGCAGCGCCTGAATGGTGTAGAGGGCCACGTAGTTGAGCATCAGCGTCAGCAGCGTCTCGTTGGTGCCGAAGCGGCACTTGAAGTAGGCGGGGATCATGCCGTAAAGGCCGCCGGCCACGATGCCCGCCAGCGCCATGACGAGAAGCAGTATCCACTGCGGCCAGTCATCGTGGAAGAGGGCGAAGTAGGTGGCGGCGATGGCGCCGACACAGATTTGCCCCTCCGCGCCGATGTTCCAGAAGCGCATCTTGAACGCCAGCGTCACGCCCAGCGAGGTGATGAGCAGGGGGATGGTCAGTTTGGCCGTCAGTTCGATGCTCATGCGCGAGCCGAGCGAGCCGGAGATCATCTCCCGGTAGACGGCCAGCGGGTCGTAGCCGAGGATGGCCACGAACACGCCGCCGGTCAGAAGCGCCAGCAGTATGGCGCACAGGCGCACCAGCCACGCCTTGCCCGTGGAGATGTCGGCGCGTCGGGTCACGCGCAGGGGAAACTCCTTAGCCATTTTGCATCGCCTCCTCCATCGAAGCGCCCGTCATCATCAATCCCAGCTGTTCCTTGGTGACTGCCTGCGCATCGACGATGCCCGTCACCCTGCCGCCGCACAGCACCATGATGCGGTCGCACAGTTCCAGCAGCACGTCCAGGTCCTCGCCGATGTACAGCACGGCCACGCCCTTCTGTTTCTGCTCGTTGAGCATGCGGTAGATGGTCATGGACGAGTTGATGTCCAGCCCGCGCACAGGGTAGGCGGTGATGAGTATGCGCGGGTCCGAGGCGATCTCGCGCCCGAGCAGCACTTTCTGCACGTTGCCGCCGGAGAGCTTGCGCACGGGCGTATGGATGCTGGGGGTGGAGATGTTCAGCTCCCTGACCAGTTTGTTGGCAAGGTCGCGCGCCGGGGCGCGATCCACCAGAGCGCCGGGCTGATTCTGGTATTCCTTGAGCAGCATGTTGTCCACCATGCCCATGGAGGCGACCAGACCCATGCCCAGCCGGTCCTCCGGGATGAAGGACATGGACACGCCGCGGCGGATGATCTCGCGCGGGGAAAGGCCCTCCAGAGAGACGCGCTGGCAGAGGATGGCGCCGCCGGCGATGGGCTGAAGGCCGGCGATGGCCTCGCAGAGTTCCTTCTGGCCGCTGCCGGCAACGCCCGCCACGCCGAGGATCTCGCCGGAGGCGATGGAAAAGTTGATGTCGTCCAGCGCCTTGACGCCGTCTTCATTGACGACGGTGAGGTGGTGTACGTCCAGCATCGGCGCGTCGCGCAGGGGTTCGGGGCGATGGATGGAGAGGTCCACCGCCGCGCCGACCATGCGCTCGGTCAGCTCGCGGGCGGTGGTCTCCTTCGTGTTCACCGTGCCGATGCAGTGGCCCTTGCGGAGGATGGTGACGCGGTCGGAGATGTCCAGCACCTCGTTGAGCTTGTGGGTGATGATGATGATGGCGCAGCCCTCGTCGCGCATCTTGCGAAGGATGGCGAAGAGGCGGTCGATCTCCTGCGGGGTAAGCACGGCGGTGGGCTCGTCCAGCACCAGCGTGCGCGCGCCGCGGTAAAGCACCTTGAGGATCTCCACGGTCTGCTTCTCGCTGACGGAGAGGGAGTAGATCTTGCGCGCGGGGTCGATGTGCAGGCCAAAGCGGTCGCACAGATCGCCGATCTCGCGGGCGAGCTGCTTGCGGCTGGCGTAGTGGCCCGTGGTGCCCAGCACGATGTTGTCCTGCACGGAAAGCACGTCCACGAGCTTGAAGTGCTGATGGATCATGCCGATGCCCAGGGCGATGGCGTCGTGCGGGGAGCGGATATGCACTTCCTTGCCGTTCACGCGGATATGCCCCGCGTCCGGCCGGTAGATGCCGGAGAGCATGTTCATCAGCGTAGTCTTGCCGGAGCCGTTTTCGCCCAGCAGCGCCAGTATCTCGCCATTGTACACGGTCAGGTCGATGTCCTTGTTGGCGACGATAGAGCCGAAGGTCTTGGTCAGCCCTTGCAACTCGATCGCCGGATGAGCCCCTGGCATGCGCATCACTCCTTGAAAGGGATATGTCCATTATACCTTGTTTCGCGCCGGCTTGGTAGCAGTTTTGGGCAAATTTCGGCAAAAAAGTGGAGATTTTACGTTTTTCCCGGGAAAACATTCGCCATAAAGCGCGCTTGACAAGGGGCGGAGGCTCCCATATAATTGAATTTGACGTTCATATCGCAGAGGTGTTTGCATGAAGGAACTGTGCGCGGTCATCGAAGCCATCCTCTTCGTCTCCGGCGACCCGGTGCGCGTGGAAGATCTGGCGCATTCGATGAACATGACGGCATCGGAGATGGAAACGGCGCTGACGGAGCTTGCCGACCACCTTGCTTTGGAGAGCCACGGCCTGCAGCTCAACCGCTCGGGCGGCGAGGTGTTTTTGTCCATCCGCCCGGAGTTCGCCCCGCAGGTGGAGGCGTTTTTGCAGCCGCTGGAAAAGCGGCCGCTCTCACAGGCGGTGCTGGAAACGCTGTCCATCATCGCCTACCGCCAGCCGGTGACGAAGGCGGACATCGAGCAGGTGCGCGGCGTGAAGTGCGACTATTCCGTGCAGGCGCTTTTGGCCAAGGGCCTCATCGAGGAAGCGGGACGGCGCGAAACGCTGGGCCGACCCATCCTCTACCGCACCACCGACGCCTTTTTGCGGCATTTTGGCATTTCCACATTGGAAGAACTTCCGCAGGTGGACTTCAAGGCGCCCGCGGAGGCAATGGATACATAAAGTTTTGCCCCGGCGAATATGCCGGGGCGTTCTCTTTTCTCAGCCGCGCGCGATCCTGTCGCGCAGCGCTTCGGCCTCCTCGCGGGAGACGGGGCAGATGGAAGAGAAGGTGCCCTGCAGCGCCGCGTCGATGAACTCCCGGGCGCGCTCCTTCTGGCCGTCCTCCTCGAGCATCTTCGCCAGATAGTACAGCGTGGTGATCTGGCGGGGCTTGAGCTTGTGGGCGCGGGTGAAGTAGTCGTAGGCCAGTTTGCGCTCGGCCTTGACCTTTTCCGCGTCGCCCGCCCTGCGGGCGTGTTCCTCCATGGTCATGTGCAGAAAGCCGAGGTTGTCGAGGATGGCGGGGTCCTCGTCGTCGTATTCATAGGCTTCGTCGTTGAAGGCGATGGCCTCGGAAAAATCGCCGCTCTGGTCGGCCTTGAGGATGAGGAACAGGCCCAGCGTGGTGTAGACCAGCGTGGTCTTGTTGTCCGCCGCCGCGCGCTTGATGGTGGCGATGGCCTCATCCAGCTTGCCCAGCCGCCACAGGCAGATGGAGTAGTTGTTGCGCAGGTCGAAGCGGTCGTCCTTGGAAAGACCAGGCTTGTAGTGGACGCGCAGATAGACCTCCTTGGCCTTCTCGTACTCGCCGCGCCGCATGAGCAGCACGCCGTAGGACATCAGCATGCCCACGCGGTCGAGGCCGGCTTCGTATGCCTCGGCGTAGTATTTGAGCGCCTCGTCCAGCTTGGCCTGTCCTTCCTTTTCCTTGCCCGCCTCGATCAGTTTGTTGCCATCCACATGGCAGCGGTAGGCGTGGTTGCCGGCCTTCATGGCCGGATTGCCGCCAAAAATGCTCACGGTCAGTTTCCTCCTCTGGATAATTTGCGCTCCAGCCGGTCGCGGCGATGGATGATGGCCTCGCGCTCCGGTCCTTCGCACATCGCCAGGGCGATCTTTGTGTAAAAGAGCGCCCGGCGGCAGTTCTTGTCGTGGTGTTCATAGAGCTTGGCCAGCTCTATGTGGGGGATATATCCCAGCTGGTTTTTGCGCACCATGGCTTCCAGCACGGCGCGCGCCCGCTCCCATTCCCCGGCGCGGCGGTAGAGGACATAAAGGCGATAGCTGCCCTCCGGCACGTCGCGGGAGAGGGCGTAGACCTCCGCCGCCTGCATATCGCCCCGCTTTTCCAGCGCCCTGCCGAGGCTGTAACGGTCGCGGCTGTCGGTGGCTGTGAGCGGCTCGTCAAAGAGCTGCGCCAGTTTGACGAGCAGCACCGCGAGGGTGATGACATCCTGCAGGTTGTGGGCGATCACCTCTTCCAGCAGGGAAAAGTCGCCCGTCTGCAAATAGCGGAAGAAGCGCTCCGGGGCCTCGCTGCCGGGCAGGTCGTTTTCGCGCCGCACGCCCAGCACGCGCTCTTCCAGATTGGACAGGCGGCAGGACTGCAGGCGCAGTTTCCACACCCGCCGCGCGGGCGGCAGCAGGTCGAGCTGGTCAAGCGCGCGCCAGTGATCGCGCAGGCGGCAGATCGTGTAGCGGGACTCGAGCAGCGGCATATCGAACGCCTTGCCATTGAAGGTCACGGCGGTGTCGAAGCGCTTGAGCAGTTCACCGAGGCGCAGGAGCATTTCGGGTTCGTCGCTGTGGTTGCCGAGGATGTACTGCTCCGTGACCAGTTCCTCCCCCTCGATCCACGCCGCGCCGACAAGAAAGGCCACCGTGCCGGCGCCGCCGGACAGGCCGGTGGTCTCCGTATCGAGAAAGAGGCACTTTTTCACGGAAAAGCCCTCCCCCGCTCCCAGCCGTTCCAGGCCGCGCCCAGGCAGGGAAAGCAGGCCTTCGGGGGCCTTGCGGCGGTCTGTGCGCACGACGAGCCCACCGCGCTCCGGCATCGCCGCCCTTGCGGCGTTCCCCGGGGCGATCGCTTGCAGCTTCGCGCGCAGACCGGAGGCCATCTTCCTCACCACCTTCTCTTCATTTTAGGCGCACAGGCGGCGCTTGTCAAGCCTTGGAGGGGGCATGTCCAAAGCCTTAACTTGACTTTCCCGCCCCCGCTTCCTATGATAAGGGTGGCACGTTTTGCGGAGGTGCAGATATGGCAAAAGACAATATGGCACACAAGCGCACGATGCGCGAGAACGCCGCGCTCATCCGGCGTATCCTTCCCTATTTCCGTCCCTATTCGCGCACGCTGGCGCTGGACCTCTTTTTCGCGGCGCTGACGACGCTGTGCGATCTGGCGCTGCCGCTGATCGTGCGCTATTTCACCGGCTCGGCGGAGACGCTGACCATCCGGCCCGTGCTTTTGCTGGGCGGTGCGTACATCCTTCTGCGCGTCATCGACGCGGCCTCCAACTACTATATGCAGTCCATCGGCCACGTCATGGGTTCGCGCATCGAGACGGACATGCGCAGGGACATGTTCGCCCATCTGGAGCGCCTGTCCAATTCCTATTATGACAACACCAAGATCGGCCAGATCATGTCGCGCATCACCACCGACCTGTTTGACGTGACGGAGTTTGCCCACCACACGCCGGAGGAGGTGTTCATCACCTCGCTGAAAGTGGTGGTGGCGTTTGTCATCCTTTTGACCATCAACGTGCCGCTCACACTGATCATCTTCGCCATCTTCCCCTTCATGATCTACTTCTCCATCCGCTTTTCCCGGCGCATGCGTTCCACCTACAAGGAGTCCCGCCACCAGTTGGGCGAACTCAACGCGCAGGTGGAGGACACGCTCTCCGGCATCCGCGTGGTCAAGTCCTTTGCCAACGAGGAATTGGAAAAGGAGAAGTTCGCCGAGGGCAACCGCGGCTTTCTGCGCATCAAGCGCATGATGTACCACAACATGGCGGGCTTCCACTCGGTGACGCGGCTGTTTGACGGGCTGATGTTCATCGTCGTGGTGCTTTTGGGCGCGCTGTTCCTCATCCGCGGCGAGGGCGGCATCACCGCCGCGGACTACATCGCCTACATACTGTTCGTGCAGACGCTGCTGACCTCCATCCGCCGTCTGGTCGAATTTTCCGAACAGTTCATGCGCGGCCTGACCGGCATCGAGCGCTTCATCGAGGTCATGGAAGTGCCGGTGGAGATCGACGACGCGCCGGGCGCTGTGGACGTTGCAAACGTCAAGGGCGACATCACCTTCGACCACGTCAGCTTTACCTACGAGGAAGGCCACGAGAACGTGCTTACGGACATCAACCTGCACGTGCCCGCCGGCGAGAGCGTGGCGCTGGTCGGGCCTTCCGGCAGCGGCAAAAGCACGCTGTGCAGCCTCATCCCCCGTTTTTACGAGGTCACGTCCGGGCGCATCCTCCTCGACGGCGAGGACGTGCGCAAATACACGCTGCACTCGCTGCGCGGACACATCGGCGTGGTGCAGCAGGACGTGCATCTCTTCTCCGGCTCGGTGATCGACAACATCCGCTACGGTCGCCCCACGGCCACGGACGCGGAGGTGGTCGAGGCGGCCAAACGCGCCGGGGCGCATGAGTTCATCATGGGGCTGGAAAATGGCTACCATACCTACGTCGGCGAGCATGGCTTCAAGCTCTCCGGCGGACAGAAGCAGCGCATCTCCATCGCCCGTGTTTTCCTGAAAGACCCGCCGGTGCTGATCCTCGACGAGGCCACCAGCGCGCTGGACAATGAGAGCGAGCGCATCGTGCAGAAGTCCCTGGAAGAACTGATGCGCGGGCGCACCACCTTCACCATCGCCCACCGGCTGACCACCGTCCGCAACGCGCAGGTCATTCTCGTGCTTACGGAAAAGGGCATCGTCGAGCAGGGCAGCCACGCGGAATTGATGGCGCGGCGCGGCGTGTATTACGACCTGTACAAGCTCTATACCGACGAGGAGGAAGAGGACGGATGAACGTGCGCGCCTGCGTGGAGGCCGACCTTCCGCGCATGATGCTCATTTGGAATCAGGTGGTGGAGGACGGCGTGGCCTTCCCTCAGCTCGACCTTTTGACGCCAGAGACGGCGCGGGCGTTCTTTGCCGCGCAGAGCTTTGCCGCCGTGGCGGAGGAAAACGGCGAGGTCATTGGCCTCTACATCCTCCACCCCAACAACGAGGGGCGCTGCGGCCACATCGCCAACGCCAGCTACGCCGTGGAGCGCGGCGCGCGGGACAGGGGCGCGGGCGAGGCGCTGGTCCGGCACTGTCTGAAAATGGCGGCGGCGCTCGGCTTTCGGCTGATGCAGTTCAACGCCGTAGTCAAGGAGAATAGCCGCGCCCTGCACCTTTACGAAAAGCTGGGCTTTCAGCGCATCGGCGAGGTGCCGGGAGGGTTTCTCATGAAGGACGGACACTACGCGGACATCGTGCTGTTTTACTACGTGCTGTAAACGATGAAAACGGCGCGACCGCAATGGCCGCGCCGTTCATCGACGCTATGAAGAAGTCAGGCTATTTGTCCGGCTTCTTTTTGTTGTTCAGCATGGCAAACGCTTCCGGGGTGAGCAGCAGTCCTTTTCGCTTTTCGCGCAGGAGCGCTCTTTTGTGCTCCACCCATTTCCTCTCGTTAAACCACTTTCCGCCCAAGTCGAACACATAGCGTGGATGGCCATCCGGATAACGGGTGAGGATGAAAGACAATGCGAACGGCGGCAAAAAGACGGTCGCCATGACCACGGCAGCATACCACTTGATGACATTCTCGAGCCCGACGCCGAACGCTTTCCACAAAAGGCAGAGGATGAGCAGGAGGAACGTCGCGGCCATCCCGGCGATATGATCGCATACGAGGTATACAGACAGCTTGTAGCGGTAGCGCGTGATCTTGGGGATGTAGGTTTTGCAGATCCGCTGCACGAGCGTGCAGCTTTGCAGATACTGCTGCCTGTGCTTGCCAGTGGCGGACGCGAAGATGGTTCGCAGCATGTCGAGCGTAAAGAACATCATCGTTCCTATCCAGACCAGCGCATAAATGAAAATGATTTCCTCCACCGACAATTTTTCAAGGACGCTGACCGTCATGTTGCACGCCCCCTTCCCTGAATGGCGTCCTCGCGTTTCCGCAGGCAGTCTCTGGGGAGCGAACGGCACGACCGCAATGGCCGCGCCGTTCGTTTTTGATTTCTACGCCTTTTTGACCTTGGGGCCCTTGGGCGTGTCCTCGATGACATAGCCCATTTTCAGCACTTCGTCGCGCAGGCGGTCGGCCTCGGCGAAGTCCTTTGCCTTCTTGGCGGCGGCGCGCTTTTCCACCAGTTCCTTGACCTCGGCGGGGGTGGAATCGTAGTCCTTGCGGAGGATGCCGAGCACATCCGTCATCGTCTTGAGTGCGTCGAGGCCGGCGTCGATGGCTTCCACGGCGCTGTCGGCGGTGAGGGTGGTGTTCATGTCGCGCACATGCTCAAAGATGGCGGCCAGCGCGTCGGCGGTGTTGAGGTCGTCCGACATGGCGGCGTCGAAGGCCTCCACGGCCTTTTGGCAGCGCGCCTTGAAGGCGGTCTCGGCCTCGTTCAGCGGGCGCTGCGGGGCGTGGTCGCGGTTGAACAGGGCGGTGTTGCGCGCCGTGTAGAGGCGTTCGAGAGAATTGCTCGCCTGAATGATGAGGTCGCGCGAGAAGTTGATGGGGCTGCGGTAGTGCGCCGAGAGCATGAACAGGCGCACGGCCTCGGGGTCGAACTCCTGCACGATGTCGCGCACGGTGAAGAAGTTGCCCGCGGACTTGGACATCTTCTTGTTGTCCACGTTGATGTGGCCGTTGTGCATCCAGTATTTGGCGAACGGCTTGCCCGTCGCGCCCTCGGACTGGGCGATTTCGTTTTCGTGGTGCGGGAAGATGAGGTCCACGCCGCCGCAGTGGATGTCAAAGGTCTCGCCGAGGTACTTCATGCTCATGGCCGAGCATTCGATGTGCCAGCCGGGGCGGCCCATGCCCCACGGGCTCTTCCACGCCGGCTCGCCGGGCTTTTGCGCCTTCCAGAGAGCAAAGTCCATGGGATGGCGCTTTAAGTCCCCTACCTCTACGCGCGCGCCGCTCTCCAGATCGTCGAGGTTCTGGCCGGAGAGCTTGCCGTAGCTGGAGCGGTAGGCCTGCGTGTCGAAGTAGACGTCGCCGTTCACCTCATAGGCAAGGCCCTTGTTCTCGAGCTTTTTGATCAGGGCGATGATCTCGCCGATGTGCTTGGTGGCGCGGGGATGCACGTCCGCCTTCATCACGCCCAGCGCCTCAGCGTCCTTGAAGTATTCGCCGATGTACTTTTCGGCGATGGCGTCCACGGTGGTGTGTTCCTCATTGGCGCGGCGGATCATCTTGTCGTCGATGTCCGTGAAGTTCTGCACAAAGGTCACATCGTAACCCATGTGCTTGAGAAAGCGCCGCAGGGTATCGAAGATGATAAAGGGGCGCGCGTTGCCGATGTGGAAGTAGTTGTACACCGTCGGGCCGCAGGCGTAGATGCCGACCTTGCCCTCGTGGACGGGGACGAACTCCTCCTTTTTGCGCGTCATGGTGTTGAATATCTGCATGCCGTTCCCTCCGTTTCCATGAAAAAGCGGCCCGCCCCCTGACAGAGGCGTGGCCGCGGTTCCACTCTGCGTTTTGCTTTTGGCCGTAACGTGGCAAGCGTCCGCGCCTACTGCGTTCAGCGCGGAGACTCGCGGGCGCACCGAAAAGCTCCTGCGCCCCGGCGGCTCGCAGCCTTTGACCGCCGGTCTCTTGGGCACAGATCGGGCTTTCCCCTCCCGGTCATCGTCCTTGGCGCTATTATACGACAGGCGCGCGCGTTCGTCAAGCAAATTTTCCGTTCCATGCGACGAAAATGCGACTTTCGTCTAGCAAAATTCACAAACTTCTGTTACAATATAACGGCAATGGAGGGAAATACATGAAGCTGGTATCCTGGAACGTCAACGGCCTGCGCGCCTGCCTGAAAAAGGGCTTTGCCGAGAGCGCAGCTTCGCTGGACGCGGACGTCATCTGCCTGCAGGAGATCAAGATGAGCCCGGAACACTATATGGAGGTGCTGCCGGGTTACGAAGCCATTTTCAACTCCGCCGAAAAGAAGGGCTATTCCGGCACGGGCGTGCTTTCCCGCGTGCCGATGCTCTCGCACACGTTTGGCATCGGCGTGGATGAACACGACCACGAGGGCCGCGTCATCACCTGTGAGTTTGAAGACTTCTACCTCGTCTGCTGCTACACGCCCAATTCGCAGAACGAGCTGCGCCGCCTCGACTACCGCATGCGCTGGGAGGACGATTTCCGCGCCTACCTGAAAAAGCTGGACGAAAAAAAGCCGGTCGTCCTCTGCGGCGACCTCAACGTGGCGCACGAGGAGATCGACTTGAAAAACCCCAGGACCAACCACTTCAACGCCGGTTTCACCGATCAGGAGCGCGGCAAGTTTTCCGAGCTGCTGGGCGCGGGGTTTATCGACACCTTCCGCTACTTTTACCCGGACCGGACCGGCGCATACAGCTGGTGGAGCTACCTCGGCGGCGCGCGCAGCCGCAACGCGGGGTGGCGCATCGACTATTTCGTCGTCAGTGAGCGGCTCAGGGATCGCCTCGTCTCCGCGTCCATCCACGACCAGATCATGGGCAGCGACCATTGCCCGGTGGAACTGGTACTCAAATAGGCGGAACTGGACAGACTTTATCGTGTTGGAGGTGCCTGCGTGAAGACCGTAAGGATCAAATCGGCCATACCGATCTATCTGGCGGCGCTCATCTGGATACTGTTCGGGCTGTTCGCCCCCATCTATGAGCTTCTTTTCATCATCATTGCCGCCTGCGTTTCCGTGGCGGTGTATCTGGTGGCCAGCGTCTTCTTCCCCGGCCGCACGGTGGAGGTGGACGCAAAGCCCGACAGCGGCGACGATGCGGTCAACGCCCAGATTGCCGAGGGCCGCGCCGCGCTGCGCAGCCTGCGCGAGGCGGACGAAGCCATCGAGGACGAGGCCATCTCCGCACGCCTCAAACGCATGACCGAGGCGGGCGGCAAGATCTTCGACATCCTCGAAAAGGAGCCCTCGCGCGCCGGCGAGGTGCGCCGCTTCATGAACTACTACCTGCCCACGGCGGACAAGCTGCTCACGCAGTACCGCGAATTGGGCGGAAGCGGCTCGCAGGGCGAAAATGTCCGCGGGGCGATGACTGTGGTGGAAAACAGCCTTGAAATGATCGCTGTCGCCTTTGAGCGGCAGTTGGACGGTCTCTATCGCCACGAAGCAATGGATATACAGACCGATATCGACGTGCTGGAGACCATGCTGGCCTCGGACGGCATCCGCCTGCAGAGCGCGCCTGATGCAACGGCCCCGGAAAAGAAAGAGGAGGAACAAGCTCATGTCTGAGATCAAGCTCACCCTGAATCCCACCCCCGCCGCGCCCAAGGCTGAGGCAGCGGCCGCCGCGGAGACCGCCGTGCAGCCCGCCGCGCCCGAGGCCGTTCAGGAGCCGGTGTTCACCCCCGAGGAGCAGGCGCAGATCGACGCGTTCTCCAGGCAGATCGACGTCACCGACACCAACCTGGTCTTTTCCTACGGCGCCAACGCCCAGCAGGGCATCGCCGAGTTCTCCGACACGGCGCTGGAGAACGTCAAGACCAGGGATCTGGACGAAGTGGGCGACATGATCGCCAATCTTGTCACCGAGCTGAAAGGCTTTTCCGCCGACGAGGAGGAGAAAAAGGGCATCTTCGGCTGGTTCAAGCAGAAGGTCAACAAATTGGAACTGCTCAAGACCCGCTACGACGAGGCCGAGGTCAATGTAGACAAGATCTGCGAAGGTCTGGAACAGCATCAGGTGCAGCTGCTCAAGGACATCGCCATGCTCGACCGCCTCTACGAGCAAAACCTGACCTACTTCAAGGAACTGTCCATGTACGTCGCCGCCGGCAAGAAGCGGCTGGAGGAAGTGCGCGCCACCGACCTCAAGGCCGCCTACGACAAGGCCGGGAAGAGCGGACTTCCCGAAGACGCGCAGGCCGCCAAGGACCTGAACGAAAAGTGCGAGCGCTTTGAAAAGAAGCTCTACGATCTGGAATTGACCCGCAACATCTCCATCCAGATGGCGCCGCAGATCCGCCTCATCCAGTCCAGCAACCAGCTGATGGCGGAGAAGATCCAGACTTCCCTCAACAACACCATCCCCCTGTGGAAGAGCCAGATGGTGCTGGCCCTCGGCCTTGCCCACACGCAGAGCGCCATGGAGGCCCAGCGCGCCGTCAGCGACCTGACTAACGAACTGCTGCTCAAGAACGCCGAAAAGCTCAAGATGGCCACCACCGAGAGCGCCAAGGAAGCCGAGCGCGGCATCGTCGATATCGAGACGCTTCAGCAGACCAACCAGATGCTCATCGACACCATGGACGAGGTGCTTACCATCCAGCAGGAAGGCCGCCAGAAGCGTCAGGCCGCCGAGGGGCAGCTCAAGGTCATCGAAAACGATCTGCGCAACAAGCTGTTGGAGCTGCGCAAGTAAACAGGAGGACATGGCATGCGTCTTTCGGAGAACCGCAAGTTGGCCACCGTCGTCTTGATCGTCTGCGTGTTTGCCAGCGTCGTCCTCTTTGGCGGCGGCGGGCTGCGCAACGAGCGCTACGACATCATGCAGGTGTTTTCCGACGGTACGGACACCTCGCTCTCCGTGCGCCACAGCATGGAGGCGTATTTGCAGCGCTGCGCCGAGCGGGCAAACGCCCTGGCGGAACAGGGCGTGAAGCTCGGCGCGGACGCGGCGCTTGTCGAGGATGTGCGCGCGGCCGCGGAAGCCACCGGGCAGGGCGGCGAGGATCTGGACGGCCGTCACGAGGCTTATCAGCAGCTCCTGCCCGCAGTGGAAGCGCTCTACACGGCGCTTGAAGAAAGCAACAGCGCCGACGCGCTGGTCGACGCGCGCCTTGCCTACAACGACTTCAAAGGCGCGGTCAACCTCATCCAGAACGACCAGTACCCGGTGATGGCCAGCGCCTTCAACCGCAAGCTGGAAGCCTTCCCCGCCAACCTCATCGGCGGTCTGTTCGGGGTCAAGCCCCTGAACACATTCGGGTGGTGAGCGCCATGAAACGCCTGTTGGCCCTGACGCTTTCCCTGCTGCTTCTCTGCGCCGCGGCGCTGGCGGCGGACATCCCCGAGCCTACGGAGGACTTCTACGTTTACGACGGCGCAAACGTGCTTACCTACGAGACCGAGGGCCACATCGTCTTTTGCAACGCCCTGCTCGATGACGCCTGCGGCGCGCAGATCGTCTTCGTCACCGTGGATACCGTGGGGGATGAGTCCATCGACGACTATGCGCTCGCGCTCTACAACGATTGGCAGATCGGCGATGCGCGCAAGCACAACGGCTTGCTCGTGCTGCTGGCCATCGACGATGATGACTACTATGCCCTGACCGGCACGGGCCTCGATCTGGAATTGAGCGCGGGCATCCTCAAGGAGTATGTCGACGAATATCTGGAGCCGGACTTTGCCGACCGCGACTACGACGAGGGCGCGCGCAAGCTCTTTGACGCCCTCTTTGAGCGCGTGGCCGACATCTGCGGCGCGAATGTGACGCTCGCCGACGGGGACGCGCGCTTTGCAGCGTGGCTGGAAACAGAGGACGGCGCGGCTGAATACGAGGAGCGGCGCGAGGCGCAGGACAGGTACGCGCCCGCTTCCTCCGGCGGTTGCGCGCAAGGAGGCTGTGTTTTGATGGGACTTGACTGCCTTGGCTGCAGCTGTGGAGGGCTTGGCATACTGCTGCTCGTCCTCATCCTGCTCTTTGCCGGCATCGGCGGGGGCTTCGGCTATCGCCGTTACCGGCGCTACCATCCGCCGATCCACCCGCGTCCCCCGCGCCCGCGCGGTTGGTTCTGGGGCGGCCCGCGCCCCGGCAGCGCGCCCCGTCCGCCGAGGTCCCCGCGCGCTCCAAGACCTCCCCGCGCGCCGCACGGTGGCGGTATGTTCGGCGGCGGTTTCTTTGGCGGCGGTGGCTC
Source organism: Candidatus Pullichristensenella excrementipullorum (assembly GCA_018713365.1). Taxonomy (GTDB): domain Bacteria; phylum Bacillota; class Clostridia; order Christensenellales; family Aristaeellaceae; genus Pullichristensenella; species Pullichristensenella excrementipullorum. The sequence goes on from DVOU01000037.1 coordinate 62,319, forward strand.
CTCGCGCGGCGGCGGCGTTGGCCGCACGCGCAGCTTTGGCGGCGGTCGCAGCCGTTCCGGCGGCTTTGGCGGCGGACGGCGCGGCGGCGGCGGTGGTTCCCGTGGCGGCGGCGTTGGGCGCGGTCGCTGAAGAATGTTTCTTTTTGGCGCAGGTGTGAGCGGAATTTTGTTAATCCTGTTCACACCGGGCGCCATCTGTGCTATAATATACTTGGAATTTATCGGAAGGAGAGTCGGTCACTTATGAAACAGCGCGAGTTCCCCCGTCTCAAGGACAAAGTTGTTCTCATTACCGGCGCGGCGCAGGGCCTTGGCGAAGCGTTGGCCATCCGTTTGAGCGAAGAAGGCGCGAAGGTCGTCGTTGGCGACATGAACGTCGAAGGCGCGAAGAACGTCGCCGCGCAGCTCGCGGAAGGCATCGCCACCCCCCTCAATGTCTGCGATTACGATTCCTGCGTCGCCGCTGTGCAGCTGGCTGTGGATACTTACGGCCGTCTGGACTATGTGGTCGCCAACGCCGGCGTCGTGCGCTCGGACGCCATCGAGGACATGACCTACAAGGAGTTCTCCTTCGTCGTCGACATCAACCTCAACGGCTATTTCAACACCGCCAAGGCGGCGGTCGCCCAGTTCCGCAAGCAGGGCAACGGCGGCGTGATTGTGCAGATCAACTCTAAGTCCGGCAAGAAGGGTTCCGCGAAGAACTGCGCCTACGCGGCCAGCAAGTTCGGCGGCATCGGCCTGACCGAGTCGCTGGCGCTGGAACTGGCGCAGGAGAACATCCGCGTCAACTCCATCTGCCCCGGCAACCTGCTCGATTCCCCGCTGTGGGTCAATTCCCTCTACGAGCAGTACGCCCGCAATCAGGGTACCACCAAGGAGAAGATCCGCGAAAAGTACATCAACCAGGTGCCCATGCGCCGCGGCTGCCAGTACGACGACATCGCCAATGTGATGGTCTTCCTGCTCAGCGACGAATCCAGCTACATGACCGGCCAGGCCATCAACGTCACCGGCGGCCAGCAGATGCAGCCCTGACGCCCCATCCGTTCCGTGAACTGACTATATAAGGAGGTCCCCACAATGTTGACCAAAGCCGTCCGCATCCATGGCAAGATGGACCTGCGTCTGGAAGAGATCGAGCTGCCTGAAGTCGGCGATGACGACGTTCGCATCAAGATCATTTCCGACTCGATCTGCATGAGTACCTACAAAGCCTCCGTTGAGGGCGCGGATCACAAGCGCGTGCCCAACGACGTGGCGGAGAACCCCACCATCGTCGGCCATGAGTTCTGCGGCATTATCGACGCGGTGGGCAAGAACTGGCAGCACAAGTACAAGGCCGGTCAGGGCTTTGCCATCCAGCCGGCGCACTTCTACAAGGGCTCGCAGCTGGCCCCCGGCTATTCTTACCGCTATTGCGGCGGCGACGCCCAGTACGGCCTGGTGCCGATCGAGACGCTCTTGACCGACAACCTGCTGACCTATGATTCCGACACCTACTTCTATGGCTCTCTGTCCGAGCCGATGAGCTGCATCATCGGCACGTTCCACGCCATGTACCACACCAAGCCCGGCTCCTATGAGCATGACATGGGCATCGTCGAGGGCGGCAAGATGGCTCTGCTCGCCTCCGTCGGCCCGATGGGCCTGGGCGCCATCGACTACGCGCTGCACTGCGACCGTCGCCCCAGCCTACTGGTCGTCACCGACATCGACGACGAGCGTCTGGCCCGCGCCGAGAGCATCTACACCGTGGAGCATGCCAAGTCTCTGGGCATCGAGCTGCACTACGTGAACACCTCCAAGCCGGAAAACGGCGTTGAGTACCTGCGCTCCCTCACCGGCGGCACGGGCTACAACGATGTGATCTGCTTCGCGCCCGTCAAGAGCGTCGTCGAGCAGGCCGACGCCATCCTCGGCTTTGACGGCTGCCTGAACTTCTTCGCCGGCCCGACCGACAACCAGTTCAAGGCGGAGTTCAACTTCTACAACGTCCATTACCTCTACACCCACCTGGTCGGCACCTCCGGCGGCAACACCAGCGACATGAAGGAAGCCATCGAGATGATGACCTCCGGCAAGATCAACCCGGCGGCCATGGTCACCCACATCGGCGGCCTCAACGCCGTGGTCGATACCACGCTGAATCTGCCGAAGATCCGCGGCGGCAAGAAGCTGATCTACACGCAGATCGACCTGCCGCTGACCGCCATCGCCGACTTTGCCGAGAAGGGCAAGACCGATCCGATGTTTGCCAAGCTGGCCGAGATCTGCGAGCGCAACAACGGCCTGTGGAGCCCCGAGGCCGAGAAGTACCTGCTGGCCAACGCCAAGAGCATCTGATCAAACGCTCCCCTGCCCCGCGCCCTCCTGGGACGCGGGGCTTTCGCGTGTCTGGGGAGATGGAACAGCCCTGCGGTATATGAAAACGCCTCGCGGAACATGCCGCGCGGCGCTTGCTGTTTTTTGTCGTCAGCCGAAGATGGCGTCCACGAACTGTTTGGCGTCGAAGGGCTGCAGATCGTCGATCTGCTCGCCGAAGCCGATGTAGTACACCGGCAGGCCCAGCTCGTTGCGGATGGCGATGGCGATGCCGCCCTTGGCGGTGCCGTCCAGCTTGGTCAGCACGATGCCCTCGATGTTGGCCACTTCCTTGAAGAGCATGGCCTGCTGCAGGCCGTTTTGCCCGGTGGTGGCGTCGATGACCAGCAGGGCCTTGACTTTGGCCTCCGGGTATTCGCGCTCGGCCACGCGGCTGATCTTTTTCAGTTCCTCCATCAGGTGGGTCTTGTTGTGCAGGCGGCCCGCCGTATCGACGATAAGCACATCGGCGTGGCGGCCCCGCGCGGCCTGTATGCCGTCAAAGACCACGGCGGCGGGGTCGGCGCCCTCCTTCTGCTTGATGATGGGCACGTCGGCGCGCTCGGCCCAGACGGTGAGCTGCTCGGCGGCGGCGGCGCGGAAGGTGTCCGCGGCGCAGATGATGACGCGGCGGCCCACGGTCTTGAAGCGCGTGGCGAGCTTTCCGATGGTGGTGGTCTTGCCCACGCCGTTGACGCCGATGACGAGCAGCACCATCGGGCTTTCCAGGCGCATCGGCTCGGTACGCATCATGTCGGCGAGGATCTCCTTGAGGGCCTCGCGGGCCTGCTCGGCGGAGCCGATCTTTTCCGCCTTGCACTTTTCGCGCAGGCGGCTGACGGCCAGTTCGGTGGTCTTCATGCCCACGTCGGCCATGATGAGTATGTCGCTCAGATCCTCAAAGAACTCGTCGTCGAGCTTTTTGTAGTTCTCCACCAACTCGTCCATGTGGCCGGAGAACACGGCGCGGGTTTTTTGCAGGCCCGCCTTGATGCGGTCAAACAGTCCCATTGGCATTCACCCCTAGCTTGCTTCGTTCAAGGATACGGACACCAGCTTGGAAACGCCCTTTTCCTCCATCACCACGCCATAGAGGGCGTTGCAGCGCTCCATGGTGCCCTTGCGGTGGGTGATGACCACGAACTGCGTGTTTTCGGAATAGGCGCGCAGGTAGTCCGCGTAGTTGTCGATGTTGGCGTCGTCCAGCGCGGCCTCGATCTCGTCGAGGATGCAGAACGGCGTGGGCTTGAGATCGAGCATGGCGAAGAGGATGGCGATGGCCGTCAGCGCCCGCTCGCCGCCCGAGAGCAGCGTCAAAAGCTGCAATTTCTTGCCCGGCGGCTGCGCCACCACGTCGATGTCGCAGTTGAGGGCGTCGTTGGGGTCCGAAAGTGTCAGTTCCGCGCGCCCGCCGCCAAAGAGCTGGACGAAGGTGCGCTGGAAGTTCTGGTTGAGGATGGCGAACTCGCGCTTGAACTGGCTCTCCATCTTGCGTTCCAGCTCTTCGACGATGTTTTGCAGATCCAGCTCCGCGCGCTGCAGATCGTCGCGCTGGGAGGTCATCTCCTCGAGGCGCTGCACGGTCTGGCGGTACTCGTCCAGCGCGGAAACGTTGACCACGCCCATCTCGCGGATGCGGGCGCGGATGGCGGAAATGCGCTTCTCCGATTCGCCGAGGCGGAAGTCCGCCTGCCGGAAGGGCTCTGCCAGCGCGTAGGTCAGCTCGTAGTCCTCCCAGATGCGCTCCTCGATCTGCTTAAACTCCGTCTCCACGCGCTGAAGCTGCAATTCGCAGCGGTGGCGCTTGTCGGTATGCTCGTCCACGCGCGCGCGCAGGGCGTCGATCTGCTCCGCCTGATCCTGCAGGCGGCGCTGCGCCTCGGTGCGCTTGCCGTCGGTGGCGTTGAACAGCTCGCGCACGCGGTCGAGTTCGGCCTTGCCGGCGGTCAGTTCCGCGTTGTCGCACTCGAGCTGGGCGGCGTTTTCCGCCAGCGCGTTTATGCAGACTTCCAACTGCGCCTCGTTGTCGGTGAGCAGCTTTGCCATGTCCTCGGCCTGACGGCTGAGGCGCTCGTGGTCGGCGCGGGCGGCTTCGAGGTCGCGCTGGCGCGTGGCCAGATGGACGCGGCCGTCGCCCGTCTCCGCGCGCAGTTTTTCGCCCTTCTCGCGGCGGGCGTAGATGTCCTCCATCAGGGCCCTGACGCGCTCCTGACGGCCCTCGGTGCTTTCCTGCGCCGATTGCCGATGCTCCTCGATGGCGGTAAGAGAGCGCTTGACGTCCTCGAGCTGCGCCTCCAGACGCTCGCGCTCGGCGCGCACGCGAAAGACGCTCTCCTCGTGGGCGGCGCGCTCGTCTTCCACGGCCTTGAGCTGCGCTTCGGCGCGGGCGCAGGCGACTTCCTGGCGGTGCAGTTCGTCGTACAGTTCGCCGCGCTCCTGTTTGAGGCGCGTGCGCTCGGCCTCCTGCCTCACCAGTTCGTTGCGGGCGGCGATGACTTCATCGTCCAGTTCGCCGAGGCGCTTGCGCAATTCCTCGATCTCGCGGCCGCGGGAGAGCAGGTTCGTCACCCGCGATTGCACGCTGCCGCCGGTCATCGAGCCGCCGGAGTGCATGACGTCGCCTTCGAGTGTCACCAGACGGAAAGCGTAGCGCCCGGCGCGCTGTATGCGGATGCCGGCTTCGAGGTTTTCCGCCACCACAGTGCGGCCAAGAAGGTTGTCGATGACGCCGCGGTATTTGTCGTCAAAGCGGATCAGCTCCGAGGCCACGCCCAGACAGCCGGGCAGCTTCAGCACCTCGCGCTCGCGCGCGTCGAGTACGCGGGGGCGCACAGAGCCGATGGGCAGGAAGGTGGCGCGGCCAAAGCGGTTGTTGCGCAGGTATTCGATCATGCGCTTGGCGTCCTCGTCGCGCTCGACGACGATGTTCTGCAAGGCCCCGCCCAGCACCATGTCGATGGCGCGCTCCAGCTTTTCCGGCACTTCGATCAGTTCCGCCACCACGCCGTGTACGCCGGAGACGCCGCTCTTGCGGGCGTAGAGCAGCACCTGCTTGACCGAGTGCTGGTAGCCCTCGTAGTCGTTCTGCATCTCCACGAGCAGTTTGAGGCGCGAATCGGCGCGCTGGCGCTCGCCCATGAGGGCGTTGACGCGCTCAGAGAGCTTTTGGCTCTGCTCGGAGGAGGCGCGCACCTGCTCGACCGAGGAGGCCACTTCGCGCTCAAAGCGCGCCTTGCGCTCGCTCTCCTCCCGCGCGAGGGCCTGCGCGGCAGCGAGCTGTTCGTCCAAAGAGCGCGTGCCCGCCTCGGCGCGCTGACTGTCCGCGTCCATGGAGGTGAGCTGCCCCTCCAGCGCCGTGCGCAGCGTCTCCAGACGCGCCTGCTGATTGCGCACGTCGCCCAGGCGGTTCATGGACTGGATGATCTGTTCCTTCTCCGCCTCGGCCTGTTCTTCGAGGGCGGAAAGTTCGTCCTCAAACTGGGCAAGCTCCGCCTCGCGCGCGGCCTGCTCGGCCTCCAGTTTGGCGATGGCGTCCGTCTCCGAGGCGATCTTTTCCCGCAATTCCTCGACGTGGCGCTTGACGCCCCCGCCGCCCTCGCGGGCCGCGTCGCGCTCGGCGATCAGGCGGTCGCGCTCGCGCTCGCCTGCGAGGATGCGCTCGCGCATCACCTGCACCGCGCCCTCGCGGGCCTCGACCTCGCGGATCCACTTTTGCACGATCTCGCGCTGCGCGGCCGCCTCGCGTTCGAGCGCGTCCAACTCCACAAGCCCTTCCTCGCGGGCGGCAGAGACGGTCTTCAACTCCCCTTCCGCCTGCGAAACGGCCTCGGAGAGCGTTTCCAGCGTTTCGCGCAGTTCCGCGAGGCGCACCTGATAGCGCTCCGTGCGAACGAGGTAGACATTGATGTCCAAAAGCTTCAATTCGTCGCGCAGCGCCAGGTATTCGCGCGCCGTCTCGCTCTGTTCCCGGAGCGGTTCCACGCGCGTTTCCAGTTCGGAAAGTATGTCCTCCACGCGGGTGAGGTTTTGTCGCGTGTTCTCCATGCGGCGCTGTGCGTCCAGCTTGCGGGCCTTGTACTTGACGATGCCGGCGGCTTCCTCAAAGACCTTGCGCCGGTCCTCCGAGCGCACGGAGAGTATGTCGTCGATGCGGCCCTGGCCGATGAGGGAATAGCCCTCCTTGCCGATGCCCGTGTCGCGGAAAAGGTCCACGATGTCGCGCAGGCGGCAGGGCGTGCCGTTGAGTTTGTACTCGCCCTCGCCGCTGCGGTAGACGCGGCGGGAAACCTCGACTTCGGTAAAGTCCACCGGCAGCGCCTTGTCCTCGTTGTCGAACGTCAGCGTCACTTCGCAAAACGCCAGGCGGCGGCGCTTTTCCGTGCCGTTGAAAATGACATCCTCCATCTTCGCGCCGCGCAGCGTCTTGGCGCTCTGCTCGCCAAGCACCCAGCGCACCGCGTCAGCGATGTTGGACTTGCCGCAGCCGTTCGGGCCGACGACGCCGGTAATCCCGTCTTCAAATGTCACCTCCACGCGGTCCGCAAAGGACTTGAACCCGTGGAGCACCAGTTTCTTTAGCCGCAATGGTCTGCTCCCAACTTTTGCAATGCGTTTTTCGCCGCCGCCTGCTGCGCAAGCTGCTTGCTTGCGCCCTCGCCCTCGCCCAAAAGCGCGTCGCCGTCCCACACCTGATAGCGGAAGGTGGGCGCATGCGCCGGGCCTTCGCAGGAAACGAATTCATAGCGCGGCATGGCGCCGCGCTTTTGCATGGCCTCCTGCAGGCGCGATTTCTCATCCAGACAGTCGGACAGGGAGCGCATGTCCAGCAACTCCCCCAGAGAGGCGAGGATCACCCGCCGCGCGGCCTCGAGGCCGCCGTCCAGATACACCGCCGCAAACACGGCCTCGGCCACGTCCGCGAGTATGGAGGGCTTTTCCCGCCCGCCCGTGCGCTCCTCGCCCACGGACAGGCGCACAAGCCGCCCCAGCTCCAATCGCCGGGCGGCTTGAAACAGCGCCTCCTCGCGCACGGCGTGGGCGCGCATGCGCGTCAGCGTCCCCTCCGGCATGTCCGGCAGGGACTGATAAAGGTACTGGCTCACCACCAGTTCCAGCACCGCGTCGCCGAGAAATTCCAGCCGCTGGTAGTGGGCGACGTGGTGATCGCTCCCGAAGGAGGGGTGCGTGAGCGCCGTGGTCAAAAGCGTTCGGTCACGAAAGCGGTAGCCGAGCTTTTCCTGCAAGCGTTCCACCGCTCATCCGACCCGCTTTTCGATGTATTTGACGATGTCATCCACGGTCTTGATCTGGCTGAGCATGTCGTCTTCGACGGTCATATCGTACTCGGCCTCAAGATCCATGATGAGCATCATCATATTGGCGCTGTCCGCGCCGAGGTCCTCGACCAGACGGCTCTCGGGCTTGACGTCCGTCGCCTTGACGGGGAGCTGCTGGGTGATGTATTCCACGACCTTTTCATAAACCATGGGTGTGTACCTCCTTATTCTTTCGCGGACAGGCCCTCAAGGCCGTCCCGTATCTTTTCCACCACTTTGCCCTCCAGCATGGAGCGCGCCTGCCGCACGGCATTCTTGATCGCCCGAGCGTCGGAACTGCCATGCGCCTTGACCACCGCGCCGTTCACGCCCAGAAGCGGAGCGCCGCCATGACTCTTGTAATCCATCTTGCTTTTGAGGCCGCGCAGGGCGGGGCGCATCATCAAAGCACCGGCTCGGGCGCGGCGCGAGGAACGCACGCCGTCCTTGAGCATGCCCATGATGAGGCCGGAAACGCCCTCGATGGTCTTGAGGATGACGTTCCCCACAAAGCCGTCGGCCACCACGACGTCAAAGTCGCCGTTGGGCACATCGCGCACCTCGGCATTGCCCTTGAAGACGTAGGCCGTCTGTTTGGACATCAGTTCGTAGGCCTCGCGGGTGAGCTTGTCGCCCTTTTCCGCCTCGGTGCCGATGTTGGCAAGGCCGACTTCCGGACGCGCGACGCCCTGCACGCTCTGCATGTAGACAGCGCCCATGAGGCCGAACTGCTGCAGATAGCGGGCCTGACAATCGACGTTGGCGCCGCAGTCGATGAGCAAAAAGGGCTTTTTGCGCCCAGGGATCACCGGGGCCAGCGCCGGGCGCTCGACGCCGCGGATGCGTCCGATGCGCAACATGCCGCCAGCCAGCAGCGCGCCCGTGGAGCCGGCGGAAACGACGGCGTCCGCCTTGCCCTCGCGCACGGCCATGACCGCCTTGACCATGGAAGAATCCACCTTCTGGCGCACGGCCAGCATCGGCGAATCGTGCATGCCGATGACGTCCGGGGCGTTGATGATCTCCACGCGCTCGGCGCTGCCCACGAGGGGCTTTAACACGTCTTCCGGGCCGTAGAGCTGGATAGCGACGTCGGGAAATTCCGCGACCGCCAGTTTCGCGCCCTCGACGACGGCCTGCGGGGCGTTGTCGCCACCCATGGCGTCCAGCGCGATGGTATACATAGCCAATCCATTCTCCCCCTATCATGCCATTGTATCCATTCTAGCAGATTCCGCCGATTTTTTCAAGCCAACCTTGACGAAAATTTGACCGCGTGATATGATATTCAAAGATATGTTTCCGATTTAACGGAGGAGATCGCTCATGGACGCGAAAAAACGCATTTTTTCCGGCATACAGCCCACCGGCAACCTGACTTTGGGCAATTATATCGGGGCGCTGCGCAACTTTAAACTGTTGGAAGACGAGTATGACTGCCTCTATTCCATCGTCGATCTTCACGCCATCACCATCCGTCAGGACCCCGCGCAGCTTCGCAAGGCCTGCCTGCGCACGCTGGCCATTTTCCTCGCCAGCGGCCTCGACCCGGAAAAGAACATCATCTTCTTCCAGTCCCACGTCCATCAGCACGCGGAACTGGCCTGGATCCTCGACTGCTACACCTACATGGGCGAACTTTCGCGCATGACGCAGTTCAAGGACAAGTCCAGAAAGCACGCCGACAACATCAACTGCGGCCTGTTTGCCTACCCGGTGCTGATGGCGGCGGACATATTGCTCTATCAGGCCGACCTCGTGCCCATCGGCTCGGACCAGAAGCAGCATTTGGAACTGGCACGCAACATCGCCGAGCGCTTCAACGCCCTGTATTCGGACACCTTCGTGGTGCCGGACGGCTACTTCCCCAAGGTCGGCGCGCGGGTGATGAGTTTGCAGGAGCCGACGCGCAAGATGTCCAAGTCCGACCCCGAGGACACCTATATCGCCATCCTCGACCCGGCGGACGTTATCCGCAAGAAACTGCGCCGCGCCGTGACCGATTGCGACGCGGAGGTGCGCTTCGACCCGGAGAACAAGCCCGGCGTTTCCAACCTGATGAGCATCCTCTCGGCGCTGACCGGCCAGAGCCTTGACACCATCGCCGCGGACTTTGCCGGCAAGGGCTACGGCGCGTTCAAGGATGCCGTGGCAGACGCGGTGATCGCCACCCTTGCGCCCATCCAGCAGAACTACGAAAAGCTCAGCGCCGACAAGGCCTATCTGGAAAGCGTCATGCACAGCGGCGCGGAGCGCGCCTCGGCGCTGGCCATGCGCACGCTGCGCAAGGTCCACAAAAAGGTCGGCCTCGCCCCGACGAAGCTGTGACGGTGAGCATGAACGCAAACGAAGCCATACGATGGATACACAGCCGGCGCTATACCGGCCACAAGAACGGACTTGAGAACACGCGCGCGTTGCTCGCGGCTCTGGGCGAGCCTGAGCGGGCGTTTCGTTCCCTGCACATCGCCGGCACCAACGGCAAGGGCTCGACCGCGGCCATGTGCGCCGCGTGTCTGCAAAAAAGCGGCTATGTGACGGGGCTCTATACTTCCCCCTATCTGGAAAACTACCGCGAGCGCATCCGCGTGAACGGCCAGTGCATCCCCGAGGCGGCGCTTTTGCGCGGCGTGCGGGAGATCATGGCGGCGTGCGCGGCATTGGAGCGCACGGGCGTCTCGCCCACCACCTTTGAGATCGGCACGGCGCTGGCCTTCTGGTACTTCCGCGAGGCGGGCGTGCAGGTGGCGGTGGTGGAATGCGGTCTGGGCGGAAGGCTGGACTGCACGAACGTCATCACCCCCATCGTCTCGATGATCGCCGCCATCGGCATGGATCACATGGCACAGTTGGGCGATACCATTGAAGAAATCGCCCGCGAAAAGGCGGGCATCATCAAGCCGGGCGTTCCGGCGGTGGTGATGCGCCAGAGCGAGGACATATTGAATATCTTCCGTGAGAAGGGTGAGATCACCGTCGCCGAAGCGCCGGAGCCGGTGGAGATCACCCCCTACGGCAGTCACTTTCGCCTGCCCTTTGGGGAGTTTTCCATCCGCCTGCCCGGGCGGCACCAGATGCGCAACGCATCGCTGGCGCTCTACGGGCTGCGCGCCTCGGGGCTGACGCTGAAAAACCTCGAAGCCGGCCTGCGCGAGGCCGAGTGGCCGGGGCGGCTGGAATGGCTGGGTGATACGCTGCTGGACGGCGCGCACAACCCGCAGGGCGCGCGCACGCTGCGCGAATACCTTGAAGAACACTTCCCCGGCGCGGGCATGACGCTCATCACCGGCATGATGCGCGACAAGCAGGTGGAAGCCTGCGCGGAACTGCTCGCGCCGCTCTTCCCCCGCGTGGTGGCCACGCGCGTAAACGAGCCCCGCGCCGCCGAACCGGAGCGCGTGGCGGCGGCCTATGCCGCTCTGGGCTGCGATATACGCACGGCTGAGTCGGTGGAAGAGGCGCTCGCCGCCGTTTCCGGCCCGCGCGTGGTGGCCGGCTCTCTTTATCTCGTGGGCGCTGCCCGCGCGCTGCTGAAGGGGGAAAGCGTATGGAATTTCACCACCTCCCGGTGCTCCTGACGGAGTGCATGGACGGCCTGCGCGTCGTCCCCGGTGGGAAGTATCTCGACTGCACGCTGGGCGGCGGCGGACATACGCAGGAAATACTGCGGCGGGGCGGGAACGTGACCGGCATCGACCGCGACGCGGACGCCATCGACGCCGCCACGGAGCGGATCGCGGCCTTTTTGCGGGAAAACGCCCGGGACGCCGCTGCTTTTCGCGCCATACGCGGCAATTTTCACGACGCGGCGGAGCTGGTGGGCGGCGAGCGCTTTGACGGCATCCTCGCCGACCTTGGCGTCTCCTCGTTCCAGCTCGACTGCCGCGAGCGCGGCTTTTCCTATCACGAGGACGCGCCGCTGGACATGCGCATGGACGCCTCGCGGGGCAAGACGGCGGCGGACATCGTCAACGCCGCCTCCGAGGACGAATTGACGCGCATCTTCCGCGACTACGGCGAGGAAAACTGGGCGCGGCAGATCGCCCGCGTGGTCGTCGATCGCCGGCCCATAGAGACCACGTTGCAGCTCGTCGCCGCCATCGACGCGGCCATCCCCAAAAAGGTGCGCGCCAGGGACGGGTCGCATCCGGCGCGGCGCGTGTTTCAGGCGCTGCGCATCGCCGTCAACGACGAATTGGAACCGCTGCGCGCGTCCTTGGAGATGCTCGCGGCGCTGCTCAAGCCCGTCGGGAGGCTGTGCGTCATCGCCTTCCACTCCCTGGAAGACCGCATCGTCAAAAACGCCTTTCGCACGCTGGCCGACCCCTGCACCTGTCCAAAGAACATCCCCGTGTGCGTCTGCGGCAAAAAGCCGGTGGTGCGCCTCATCACCCGCAAGCCCATCACCGCCGGGGAAGATGAATTGGAAATAAACCCCCGCGCCCGCAGCGCCACCTTGCGCATCGTGGAGAAATTGCCATGAAGTATCTGGACCTACCCTCCGGGCGCGTGCCTCTGCCCGCGTTCTTTCCCGACGCCACCTACGCCGCCGTGCGCGCCGCCTCGTTTGCGGATGTGGAGGCGGCGGGACTGTTCGGGCTGGAGATGAATACCTATCACCTGATGACCAAGCCCGGCGCGCGGCTCATCAAGAGCCTCGGCGGGCTGCACGGCTTTTCCGGCTATCGGGGAGCCATTCTCACCGATTCGGGCGGCTTTCAGCTCTATTCGCTGATCCGCGAAAACCCGGAGTACGGAGAGATCCGCGAAAATGAGATCATCTTTCGCCCCGACCGCAAAGAGCGCATGGTCTACACGCCGGAAAAGTGCGTCACGGCGCAATTGCAGTTCGGCTCGGACGTCATCATGGCGCTGGATATGTGTACGCATCCCGACGACGACGCGGCCACGCAGCGCCGCAGCGTGGAACTGACTGTGCGCTGGGGCGCGCGCTGCCGCGCCGAGTTCGACCGCCTGACGGCGAAAAGGGAGAAAAAGCCGCTGCTGCTGGGCATCGTGCAGGGCGGCAGCGACCCGGAACTGCGCATGGAGTGCGGCGAGCGGCTGGAAAAGATCGGCTTTGACGGCTATGGCTTTGGCGGCTGGCCGCTGGATTCCGAGGGGAAACTGCGGCTGGACGTTTTGAAAATGGCCGCCGACGCCATGCCCGATCACAAGCTCAAATACGCCATGGGGCTTGGCAAGCCCGAGGAGATCGCGCAGTGCGTGGAGATGGGCTACCGGCTCTTCGACTGCGTCATCCCCACCCGCGAGGCGCGGCACAACCGCCTCTACGTCTTTCTGCCGGGCATGGATACGGCGGAGGGCGTGCGCTCCGGGAAGCTGTTCTACCGCTACCTCTACCCCATGGACGCGGACTACTGCCGCGACGGGCGCAGCGTGGACGAGACGTGCGACTGCGCGCTCTGCCGCGGTCATTCCCGCGCCTATCTCAACCATCTTTTGAAAATGGGCGACCCCTATGCCCTGCATTTGATGACGGCGCACAACCTGCGCTTTTACGGGCGGCTGATGGAGCTTTTGCGCGATGGAGAAGCATGACTATCTCTGCGGCGCGCTGGTGGAGCGCGCCTACGCCGAGGCGGAGGCGCGGCACGCCAAAGCAAAGGAAGCCGACCGCGCCGCGCGGCGGGAGCTGCACCGCGTGGCCGGGGCGTTTTTCAGCCGCGAGGAAGCAAAGCGCGCCGCAAAGCTGCTTGGCGCGTGGCCGGAGGGCGGCGATGCGGCGCTTGCGCGCATCCTTTCCCTGCACGCTTCCACGCGCGAACGCCTGCCGCTTGCGGCCATGGACGCGCTTTACGCGCAACTGTTCGAGCTGGTGGGAAAACCCCGGCGCGTGCTGGACCTCGCCTGCGGTCTGAACCCCATCTACCTCGCCGCGCGTGGCGTGGGCGTTGTGGGGCTGGACGCGCACTTGGGCGCGGTGGCGCTGGTCAACCGCTTTGCCGAGGAAAACGGCCTCGACGCGCGCGCGGAGGGCGCGGACCTGCGCACGGCGCAGCTGCCGGAGGAGCGCTTCGATCTGGCCCTCGTCTTTAAGCTCTTGCCCCTGCTGGGCGCGGAGGGCTACGCGCTGCTTGAGCGCTTGAACGCCTCATGGGCGGCCGTCTCCTTCCCCACGCGCACGCTCTCAGGGCGCTCAGTGGGCATGGAGCGCAACTATTCGAGCGCGTTTGAGGAAAACTGCCCGGAAAAATACCGCATCGCCGGCCGCTTCGTCGCCGGCAACGAGCTGATCTACGTGTTGAAGGAGCGCTGATATGGCACGTCTTTTCGTGGTGGCGACACCCATCGGCAATCTCAACGACCTCACGCCGCGCATGCGCGAGGCGCTTGCCTGCGCCGACCTCATCGCCGCCGAGGACACGCGCGTGACCATGAAGCTGCTCAACCGCATGGAGCTGAAAAAGCCGCTCATCTCCTGCCACCGCCACAACGAGGACGTGCGCGCCCCGCAGCTCATCGAGCGCATGCTCGCGGAAGACCTCACCGTGGCCCTCACCTGCGACGCGGGCACCCCGGCCATCTCTGACCCCGGACATCTGCTGGTGCGCGCGGCATGGGAGGCCGGCATCCCCGTGACGCCCATCTGCGGGCCGTCGGCGGTGACGGCGGCGCTGTCGGCGGCAGGCTTTGACGCGCGCGAGTTTGCCTTCTTTGGCTTTCTGCCGCGCGAGAAGAAGGCGCTAAATGAAAAGCTCGACGCCGTGCGCGCGACGGGCGTGCCTGTCGCCGTGTTCTACGAGTCCCCCCACCGCGTGGTGGCGCTGGTGGAGGCCATCGCCGCGCGCTGGCCGCAGTGCCTGCTGGCGGTGTTTGCCGACCTTTCCAAGAAATTCGAGTGGCTGCTGCGCGGCGCGCCGGAGGATGTGCTTGCGCAGTTGCGCGCCAACGCCAATGTGGAAAAGGGCGAATACTGTCTGGCCGTGGACCTCTCCCCTCTGCCTGCCCCGCAGGCGTCGGAGCCTGTTTCCGGCAGCGCCGTGGCGCTGATGGCCGAATGCCTGTACGCGGGAGGGACGCTGGAGGAAGCCTCCGCCGCCGCCAAAGCGGCAGGCTTTGCCCGCAATGAAGTCTATCGCGCCGGGCTGTTTTTGCGCCCGCTCGCGGATGGTTGAGCCGCCAAGGCCTCCAACGTATAATTCGTCCTGAAATATCGACTTTTCAACGCTCTGCCCGCCTTGCCCGCATCCTGCCGCGCTTTGCGGCGTTTTTTCATATTCGCCACCGCGCGCGAATAGGCTGTTGCGGAGGAGGGATGGACATGGTGCGCTTTCGGGTGATCAAGGGCTCTCATCTGCTTCTGGGCGTGGCGGCGGTGTTGCTGGCGCTGGTAATATGCCTGCTGGCGTTCCAGCTCTTCGCCGTCGACGCGGCCGAAACAGGCGCCGTGGAGACGGGCGGCAGTCTCGTTGAGGAGAGCGCAGACGAGGGGGCGGGGACCGCGAAAACGGTCTTCGCCTCGTCCGCGGGCGGCGCGGGCATTGAGATCACCGTCGTCGGAAGCGTGGAGGGACAAGACCCGCCGCCGGAGAACGAACACACCGACCAGACCGTACCGCCCGACCAGCTCGGCCCCGCCAGCGCCACCGTGCCGCCGGCAGAGGCCGCGCCGCGCGTACTCATTTACCACACGCACACCCATGAAGCCTACGAGCAGACCGACGAGGACCCCTATGAGGCGCTGGAAGCATGGCGCACGGACGACGAGGCGCACAGCGTAGTGCGCGTGGGCGAGGAACTGGCGGAGCTTTTGCGCGCGGAGGGCTGCGAAGTGGTCCACGATGTCACCGACCACGAGCTGGACGACCTCTCCACCGCCTATCTGCGCTCGGAGGAAACCGCGCTGTCCTATGCGGAGCCGTTCGACCTCTACATCGACCTGCACCGAGACGCCTACGTGGAGGGCATGGGTGACAACGCCCTCTACGCGGATGGCGTGGGCTACGCGAAGCTGATGATGCTCGTCGGTCGCGGCGACAACTTTCAGGTCAAGCCGCATTATGAAGAGAACTACGCCTTTGCCCGCGCCCTCACCGACGCCCTCAACGAAGAGATGCCGGGCATCTGCCGCGACGTATTGGTCAAGACCAACCGCTACAACCAGCACGTCGGGCCGCTGTGCATCCTCGTGGAAGCGGGGAACAACCGCAACACGCTCGTGGAGGCGCTGAACGCCATGCAGCCCCTCTCCAAGGCCATCGCCGGCCTCCTTCGCGGCGAATAATGCACTAACAGCATTATTGTGACAGTATTGCGATTCTCTTCGACATTTGCTTCAAATTATTTTATCATATGCAGCCATTGATTTTCATGAATGGATATTGACGCGCTACTTCTGTATGGCTATAATGGTATCACAAAGAAGCACTTACACTTCTTTGCGGAATTACACAAGTATAGGAAAGGATTTGGGGCACATGAACAAGGTCCGTCTGTTTCTCATCGACATTGATCCGCGCTTCCTCGAACGCGCGGCGCAGTACCTCTCCGCCACGCGGGATGTTGACGTCATCGGTCACACTACGGATGCCGCGCAGGGCATGCTCCAAATCGAGCGCGGCGTGGCGGACTGCGTCGTGCTGGGGCTGGCGCAGAAGTGCTGCTGCGGCCTTTCGCTGTTGCGCGCGCTTCGCGCTCTGCCCAGCCAGCCTGCGCTGATCGTCTGCACGGCGTTCCAGAGCGAAACGGCGGTGCAGATGTGTCAGGAGATCGGCGCGGACATGTTCCTTTCCAAGCCGGTACCCATGGAACAGCTGCACGAGTGCATTGTGGACACATCCCGCATGAAGCGCCGCTTGCAGGCGGAGCAGCGTGCGCTCGAAGCGCGGCGCGAGCCGCTCTCCCCCACCGCGGCCGCGCGACGCCTGCTGCTCAGCGCGGGGATACCGCCGCGGCTGTTTGGCTTTTCCTGTCTGGCGGAGGCTCTGTATCTGTTGCATCAGGACGAGCGTCGCCTGCGCAACCTGCGCCGCGACCTTTATCCGCGCGTGGCGCAGAGCCTGATGACCACGCCGGAGAACGTGGAGCGCAACATGCGCACGGCCATTCACCACGCCGGCAGCGATGAGGAAGCCGCCAAATTGAGCAACCGTCAGTTCCTCCTGCGCATGCTGCGCAAATTGCGCGAAGCGGACGAGAACGGGGAAAGCACGCGCTGGAAGCCTTGACCGGACGCCATGCGCTTTGCCGCTTGAAATCCCCGCCCGGCTGTGCTATGATAGTAGGCAGAAAGGGCGGGGGTGTACATGCTCATCATCGGTATCTGCGGCGCGAGCGGAAGCGGCAAATCGACGCTGGCGGATGAACTGGCGCGCAGGCTCGACGAGCCGTGCGTGCTGCTCAAGCAGGATTCCTACTACAAGGACCACCCGGACATGGACTTTGCCCAGCGCGAGCGCATCAATTACGACGAGCCGGAGGCGTTTGAGCATGAAGCCCTGCGCGCCGACCTCGAAGCCCTGCGCGCGGGCTGCTCCATCACCCGCAAGGGTTACGATTACAAGCAGCATCGGCGCTGCGATTCGCAGGAGCGCATCAGCCCCGCCGACGTGGTGCTTCTGGAGGGCATCCACGTGTTCTACGACCCGGCGGTGCGCGATCTGCTGGACTTCAAGATCTTCATTCAGGTGGACCCGGACATCTGCCTGTTGCGGCGCGTGCAGCGCGACATCATTGAGCGCGGACGGCACGTGGACAGCGTCGCCCGGCAGTATCTGGAAACGGTCAAACCCATGTTTGAGCGCTATATCCGCAACTACGTGGAGTACGCCGACCTCATCGTCGCGCGCGGCGGCAAGAACGCCCGCATCGTCGATATACTGGCGTTTTACATCAATTCCGGCATGGTCAAGGCCGGGGCGTGAAGAGAGGCCGGGGAGCGAATGGACAGTTCCCCGGCCTTTTCCGTTGCTTTTCAGATCACGCCGCGCAGCACCAGCACGCATAGCACGCAGGTGGCCACCACCAGCAGAGAAACGAGGATGATGCTGAGGTTGCGCGTGCCCGCGTTGGACGCGGAGGCGCCCTCCAGCAGGTTCGCCCGGCGCAGGGCGTTGACCAGCGGCTTGTAGATGAGCATGGTCAGGGCGGCGTTCATGGCGCATTTGAGCAGGTTGTAGGGCAAAAAGACGGGCAGGAGCATGGCCGCCACCGCCTCGCGCGTCAGACCCATGTACAAGGGCGTGATGAGGTAGTTCCACAGAAGCATCAGCGCCGTGGTCGCAAGGCAGCCGGTGACAAGGCCGATGATCGCGCCCTTGAGCGTGTGCATGCGCTTATAGACGATGGCCGCCACGCAGGCAAAGCCCCAGGTGGAAAGTATGTTCATCACGCAGCCGATGATGCCCGTGGAGCTGATGGTGACCATTTCCAGCAGGGAGACCACCACGCTGAGCAGTGCCGCCGGCAGCGGGCCGAACATGAAGCCGCCCAGAGCGATGATGACGTCCTTGGGTTCGTACTTGAGAAAATCCACCGACACCACGGGGATGTTGATGAGTACGACGGACAGGTAGGCCAGCGCGGCAAGCACACCCAGCATGGCGATCTTCTTGGTCTTGTAGTTCACAGTGTTTCCCTCCACAAATCAAAATGGACGCCTGAAGACGGAGCGTCTTGCAGGTGTCCATTTGGTGTGCCGGAGGCTGTATCGTATTGACGCGAAGCATCCTTGACCAAGACACATCTTCTTTCATCCAGACTTTCACTGTTGGTTTTGGAATCTCACCAAATCTGCGCGCCTGCGCTCGCGGACTTTACCGCCAATCGGGAATTGCACCCTGCCCTGAAGACGTTCTTTTCTCAGTTGTCAGTATTCAGTATAGCGCGCGCGCCATTAAGGCGCAAGCGCGTTTCTGTATCGTTTGCGTTAGCGCCGCCCATTTCACAGATGACGCCGCTCGCCCAGGCGAGCAGGCGCGCGGAGAGTTCTTCGTAGGCGGCGCCATCGTCCGTCAGCGCCCGCGCGGCCTCGCGGCCATCGAGCAGGCGTGCCTCCGAGGGCGTCAGG
>DVOU01000038.1:0-4278 GCA_018713365.1 Candidatus Pullichristensenella excrementipullorum
CATCCGGCGCGAGATAGCCGCCCTCCGATTCCACGCCCACCTGCAGGGCGTTGAGCACCTCGTGCGGTACGGACTTGGCGCGCATGGTGCGCCAGAAAGCGGCCTTGTATTCGTCGGTCGCGCGGCCAGTCTTGCCCTTATCGGCATCCGCGCCGGGGCGCTCGGTGATGGGCTTGCTCAGGGGCTTGTTCAGCTCGCGGTCGATGGCGGCCTGACGTTCGAGGCGCTCGACCTCCCTGCCGAGATTGACCACGTCGGCCTCCATTTTGTCGTAGGTCGCGGCGTCCTCGGCAGAGAGCATCCCGTCTGCACCGCGCTTGCTGTCGAGGAACGCTTTGGCGGCGTCCCATGCCTTGGCGCGCTTCTCGCGCAGGGAAAGGATCTGGTTCATAGCGGTATCCTCCTCAATACTTCAAAAGCGCCAGCCTTTTTTCGAGGTCTGACGCTTTTACTCGGGGTTCGGGCTTGGGTGCTCGGGCTTTCAGCTTATTCAGCAGGCAATTCGTGACCGCGCGGCGGGAATAGAGGAAGCTATCCTCCGGCGTGGACTCCGCTTCCTCCCGCCTAAACATGATCTCGTCGCAGAAGCCCAATTCCAGCGCCTTGTTTGCGTTCATCCACGTTTCCGCATCCATGAGATGCGAAAGCCGCGCGCGCGACAGGCCGGTCTTAATTTCGTAGGCGTTGATGATGCTCTCCTTGACCTCGTTCAGCATCTGGATGGCGCGGCGCATTTCCTCGGTGTCGCCCATGGCCACGGTAAGCGGGTTGTGGATCATCATAGTGGACACAGGCGACATGAGCACGCGCGTGCCCGCCATGGCGATGACTGATGCGGCGCTGGCGGCGATGCCGTCCACTTTCACAGTGACGTCGCCGGGATAATCCATGAGCATGTTGTAGATCTGCGCTGCGGCCACACAATCCCCGCCGGGGCTGTTGATCCAGATTGTGACCGGGCCATTCTCCGAGAATAGTTCCCCCTTGAACGCGGCGGGCGTCACGTCGTCGTCAAACCAGCTTTCCTCGGCGATGGTGCCTTCCAGCCGCAGCACACGCGCGTCCGGGGCCGTCTCATCCCGCGCCCAGTTCCAAAACTTCTTCATTTAAGTACCTCCTGCTTTGCGTTGTTTGTGTATCCAGCTGCTGCCATGGTGATGGGAACCATGTTGCCGTTGACGAGGTACAGGTTTCCGCCTTCCTCGTCGGACAACGGGTTGAGATTCTCAAGTTCCCGGATGTCATTGGCGGACATCCAGCCGTTTTGCCGCGCGATGGCGTAGCCCTCCATCCTGGATTTGTAGTCGCCCCGCATTAGCCCGTCCAGGTTGAAGCGCACATAAAAGCGGCCCTTCTCGTTCTCCGGGAAGAGCGCGCGATCCATGGCCTGCTCAATGCGCACCAGCCACGGGCGGATGGTATGGACGGCAAAGGAAATGTTCTGTGATTCGATGTTGCTGAACGTCGCCCGCTCGAGGTCGCCAATCATGTGCGGTGGCACGCGAAAGATCCGGCAGATCTCTGTCACCTGAAACTTCCGCGTCTCCAGAAACTGCGCCGCGTCATTGGGAATGCTGATGGGCGTAAAGGTCATGGACTCTTCGAGGATGGCCACCTTGCCCGAGTTGGCGGAGCCGCCATAGGCCGCGTTCCAGCTCTCCCGCAGGCGCTTGGGGTCTTTGATTGTGTTGGGGTGCGTCAGCACGCCGGAGGGCATTGCGCCGTTGCCGAAAAACTTCGAGCCGTACTCCTCAGCGGCAATGCTCAGCCCGACCGCGCTCTTTTCCAGTGCGATGGGGCTGTAGCCCATGACACCGTCGAAACCGAGGCCGGGGATGTGCAGAACGTCCGTGGGATCGAGGCGCACCATGCGGCCTTCGCTGGTGGTGTAGGTGTAGGTCAGCTTGCCTTTGCTGTCGCGGTCGACCTCCATGTGGTCGGGCAGCAGCGGATACAGGCCGACGATGCCGTTGCGCCCGGTGCGGATGATCTGGCAATAGGCGTTTCCCCACAGGAGCAGATGTGAAAGCATCGTTTCCCGCCAGATAAAGGAAGTCATCTCCGGATTGGGTTCGTCGTGCAGAAGATGCTGCAGCGGATGTTCCAGCGCCTTGACGCCGCCCTTGTCTGTAGCCTCAAACACATTGAGCGGCAGGCTGGCCACGGTCTCAGCGATGACGCGTACACAGGCGTAAACGGTGGAGACCTGAATGGCCGAGCGCGCGGTGACGCTTTTGCCCGATATGCTGCTGCCAAAGTAGAACGTCGGCGCGGCGGAGACGGCGTTCTTCGGCGAAGCGCGCCTGCCGGGCTTGTCCCGCGCGCGGAAAAGTCGAGTGAATGGGTTTGCCATGAATACCTCCAGTTACAGACCGCTCCCGGTTTTTCGGTCGTGGCACGCCTTACACAACGGCTGCCAGTTTTGTTTATCCCAGA
The DNA here is from genome assembly GCA_018713365.1 of Candidatus Pullichristensenella excrementipullorum. GTDB lineage: Bacteria > Bacillota > Clostridia > Christensenellales > Aristaeellaceae > Pullichristensenella > Pullichristensenella excrementipullorum. The sequence continues at coordinate 2,437 of DVOU01000038.1, forward strand.
AAAGCCGCTGGTCGCCACGATGCGGGATGACGTGGTCGACCACCATCGCAGGCGTCAGAACGCCTTTGGACAGGCAGTTAGCGCACAGGGGATGCTTTTGCAGAAATTGCCTGCGTGTCCTGCGCCATTTTGCATCATAACCCCGTTCGGTGGCGTTGCCGCGCAAACGGTCGGGCGACTCGGAGCTGTGCTCCGGGCAGTATGTGCCACTCTCACACAGGTTGGGACAGCCCGGATAGCGGCATGGCCGCTTGGGACTTCTCGGCATGACGGCAGACCTCCCCTTTAATATGAAGAAACTCAGATGAACAGCAGCCCACGTTCGTCATAGACGCTGCCGCCGCCTTGGTTTTTCATGGCTCGATCCAGCGCCATGACCAGCGCGACCGCCCCGTCCACCTTTTCTGTGGATTTTTCCTTGTCAATCTTCAGGTTGCCTGCCGGGTCGGTGCGCACGAAGGCGTTGTCCATGTTCCAGCGCAGCACCGGATGCCCGCCATGGTTGATGTGCCGCTCCAGCACCAGCCGCATCAATTCTTTTGTCGGTGGGGACATATCCTTAAATCCCTGACCGAAGGGAATCATCGTGAAGCCATCGTCCTGCAATGCCTGCACCATCATGGTTGCGTTCCAGCGGTCGTAAGCAATTTCCCGGATGTTGTAGCGCTCGCCCAGCTGGCAGATGAATTGCTCGATAAACCCATAATGCACCACGTTCCCCTCCGTGATCTGGATGAAGCCCTGCTTCTCCCATACGTTGTACATGACGTGGTCGCGCCGCACGCGCAGATTGAGCGTGTCCTCCGGCAGCCAGAAAAATGGCAGCACGGTATAAACGCCGTCGCTGTCTTCAGGCGGGAACACCAAGACCAGCGTGGTCAGGTCGGAGGTACTGGACAAGTCGAGACCCGCGTAACAGGCTTTACCCTCCAGATCGCAGGGATTGACCGCGCCCCCGCATTCGTCCCACTTGTCCATGGGCATCCAGCGCACAGACTGTTTCACCCATTGGTTCAGCCTGAGTTGCCGGAACATATTTTCATCGGCGGGCGTTTCCAACGCCTTACGGTAGGCGTCGCGCACCTTGTCGATGGTGATCGTGTGCCCCAGCGATGGATTGGCTTTGTACCAGTTTTTTTCATCCTGCCAGTCAGTGTCATCCGGCAAACCGAATATGACAGGATAGAATCGCGGATCATGCTTGCGCCCTTCGAGGATGTCCAGCGCCTTCTGATGGACTTCCCAGCAGATGGAGTTGCGGTCTGTACCCGCTGTCGTGAGCAGAAACCACAGCGGCTGTTTTCTCGCGTCGCCGCTGCCCTGCGTCATAACATCGTAGAGTGCGCGCGTGGGCTGGGTGTGCAGCTCGTCGAAGATACAGGCGGACACATTCAGGCCGTGTTTGGTCGCCACCTCGCTGGAGAGCACCTGATAGATGCTGCCCGTGGGCTGGTAGACCATACGCTTCATGGAGGGGATGATCTTGATGCGCTTCATGAGCGCCGGGGACTGCTTGACCATGTCCACGGCCACGTCGAACACGATGGCCGCCTGCTGGCGGTCGGATGCACAGGAGTAAACCTCCGCCTTCCACTCGTCATCGTTGACCAGCATATTGAGCGCGATGGCCGCACCCAGCTCAGACTTCCCTTGCTTCTTCGGTATTTCGATGTACGCCGTCGTGTACTGGCGCATGGTGGGGTCATCCTCACGCACGGTGCCGAACACATCCCGGATGATCTTCTCCTGCCAGGGCAGCAGTTTGAAGGGCTTGCCGTGAAATTCGCCCTTGGTGTGCCTGAGACACTGGATGAAGTCGATCACCCGGCGAGCCTTTTTCTC
>DVOU01000039.1:0-97447 GCA_018713365.1 Candidatus Pullichristensenella excrementipullorum
CACCTCAACAAAGCCGCAGGAACGCAAAGCACCTACCGGGGATTAGGGTCTATCGACATTACGGCGGCAGTCCGCAGTCTGCTCTTTATCGGCAAGCTGAAGGACAGCCCCACAACAAGGGTACTTATCCATGAGAAAAGCTCCCTTGCGCCGCCCGGACAGTCCCTTGCCTTTTCTCTGGGAGACGAGAAAGGTTTTGAATGGATAGGAGCTTATGACATTACCGCCGATGAACTGCTTGCCGGAACGGACACAGCCAAGACGGAAAGCAAGACCGCACAAGCGCAAATGCTCATTCTGGAACTGCTGGCAGATGGAAAGCGTATGCCAAGTGCAGAGCTGGAAAAGACGGTCAATGAGCGTGGGATTTCCTCACGCACCATGAGAACGGCAAAGAGCCGTATCGGGGACAGGCTTGTGACCGAGAAAGACGGCACAGCATGGGTCTGCTATCTCCGAGACTGACAACAGGAACACGGCAAGCGTGGCAAAGACGGCAAGGTTTTTATAGATACCTTAATGTTGCCGCCTTGCCTTGTTCCCTCATACCGACACCGCCCGATGATGAATAGTCACCGGGCACTTTTTCATTTACAGGAGGATTTTGAATGAACAATACCGCAACCAACACCGCCACTTGCCCGACTGTCAGAAAGCAGATCGGCAAGACCACCTATATCGTCCGTGTCCATTTCAGCGAGACCGCCAAGGAGACGATGGAGGACAAAATCAAGCGTATGCTCCGTGAAGAAGTCCGCAAAATGTGACTTCTTTTTGAATTTGATGAAAAAGTCCTTGACTTTTCGTCTCTGGCAAAACCGCCAAGTCGATTTTGATTTCCTGCGGCGCTCGTCTCGCACCGTTTGACATTGCGGAACTGCGCGAACTGCTGGCCTATGACGAAATGGAACTGGATATGATTGGCGACCAGAAAACGGCGCTGTTTATCATTGTTTCCGATACGGACAGCACCTTTAATTTCGTCGTGGCACTTATGTATACGCAGCTATTTAATCTATTGTGCGACCGCGCGGATGATGTGCATGGCGGCAGTCTTCCGTATCATGTTCGTTTTTTGCTGGACGAATTTGCCAATATTGGACAGATTCCCATGTTCGACAAATTGATTGCGACCATTCGCTCCCGTGAAATCTCCGCGTCTATTATCCTGCAATCCCAGAGCCAACTGAAGACCATCTACAAGGATTCGGCTGAAACGATTATTGGCAACTGCGACACGATGCTCTTCCTTGGTGGCAAAGAGCCATCGACGCTGAAGGAAATATCTGAAAGCCTTGGCAAAGAAACCATCGACCTGTTTAACACGAGCGATACTCGTGGCCAGAGCGCATCCCATGCGATGAACTACCAGAAAACCGGCCATGAGCTCATGAGCCGAGACGAACTGGCGGTCATGGACGGAAATAAGTGCATCCTTCAGCTTAGGGGCGTACGACCCTTCTTATCCAACAAATTCGACATCACCCGGCATAAGCGTTACCGGCTGCTGTCAGACGCCACCCCTAAGAACGCTTTTCATATAGAACGGTATCTTCAGCACCGGCTCCGGCTGTCGCCAGACGAAGTCTATGAATTCTATGATTTCACCAGCGCCGCCGGAAAAGAGGAAGCGGAGGGAGGCTCACTGGAAGAGCCTTCCTCCGCCTCTCTATCGGATGCTTCCACGCAGTCCAGGACATGACAGAAACATGAGCAATAGAAAGGGGATTTGATATTCCATGACGTTTTTTTCTTCTGCCATTGGTATTCTCCAGACGCTTGTAATTGCCATCGGCGCTGGCCTCGGCGCTTGGGGCGTCATCAATCTTCTTGAAGGATACGGCAACGACAACCCCGGCGCGAAGAGCCAAGGGATTAAACAATTGATGGCTGGGGGCGGCGTCGCGTTGATCGGCTCTCAACTCATCCCGCTGTTGAGCGATCTCTTTTAGTTCAAAAGGGAGGCGCTGACACATGTTTAACGCTCTGTTTGAAGAGATAGAACGATGGATGCGTCAGCTCCTCACCGGCATGGTTACGTCTAACCTGACCAACATGTTCACCGACGTCAATCAAAAAACTGGTGAGATCGCAACTCAGGTTGGACAGACGCCGCAAGCCTGGAATGGCAGCATATTCTCCATGATACAGAACCTCTCCAATTCCGTGGTCATTCCCATTGCGGGGATGATCATTACCTTCATCCTGTGTTACGAACTTATCAGCATGATTACCAACACGAACAACATGCACGAGTTCGATACCTTCATGTTTTTCAAATACTTTGTCAAAATGTGGATCGCGGTATATGTGGTATCCCATACCTTTGACATCGTAATGGCTGTTTTTGACATTGGGCAACATGTGGTCAACAGCGCGGCGGGAATCATCGGCGGCTCTACCGCCATTGATTCCGCTGCGCTGATAACACAGATGAACGCGGTCATGGAAACCATGCCGATTGGAGAACTCGTCCTGCTGGCGCTTGAAACCCTGCTGGTGAGCTTTGGCATGAAAGTAATGAGCGTGATCATTACGGTGGTGCTATATGGGCGTATGATCGAAATCTATCTTTACTCTTCTATTGCCGCAATTCCCATGGCGACGCTTTCCAACAGGGAATGGGGACAGATTGGCAATAACTATCTTCGCGGCCTGCTGGCACTGGCTTTTCAGGGGTTTTTCCTCATGGTGTGTGTGGCAATCTACGCGGTGCTCATTTCCACCATGCAGATTTCCGACAATATGCACTCAGCCTTGTTTGGCATTGCGGCCTACACCGTCATGCTTTGCTTCGCCCTGTTGAAAACCGGAAGCCTATCCAAATCCATATTCAATGCACATTGACGGCATCTGATGTGTACATCTGGGAAACGCAGGCGCATTTCTCACGCATCAAGAAATGCCATAACGCTGACGATTCTGGGAACGCTGATCGCAGATTCGAGAAAGTCCTTGTCGCCCGTCAGGAGTAGATCGACATGGGCACTAAGCGCCGCTCTCAAGATAGGCCGATCCTTCGCATCACGGATTTTTACTTCAGAAGGATTCTCTATCTCCGGCGTGGGCACAAACTCGATATGGGCAAGCAGGTTGTAGAGGAACGCATCCAGTTCCGTTATTTTGTCTGGGAATTTTTCTTGAAATTTCCGATGCAGTTCGTCAACAACATAGTCGCAGACAACCGGCTCATAGGGTGGACTGAATGCCTTCAGCAATGCTTGCGCCGTTCTTCCACCCGGAAAAAGAACCGCCGAAATAAGGATGTTGGTATCGAGCATTACTCTCATTCTGCCGATTCCTCCCTGCGGGACTGGGTGATCCACTCAGCGACATCCTCTTCAGTATACAGCCCTGCCTTTTCCGCTTCGCCCTTCATCTGTTCCTGAAAGCGCATGAGGGCATAGACAGTGGAATTGACAACGCGGACACTGTTCTTATCGACGATAAATGTGACGCGATCCCCTGTATCAACGCCAAGCGCAGCGCGCACATTCTTGGGAATCGTAACCTGGCCTTTGGCCATGACCCGTGCGTCGTTGACAAATGCAGACTGAGACATAAACGACACCTCCAAGTTGGAAAGTAGGGTTTCCCTACTTTTATTATACGCCAAAGACGGAGAATTTTCAACTGGTAAATTCGTGTTTACAAATTTTCCCAGAGTAAATGATAAAAAGGGGGGAGTCAAATTGGCCTTTGTAACCGTACCCAAAGACCTGACGAAGGTCAAAAACAAGCTGATCTTCAATCTGACAAAGCGGCAGATCATCTGCTTTGGAATCGCGGCGGCCGTGGGGCTGCCCTTTTATTTCCTGACCAGAGGGCTGCTGGGCACCAGCGGCGCAGCCACGGGCATGGTCATGCTCATGCTGCCCGGATTTCTTTTCGCAATGTATGAAAAGGACGGCCTGCCGTTGGAAAAGGTGTTGGGAAACATTCTCCGCACCAAGTATTTGCGGCCCGGCACGCGCCGCTTTGCCATGACCAACCTCTATGAATCGAATATTCCAACCGCCAACATGAAGCACAACCATCAGAAAGGACACAGGCATGAATCGAAGAAAAAACGCTGATACGCGCAGGGCAAACCACAGGCCCGTCCGGCGCAGAAAGCCGGACAAAAACAGCGCGCGTCAGGAAAAACAGCGGCGGCGAGTGCTCTCAGCCCAAGATACCATTCCCTATCGGGAAATGGCAAAAGACGGGATTTGCCGCGTACACGACAACCTCTATTCCAAGACGATCCGCTTTTTTGACCTCAATTACCAGCTGGCGCAAGCGGAAGACAAAGACGCGATTTTCGAGGGCTGGTGTGAGTTTTTGAACTATTTTGATTTCACCATCCACGTCCAACTGTCGTTTGTCAACCACCATTCTGCGACGCTGGAGTTTGACCATTCTATCCAAATCGAGCCGCAACACGATCAGTTTGACGATTTGCGGCAGGAATACTCCAACATGCTGAAAGAGCAGTTGGAAAAGGGCAACAACGGCCTGGTGCGGACGAAGTACATCACGTTTGCCATCGAAGCGGATTCTATCCGCATTGCCAGGCCCAAGCTGGAACGCATCGAGGCGGACATCCTCAACAACTTCAAAGTCCTGGGCGTCGTCGCGTATCCCTTAAACGGCGTAGAGCGGCTGCGGCTGATGTACGAGTTTTTCAACCCGGATTCGCAGACGCCATTTGATTTCAGCTATGACATGGTGCTGAAATCAGGCATGAGCACCAAGGACTTCATCGCGCCCACATCGTTCCGCTTCCGCAAAGCGCGGGACTTCAGTATGGGTGACAGGCTTGGCGCGGCATCGTACTTGCAGATCATCGCGCCGGAATTGTCAGACCGCATGCTGGCGGATTTCCTGGATATGGACAGGGACATCATGATCAACATGCACATCCAGTCCATCGAGCAGTCCGAGGCCATCAAGATGGTCAAAAGCAAGGTCAGCGACATCCAGAAAATGAAAATTGAGGAGCAGAAAAAGGCAGTCCGCTCCGGCTATGATATGGACATCATCCCTTCCGACCTCAATACCTACAGCGGAGAAGCCCAACGCCTGCTGGAAGACTTGCAGTCGCGCAACGAGCGTCTTTTTCTGGTGACGGTTGTTTTCCTGAACACAGAGCGCTCCCGGCGCGAGCTCGACCTGGCGATTCTCCAGACGGCGGGCATCGCCCAGAAGTACAACTGTGCGCTGCGGAGGTTGGATTACATGCAGGAAACCGGCATGGTGGCCAGCCTGCCGCTGGGCTGGAACCCGGTGCCCATCAAGCGGGCGTTGACTACGACGGCAACCGCGATCTTTATCCCCTTTACCACACAGGAACTGTTCATGCCGGGCAAGGAGGCCATCTATTACGGCTTGAACGCCATTTCCAACAATATGATCGTCGCGGACAGGAAACAGCTTAAAAACCCAAACGGCCTGATCCTTGGCACGCCTGGCTCCGGCAAATCCTTCACCGCCAAGCGCGAGTTTGTCAACGTTTTCTTCTCCACCCAAGACGATATTATCATCTGCGATCCTGAAGGCGAGTATTATCCACTGGTGCAGGCGTTGGACGGACAGGTCATCCGCATTGCGCCAAACAGCAGGGATTACGTCAATCCCATGGATATTAATCTGGACTATTCGGATGATGACAATCCCCTGGCCTTCAAGTCTGATTTTGTCATGTCACTGTGCGAACTCATCATGGGATCGCGCAATGGCATCAGCGCCGCGGAAAAGACAGTCATTGACCGGTGCATGCCGTATGTGTATCAAAAATACATGGACGATCCCCGGCCGGAGAACATGCCGGTGCTGGGCGACCTGTATGCCTGCCTGCGGCAGCAGACCGAGGAGGAGGCGCAGCGCATTGCCACAGCGCTGGAAATCTATGTCAACGGCAGCCTGAATGTATTCAACCATCAGACCAACGTGCAGCTTGGCAACCGCGTCATTTGCATTGATATCAAGGATTTGGGAAAGCAGTTAAAAAAGCTGGGGATGCTCATCGTGCAGGATCAGGTGTGGAACCGCGTGACCGTCAACCGGTATTCCCATAAAGCAACCCGCTACTACATCGACGAGTTTCATCTGCTGCTGAAGGAAGAGCAGACGGCGGCGTACTCCGTCGAAATTTGGAAGCGGTTTAGAAAGTGGGGCGGCGTTCCAACCGGCATCACCCAAAATGTAAAGGACTTGCTTTCCTCCAGGGAGATCGAAAACATCTTTGAAAACAGCGACTTTATCTGTATGCTCAACCAGGCGGGCGGCGACCGGGCAATCCTTGCCAAACAACTGAATATTTCTCCCCGGCAGCTTTCCCACGTCACCAATGCCGGCGAAGGCGAAGGACTGCTGTTTTACGGAAATGTCATTATCCCCTTCAAAGACAGATTTGATAAAACCACCCGTCTGTACAGCCTCATGACCACCAAACCGGCAGAAGTGGAGGCGCGCGTCAGAAGAGAGCATGAAAACAATGAAGCGGAAGAAACCGGCCATTCGCAGTAAAATCCTGACCTTCCTGCTCTTTGCCGCTTCCCTGGCGTGTACCGGCCTGTGTTTGGCGCATTTGATCCCATACGCCGAAGAAGAAATGCGGGCGGCTTCACTGCACGCGGAACTGGTTGCGCTGCATGAAGGCGGCGCAGGGATAGACGGGAATTGGGCTACGCGGGAGCCGGATGCCTCTGTCGTAGAGCCGGACTGCTATGCGGCTTTGGAGGGCGAAGGCCGACCGGCCGCTGTGGAAAACGCCGGCAATGCCGGAGTTGGGGACAATCTGGAAACGCCGGAAGCGGCAGAAATCGAAGACGCAGCGGGCGTTCAGCAGGCAAGCGAAGTCCACAGCGGTCTGGCCGCTTTGCATCAGAAGAACAGGGATTGCATCGCCTGGATCACCATAGAAGACACGGCCATCGACTATCCGGTGATGTACCGCCCTCAAAGCAAAGACTATTACATTTACCGCGATTTTTACGGCGAGCGCTCATCATCCGGCAGCCTGTATATTTCCGAAATCTGCGATCCTGATACTTGCGACAATCTCATCATTTATGGGCATCACATGTCCAGCGGAACCATGTTCGCGGCGTTGGACAAATACAAGAAACAGTCCTTTTATGAGGCGCACCCCACTATACGCCTGGAATGGCTCAGCGGCGTGGAAACCTATGAAATCGTCTTCGCGTTCACCACGCCGGTCTATACGGGGAACGATTTCAAGTATTACGCTTTTGCCCGCGCAGCCAATGAAGCTGAGTTTAACGCCTATATCGCGAACTGTCAGGCCCGCGCGCTCTATGATACCGGAAAGACGGCTTCGTATGGGGATAAGCTGCTCACGCTGTCCACCTGCGAATACAGCCAGAAGAACGGGCGCATGGTGGTGGTCGCCAGAAGAATGGACGCATGAGGGAGGGAAACACATGGCACGAAAAGTATATAAGGTGCGCAGCCTGCCTCTCCGCGGGGGTATCCGCGGCGGGCGCGCGGATGAGAACGCGCGCCCATCAAGGCGCAGGCGCACCGGCAAAACGGACGCAGAACACGAACGCCTCCGCGCAAGAGAAAAGGGGGTTGAAGACAGCGCCATTGCAGAGCGCGGCGGAGACAGGCCGGCTGTTGAGGAGCCGGAAGAGGGCGCTTCGAGGCGTCTTTCCCATCGGGCGGAGGCCGCTGAAGCGCATACCGGCTCAATTAAGGCACAAAAGCATCGAAGACGCCTGCGGCATGGCGCGGAGGAAACGCGGAGTATTTCCAGAACCGAAGAAGCCTTTGACACTTTTGGGGGAAACGGCGCCGGGGAAAGAACGGCCAAACCTGGCCGTCAAACTGCCGGCGCTCCGGCTGTCCGCGGGAGAGCGGCGCAGGTTGAATCTGGCAATGCCCGGAAACAGCGCCAGCGCAAGCAGGCCGGCTCTTTCCGACAGGCGGAGAAGGACGCGAGCGCAGCCGCCGAAAGTTTTGAGAGAATCACAGACACGGAGATCAAACGGACTTCTGAGATCGCCTCTTTTCAAAAACGCGCGCGCCTGAATCACAGCGACGAGGAAAGCGCCATGGCGCATGGCGCTGGCCGTCTGGCCCGCAAGACCGCCTCGCTGATGGGCGCTGCCGCTATTCAGGCGGCGAAGCGCAGGCGGCCTGAGGCGGAGGAAGACAACGCCGCTGTGGAGGCGGTTCACAGCGGTACGGCTGCGGTATACAACGCGGCACGCTATCACTCCCCTCCCAGCAAAACAGTGGCCAATTCCAAACGGGCGGCTAGCCTCCACAAAAACACGATTCGCAGCGAGGAGAACGTTCGCTCCGAATTTGTGAAATCATCCGAACACGCGGCGCAGGCCGAGCACCGAAAAAAGGAACGGATTCTTTCTTTTCAAAAGAAAAAACGCCAGCGCGCGATTGCCGAAACCAAGCGGAAAGGGTCAACCATCGTCACCGCGGGCGGCTTTGCCGCCTCACCCAACAGCATGTTTACCGCGCCGAAAAAGGCCAAGGAAGCTGCGAAGTCCTTCTTTTCGGAGCATAAGGGGGCGATCCTGGGAATATGCGTGGCCGGGCTGATCTTTGGGCTGTTCGCGCTGGCGCTGTCCAGCGGCGCGTCTTTGGTGCAGGGCAGCGGCACGACGGTGATCTCAACGACCTACGTCAGTACGGATGATGACATCTATGCCGCGGAGAACGCCTATTGCGCCCTGGAGGATGGGTTGAACGCCCAGGTAAACGCGATTCCGTCCACGCATCCGGGGTATGACGATTACGAATACCAGATCGACGAGATCGAGCACAATCCCTATAATTTGATCTCATACATTCAGGTGAAATACGGCGGGTTTGCATACGACGATACGGTGAAAGCGGAAATCAGCCGTCTGTTCCAGCAGCAGTATGCGCTTTCTGTCTCCGAAAAGAGCGAGACGCGGACACGCATGGAAACCGTCACGGAAATGCAAACGGTCTTCGATCCAAGCACCGGAGAAACGCGCGTGGAACCGGTTGAATATGAGCGGGAAGTTGAATATCAGCACCGCACGCTCTACACCGTATTGACCAATCATAGCTTTGACCGCGTTGCCCGCGCAAATATGACCGATGAGGAGCTTACCCTGTACAATGCGCTGAACCGTACCTATGGCAACAGGCCCTATCTGTTTGACCTTTCATCCCTGTCAGACGGCGCAGGCATACAATATAAGATTCCGCCGGAAGCGCTGTCCGATGAAAAATTCATGAACATGCTCCGTGAAGCGGAAAAATACCTGGGAATGGAGTATGTCTGGGGCGGAAAAAGCCCCCGAAGCGGTTTTGACTGCTCCGGTTTCGTCTGCTGGGTGATCAACCACTGCGGCAATGGCTGGGATGTCGGCTCGAAGCGCGCCAAAGACCTCTGCCGCATGTGCATCTACGTTACGCCCGAAGAAGCCCGGCCCGGCGACCTGATTTTCTTTGAAAAGACCTATGATACGGATGGCGCATCCCATGTAGGCATCTATGTGGGCAACAATACGATGATCCACTGCGGAAACCCCATCAAGTACGGGCGCATTGATACGCGCTATTTCAAACAGCACTTCCTGTGCTTTGGCCGGCTCCCGTTCTACGACAACTGATACACGACGTTTGAAGCAAATACCGCACCATGCAAGAAACAGGCACATCCTGCCGGAAAGCGAGAAGAACATGAAAAAGCACACGATTTTGAGCATCATCAGGCGCATCGCCCTGTTGACCACCATGACCGCCCTGTGCGTGGGCATGCCCGCGCACGCCATCGTTCCCAGCGAGGCCGATGAAGATACCGAACCGGCGGAAATCATCGAGGTTTCGCCAACACCCACACCCACGCCGGATATTCTCTACGAGCCGCTGCCGGAGGGTACCTCCCAGCCCTTCTCCATTGCCGGAAACGGCGAAGTCCTCGACGATATTGAGGATGGCGATAAAGAATTTTATACCATCACCACGCAGAACAACAATCAGTTTTTCATCGTTGTGGACAAGGCGCGCGCGTCGGAAAATGTCTATATGCTGGCGCGCGTCGATGAAACGGATATCGCTGGATTCATCGAAGAATACACGCAGCCCACCGCAACGCCCGCGCCGCAGGTCGTCATTCAGCAGCCTACGCCCGAACCCACGCCCCAGGTAATCGTGACGGAGCCGGAGGAAGAAACTGGCGGCAACACCGGCTCCTACGCGCTGATTGGCGTCGCGGCGCTGGTTTTCATTGCCGGCGCGTATTACTTCAAGGTTTATAAGCCCAGGCATGAAGAAGGCGAATATGACGACGAAGGTATGGAGTTCGACGACAGTGAAGACGAAACGGACGACGGTGAGTAAGGCGTCCGCCGCGCCGCCGAGGAGGTGAGGCAAATGGCAAAATTGGACAGTATCCGCTTTCTCGCCGGGCGTTGGGCCGGCTGGGTCAGCCAGTCGCCGGCGGACTGGATGCGCTTTATGGATACGGCCTCCCGCATGTACCGGTATTCCTTCCCGGATCAGCTTTTGATCTATGCCCAACGTCCGAACGCCACGGCCTGCGCGTCTCTTGAAACATGGAACACAAGGCTCAACCGCTGGGTCAACCGGGGCGCAAAGGGCATCGCTTTGATAGACGACAACCAGCAGCCGGCAAAGCTGCGCTACGTCTTCGATGTGGCGGATACCCATGCTCGATATGGCGACCGGCTTCCCTATATCTGGCGTGTGGAGGGGCGGCACATCCCGCCGCTCCTGGCGCACCTGGCGTATACCTACAGCCTGCCGGACGCTTCCTCCCTGGAATCCATGCTCAGCCAGATCGCAAATCAGGTCGCCGAAGACTATCTCGACGACGCCCTGTATGGTATCGAGCAGGAAATGACCGGCTCCCGGCTCGCCCAACTTCCAGAGGCGCGAAGAAGAGAAATCTTTCACGGCCTGTTTGAAAGCAGCATCCTCTATGAAACGATGCGGCGTTGCGGCCTCAACCCTGAAACGGCGCTCCCAGAGCGGACGTTTAATAACATCCGCTATTTTAACCGCCCCCGCATACTTGGCGTGCTGGGCGGCGCGGTCAGCAATGCCTGCGAAAATATCCTCATGGATATTGGGCGGGAAATTCGCGCCATTGACAGGGAAAATTTGCGTATCCCTCTTGCAAAAAGAGAAAACATGGTATATAATGACTTTAATGTGGTAAAGCGCGAAAGTGATACATCTGAAGGAGGCAATGAAAATGGAATTGACGTATCAGCGCCAGGGAGATTACCTGTTTCCGAATCTGGAGATCGAATCGAGCGTGACGGAACCCATCGGCCGGTTCGGGATGCAGCGGAAGGCCTATCTGAAGGAGCATCATCCGGGTTGGTATCAGAGCATGTTGCTGACGGGCAGGCTGGACGGGCACCTGTTGGAGATCGACCGGAGCGCGAACGCGCGGATGGAACTGCTGACAAGCCAGATGGCAGAGCGGGAGGACGTGACGGAAGCCCTGAAAGAGACGAACCAGTTGGAGTGGGTGCAGCGGATGAACAATATACGCAGCCGGGCGGAGGAGATCGTGCTGACGGAGTTGATTTACAACTGATCGAAACCGCGCCAGACGGCCAGCCGGAGGAAACAACCGAAGATATACGCGAGGCAGAAGCGGAAGCAGCTTCTGCCTTTGCTTTGCCCGGACTGCCTACCGTTCAGCGGCAAATTCACGAAATTGAAGAGCGCGCGGCGGCGGTCTACGCGGGAACGCTGCCTTTTCCGGCGGATGTTGTGGACGAAATCCTTCGCACCGGCGGCAACCGCTCAGGAACGTTGTATCGTCTGACGTACAATTTCATGGTCGGCCAATCGCGGGATGAGCGGGTAGAATACGTCCGGCAGGAATACCGCACAGGCGGCAAGGGCTTTACCATAAACGGCGCAGACTATGCCGTTTGGTTTGACCGTTCCGGCATGCAGATCGCGCGGGGCCGCACGGTGCATACCGCGCCGCACAACACCGCGTTTTTGTCCTGGGAACAGGTAACGGATCGGATTCATCAACTGCTTCAGCAGGGCGAATTTGCGCCCCAGGCAACGTTGGAAGGCGCGCGCGACTACGTTCTCAAAGCCTGCGCACAGGCGCTGGTCTATATGGAGAGGGATGTCGAACAGGAATACAAGCCCCTGTTGTTTGACGATCCTGATCTTTTTGCCGGGACTTTCCCCGAAGCGGTTGAGAGGGGCGCGGCCTTTCTGGAGGTACAGGAAAATATCGGTATGCTGACCGCCCGGCTGCAAACATTCGCGGAACAGTATGCCCAGAACCGCGAAATGATGCGCTCTCCCACCTATAACCCCACCCGCATGTCCGCCGTGTTCGAGCGCCTTGCAAGGCCATGGGCAGCCTATCAGAGCAGGGAGGACTTTCATCCGCAGGAACCGGCTACGTTCATTACCGAAGACGAGGTGGACGCGGCGCTTACAGGCGGCGCTCTATACGAAAACAGCCGTCTGACAATCTATGCGTACTGGTTGACCACAGAGAGCAGAACAGAGCGCGCGTCATTTCTTCGCCAGCATTACGGCGAAGGCGGGCGCTCCCATGCCGTGTCCGGCGCGGATCAATCTGATGAAATGCACGGTGCCCGCGGCATAACGCTTCGCAAAGGCGCCGCCGTATACCGGCTGACATGGCCCAATGTTGTCCAGCGCATCGACGCGCTGATCCGAAACGATCTCTACCTGACCGCCAGCGATCATGCGAAGATGCCTGAGTACGAAAGGGGTGTTATGGCCGGAAGGATTCTGCACTTTTACAGGGAGCTTCCTTCCGATGTGGAAAGGCCGTTTCGCGACGCATACGATCCGCGCCCGGAAATCGCCCGTATGCTGGAAAATACGGATAGCGCCGTATCCTTGCTCAGCGCCATGACGGAGGCGATGACCGGGATACCTGAGGAAACGGAAGCCTTTGAACGGATCTCCAATATGCTGTTCCAGTTTTATGACTATGTGGACGGCAGCTACACGATTTTTCCTGAACCGCCGTGGAAAGCCACGCCCGAAAGGGAGCAGACGCGGCAGCTATCCATGTTTGACCAGTTTGAACTGCCCGGCGGTCTGCCGGATGAAAACGCGGTCGAAACAGAAGCGGAAGGCGTTTCGATTGCGGGAAATGAAGCGCAGGAAGAAACCGGCGTTGAAGGTTCTTCCCCGCCGGAAACCAGCGGGACGCTGTCGGAAAACGCGCAGCCCGATGAAGAACCGTCTGCCGCGGATGAAAAAGCCATCCATACGGCAGAAACGCCAGAGGAAGACAGCGGCGAACAGCTTCCTGAAAATGCTCCGGCCATTGGCCAGACCCTTCATGTGGACGGCCGCTCTTACGAGATCGAATCCATCAGCGCGCTTTCAAAATCAGTTCACCTTCGCGACCTGGATTTCCAGCGTGAAAACGGCTATCCCATCTCCCGCGTGGAACCTTATTCCGTTGTTCAGGGCTGGCTGAAGGAGCAAGCCGAACCGTGGATTCCCGGCCATGAACCCGGCGAAGATTCGCCGCTCAAACTCGTTGAAACCGTCATCACCCTTGCGCCGCGTTCGGAGCAGGAGGAACAAATTCCCTCGCCGCCGGAACCGGAGCGCCACAATTTTCATATCACCGACGCCGGCCTCGGCGCGGGCGGCCCCAAGGCCAGGTTCCGCATGAACATGGAAGCCATCCTTCTGCTCAAACGCATTGAGGCGGAGGGGCGGCTGGCGACGCCGGAAGAACAGGAAACGCTGTCGCACTATGTTGGCTGGGGCAGCGTGCAGGAAGCCTTTGAAGCGGATAATCCCGCCTGGAAAAATGAACACCGGCAGCTTCTGGACGCGCTGACCCCGGAGGAGTTTGACGCGGCGCGGGCGACCACGCTGAACGCCTTTTACACCTCTCCCACCGTCATCCAAGCGATGTACGAAGCACTGGAAAATATGGGATTCCACAAAGGCAATATACTGGAACCCTCCTGCGGCGTTGGCAATTTCATGGGCATGCTGCCGGAGAGCATGCGGGACGCCCGCATGTACGGCGTAGAAATCGACAGCATCACTGGAAGAATCGCACAACAGTTGTACCAGCGCAATACCATTGTCGTGCAGGGCTTTGAAGATACGAGCTTCCCGGACAATTTCTTTGACGTGGTCATTGGAAACGTGCCCTTTGGCGCGTATAAGGTGATAGACCGGCAGTATGACCGGCACAATTTCCTGATTCACGATTACTTTATCGCGCGGTCTGTAGACCTGGTGCGTCCGGGCGGCGTTGTCGCGGTGATTAGCTCCAGCGGCACCATGGACAAGCAATCGGACGGCATGCGCAGGTATGTGGCGGCGCGCGCTGATCTTCTCGGGGCCATTCGCCTGCCGCGCAATGCTTTTCAGCGCAATTCGGGCACCAGTGTCGTTACAGATGTCCTCTTCTTCCAAAAACGTGAAAGCGCGGCCATTGAACAGCCGGAATGGGTGGGGTTGGCCAAAACCCCGGAAGGTTTTGACATCAACGCCTACTTCGTCCGCCATCCTGAGATGATTCTTGGCACGCTTTCTTCTGAAAATACGCAATACGCGGCGCAGGCGTTTACCGTGGAACCCATTCCCGGCGCAGATCTCGCGGAGCAGTTGCGCAGAGCCATGCAGAATATCCACGGAACCATCCTGGAAACGGAGCTTTCTGATACCGATCTGGAGGAAAACATCCAGTCGCTTCCCGCTGATCCTGAAGTCAGAAATTTCAGCTACACGGTTGTGAATGGGCGCATTTATTACCGGGAGAACTCCGTCATGAACCCTGTGGATCTGCCGCAAAATACGGCGGGCAGGGTCATGGCGCTGATCCAGATGCGCGACAGCGTGCGGCAGTTGCTCGACGCGCAGCTTGCGGATGCTTCGGACGCGCAAATCGAAGCCATGCAGCGGCGGCTTGACGCCCAGTATGACAATTTTACCCGCGCTTACGGCCTGATCAACACCACGGCCAACCGGCGCGCCTTCCAGCAGGACAGCGGCTACAGCTTGCTATCTTCCTTGGAAATACTGGATGAGGATGGGAAACTCAAACGCAAGGCGGATATTTTCACCAAGCGGACAATCCGCAAGCCTGAGCCTGTGGATAGCGTGGATACAGCCAGCGAAGCGTTGGCGCTGTCCATCGGGGAAAAAGCGTGCGTCGATCTGAAATTCATGTCTTCGCTGTGCGGCAAAACAGAACGGGAAATCACAGATGAACTGCGAGGCGTCATCTTTCAAAATCCTGTTACCCATGTATGGGAAACCAGCGACGAGTATCTGTCCGGCGATGTGCGCCGGAAATTGCGCGAGGCGGAAGACACGGCCAAGGCCGCGCCGGAATACGCCGTCAACGCGGAAGCGCTGCGGCGGGTACAGCCCAAAGAGCTGGACGCCTCCGAGATCGAAGTGCGCCTTGGCGCGACGTGGATAGACCCCGTTTACATCGACCGGTTTCTAAGCGACGTGCTTTCCGTGCCCGCATGGATGGCAGGGCGCACGATTCGTACACAGTATTCGCCTGTCTCCGGCGCGTGGAACATCAGCGGCAAGAGCAGCAATTCTGGCAACGCCCTGATCTATACGGTCTACGGCACGGAAAAGGCCAACGCCCTGCATCTGCTGGAAGACGCGCTGAACCTGAAGGACGCCAAAATCTACATGACCGTACAGACGCTGGACGGCGAAAAGCGCGTGCTGGACAAAAAAGCCACGATCCTCGCCCAGCAGAAACAGGAAATGCTGCGCGCCGCCTTCAAAGAGTGGATTTTTAAGGATATGAACAGGCGGGAAGCCCTTGTAAAGAAATACAATGAACTGTTTAATTCTGTGAGGCCGCGGGAGTATGACGGCAGCCACATCCGCTTTGTCGGGATGTCGCCGGAGATTTCGCTGATGCCGCACCAGAAGAACGCGGTAGCGCACATCCTGTATGGCGGGAACACGCTGCTGGCGCACTGCGTCGGCGCAGGCAAGACCTTCCAGATGATCGCCGCGGGCATGGAGGCCAGACGCCTGGGCCTTTCGCAGAAAAACCTCTACGTTGTTCCCAACCACTTGACAGAACAATGGGGCGCGGATTTCCTGCGGCTATACCCCGGCGCAAATATCCTGGTGGCGACGCGGCGCGATTTTGAACCGGCGAACCGAAAGAAGTTTTGTTCCCGCATTGCCACAGGGGATTACGACGCCATCATCATTGGACACTCGCAATTTGAAAAGATACCCATTTCCAGGGAACGCCAGTTGGCGATGCTGAAGAACCAAATCGACGATATTGCCGGGGCGATTGAAGAGGCGAAGCGGCAGCGCGGCGAGCGGTTTACCATCAAGCAGATGGAGCGCACGCGCAAGGGTCTGGAGGCCCGGCTTAAGAAACTCAACGATCAGAGCCGCAAGGACGATGTAGTGACCTTTGAGCAGTTGGGCGTTGACCGCCTGTTTGTGGACGAGAGCCATGCGTTCAAAAACCTGTTTCTATACACAAAGATGGTCAACGTGGCCGGCATCCAGCAGACGGACGCGCAAAAGAGCTCGGATATGTTCCTCAAATGCCGGTACATGGATGAAATTACCGGTGGGCGCGGCATTGTCTTCGCCACGGGAACGCCCGTCTCCAATTCCATGGTGGAACTGTATACCATCATGCGCTATCTGCAATATTCAACGCTGGAGCGCATGGGCATGCGGCATTTCGATTCCTGGGCGGCGACGTTTGGCGATACTGTATCCGCAATAGAATTGGCCCCGGAAGGCACCGGCTACCGCGCCAGGACGCGCTTCGCCCGGTTCTTCAACCTGCCGGAATTGATTTCCGTATTCAAGGAGGCAGCGGATATTCAGACGGCGGATATGCTATCGCTGCCTGTCCCGGAGGCGGAGTTTGTGAATGTCACCCTGAAGCCCAGCGAAATCCAACGGGAATATGTATCGTCCTTCTCGGAACGCGCGGACAGGGTGCGCAGCGGCGCGGTCGATCCCTCCGTAGACAATATGCTGCGTATTACCAATGACGGCCGGAAATGCGCGCTGGATCAGCGGCTGATGCAGGAAATGCTTCCGGACGACGAAGGCAGCAAGGTCAACGCCTGCGTGCGGAACGCCTTTGCCATCTGGCAGAGCGGCATAGAAAAACGGACGGCACAGCTCATCTTTTGCGACTTGTCCACGCCCAAGGGCGACGGCCGCTTCAACATCTATGACGATGTGCGCAACAAACTCGTCCAGATGGGCGTTCCCAGAGAGGAAATCGCCTTTATCCACGAAGCGGCGACGGAAACGCAGAAAGCGGAACTGTTTGCCCGCGTGCGCGCCGGACAGGTGCGTATCCTGCTGGGGTCTACGGCAAAACTCGGCGCGGGGACCAACGTACAGGACCGCCTGATCGCCCTGCATCATCTGGACGCGCCCTGGAAGCCCTCCGATCTGGAACAGCAGGAAGGCCGGATTCTGCGTCAGGGCAATATGAATCCAAAAGTGCAGATTTTCCGCTATGTGACGGAAGGCTCTTTCGACGCCTATATGTGGCAAATATTGGAAACCAAGCAGAAGTTCATTGCGCAAGTTATGACGAGCAAAAGCCCTGTGCGCGCCTGTCAGGACGTGGACGACACGGCTCTGTCCTACGCGGAGATCAAGGCGCTGGCGACAGGCAACCCTGAGATCAAGCAAAAGATGGATTTGGATATTCAGGTTGCGCGGCTAAAAATGCTGAAAGCGAACCATGTTTCCCAGCATTACCGGCTGGAAACCGACATCGCGAGAACCTATCCGTCGCAGATCACCGCGGAAAAGGAGCGCATAGAAAATCTGTCGCGGGACATTGACGCCTGCCAGCCCATTCTGGATCAGGGCAAGGATCATTTCCAGATAGTGATTGCCGGGAAAAGCTATACCGACCGCAAGGAGGCCGGTGCAGCGCTGATCCAGGCCTGTACCTCTGCCGGGCAGACAACGCAGGAAGTTCCCATTGGAGAATATGGCGGTTTTCAATTGATGGGGAGTTTCAACCTGTTTTCTCACAAATATGAACTGACGGTTCATGGGCGCGGCTCCTACGCCTTTGAACTTGGTGCTGATCCGTTCGGCAATCTAACGCGCCTGAATAATATCTTCTCAGGTTTGCAGGGCAAGCTGGAACAGGCGCAACAGCGGCTTGCTACCGTAGAGGGGCAGTTGGAGAACGCCAAACGCGAAGTGAGCCGCCCCTTCCCGCAGGAACAGGAACTCGCGGAGAAGCAGGCGCGGCTTGCGGAACTCAATTCACGCCTGAACATAGATGAACGGTCGTCCGAAGCGTCGTTGATCGACGAAGACGCGCGCGATGAGAAAGGGGACGCGCCTGAGACCGGCGATGCCGCGGACGCGCCGGAGGAATCCTTTTCGTGCGAGGCGCGCCGGATTTCTCAGGCCGTCATATAGCCGCTGTGACAAGACCACATTTTCACGAAACATATCTATTGACGGGGCAGGCGCTGCCTGCGCCGCCCCGTTTTCTGGGAGGGAAAAACTTTGGAAGAAATCCGTTTTGATATTTTGCAGCTAAAAGCCGAATACAGGAAACGGCAGTTCAGGAGCCTCCGGGAATTGTCCCAGGCCGGCCTTACCGTCGATGCGGGGCAGTATAGACAGGTATACAGCGATACCTGTCCGTCGGACGTCTCTCTGGATGAAATTTACACCCGATTCAACTTGGACAGGCCGGAAGACTTCAAAGGCTGGTCATTGTCGGTTGGCGATATTATCCTTTTACATCAGCGCGACGGCAGCCACGCTTATTTTGTGGACAGCATAGGGTTTGAAGAAATCCCTGGCTTCTCCATGCGGCATGACCTGGAGGCATCTTTGGCGCAAGAAACGCTGGAACGGCCTGAGGCCATGATAATAACCCTCCGCGGCGCGAGCCGCGAGGAGCAGGGCTTCGCCTACACGCAGGAGGACGCAATTCTTGCCGCCAGCGGCGCGATCGGACATCTGCGGGCGGAGATGGGACAGGACGGAGAGGGTTTTCATGCGGATTGGACGAGCCATGCCGCCAGCGGGCTTCCCGACGGCTTTAACGTTTATCTCGACACGCTGATCTCTGCGTTGCGCACAAATCCCGCTTTTGACAAACCGCTGGCGAATCGGGATTCCCTGAGCCGGTATTGCTATGGGCACCGCAGCGGCAAAATCCCGGACGAAGACAACAGCTACGCCTTCCGGGTGGACGGCGGCGAGTATTCCACGATCCTGCGCCTGACGCCTGACCGTGGCGAATACAACGTGTATGCGTACTGCTACCAGCGGGAAAAACTCGATAAAATTCTGAGCGAAATGCAGCGTACCAGGGCCCGCGCTTACACGCCGGTCTACAGGCGCGCAGCGGCCTATGCGCGTGAATCCGGCGAATTGGAGGCATGGCGCGCCTCGCACAGGGAGAATATCGCCTGCCGTGACGCCATTGACAAGGCAATCGCAAAACACTTTGACGGGGCGCATCTGGACATGCAGGCGCTCAGCACGGTCTTTGACGCCTATGGCGCGGAGCGCGTGTATTATGTGCTCGCCAATTCGGTAATAACCAAGGAGTACGACGGCCGCTTCTCCCGCGATAATCGCGCTTGGGCGCAGGCGGAGAACGTTGCCGTCGAGCGAACGGAATTTGGCTACACCCGCAACGACGAATTTGCATGCCGGTCGCACCCCGCAGTACTGGACGGATATATCCAAATGGCGCGGCGGGAGACGGAAACGCCCGCGATAGAGAAATCCGCGATCATCCCGTATCCCTCAGGGCAATCCGGCAGGCAATCCATACGCTCCCTGCTGCGGGAAAAGCAGGCGCAAACGCGCGCTGACAGCGCGCCGCAAAAGCATCCTTCCCGAACGCCGAAGCGCGAGAGCCTTTGACGGTTGAAGGGATGTGACGGCCTTGGAATTTGCGTCTTATGAATTGTATCAAATGAAGGCTGAACCGGAAACGGACGACTGGCTGTTTCAAGAGTTTTCAGTGCTGACGGAAAAGGGATATTTCCCCACCGTGCTGGATTACAAACTCGTTTTCGCCAGTTGCCTCCAGCCCGGAACGTCTCCGGCAACGCTCTATAAACAGTTGTCCAGCCTTGCCCAGCGGACGCACAAATTCCGCTGCGTCAACACAGGAGACGTATTGGTGCTGCGGACGGGGGCGTCCATCGCCAGTTACTTCTGGGAACACGGTGAAGCCATCCCCTTTGACGGCTTCTTTGGAAGGGCAGATGGCAATGCCGCGCCGCTGACGCCAGAGACGGAACATTATATTGTCCCCGGCAAAGCCGGTACTTGGCGTGTGATCGACGCGAAGGTCGTTGAGAACCGATGGTTTTTTCTGATGGAAAGCGAAAAGTACGGCGCAAATGCCAGGTGGATGATCCTGGATGGCGATGGAAAGGTCGTCGAAGATGACAATGTGTCGGCCTTTGATGAGACAACGGTGCGCCGGATTCGCGCTTCCCTGAAACCTGCGGCTCCCGCGCCGGATCACAAAACGCGGGAACCTCAGCCCCGGAGACAGCTTGAAGTCTACGAACAGTATTTTGAAAACGGAGAATATCTCCGCGCGTCCAGCCCTGAGGTTGGTGTAGAGCAAAGCTATAACATGATTGACGGCAATCACAATAACCGCAAAACGAAGCCGGCCCAGAGACGGTCGGTTCGGGCGCGTTTGCGCGAAAAGCAGCGTCAATTGCATAGCGCCCAGCAGGAGAGGGATCGCGTCCTGGAAAAGCGCTGACGGCGGTGATGGCTCGTGGATTTGTTCAAGGCTGTCAAGGAAAATGTCACTGCGCGGCAGGCGGCGGCGCTGTATGGCCTGGAAATTGCGGAGAATGGCATGGCCTGCTGCCCCTTCCATGACGATCACACGCCGAGCCTGAAGCTGGATAAACGGTATTACTGCTTTGGGTGCCATGCCACCGGGGATGCGATAGATTTTGTCTCGACCTACTTACAGTTATCCCCGCTGGAAGCCGCGAAGCGTTTGGCCGCGGATTTCAATATCCCTTATAATTCTGACCACAGTGGGAAGCAGGATCATTCTGTTCCATTAACTGAGCGCAGGAGGGTACAAAAAGCGCAAATGGAGCGCCAAGAGTTTTTGGACTGGCGGCGCAAAACGCTTTTCGATCTGGCCGGATATTACCGCGTGTTGGAAGAGAAAAAGGAATTGTTCGCGCCGCAAACGAGGGATGAGCCGTGGTCAGAATCCTTCGTACAAAGCTGCCGCGATCAGAACCTCGTTGAACTGTACGCTTTCCTGCTTGAAAACGCGCCGGAGGAAGATCAGCGTCGGCTGTTCGCGGAGCGCACGGAAACGATAGAATCGCTGGCACAGAGAATCGACGGTGGACGCCCCCATATCCCAAATGAGCGGCAATGGCAGTTTATACAAAAGAGTCCATCGAAACCACATCCGAAAAGCCAACGACGGAATGCACCACCAAAAAGGTGTACGGAACGAGAATGACTTGCATTTTAGAAACTGAAGATTCGGGAGTTGTACGATTTGGCAGATAAGGAAAACAGACGGGACAAATATGATATTGAGCTTCCAGCGTCCATCATAGAATCCTTTGCCCGTTTCCTCGTCCCCGAAATACGCAAATACTATGACAGCGAGCAGGGGCAGCAGGAATTCGCGGAATGGCAGGAAGCACAAAAGCAGAACGCAGACGCAGAGCAACCATAAAACGAGGGTCAAGGCGCAAAACCTTGACCCTCGTTTTTTTGTCGCCATTACAGCCACACCATTATTGCAAAGCCGCCTTTGAAATAATAGGTGTTCGCGTAATGGCCGTTTGGTGGAGCGTAGGGGATTCGAACCCCTGACCTCAACGATGCGAACGTTGCGCGCTACCAACTGTGCTAACGCCCCAAATGCTTTGTCAAGCAGGAACTATTATAGCACAGGCGGGCGGCGAATGCAAGGGCATCGGCGGTGTGTGGCCGTGTTAAATTTCGTATTCCCGCCGGGCGCAGGAAGTTTCACTCCGGCATGCTTGACAGCGGCAGCGAAGGATGTTAATATCGGTTTTATAAAGGAAGCATATATTTCACCTCATCGCGCAACGACGAGACGGCAAGGAAGGGTATCCATGCAAAGTACGGCAGAAAACAAAATGGGCGTCATGCCCATCGGCAAACTGGTCCTCAACATGTCGGTGCCGCTGATGATCTCCATGCTGGTACAGGCGCTTTACAACGTGGTGGACAGCGTCTTTGTCAGCATGGTCAGCGAAGAAGCGCTCTCGGCGGTGTCCTTCAGCTTTCCGGCGCAGAACCTGATGATCGGTCTGGCCACCGGCACGGCGGTCGGCGTCAACGCGCTTTTGTCGCGCGCCCTGGGCGCGGGCGACCGCGAGCGGGCCAACCGCGTGGCCGAACACGGCGTGTTCCTCTCGCTGGTGGGCTACGTCGTATTTTTGCTCTTCGGCCTCTTCGGCAGCCGCGCCTTCATGCTCTCGCAGACGCACAACATGACCATCGTGGAGTACGGCGTGGACTACCTGACGGTGGTGTGCTGCTGGTCCTTCGGCCTCTTTGGGCAGATGATCTTTGAGCGGCTGATGCAGGCCACGGGCCGTACCTTCTATACGATGATCACGCAGGGCACTGGCGCCATCATCAACATCATCCTCGACCCCATCTTCATCCTGCCGCAGGGCTACGACATGGGCCTGTTCAAAATGCCCATCGGCTTTGACATGGGCACCGCGGGCGCGGCCATCGCCACCGTCATCGGCCAGATCGTCGCCTTCATCCTCGCCGCCATCATCAACCACCGCAAAAACACGGACGTCCATCTGGAGCTGAAAAAGTTCCGGCCCAGGAAACAGCTCATCACCCGCATCTACGCCATCGGCCTGCCCTCGGTGATCATGATGGCCATCGGCTCGGTGATGACCTGGCTGATGAACAAGATACTCATCGAATACACTGCGGGCAAGGAGACGGCGGCCACGGTGTTCGGCGCCTACTTCAAGCTCAACAGCTTCGTGTTCATGCCGGTGTTCGGCCTGAACAACGGCGTCATCCCCATCCTCGCCTACAACTACGGCGCGCAAAATCGCCGGCGCATGACGAAGACCATCCGCGTGTCCTTGTGCTACGCCAGCGCCTTCATGCTGCTGGGCACCGTCATCTTCCTTACCGTGCCGCAGGTGCTGCTGGGCTTTTTCAACGCCAGCGAGACGATGCTGGCCATCGGCATCCCGGCGCTGCGCATCATCGCCTCCACGTTCGTGGTCGCGGGCGTGTGCATCGTGTTGAGTTCGGTGTTTCAGGCGCTGGGGTACAGCCTCTATTCCATGCTCGTCTCTTTGGCGCGCCAGTTGATCGTGCTGGTGCCGGTGGCATGGGCGCTGGCCGTCATCGGCCAGAGGACGGGCAACGACGACCTCGTCTGGCTCTCCTTCCCGGTGGCGGAGGTCGTTTCGGCGGCGGTGACGGCGTGGTTCTTCGTCCGCCTCAACAAAAACGTCATCCAGACGATCCCCGACAATCCCTGACACGGGGCCTCTGCGGGCCGTCCTCGCGTTTTGCGTGTGGACGGCCTTATCTTTGTGCGCTGGCGGATTGCGCGGCGCGCTGAATTGTGCTATACTGCCCATGACATACGCGGCAAAAGGAAGGACGGACAATGATCGACCATATCGAGATCCGCGGGGCGCGGGTCCATAACCTGAAAAATGTGGACGTGGACATCCCTCTGGGCAAGATCGTCGGCGTGGCCGGCGTATCCGGGTCGGGCAAGTCCTCTCTGGCGCTGGGCGTGCTTTACGCCGAGGGCTCGCGGCGCTATCTGGAGGCGCTCTCCACCTACACGCGGCGGCGCATGACGCAGGCGGCGAAGGCGCAGGTGGACGAGGTACTCCACGTCCCTGCGGCGCTGGCGCTGCACCAGCGGCCGGGCGTGCCGGGTATCCGCAGCACGTTCGGCACCGGCACGGAGCTGTTGAACAGCCTGCGGCTGATGTATTCGCGGCTGGCCAGCCACCGCTGCCCAAACGGGCATTATCTGGAACCGACGCTGGCGGTGGCCGCCGGGCAGGAGCTTGTCTGCCCGGAGTGCGGGGCGCATTTCTACGCGCCCTCCGCCGAGGAACTGGCCTTCAACAGTCAGGGCGCCTGCCGCACCTGCGGCGGCACGGGCATCGTGCGCACGGTGGACCGCGCCACGCTGGTGCCGGACGAGAGCCTGACCATCGACGAGGGCGCGGTGGCGCCGTGGAACTCGCTGATGTGGTCCTTGATGACCGACGTCTGCCGGGCGATGGGCGTGCGCACGGACGTGCCCTTCCGCGAACTCACGGAGGAGGAAAAGGCCATCGTCTACGACGGCCCGGCGGTGAAAAAGCATATCCTCTACCGGCCCAAGAACGGCGAGCAGGCCGGAGAGCTGGACTTTACCTATTACAGCGCCGTCCACACCGTGGAGAACGCCCTTGCCAAGGTCAAGGATGAAAAGGGCATGAAGCGCGTGGAGAAGTTTTTGAAGCAGGACACCTGCCCGGACTGCGGCGGCACGCGCCTGTGCGCATCGGCGCGACAGCCGAAGGTGCGCGGCATATCGCTGGACGAAGCCTGCCAAATGACGCTTTCCGCGCTTGTGAAGTGGGTGGCGGGCGTGCCGGAGACGTTGCCTGCGGTCATGCGGCCGATGGCGGAGAGCATTTGCGGATCGTTTGCGGGCGCGGCCACGCGGCTGATGGAACTGGGGCTTGGCTATCTGGCGCTCGACCGTGCCGCCGCCACGCTCTCCACCGGCGAGCGGCAAAGGATGCAGCTGGCCCGCGCCGTGCGCAACCGCACCACGGGGGTGCTATACGTGCTGGACGAGCCCTCCATCGGGCTGCATCCCGCCAACATCGCCGGCCTCACGGGGGTGATGCGCGATCTGGTGGCGGACGGCAATTCCGTGCTGCTGGTGGATCACGATACGCAGATACTCGCCGAAGCCGACCATCTGGTGGAGATGGGCCCCGGCGCGGGCGCGGACGGCGGGCGCGTCATCGCGCAGGGAACGGTGGCGCAGCTGGCCGCGGACCCCGCCTCCCGCATCGGTCCGTTTTTGTGCAGGACGGACGCGGAGGGGCTGCGGGAGCGGACGCGCGGGGCGGAACTGTTCGGCCTCGGGCGGCTGCGGCTCGCCACCGGGGCCATCCACACCGTGCGGCCGTTGGAGGTGGAATTTCCCAAGGGGCGGCTGAGCGTCGTCACCGGCGTATCCGGCTCGGGCAAGACCACGCTGATCCTCGAAAGCCTCATCCCGGCGCTGGAGGCGTCCATTGCGGGGCGCAGGCTGCCTAAGCACGTGCGCGCCGTGGAAGCGCCCGGCATTTCGCAAATCAAGCTCATCGACGCCACGCCCATCGGCATCAACGTGCGCTCCACGGTGGCCACCTACGCCAACGTCCACGACGAATTGCGCAAGATCTTCGCCCGCACCGCCGAGGCCCGGCATCTCGGCTACAAGGCCGGCGACTTTTCCTACAACACGGGCAGATTGCGCTGCCCCACCTGCGACGGCACCGGCATTATCAGTCTGGACGTGCAGTTCTTGCCGGACGTGGACATCCCCTGCCCCACCTGCCACGGCTCGCGCTACGGCAGGGACGCGGGGCGCGCGCACTATGAGAGCAGGGCCGGGGAGCGCTTCACGCTGCCGCAGCTGATGGCCATGGACGTACACACGGCGCTGAAGGCCTGCCGGGAGATGAAGCTCGTCTCCCAGCGTCTGCAGGTGTTGGAAGACCTGGGACTTGGCTATCTGACTCTCGGCGAGGAGACGCCCAGCCTTTCCGGCGGCGAGGCGCAGCGGCTGAAGCTGGCCAGCGAGATGGGCCGGGCGCAGGGCGATTCCGTGTTCGTCTTCGACGAGCCGACCATCGGCCTGCATCCGCTGGACGTTAAAACGCTGGTGGGCGTGTTCCAGACGCTCATCGAACATGGGGCCACGGTGGTGGTCATCGAACACGACCTCGACGTCATCCGCAGCGCGGACTACATCGTGGACATGGGGCCGGGCGGCGGCGAGGAGGGCGGCAGGATCGTCGCCACCGGCACGCCGGAGGACATACGCAGCGCCCCGGAGAGCGTCACCGGGCGCTTCCTGTAAAGCGCCCCGCGCGGCTGTTGCGCGGAGACGAAATGTGTTTATCTAATGGAACATCATTTGCGGAATGTGCAAAGTGATTTTTAACTTATTTGAGGTGATTGCTGCATGATTAGCTATAATAAATTATGGGAGTTGCTAAAAGCAAAAGGAATCCCACGGTCGCATCTAAAAAGGAAAGGGGTTGTCGTCGGACAAAGTTATTCAAATCTAACCGCAGGCGAATCAATCACGATGGCCACACTCAACGCCATTTGCCGCTATTTGAATTGCCAACCCGGTGACGTACTAGAATATATACCCGATGACGATAACAAGCAGGAGCCGGGCGAAAATTTCGTTTGACAGACCGCCGTTTCGACGTATAATAGAAATGGGCTGCACAGCGGCTCTCGCACAGCAAAGGACGTGAGGCAAAAGATGCTGCAACTGCAAGATATTGCGTGGAGCGCCCCGGACGGGGAGCGCATTTTGAAGGGCGTGAGCCTGACCGTGCCGGACGATACGCTGATGGTCATCACCGGCCCCAACGGCGGCGGCAAGACCACGCTGGCCAAGGTCATCGCCGGTCTGGAAAGGCCCGAGAGCGGGCGCATACTGCTCGACGGCGAGGACATCACCGATCTGAACGTCACCGAGCGCGCCAAACGCGGCGTCAGCTACGCCTTCCAGCAGCCGGTGCGCTTCAAGGGGCTGGTTGTGCGCCAGCTTTTGGAACTGGCCGCGGGCGAGAAGCTCTCCGAGTCCAAACTCTGCGACGTACTCAGTCAGGTGGGCCTGTGCGCGCGCGAGTACATCGACCGCGAGGTCAACGCCACCCTCTCCGGCGGCGAGATCAAGCGCATAGAGATCGCCACCGTGCTTTTGCGCCACTCGCGGCTGTCCATCTTCGACGAGCCGGAGGCCGGCATCGACCTGTGGAGCTTCAACAACCTCATCACCGTGTTCCAGAGCCTGCGCAGCACGCTGCACGGCTCCATGGTCATCATCTCCCATCAGGAGCGCATTTTGCAGATCGCCGACGAGATCGCCGTCATCTCCGGCGGAGAGCTGACCCATCAGGGCAAGGCGGAGGAGATATTGCCGGAGCTGATGCGCGGCGCGGGCGTGGCCGCCTGCTGCCGCCAGAAGGAGGCGTTTGCATGAACAGCATACTCGACGGCCTGCTCCGGGCCGTGTCGGACTGGAGCGGCAAGTTCACCGGCGCATTCAACATCCGCGAAAACGGCGAGTGCGCCGGGAGGCAGTCCACCAAAAATATCCGCATCGAGAGCAAGACCGACAAGCCGGGGCTGGACATCCGCATCCGCCCGGGCACGAAGGGCGAGACGGTGTCCATCCCCGCCTGCGTCACCCACGGCGGCGTGGACGATCTGGTCTACAACGACTTTTTTGTCGGCGAGGGCGCGGACGTGACCATCGTCGCCGGCTGCGGCGTACACACCGACAGCGGGGAACAGGCGCGCCACAACGGCATCCACCGCTTCTTCCTTGCAAAGGGCGCGCGCGTCACCTACCTTGAAAAGCACGTGGGCACCGGCAAGGGCGAGGGCGTGCGCAGCATCGACCCGGTGACGGAGATGTTCCTTGAAGAGGACGCGGTGATGACCATGGACACCTCGCAGATCGGCGGCGTGGACAGATCTGTGCGCAAGACCAGCGCCACGTTGGCCGCGGGCGCGAAGCTGCACATCCACGAGCGCATCCTCACCGAGGGCGAGCAACGGGCGCACACCGAGTTCGAGGTGCGCATGAACGGCGCGGATTCCGGCACGGACCTCATCTCCCGCTCCGTGGCGCGGGGCAACTCCCGCCAGTCCTACCGCTCGGTACTCATCGGCAACGCGCCCTGCACGGGGCATTCGGAGTGCGACGCCATCATCGCCGACCACGGCGCGGTGGACGCGGCCCCGGAACTGTCCGCCAACGACGGCGACGCCGCCCTCATCCACGAAGCCGCCATCGGCAAGATCGCCGGAGAACAGATCCTCAAATTGCAGACGCTGGGCCTGACCGAGCAGGAGGCCGAGGCCAGGATCATTGAGGGCTTCCTGCGCTGAAAAAGGAGGAAACGCCGTGAAGCAGCCCGTACTGCTCACCTACAACCTGCGCGGCGAGCGCGCCGCGAAGATACGCATGGTGGCGATGCGCTTCCGCGTGCGCCTGCGCGACGTGGAAAGGCGCGAATATGCCCGTACGCTTGCCGAGCTTGTCGTGAATGGCCCGGAGGGCGACTGGGAGGGCGATGCCTTTGACGAGGAGATGCTCGTCATGGCCCACTTCCCTCCGGCGCTGATGCAGGCGTTTTTGCAGGGGCTTCGCCGCGCGGGCGTGCGCCCCGGCGGGCTGAAGGCCATGCTCACGCCCACCAACGCCCAGTGGGATTCGCGCGCGCTGCATGCGGAATTGTGCAAAGAGCGCGAGGCCATCTCCCACGGCGCGGCGAGCGTACACGCGCAGGCGGAGGAAAAGGCATAAAAACGGCGTCCCGGCCATGTTTGCGGTCGGGACGCTTTCTGTTTTATCCCTTCGGCAGCTCGCTGGTGCAGTGCGGGCAGCGGGTGGCCTTGTCGTTGATCTCACCGAAGCAGTAGGGGCAGAGGCGCGGGGCGGGCTTGGCTTCCTTCTCCGCCTCGCCCTTGCGGTAGAGCTTGTTGATGGCCTTGACGAAGGCGAAGATGCAGATGGCGACCATCAGGAAATTGAACACTGCCTGCAAAAACGAGCCGTAGGCGATCTTGGCGGCGTTCTCACCGGCGCCAAGGGTGATGGCCAGCGTGGAGAAATCGACGCGGCCGGTGATGAGCGAGAGCAGCGGCGTGAACAGGTCGTTGACTACCGAATTGACGATGGCGGTAAAGGCGCTACCAATGATAACACCAACGGCGAGGTCGATGACGTTGCCCTTGAAGGCAAACTCCTTAAATTCCTTCCAAAGTTTCATGTGTGCTGTGTCCTTTCTTCTGTTGTCGGTCATAGTTTATCGTATTTTTTGACGCAAACCCACCTTTACAGCTATACAAGGGGTAATTTTTCTGTTATAATATAGGTGTGTGCGGCGTTGCGCCGTCCACAATGAAAAAAGGAGGATAATCCCGTATGAAGAAACTGCTTGCTGCTCTTCTGGTTCTGGCAATGATGCTGATGGGCGTTGCCGCGCTGGCGGAGGGGGACGGCTACGAGCTGGCCCTGGTCACCGACGTGGGCAACATCGACGACCAGTCCTTCAACCAGAGTTCCTATGAGGGCATGGTGGCCTACGCCGAGGAAAACGGCCTTACCTACGCCTACTACCGTCCGAGCGAGGACTCTGACGAGGCCCGCCTCGAACAGATCCACAACGCCGTGAGCAACGGCGCCAAGGTCGTCATCCTGCCCGGCTACCTGTTCGCCGCGTCGGCTGGCGAGGCGCAGACCACCTACCCGGACGTGGACTTCATCGTGCTGGACACCGAGCCTGAAGGCGGCAACACCGCCAACACCGTTTCCATCCTCTATCAGGAGGAGCAGGCCGGCTTCCTCGCGGGCTACGCCGTGGTCAAGGACGGCTACACCAAGCTGGGCTACATCGGCGGCATGGACGTGCCGGCGGTCATCCGCTTCGGCTATGGCTTCATTCAGGGCGCCGAGTACGCCGCGCAGGAAATGGGCGTCGAGGTGGAGATGAAGTACTGGTACAGCTACTCCTTCAACCCCAGCGACGACATCAAGAACAAAGCCGCCAGCTGGTACACCGAGGGCACCGAGGTCATCTTCTCCTGCGGCGGCGGCATCTACAACTCCGTCGTGGCGGCGGCTGAGGAAGGCAACGGCAAGGTCGTGGGCGTGGACTCCGACCAGGCGCACGTTTCCGAGACCATCATCACCTCCGCGATGAAGGATCTGCCCAACTCCGTCATCCTCGCCCTCACCCGCCTGTATGACAACGGCGGCGAGTGGCCGGAAGACATGGCTGGCGTGACCCAGAACCTGGGCGCTGCCGACAACTGCGTGGGTCTGCCCACCGCGGAGACCTCCTGGCGCTTCAATACCTTCACCGTGGATGAGTACAACGCCATCTACGAGCAGGTGAAGTCCGGCGAGATCACCATCAGCAACAGCATCGACGAGGTGCCGGCGACCACCGCCGTCACCGTGGACGTTCAGGAGTAATCCCATTTCGTCTGTGGGGGCTGCCTCTTTGGAGACAGCCCCCTATGAGTATATCGGTATAAAGGGGAAATTGGATGAGCGATTATGTGATCGAGATGCTGGGCATCACCAAGGAATTTCCCGGGATCAAGGCCAACGACAACGTGACCCTCAAGCTCAAAAAGGGCGAGATACACGCCCTGCTGGGCGAGAACGGCGCGGGCAAATCCACGCTGATGAGCGTCCTTTTCGGCCTTTACCAGCCCGAGAGCGGCACCATCCGCAAAAACGGGCAGGAAGTCAAAATACACGACCCCAACGACGCCACAGCGCTGGGCATCGGCATGGTACACCAGCACTTCAAGCTGGTCGAAGTCTTTTCGGTACTGGACAACATCATTCTGGGCGCGGAGGACACCCATCTGGGATTTCTCAAAAAGGACGCCGCGCGCAAAAAAGTTCTGGCATTGAGCGAAAAATACGGCATGCGCGTCGATCCTGACGCGCTGATCGAAGATATATCCGTGGGCATGCAGCAGCGCGTGGAGATCTTAAAGATGCTCTACCGCGACAACGAGATCCTCATCCTCGACGAGCCGACGGCGGTGCTTACCCCGCAGGAGATCGACGAACTGATGGAGATCATGCGCTCGTTCGCCGCCGAGGGCAAGTCCATCCTCTTTATCACCCACAAGCTCAACGAGATCATGGCCGTGGCCGACCGCTGCACGGTGCTGCGCAAGGGCCGCTGCGTGGGTACGGTGGACATCGCCTCCACCACCAAGGAGGAACTCTCCCGCATGATGGTGGGGCGCGACGTGGAGTTCAAGGTGGAAAAGGCCCCCGCCGAGCCGGGCGAGACGGTATTGCGCGTGGAGGGCGTCACCGTGCCCTCGCGCATCCACAAAAACAACGCCGTGTCCGACGTCTCTTTTGAAGTACGCGCCGGTGAGATCGTCTGTCTGGCGGGCATCGAGGGCAACGGGCAGACGGAGTTCGTCTCCGCGCTCACCGGCCTTGAGAAGATGAGCGGCGGCAGGATCACCTTGAACGGCAAGGACATCTCCCACGCCTCCATCCGCGAGCGCTCGGTGGACGGCATGAGCCACATCCCCGAGGACCGGCACAAGCACGGGCTGGTGCTGGATTACACGCTGGAGGAAAACATGGTGCTCCAGCGCTACTGGGAGCCGGAGTTCCAGAATCACGGCTTCATCCGCCGCGACAAGGTGCGCGCCTATGCCGAGCGGCTCATCGAGCAGTACGACGTGCGCTCCGCCGAGGGGCCGCAGACCATCGCCCGCAGCATGTCCGGCGGCAACCAGCAAAAGGCCATCGTCGCCCGCGAACTGGACAAGCAGTCCAACCTGCTGGTGGCAGTGCAGCCCACGCGCGGTCTGGACGTGGGCGCCATTGAGTACATCCACAAGCAGATCGTGCGCGAGCGCGACGAGGGCAAGGCGGTGCTGCTGGTATCGCTGGAACTGGATGAGGTGATGAACCTCTCCGACCGCATCCTCGTGATGTACGAAGGGCGCATCGTCGGCGAGTTTGACCCGGCGGCGACCACCGTGCAGGAGCTTGGCCTTTACATGGCGGGCGCAAAACGTCAGGACGGGAGGGCGGCCAAATGAGAAAATTTCTGCAAAAGCGCGGCACGCTGAGCCTGATGGGTTCGCTCGTTTCCATACTGGCGGGCCTGCTGCTGGGCTTCATCCTGCTATTGATCTTCAACCCCGCGCACGCCATCGGCGGTCTGGAGGACATGCTGCTCAGCGGCGCGCGCGACATGTCCAAATTGGGCAAGGTGCTTTACACCGCCGCGCCGCTTTTGATGACCGGTCTTTCCGTGGGCTTTGCCTTCAAGACGGGCCTGTTCAACATCGGCGCGTCCGGCCAGTACACCGTGGGCGCGTTCTTTGCCCTCACGGTGGGCATACAGTTCCAGCTGCCCTGGTATGTGGCCATACTCGCCGGCATGATCGGCGGCGCGATCTGGGGCGCGATCCCCGGCATCTTCAAGGCCTACTTCAACGTCAATGAGGTCATTTCCGCCATCATGTTCAACTGGATCGGCCTGTTCGCGGTGAACATGTGCATCAACAACATGCCGATGATGCTGGCCAACGCCTGGGGGCAGATTGCCCGCGACCGCACGGCGCGGCTTGCCGACGCCAACCCCGCGGCGGCGTTGCCCAAACTGGGGCTGGACAGCGTGTTTGGCAACTACATGAACATCGGCATCTTCATCGCCGTGATCTTCGCCATCATCGCCTGGGTGATCCTCTCCAAGACCACCTTTGGCTATGAACTGAAGGCCTGCGGCTACAACCGCAACGCCAGCCTCTACGCCGGCATCAACGACAAGCGCAACATCGTGCTCTCCATGGCCATCGCCGGAGCGTTTGCGGGCGTGGGCGGCGCCATCTACTACCTGAGCGGCACGGCGCAGTTCACCATCATCAAGACGCTGGTGAACATGGGCTTCAACGGCATCCCCGTGGCGCTGCTGGCTTCGTCGCATCCCATCGGCACCATCTTCTCCTCGCTGTTCATCTCCTACATACAGGTGGGCGGCGAATCGCTGCAACCGGAGTTTGCCAAGGAGATCATCGACATCATCATCGCGGCCATCATCTACCTGAGCGCCTTTGCGCTGCTGGTGCAGGGCGGCATCGCCCATCTGCTCAGCCGCAAGCATGAGCGCGCCGCCGGGAAGGAGGAAGACTGATGCTTATCTTCGCGGACATTCTGAGTTCCACCATCCTCTTCGCGGTGCCGCTTCTGCTGGTGGCGCTGGGCGGCATGTTCTCTGAGCGCAGCGGCATCATCAACATCGCGCTGGAGGGCATCATGATCGTCGGCGCACTGTTGAGCTGCCTGTTTCTGCGCGCCATGGATCAGCTCGGCTGGGGGGCCGCGCATCCGCAGCTGGCGGTGTTCTGCGCCATCCTCGTGGCGGCGCTCTCGGGCGCGGTGTTCTCCATGCTGCTGGCCTTTGCCTCCGTACACCTGAAGGCCAACCAGACCATCGGCGGCACGGCGCTGAACATGCTCGCGCCCGCGTTCGCCATCGTGCTGACCTGGGCCATCCAGGGGCAGGGGCAGACGACCATCGCCATCCCCAAGTGGGTGCGCATCACCAGCGAGGCTTCGCAGGAGGTGTTCTTCAACCGCCTGATCTTCAAGAGCCTCTATTTGACCACGCCCATCGCCATACTGCTGCTCATCGCCTCGGTCATCATCCTCTACAAGACGCGGCTGGGGCTGCGCCTGCGCTCCTGCGGCGAACACCCGCAGGCGGCGGACAGCGTGGGCATCAATGTCTACAAGATGCGCTACATCGGCGTGTTCATCTCCGGCATGCTGGGCGGCATCGGCGGCCTGGCCTTTACGGTGGCCTCCGGCTCCGGCTTCCAGAGCCAGGTGGCGGGCTACGGCTTCCTCGCGCTGGCGGTGATGATCTTCGGCAACTGGAAGCCCCTCAACATCCTCGGGGCCTCGCTGTTCTTCGCCTTTTTCAAAATTCTCGGCTCGTACTCGAGCGCCATTCCCTTCCTGCCGGATTTCGAGGGCATCAAGTCCAGCGAGTACATCTACCTGATGCTCCCCTATGTGGTGACGATGATCGTGCTGGTGCTGACATCCAAGAAGTCCCGCGCGCCGAAAGCCGAGGGCATCCCCTACGACAAGGGCAGCCGCTGACGGCTGTCGCACAAAGCGGGCCCGCTTCATGCGAGCGGGGCCGTGCGCATTGAAAAGGAGGGCGTAATATGGGATGCGCGCATCGCCCGAAGGAAGCCCTGCGCGCGGCGTTCTGCGGCTATTTTTCAGAGGGCGTTTACACCTGCAAACGCTGCGGAAAGGACATTCACTGGAAGAGCGACTCGCTGCGCATGTGGGTGCAACTCGTTTGTTGCGGCGTGGGCATCATCGCCGCGGCAATCCTGTTTTTCATCCTCGCGTTCTTTCTCCCGCCCCGCAGCGCGGCAATACTTGCGACGCTGATCGGCTTCACGCTTGGTGCGATCATGACCGTCCATGTCGTTCGCACGGGCAACTACTTTATCACCCGGGAGGAGGAACGGGACAAGGGCGTGGCGGACCTGCGTCTTCACCGCTAAGGAGGGGTTTCTATGCGTTCCATGAGCATGTATGACTGCCCATATACCTGATCTTTCTGGCGCTGCTGGAGGCGCTGAGCTGGTGGCTGGGCGCGTGGGTTTTGGCCGCGCTGTTTCTGGCGCTGTACGCCGTCTTTGCCGTCGCATCGCTGCGCAACGACCTGATCTTACGCTATGACAGGGTGATCGTCGTCCTTCGCGGGAAACCGTACCCGCTGGAATGGGAGGACGTCGAGCGCGTCGAGCGCGCATACCGCCTCACGTTTGAGCCTGTATACAGATTTACGCTGAAAAGGGAGATACACGCGGTGCTGCCTGCGCGAAAGGCGCCGTTGGACATTTACGTCACGCCGGCGGTACGGCGCATCGTCTCGGCGCACATGGAGATCGACGAAAGCGCCAGAGACGCCCTGCGGGAATTTCTGCGGCATCCCTGGCGGCGCGGCGGGCGCTGAAACTATCCGCGCGGCAGGATGAGGCGCACTGCGTCGTGGAGGTTGCGTATCTCGATGTGTTCCGCGCCGGGCTGGAATTCGCCGTCGAGCGTCCAATCCATGTCCCCCGGCGCGGAGATGCGCAAATGGGCTGCTTTGAAGAAACAGAGCAGCTCGTTATCGTAATTTTGGCTTTGCAGGGCGACGGCGGCGGCGATGAGCTGGCCGATGTGCTGCGGCTTGCGCACGAGCATGACTTCAAACTTGCCATCGTGCAGGTCGATCTGTCTGGGGTCGAGCCGCAGCACGCCGCCCATGGAGGTGGAGTTGCCCACCATGCCGAAAATGAACTCGCCGGAGCGCACCTCCCCCTCCGCCTCCACGGTGACGGCGTAGGGGCGGATGTTGGCGAGGTCCCTGATGCCTTCAAAGATGTAGGCGAGGTGGCCGACGGCGTTCTTGACCGCCTGCGGGGCGGCGTAGGAGGCGCGGGTGAAGGCGCCGAAAGAGGCCGTGTAGGCAAAGCAGCGGCCATTGAGCGTGCCGACGTCGATGGGCGTAGGCACGCCGCCGGCGATGTCGCGCGCGGCCTGCAGGATGTCGCGGGAGATGCCGTGGCTGGCGGCAAAGTCGTTGGTGGAGCCGGCGGCAATGTAGCCGATGGGCACGTTTTGCCCGGCTTCGAGCATGCCGGACAGCACTTCGTTGAGCGTGCCGTCGCCGCCGATGCAGACCACGCGGCGAAACTCGCCCGCGCGCGAAGCCACCGCCGCGCGCGCCTCCCCCGCCGCCTTCGTCTCCAAAAGCTCGGCGATGACGCCGTCGCTTTCCAGCAGCGGCAGAAGTTCGCCCAAACGGCGACCCGCCTGCATGCGCCCGGCGCGGGGGTTGAGGATGACCAGTTGCCTTTCCATGGGATCACCTCCAATTCAGGCCCAGGTGGCCTGCATCAGCCGCGGGATGCTCTCGTCGAGGATGGCCACGGCGCGGACGAGCAGCTCCTCGGCGACCGCGCCGACGTTTTCGCAACTGCTGGGGATGTCCATCTCCATATTGACGACGTTCTTTTCCGGGTCGATGACGAACTTGGCGTAGCGGTACTTGCGGTTGAGTTCGTTGCAAACCTCATAGAGCCTGGCGAGCCGCTCGGGCGGAAACTTGACCACGCCGGAGACGCGCAGGGCCACGTCGTTGCCATCGGTATTGGAGAGGAAGTAGAGGTTGACGCTGGCAAAATTGCGGCCGCTGAAGGCGGTCTCCACCAGCGACATGCCGCCCTTTTCGCGCAGCTTGCACTTGATGTTTTTGCGCAAAAACGCTTCGTATATCCTTTCGGCCGCCTGATACATCGGGCATCCCTCCTGAGAAACTTTGGCGCGGGGCGCGGCGTCGCGCCCTGTCAGGTCTGTGCGCGCTTGCCGTAGCGCGTGCGGTATTCGCGCGGGGTCATGTGGAAAAAGCGGCGGAACATCTGTCCGTAATGGCTCTGGCTGTTGAAGCCCACCTCAAAGCAGATCTCGGCGATGGACTTGTCCGTATCCAGCAATAGCTGCGCCGACATCGAGGCGCGATAGCGCAGCAGGTAGGCCGTGGGCGTGACGCCGAGCGTCTTTTTGAAGGCCCGCAGGCACTCGCGCTCGCCCACGTTGGCCGCAGCGGCGATGTCGCCAAGCTGGATGGGTTCGGCATAGTGCATGTGGATGAAATCGAGCATGCGCTTGGCGCGCTCTTCGGAAGCCTCGCTGACGCCCTCGTATTCGCGCATGGCGGCGCGCATGTTGCGCACGATGTGCCACAGGCACTCGGTCAGGCGCGCGCGCACCAGAAGCTCGAAGCCGTACTTGCCCTCGTCGTAGGTGAGGAAGGCCTCGCGCAGGCTCTTGAGTACCGCCTGCTGCCACTCCACTTCCGGGGCAAGGCGCAATATTTTCACCGCGCCGGACTTGACCAGGGGCATGACGTAGCGGCGGGCAAAGACGCTGTCCTCGCGCCCGGCGAGCATGTTGTAATCCAGCACCAGAGAGATCATGCGGCATCCCTCGTCCCCAACGATGTCAAAGGCGTGCAGCGCCTCGGCGTTGATGAACATGCCCTCCCCCGCCTTGAGTACGAAGGCCCCGGAGCCGAAGCGCACGCGCGCCGCGCCGCCCACCACCATGCTCAATTCGATCTCCTCGCGCCAATGCCAGGAAATGGCGCTGGCGGGATACAGGGCTATATCAATGAAGTAAGCCCCGCAGGGAAAGCTCGCCGTGCCGCATACAGCGGCCTCTCTTCGGTCCGGCGAAAGCGTCAGGGACGTTTTTTGCTGCATGGTTTTTTCGCCTCCTTGTCGGGATATTGATAATTGTCGGCGAAATCCGAATAGAAATCCCCGGGGAGATGTCGTATGATATAGCCACAGGGACGGAAACGAACCGAGGAGGGATTTCATCCATGAAACTGTTCAATATCCACAACACCGAGAATTTCTACAAGGTGATCGATTCCTGCAAGGCCCCTGTTCTGGTCTCGGCCGCTGACGGCCGCAGCGAGGATTTCCGCAACAACACGCTTCTGCGTTCGGTCGCGGAGACCGCTTCCCAGGGCGAGGGCATCTCGGAGATCGAGCTGCACACCACCTGCGCGGAAGATACCATCCGTCTGCTCGACTACATGACCTACGGTTACAGCGGGTCTTATGAAAAGAAGTCCGCGTAACCATGGAACGTGAGAATTTAGAACACT
Organism: Candidatus Pullichristensenella excrementipullorum; assembly: GCA_018713365.1. Classification (GTDB taxonomy): domain Bacteria; phylum Bacillota; class Clostridia; order Christensenellales; family Aristaeellaceae; genus Pullichristensenella; species Pullichristensenella excrementipullorum. The sequence continues at coordinate 37,560 of DVOU01000039.1, forward strand.
AAAGCGCCCGGGGATGTCCCTGCCGGGCGCGCAGTTTTTTTGGCGGCGAGAGCGGTATGCGCGCTTTCGCCGCCGTTTTTGCCGCCTCAGCCGAAGACCGCCAGCCTGTCCAGCACGAGGATGAGCGCCAGATGCGCCGGGTAGAACAGGTAAAACACCCATTTGTTGATGCGCAGGCGCGTATTGGTGCGGATGTAGATGAACGGCAGCGCGAGCAGTGCGAACATCTGCGTGGCAAAGCGCACGCCGAAGAGCTGGTATCCCCCGCCCTGCAGCCCCCACCAGACCATGAAGCCCGCCACCAGCGGCAGCGAAAGAAGCGGCGTCTGGCAAAAGAGGAAAAACAGCAGCATCAGCAGGATGCCGTTGAAGCCGTAATCCAGTTCGCCGCGGATGATCCAGCAAAGCAGCAGCGTCGCCGCCGTGATGGTCAGGTGCCGGTCGCGGATCGACCAGAGCAGGATCAGCCCCAGAGAAAGCGAGAGCAGTATGCTCGGGTGGTGCCAGCTTTCGATGTAGAAGTTCAGCGCCGCGCGTACCGGCTCTTCCACAAAGGAGACGGCGTACATGGCCGGGCTGGTGTGGTGCATGGCCACCACGTACAGCGGCTGCACCAACAGCGCCATCAGCACGACGCGCTGCACATAGCGCAGCATATCGTGCGTATAGACGCAGCCGACCGTCAGGCAGTAGGCGTAGATCGGGAAGGCGATGCGCCCGATGATGCGCATGACGCGATACTGCGGAAAGAGGATCGCGCCCATGTGATCGACGAGCATGGTGACGATGGCGATGAGCTTGAGCAGGCCCGTGTCCGTATTGAGGCGGATGTTCATGTTCTCAAACGGCCACGGGATGCTCAGGTTTCCTTTTTTTGCCATGACGCTACCCCAGCGCCCGCACCGCGAGCAGCAGAGAGCCGATGGCGCCGCTGTTGTTGCCCAGCCCCGGGGGCACGATGTAGGTGTCTATGTGTTCGAGGATGGCGGGGTGGGCGACGTAGCCGTTGAGGATCTCCAGCGTGCGCTTGCGCACCATGGGGAACAGATGCTCCTGGTGCATGACGCCGCCGCCGAGCACAATGCGCTCGGGCGAGAGCATCACCGTCGTGTTCACGCACATCTGCGCCAGATACTCGGCCTCGATCTCCCAGGCGATGTGGTCCGGCGGCAATTCGCGCGCGGGCACGCCCCAGCGCTGCTGCATGGCCTTGCCGCAGGCCATGCCTTCCAGACAGCCATCGTGGTAGGGGCAGAAGCCGTGGGGCGCGGGGTCCTTGGGATGCGGGCGCAGCAGCATGTGGCCCATCTCCGGGTGCAGAAGGCCGTGCAGCAGCATGCCGCGGTAGTAGAAGCCGCCGCCCAGCCCGGTGCCGATGGTGTAGTAGACGAGGCTGTTCAGGCCCTTGCCCGCGCCCATCTCCACCTCGCCCAGCGCCGCGCCGTTGACGTCCGTATCAAAGCCCACGGGCACGCCAAGCGCGTCCATGAGCCTGCTGCGCACGGACACGTATTGCCAGCCGGGCTTGGGGGTGTTGGTGATGTAACCGTAGGTCGGGGAATCCTCGTTGAGATCCACGGGGCCGAAGCAGCTCACGCCCAGCGCCTCGATGCCCTTGTCGGCAAAAAAGCCGATGACGTCCGCGAAGGTAGACTCCGGGTCCCGCGTGGGGTAACTCTCGCGCGCAAAGATCTCGCCTTTTTCATTGCCCAAGGCACAGACCATCTTCGTTCCGCCAGTTTCCAAAGCTCCCAGCAACATGGCCGACCCCTCCTATTATGTTCATGTTACTATGATATACTTTTCCGCGCGATTCGTCAACCCGGAAATGCCCGAAATGCGGGGACGGCGTTAAAAAAACGCCCCTCATGCGAGAGGCGACTCTTCAGGGTTTGGCCTTGGGCTTGAAGATCAGGGCGTTGATGAGGCCGAAAAAGATGGCCGCGGCGATGCCCGACGCCGCCCGCGTCACGCCGCCGGCGAGCGCGCCGAGGATGCCGTAGCTGTTCACGGCCTCGATGGCGCCCATGGCCAGCGAGTAACCAAAGCCGGTGAGCGGCACCGTCGCCCCCGCGCCGGCAAAGTCCACCAGCGGCTTGTAGAGGCCGACGGCGGTGAGGAAGACGCCCGCGGTGACGAAAAGCACGAGGATGCGGGCGTTGGTCAGCTTCGTGGTCTGTAAAAGCGCCTGCCCCACCACGCAGATGAGGCCGCCGACCACGAAGGCCTTGACAAAGCTCCAGAAGATGTCCATCAGCGCACCTCCAATCGCGCGGCGTAGGCGATGCCGGGAATGGTCTCAGCCTGCATGGTGCTGGTGGGGCTGAGCATGGCCCCGGAGCCGACGAGCAGCACCCTTTTCAGTTCCCCGCGTTCCATGCGCTTCATCAGCATGCCGCAGGCAACCGACGCCACGCAGCCGCAGCCGCTGCCGCCCGCGTGGGTGTCCTGTTCCTGATAAAACAGCGAGGCCCCGCAGTCCACCACTTTTTCCGGCGGCAGGGGCCGGCCTTCCTCCTGCGCGAGGCGCAAAAGCAGCTCGCGGCCGATCCAGCCGAGGTCGCCGGTGGCGATGAGGTCAAAATCGTCCGGCGAGGCGCCCGTATCGTCCAAGTGGGCGAATATGGTGGAAAACACCGCCGGGGCCATGGCCGCGCCCATGTGGTTGGCGTCCTTGATCCTGGGATCGACGATGCGGCCCAGCGTGCCGGCAGTAATGCGCAGGCCTGTTCCCTCCTCCGCCCGCAAAAGCGCGCAGCCCGCCGCCGTGGCCGTCCATTGGGCCGAGGGCGGGCGCTGCGTGCCCATCTCCAGCGGGAAGCGGAACTGCCGCTCGGCGGTGCAGAAGTGGCTGGAGGCGGCGCAGAGGGCGTTTTGCAGATAGCCGCCGCTGACCAGCGCCGCGGCCAGCACCAGCCCCTCCACAAACGTGGAGCAGGCCCCGTAGAGGCCCACCAGCGGCGTGCCCAGCGCCCGGGCGGCAAAGCCGGTGGCGATGATCTGATCGTTGAGATCGCCGCAGAAGAGCGCCTGCGCCTCGTCCGCGGGCAGGCCCGCCCCGTCCATGACGCGCGCAACGCAGCGGCGCAGCATCTCGCTCTCCCCCATCTCCCATGTCTTCTGGCCAAAGAGATCATCCCGCGAAATTTCGTCGAACCAGTCCGCCAGCGGCCCCTCGCCCTCCTTCGGCCCGGCGATGGAGGCGTGGGCGGCGATGCGCGGCGGACGATCGTAGAGGAACGTGCGGCTGCCCGCTCTCACAAAAACCACTCCTTTGCCGCCCAGTAGACGAGGCCGACGACGATGGAGGCGCTGATGCCATAGGTCAGCACCGGGCCGGCGATCTGAAACAGCCTTGCGCCCAGCCCCAGCACCATGCCCTCGCGGCGGAACTCGATGGCCGGGGCAGCCACGGAATTGGCAAAGCCGGTGATGGGCACCACCGAGCCCGCGCCGGCGTATTTGCCGATGCGGTCGTAGACGCCGAGGCCGGTGAGCGTGGTGCCGAGAAAGATGAGCGCGCAGCTGGTGAACATCGGCGCGGTCAGTTCGCCCAGTTCCAGCGTCCGCGCCAGCAGGGTCAGCGCCTGTCCGATGGCGCAGATCAGCCCGCCCACCCAGAAGGCGCGCAGGCAGCCGCGCAGATGGCGGGAGCCGGGCGTCACTTCCTCGACCAGTTGGGCATAGCGCGCCTCTTTGGGCGTTTTTTCGCGATTCATGGCCGTTCCTCCCTTGCGCGCTGACCGGCGTCGGCGCGGCGGGCGCACAGGCGCGTCTCGCGGTCGCCGGGGCGGCGCTGATATTCGAGGGCGTAGCTGGGCACGCTTTGTCTTGGCTCAGCCATGCGACCGCCCCGCCTGCATGTACACGAACGTCGCGCCATCGTAGCGCGGCTGGGGCTCCTTGCGCAGCGCGGCCGTCAGCATCAGCGCCAGCACGGCCAGCGCCCAGATGAGCAGCAGCCAGCGGCCAAAGCGCGCGCGCCTGTCGCTTCTTTGCATATCCATCCCTCCGCGCATAGTGTTTGCAGGGCGGGCGGCTTTATGCGCGGGCGCGAAAAATAACGCGGAAAATCTGGCGCACTTCGGTATCACCCGTAGGGCGGCTTTATGCGCGGGCGCGAAAAATAACCGCGCGGCATACAAAAACCGGCAGGGCGCGTGGCCCTGCCGGCTTTGGGGGTAAAAATCAGGTATTTTTCATCACGACTTCTTCGACCGCGTCCGCGACCTTTTCGCAGGCGTCGGAGCAGTCCTCGAGGCTGCTGTAAATGTCGCGCCAGGCGATCATCTCGAAGGGGTCGGAGCAGGTGAGCTTGAGGTTGCGCATGGCCTCCAGATAGAGGCGGTCGCCCTCCTCTTCCAGCGTGTTGATGACGATGATGCTCTGCAGGAGCTTGTCGGACTTTTTGTAGTTCTCGAACTCCGCCATCAGCTTTTGCAGTTCCTCGCACTGCTTGACGATCAGCGCCACCATGGGCTGCACGTCGGGGCGGCACTTCTGGATGTCGTTCATGTAGAGGCTGAGTACCACTTCCTCGATGAGATCGACGATCTCATCAAGCACATGGGAGATATTGACGATGTCCTCGCGGTCGATGGGCGGCAAAAACTCGCGCAGGAGCTGGCTCATCATGTCGTGCTTTTTCAGGTCTGCGGCGTGTTCGATCTCGTGGATCACGTCGGCCTCCTGACGCAGGTTCCTGGGCTGGTAATCGCTGAACATGTTGTTCAGCGCCGTCGAAGCCTGACATGCGCAGTCGATCATCTCGCAGAAGAACGCGAAATAGCTGTAACTGGTCTTCTTCTGTTTCTTCTCTTTCTTCTTGTTGCCCAAAATGTCCAACTCCTTTGATCAAAAGATCGCCATGAACAATTTTGCCATCAGGTAGCCGACCAAGCCGCAGCCGGGGAAGGTCAACACCCATGTGAGGACCATTTCGCGCACCACGCTCCAGTTGACGCTCTTGATGCGCCGCGCCGCGCCCACGCCCATGATGGCCGTGGTCTTGGTGTGCGTGGTGGAGACCGGGATGCCGGTCACCGAGGAGAGCAGCAGGCAGCCCGCCGCGGCCAGATCCGCGGAAAAGCCCTGATGCACATCGAGCTTGACCATGTCCATGCCGACGGACTTGATGATGCGCAGGCCGCCGATGGACGTGCCAAGGCCCATGACGATGGCGCACAGCGCCATCAGCCAGATGGGTATCTCCACCGTGCCCATCTCCGCGTGGCCGCTGGAGAGCGCCATGCCGAGGAGGAACACGCCGATGAACTTCTGACCATCCTGCGCGCCGTGCATGAAAGCCATGGCCGCTGCGCCGCCGATCTGCGCCGCACGGAAACCCTTGTTGGCCTTGCGCCGCTCGGCGTGTTTGAAGAGGAAGGCGACGATCCTGGCGACGATGAAGCCCAGCACGAAGCCCAGCAGCGTAGAAAGCACCAGGCCGTAGACGACCTTCAGCCACTCCGCGCCGTTGATGCCGGACATGCCGTTGTGCAGGGCGATGGCCGCGCCGGACAGGCCGGCGATGAGCGCGTGGCTCTCGCTGGTGGGGATGCCGAACTTCCACGCCGCCGTGGCCCAGGTGACGATGGCCACCATCGCCGCGCACAGGGCCACGAGCGCCTCGTGGGCGTTGCCGCTGAAGTCCACCATGTTGTAGATGGTCTCCGCGACTTTTTTGTTGATGAGCGTCATGACGAGAACGCCGAGGAAATTGAAGATGGCCGCCATGATGATCGCCGGGCGCGGACGCATGGCGCGCGTGGAAACGCAGGTGGCAATGGCGTTTGGCGCGTCGGTCCAGCCGTTGACGAGGATGACGGCCAGGGTGAGGATGCTGGTGAGGATGAGGGCCGGGTATTGCCCCATCATGGAAAAGTAGCTGGAAATGTCAAGAAAACTGGAACTGGGCATAGGCGGGATAACGCTCCCTTCTGTCAGACAGCCTTCATTGGTTTACATGCTCCATACACTTATCTATATTATAGCATGTTCGCGCTCCCTGCTACGTGTATTATCACAAATTTTTGCAAGCGTTTTGTTAAGATGCAGTGTGAGTTTTATCAAACATGGCCTTTTGACGGCAAAACAGGCAAACAAATGGCCCCGCAGACGCGCCGCGGAGCCATGTTGCACAAACAATATATGCTATCTTTATACATCCCGCGCCAGCAGGGCGCGCACGTGGGCGAGCAGATCGGCAAAGCCGCCATGCGGCCAGCGGGAGATGTCCTCGTCCTTTGCATTGATGAGGCAGTCGGTGAGCAAAAACACGCGCATGCCCACCGTCTCAGCCACCATGTCCTCCCCCACGTCGTTGCCGACCATCAGGCATTCTTCGCCGCGCACATCAAGGGCGCGCAGCACGTCCTCATAGTAGGCGGGGTCGGGCTTGCTGTGGGTGGAGTTTTCGTAGGTGGTAATGTATGCAAACATCTCCGGCTCCAGCCCCGCCCAGCGCACGCGGCTGTGCGTGGCCACGCGGGGAAAGATGGGGTTGGTGGCCAGCGCCACGCGCAGCCCCATGGCGCGCACGGCCTCCACCGCCGCGCGGGCGGCCTCGTTGCGGCCGCAGACCTTGGCCGTCTGCTGAAAATCCGTGCGGTAGAAATCGTCGAAAACGGGGCGGTCGCGCAGCCGTTCCTCGCCATAGCGATCGGCGAAGACCTGCCAGAAGGCTTCTTCGTTGGTGCGCGAGCCGTCGTTTTTCACCATGGCCGCCGTGCCCGCCCAGACGGTATCGACGAGCGCCTTGGGCTCATAGCCGAGCGGAGCGACGCGCCCTGCGAGGCGGTGGAAATAGTCGCGGACGAATACATCCTGATCCATGGGCAGGAGGGTGCCGTCCAGATCAAAAAGCACTGTGGTGAGCATAGATACCTCTTGTGTCGTTTTTCAGCGCGCTTCGCAGGCGGCGCAGCCGCCCTTGCCCTCGCGCTTGGCGCTGTACAGGGCGCGGTCCGCCTCGCGGTAGACGCGCTCGTAGGAAAGGCCCGGAGCGACGACGCGGCAGAGGCCGACGCTGCACCGCGCCCCGACCGCGCTCCCCTGCCAGCAAATATCGCCGAGCAGGCGCGTGAAGCGGCGGCAGCGCTCCTCCAGCAGGTCCGGCGAGGCGGTGTAGAGCATGAGGGCGAACTCGTCGCCGCCGATGCGTCCGATCTCCGCGGCGGTGGGAAAGGCGCTTTGCAGCCTTTGCGCTGTCTGTTGCAGCACATAGTCGCCGCAGGGATGGCCAAGGCGGTCGTTAACGCCCTTGAAGTCATCCAGATCGACCATCATCATGGTCAGACCCTCGGCGCCGCTCGCCGCCCGCAGGCGCGTGGCCGCCTTCTTTTCGAAAGCAGTCTTGTTGAGCAGGCCGGTCAGAGGGTCCTTTTCCAGCAACGCCTGCAAGCGCGCGTTGATCTGGCCGATCTCGCGGCGCTGGATGAGGACGACCGCCGCGCTGTGCGCCTTTGTCAGCGAAATGGCCAGCGCGACGATAGAGGAGAAGGTCAGGTTGAGCATCGGCCCGCTCTCCAGATAGCGCCCCGCCAGCAGGGCGAAGACCGCGTAACCGCCCACGTAGCAGGCGACGCTCAGCGGCGCGGGCATCTGGATGAAGACCGCCAGCCCCAGCATCGCCGTCATGTAGATGCTCACTTCCCCATCCGGGTCGCGCATGAGGTCGTAGGCGTTGAGGCAGATGTGCCAGAGGAAGGCAAAGGCGACGCAGACGTACTGTATGCGCAGGCGCGACACTGTCTTCGCCCCGCGCGTACAGCGGCTGACCACGAGATAGACGACCGCCGCCAGCAAAAGCGCGCAGTACATGCCGAAATAGATGCGGTTGTTGAGCGTGCCCAGCCCCGAGCGCGACATGAACAGCACGCGGGCGATGTTGTACGCCTCCATGCCGAAGATCATCGCTGCGATGACCAGCAGGGAGAGGCGGTTTTTTTGCAGGGTATCCTGCCGGAAGGCGGGCAGTATCTCCGGCGGGATGCGCAAAAAGTCCCTGATCTTGCCACGCATGGTCGTTTTCCTTTCCTTTCACGCTCGGGCGGTCCGCGCCGCAACAGGCGTGCATTTCATTATACAGGAAAAACGGCGGTTTGAAAAGGGGGATGGGGAAAAAGTGATGGCAAGTGTGTACGGGCGTTAAGCACAGGAAACACGGAACCGGGCAGGAGCAGTCAGGGGAAGTGTTGAGATTTGCGAAGTAAATACACAGACCGTTGACAAACCACTCTCAACGGTCTGATCGGGTCTGAACGTTCAAGACCAGAGACCTTTCGTTCTCATTCTTGCAGTTTCACCGCAGGATCCGCTATAACATGTGATATATTGCAAAACCGATCCGTCGATCCAAGCCGTGCCCGTAAACCCAAATATAAATGCCATGTTTGGCACAGCTCAGACAAGGGGCATTATTCCCACTCGATCGTTCCCGGGGGTTTGCCGGTGATGTCGTAGACGACGCGGTTGACGCCGGGGACTTCGCCTATGATGCGGCTGACGCACTTCTTGAGTACCGGGTAGGGAAGCTCCGCGGCTTCCACGGTCATGGCGTCGTCGCTGGTCACGGCGCGCAGGGCGACGCAGTAGGCGTAGGTGCGGCCATCGCCCATCACGCCGACGGTCTTCGAGCCGGTGAGTACGGCGAAGGACTGCCAGATACTTTCGGAAAGGCCGGCGTTTTCCAGCTCTTCCAGATAGATGGCGTCGCTCCTGCGGAGGATGTCGAGCTTTTCGCGGGTGATCTCCCCCACCACGCGCACGGCGAGGCCGGGGCCGGGGAACGGCTGCCGCCAGACCATGCGGCGCGGAATGCCCAGCGCTTCGCCGACGGCGCGCACTTCGTCCTTGAAGAGCGATTTGAGCGGTTCGACGATGTTCTCCTTCCTGAACAGCGAATCTTTGGGCAGGCCGCCGACGTTGTGGTGGCTCTTGATGGTGGCCGAGCCGCCCATGCCGCTCTCGATGCGGTCGGGGTAGATGGTGCCCTGCAAGAGGAACTGCGCGCCGGTCTTTTTCGCCTCTTCCTCAAAGACGCGCACAAAGAGTTCGCCGATGATCTTGCGCTTTTTCTCCGGGTCGGTGACGCCGGAAAGCGCGGTGAGAAAGCGCTCGGAGGCGTCCACGTAGACGACGTTGAGGCCCATGACGTCGCGGTAGGTATCAAGCACGCTCTTGGCCTCGTCGAGGCGCAACAGGCCGTGATCGACGAACACGCAGGTGAGCTGGCCCTTGGCAAGCGCCCTTTCCGCCAGCGCGCAGGCCACGGAGGAATCGACGCCGCCGGAGAGGCCAGCCACGACCTTGCCCTCCCCCACCTGCGCGCGGATGTCGCGCAGCATGCCTTCGATCATGTCCTCGGCGCGGTAATCGCCCTTGCAGCCGCAGACGCCGAGCACGAAGTTGCGCAAAATGGTGGTTCCCTCCACGGTGTGGCGCACCTCGGGGTGGAACTGCACGCCGTAAACGCCCTTTTCCGGGCAGGAGAAGGCGGCCACGGGGCAATGCCCGGTGCTGGCGTCGCAGGAAAAGCCCTCGGGCATTTGCGCCACGCGGTCGGTGTGGTTCATGAAGACCACGGTCTCGGGGGAGACGGCCTCAAAAAGCCTGCCGCCGCGAACGGTCAGCTCGGTGTGGCCGTACTCGCCGGCGTCGGCGTGTTCGACTGTGCCGCCGAGGATGTAGTTGATCAGCTGCATGCCGTAGCAGATGCCCAGCACCGGCACGCCGAGGGAAAACAGCTCCTTGCCCAGACGCGGCGCGCCCTCCTCATAGACGCTGTTGGGGCCGCCGGTGAGGATGATGCCGCGCAGGTCATCGCCTGCCCACGTCTCCATGGGCGTGGCGTAGTGCATGATCTCGCAGTAGACGCCGGCTTCGCGCACGCGGCGGGCGATGAGCTGGTTGTACTGACCGCCGAAATCGAGAATGACTATCTTTTCCAACATGTTTCCTCCTCCGCGCGGCGGATGGACGCGCCGATCAGGCCGATGAACAGGGGATGCGGACGGTTGGGGCGGGACTTGAACTCCGGGTGGAACTGCACGCCCACGAACCACGGGTGGCCGTTAAGTTCCACCGCCTCCACCAATTCGCGCTCCGGGTTGACGCCGGCCACGCGCAGGCCGTGGGCGGCAAAGGTCTCGATATAGGCGTTGTTGAACTCGTAGCGGTGGCGGTGGCGCTCGAAGACCTCGTCTGCGCCATAGAGCGCACGCAGGCCGCTGTCCGGCGTGAGGCGGCAGCGGTACGCGCCCAGACGCATGGTGCCGCCGGTCTGTTCAAGGCCCTTCTGTTCCTCCATGATGTCGATGACGGGATAGGGCGTATCGGGATCGAACTCCGTGGAGGAGGCACCCTCCATGCCGCAGACGTGGCGGGCAAACTCCATCACCGCCACCTGCATGCCCAGACAGATGCCCAGATAAGGGATGTTGTGTTCACGGGCGTAGCGGGCGGCGACCATCTTGCCCTCGATGCCGCGATTGCCGAAGCCGCCGGGCACGAGGATGCCGTGTACGCCCCTGAAGACGGCCTCCACATCCACATCCGGCCCGGTAAGTTCGTCCGCCTGCACCCACTGGATGCGCACGCGGGCGCGGTGGGCGATGCCGCCGTGGCGCAGAGCCTCGGCCACGGAGAGGTAGGCGTCGTGAAGCTGTATGTACTTGCCCACCAGCGCGATGGTCACTTCGCGCTCCGGGTGTTGGAAGCGATCGACCATGTCCTCCCAGTCGCGCAGATCGCTCGGGCGGATGGGCAGGCGCAGCGCCTCGCAGACCTTGTCGGCAAACGCTTCCCGCTCCAGCATCAGCGGCACCTGATAGAGCGAACCGGCGTCGAGATCCTGAATGATGTATTTGGCGGGGACATTGCAGAACAGCGAGAGCTTGTCGCGCATCTCCGGCGGGATGGGATAGTCGCTGCGGCAGACGAGCATGCCGGGATGGATACCCATGCCCTGCAATTCCTTGACGGAGTGCTGCGTGGGCTTGGTCTTGAGTTCCTGCGAGGTCTTCAGATACGGGATGAGGGTGACGTGGATAAACAGCGTGCGCTCCGGGGGCACTTCCCATTGGAATTGGCGGATGGCCTCGATGAAGGGCTGGCCCTCGATGTCGCCGACCGTTCCGCCGATCTCGGTGATGACGACATCGGCCTTTTCGCCGACGCGGTAGAGCTTTTCCTTGATCTCATCGGTGATATGGGGGATGACCTGCACGGTGCCGCCGTGGTAGCCGCCTTCGCGCTCGCGCTTGAGGACGTTGAAAAAGACCTGCCCGGAGGTGACGGAGGAATAGCGGGTAAGGTCCTCATCGACGAAGCGCTCGTAGTGGCCGAGGTCGAGGTCGGTCTCGGCGCCATCCTCGGTGACGAAGACTTCGCCGTGCTGATAGGGGTTCATGGTGCCGGGGTCGATGTTGAGATAGGGGTCGAACTTCTGGATGGCCACCGTGTAGCCGCGCGCTTTCAGGAGCCGCCCCAGCGAGGCGGCGGCGATGCCTTTCCCGAGCGACGAAGTCACGCCGCCGGTCACGAAGATATACCGAGTATCCATGCGCCCACCCTCTCTGAAAAAAATAATGGAGCTATGATAGCACTCGGAGCGCGCACATTTCAATGTCATGGAAGTTAAATTTCGGTTGTACCCGTGCGACGCGGCGACAGATAATGAAAAACGGACGGGGCGCAAGCGCGTCCCGTCCGCAGGGTTTGCCGGTTGCTATGCCGCCTCGGCAAGCGACAGCGTCCATGTCAGGGTGTCGCCGCCGGCATCGACGCGCAGCGTGGTCTCCCACGCGGCATTCGCAGTGCTGGAGGCGTGGTCGAGGAAGATGTGGGCGACGTCGCCATCGCCCGCCGCGTCGAAGGAGAGCGCGGCGCGGAAGCCCTCTTCATCGTCGCTTTCCAGCGGACGCGCGTCCAGACAGAGGAAGCGGCCGCGCACGTAGTCCTCCGCGTAAAGGTAGAGGCGGTCGCGGACGTTGAGCTGGGCATGGCCGACGGTGACAAGCTCCGCGTTTTCGCGCGTAAGAAGGGTGAACTCGCCGCCATCGTCGGTCAGTTCGCCCTCGAGGCGATGGCGCGACAGTTCCGGGCTGCCCTCGCTGTAATAGGCAAAGCGCAGGCCGTCGCCCGTGGGCGTGAGGCGGACGCCGCCCTTTAATTCCGCGAGCAGCGCGTCGGCGGCCTCGAAGGTCTCCTCGGGCAGGTGCAACTTGATCTCGCCCATATCGGCCCGGTACGCGCCCTGCGCCAGCGGCAGCACCAGTTCGCGCAGGCTGACGAAGATCGCCTCGCCTTCCGAGAGGGCGTCAAAGCGCGCTTCCAGCGCCGAATAGTCCGGGTCGTACCAGAGGACGTTGAAGAACGGAGACTGGGAGAACGACCACGAAAGAAGCTCGTTGTCCGCGCCGTCCAGCACGGTCAGCCCTTCCGGCCCGACGCAGAGCGCGTATTCCGCAGAAGCCTCGCCGCTGGCCGCGTCCAGCACCTGCAGGGAGCCGAACTCGGCGCGCGCGTCCGCGCTCATGCTGCTCCATGCGAGGATGGTCTCGACCGTAACTTGCATCGTGGCCCGCAGGGCAACGCCCTCGCCGCTCTCGGGCGTGGCGCTGGCCTGCAGGAGCATGCCATCCTCGTATTCGCCATAGGAGATGACCAGCTGCCACGTCTGCGCGCGGCCATTGCGGTCCACGGTGAAAGCGCCCGTCCAGCGCTGCTGGGAAAGCGGCTCGCCGGTGGGCGGCGTCATCTCCGTCACCGGCCCGCCATCGCGGCGGGGGCGCAGGCCGCTCTCGGCACAGGCGGCGCCCATCAGCAGGGCAAGGGTCAACAGGAGCGCCAGAAAACGTCGCGTGCGCATTGTTCATTCCTCCCTATTCGTCGTTCCCCTCCGGGGGCATGGGCTCAAGAAAATTCAGCGTCCATGTGGTGACGCCGCCGCCATCCACGAGGCGCAGCGAGGCCTCGCGCTCGATGACGGTGATGCCGGAGCCGACGTCGCTCACATTGTAGTTCAGAAGCAGGTGGGTGCTGTCGCCGCAGCCCTCTAGGTCGTAAGAGAGGGCTGCGCTGAAGCCGTAAAGAGCCACAGACCAGCCGTCGGACAAGCCATATCCTTGATGGGCGTCGAAAGAGAGATAGCCGTCGCTTGAATAGTCTTCCAGAAAGACGTAGAGGCCGTCTGTCGCGTCCACCTCGACGCGGCCAACGGAGACGTAGCCGCCGTCCCCGCTCTCGTAGACGTCGCCATGGAGGCCGGTTTCACCGATGTCCACTTCGAACTTGTAGTGGTAGCTGCGCGGATCGCTGTCGGTGAGCAAGGTGATGTGCAGACCGTCCCGCATGGGGGTGAGGGCGAGCGTGCCAGGCAGTTGGAGCAGTTCGCGGGCGATCATGTCGCGGTCGATGCCGAGCGCTTCCACAAGCTCGTCTGCGGCGGGGCGGTAGAGCGCCTGCGCGAGCGGCAGGGCGTATTCGAGCAGGCTGATGGTGAGCGTTTCGCCCTCCTGCAGGGCGTCCAGACGGGCCAGCAGGGGCGCATAGGCGTCCGCCAGCAGGACGGCGTTGGCGTGATCGATCTTCTTGGGGACGATGCTGGTCTCAAAGGTGCTGCCGCGCAGCTCGTCGCGGAGCGTGAGGATGCCGTCGCTTTGCAGGGAAAAGGTATCGTGGGAGAATGTCTCGCCGCTGGATGCGTCGTGGAGCGTCAGCGTGCCGGAGAGAAGTTCCGAAGGCGCTTGGCCGGTCGTTTGTCCTTCGAGGAGCAGCGGCAGCTTCCAGCCCAGCCCCTGCGCCATCTCCACGCGCGCGGTCAGCGCCGCGCCCGCGCTGTTTTCGGGGACGGCGGTCAGTTCCAGCACGCCGAACTGGTCAGACGTCGTCAGGCCAAAATCGTGCGCGGCAAGCAGTTCGAGCGCTTCCCTGTCCCCCACAGACGTCTCTGGGTACACCACGCCAAGGGTGAGCGTGAGGTCGTAGACCGTCTTAACGCCGTTTTTGTCGATGGTGAAGCTGCCCTCGATGGTCTCCGCGTCCTGCAGGGCCTCTTCCCCGGGCAGGTCGCTCCAGCGCGCATCGTGGTGGGCCTCGTGGTGGGCTTCATGCGCCGCCCCATCCCGGCGGGGGCGCAGGCCGGCGGGGTCGTCCGGGGTCTCGGGGGATCCCTCTGCCCTGGGGGCGTCCGGCTCGGGGGCTTCCTCGGGCAGGGGCGCGTCCTTCGCGGGGTCCGGGGATTCCTCCGCCGCCTCGGGCAGCGGCGCGGCCTCGCGGCGGGGGCGCAGGGGCGCGGCGCAGGCGGCGCCCGTCAGCAGGGCGAGGGTCAACAGGAGCGCCAGAAAACGCTTCATGGTCATTTCTCCTTTCCGTTCGGTCGCGCGGGCGCGTCAGTTGTTGAAAGTGTGGTCGAAAGAGAGTTCAAAGACCGTCGGGCCGTCCTCGCCGCTGACGGTGAGGGCGGCGGAATATGGCAGTTCTTCTTCGGGAACGCAGCGCAACACAAGTTCGGCGTGCTGGACGGGGCCATCCGCGCGGGGCGAGGCGCTCATCAGCGCCGCGAGATACCACCACGCGCTTTCATATGCGCTCGCGTTCACATCGAGATAGAAAAAGCCGCCATGCGCGTAGTCCTCTGCGCGGAGGCGCAGGCCGTCGTCCAGCGCGGTGAGGTCGGCGCGGGCGACGGCGGCGTAGCCGTTTTCCGTGTTTTCATAGAAGCGGGCGCGCAGGCCGCTTTCGTCCAGCTCCGCTTCCAGCTTCACATCGGAGAATTCCGGGCTGCCCGCGCTGTAATAGACGGCGGACAGGCCCCCGTCCGTGGGCGTGAGCGTCACTTCGCCGCGCAGGAGGTGGGCAAGCGCGCGGGAGAGCTGCGCGCTGTCCGGCGCGATGTCCGAGGGCGGGAACAGTTCGACGAGGCTCAAACCAAACATCCGCGAAAGGGGCATGAGCAGCTCGCGCAGGGCGATGGTGACCTCCCCGCCATCACTCAAGGGTTGAAAGGCGTCGGAAAGCGGCCATAGATAGTCCACGCCGACCATCATCAGCGCGATCGCCGCGCCGCTGAGGGTCAGATCGGCATCGTATGCCGAGAGCAGGAAGGTCGTCCCATAGGGGAACTGCGCGCGCCACAGTTCCTCCCCGCGCAGCTCGTCGCGCAGGGAAAGCGTCTCGTCGCTTTGCAGTTCCAGTATGTAGTGCGCGCGTGCCTCGCCGCTCTGCGTATCCACGCAGCGCAGGCCGCATATGGCGACCGGGCACGCGACGTCCGCCGTGTCGGCCAGTATGCCGCGGTCCTCGAGGCCCCAGAAGGAGAGTTCGACGCGCACATCCCCTTCCTGCGCGGGCTCTGCCCACGCTTCCAGGCGCAGTTCCGCCTCGCCCTCCCCGGCGGTCTGGCGCAGTTCCCGGCGCGTCAGCATTGCTTCAAAGTCCCAGTTTCGCGCCTCCTGCCCTCTGGCGATGGAAAAGCGGCCATGGACGCTTCCGAGCGTCTCCGCTTCCGCCACGGGCGGCACTTCCTCCACGGGCGGCGCTGCCGGATCGGCGTCGATCTCCGTCTCCGGCGGCTTCGTCGGGCCGGGAACGGCCTCCGTGCGGGCATCGCGGCGGGGGCGCAGGGCGCTGGCCTGCACGGCGCTCACGAGCAGCAAAAGGCAGAGCAGCATTGCGATGAACTTTTTCATTCCCATTCCCCATTTCTTCCCATTTTCTTCTATTATACCCGCCGTTGCCGCGCATGTCAACATGATTCAATATCATATCGTCGTTTTTCGATATAAAAATGAGCGCATCCAAATGGACGCGCTCCCCATCCCATTCCCCGCTCCCCATCGGGCAGGTGTTCAGGCCGCAGGCTCTTCCGCGGCGGCGTGCTGATGGTCTTTGCCATCGCAGAGGTAGTCGCCGCAGGTGGGGCACTTGACGTGCTGCGCGGCGTCGTAGCCCTCCGCGCAGGCGTAGTGCTTGCCGCAGGGCGCGGCGCTGTGATCCTTGCCATCGCAGTTGTAGTGGCCTTCCGTGCCGCAGGCAGCGGCGGCGTGGTCCTTGCCATCGCAGTTATAGTGGCCTTCCGTGCTGCAGGCAGCGGCAGTGTGATCCTTGCCGTCGCAGTTATAGTGGCCGTCGGTGCCGCAGGCAGCGGCGGTGTGGTCGCCCTCATCCGCAGCATGGTGCATGCCGCAGGCGGCCAGCGTATGATCCTTGCCATCGCAGAGATAACCGCCGCAGGCGGGGCACTGGGCGTGCTTTTCTTCCTCACCGTAGACCTCGCAGCCGCGATGTCCGCAGGCCAGCTCCTTGTGGTCGCCGTGTTCCTTGTAGCACCAGAGCTTGCCGCACTTGATGCAGCGGGTGTGGCTGTTGGAGTGCGAGCAGGTGTAATACTGGCCGCAGCCGCCGTCCTCCGGGTCGCAGTAATGCTCGGGATCGCCCATGCACTGGGTGTGGCCCTCTTCGCAGAACTCGCTGATGAGGGTGTGGTGCTTGGCGGAGCCGTCGTCTTCGCGGCCGCAGTGGGGGCAGACGTTGACGCTGGCGCCAACGGTGTTGCTCGCGCCATAATCGCGCGTGCCGTCCGCGGCCCAGATGCGCACCTCGCAGCCCTCGGCCACGCTGGGCGCGCTCTCGGCGAAGCTGCCGGTGACGATGGCGAAGCCCTCATCGGCTTCCAGCTCCACGAGCGTTTGCAGGCCGACGCTGAAGGCAAGGCCGCCCTGCTGGGTGCTGGAAACGGCGAGCGCTTCCTCGCCGCCATCGAGGGTGATGGCAGGCTCCAGAGCCGCGGCGAGGCGCTCAAAGGCGGCGAGACGCTCCTCGTTCGAGCCGGACGCGCCGCCGAACAGTTCCATGGCCTCCGTGCCGTCGCCAGCGCCGACGAGCGCGTAGCTGCGCGCGCCATCTTCGTCATTGCGGGCGATGAGTACATAGCGCTCCCCCGGGGTCAGGGCCTGCGAACTGACGAGGATGGACGTCGGGCCATCCGCGCCGCCAATGACGGACTCGGCCAGCGCCGCGCCGCCCAGCGCCAAAATGAGCGCCAGACACAGACAGAGCAGTTTTTGCAATTTCATAATTTTCCACCTCCATGTTCCCATGCACAACGTTTTTCGTTGTTCTGGTGTATATATAGACGCATGGAGGCGGGAAAAGTTCCCATTCCATTTGGACGTTTTTGTGGCAAAAGGCGGGAAAAACCGTGCCCCGCGCTTGCGGCGCGGGGCTTCAAGAGAGAAGGCGACGGTTTCTGCGCGAGCTTCATCCTGTTTGCCGCGTAGTCGATCAGCGACGGCTTTTCAACGTAGTCCGTAAACCATCCCATGCGATCGACTCCTTTTTGTTCTTTCCTTGCAAGATGCCGGTCACATGCCAAATTCAAACAGCGATACCTGACTGGTCTCCGGGAGGCCTTGCAGGCAGCCGGCGGCGCGCAGCGATTCGACGACGGACTTGGGGGCCTTTCTGCGCAGCATGTCGTCCTGCGAGATAAAGGGCGCGCCCTCGCGGGCGGCGGCAAAGGCCTCGGCAGCCTGCTGGCCCACGCCCGGCAGGGAGGTGAGCGGCGGGAGGATGCTGCCGTCCTCCTCGAGAAGGAAGTCCGTCACCGCCGAGCGGTACATGTCCACGGGGCGCAGGTGGACGCCGCGCAGGTTCATCTCGATGAGAATTTCCAAAATGGCCACCTCGTCGTCCTTGCGCTCGCGCTCGGAGCGCTCGAGGCCGTTGATCTCCTCGATCATCGAGCGCAGCACGTCCACGTTGGAAGTGACCATGCGAGAGCCGTCAAAGGCGTCGGCATTGCGCATCAGGTAGCAGGCGTAGTAGGCCGAGGGGTAGTAGATCTTGAAGTAGGCGATGCGCAGGCCCATGGTGACGTAGGCCACGGCGTGCGCCTTGGGGAACATGTACTTGATCTTCTTGCAGCTGCCGATGTACCAGTCCGGCGCGTCCACGGCCTCAATGGCCTCCTCCATGAACGGCTGCAGGCCCTTGCCCTTGCGCACGGATTCCATGGTCTTGAAGGCGATCTCGGAATCGACGCCAAAGTCGATGAGGGCGTTCATGATGTCGTCGCGCGTGCAGATGCACTCGCTCAGCGGCACGCCGGCGTGGACGAGGTCCTGCGTGTTGCCCACCCACACGTCCGTGCCGTGGGAAAGGCCGGAGATGCGGATCAGTTCCTCCATGGTGCTGGGCCTTGTCTCCACCAGCATGCCGCGCACGAAGCGCGTGCCGAACTCGGGGATGCCAAGCGTGCCGGTGGGCACGCCCAGTTCCTCCGCCGTCAGCCCCAGCGCCTCGGGCGTGGAGAACAGGGAGAGGATGTTTTTGAACACCTCCGGGTCGTTGAGCGGCACCTTGCGCGGGGGGATGCCGGTGAGGTCCTGTAAGCGGCGCAGCATGGTCGGATCGTCGTGGCCAAGCACGTCGAGCTTCACCAGCACATCGTGCATGGAGCCAAAGTCGAAGTGGGTGGTGACGGTCTCCGAGGTCATGTCGTCCGCCGGGTGCTGGATGGCGGTGAACTGGTAGATCTCGTAGTCCTTGGGCAGCACGACCATGCCCGCGGGGTGCTGGCCGGTGGTGCGCTTGACGCCGGTGATGCCGCGCGCCAGGCGCTCCTTTTCGGCGTTGGAAAAGTGCAGATCGCGCTCCTCCATGTACTTTAGCACATAGCCGTAGGCGGTCTTTTCGGCGATGGTGCCGATGGTGCCGGCGCGAAAGACGTTCTCCGCGCCGAACAGCTCCTTGATGTAGTTGTGGGCCACGGGCTGGTAGACGCCGGAAAAGTTGAGGTCTATATCCGGCACCTTGTTGCCCTTGAAGCCGAGGAAGACCTCGAAGGGGATGTTGAAGCCGTCCTTGTCCATGCGCGCGCCGCACCTGGGGCAATCGCGCGCGGGCAGGTCGAGGCCGGTCTTGCCAAGCTGCTGCACCTCGAAATCCGAGAACTTGCACCGGGGGCAGACGTAGTGCGGCGGCAGGGAGTTGACCTCGGTAATGCCGGAGAGGTAGGCCACCAGCGACGAGCCGACCGAGCCGCGCGAGCCGACGATGTAGCCGTCGGAAAGCGACTTGGCCACCAGTTTCACGGCGATCATGTACAGCGTGGAGAAGCCGTAGCCGATGATGGCGCCCAGTTCCTTGTCGATGCGCTTCTGCACGATCTCCGGCAGCGGATCGCCGTAGAGTTCGTGGGCGCGGTCGAGGGTGATGCGGCGCAGGTCATGCTCGGCCTCCGGCCAGAAGGGCTGGAAGGTCTCCTTGCCCTCCGGGTGGGGGATAAAGAGGCGCACGTCGCCGATCTGCTCGGCGATGCGGTTGGGTTCGTCGATGACCACGCGCTCGGCAGTCTCGCGGCCGAGGTAGGCAAATTCTTCCAGCATCTCCTTCGTGGTGCGGAAGTAGAGCGGGGGCTGGTAGTCGGCGTCCTCAAAGCCCTTGGTGGCCATGAGGATGGAGCGGTAGATGGCGTCCTCCGGGTCCATGAAGTGGACGTCGCCAGTGGCCACCACGGGGATGTGCAGTTTATCGCCAAGGGCGAGTATTTTGCGGTTGAGGTCGCGCAGGCCCTCTTCGTCCTTCACCGCGCCCTCGCGCACGAGGAAGGCGTTGTTGCCGATGGGCTGTATCTCCAGATAGTCGTAGAAGCGGGCGATGCGCTCCAGGGTCTTTGCGTCCTTGCCCGCCAGCACGGCGCGGAAGAGTTCCCCGGCCTCGCAGGCGCTGCCGATGATGAGACCCTCGCGGTATTTCTCGATCAGTTTGCGCGGCATGCGCGGCGTGCGGTGGAAGTAGTTGAGGTGGCCTTCGCTGACGAGGCGGTAGAGGTTGGTCATGCCCGTCTGGTTTTTGGCCAGAAGGATGATGTGGTAGGCCTGCGCGCCGGCGTCGGTCTGGAAGGCGTCGTTGATGTCGTCAAGGCGCGCGACGTTCAGGCGTTCCAGCGTTTTGAGCAGCACAAGGCCGGTGGCGCGGGCGTCGTGTACGGCGCGGTGGGCGTTTTTCAGCGATATGTCCAGATGCTTGCAGACCGTGCCCAGCTTGTGGTTGCGCAGCTCCTTGTAGGCGTTGCGGGCGAGGGCCAGCGTGTCCAGAATGGGCGCGTCCAGCTCCCTGCCGAAGCGCTGGAAGGCGCGGCGCAAAAAGGCCATGTCGAAAGAGGCGTTGTGCGCCACCAGCACCGCGCCTTCGAGGAATTTTTCAAATTTGGGGAACACTTCGGCAAGCGTCGGCTGCCCGGCGAGCATGGCGGCGTTGATGCCCGTCAATTCCACCACCTTTTCCGGGATGGCGCGGCCGGGGTCGATGAGCTGGGAGAACTCCCCCACTTCCCTGCCGTGTTCCAGACGCACGGCGCCGATCTCGATGATCTCGTCCATGTTGGGATTTAAGCCCGTGGTCTCAAAATCCAGCACGACAAAGGCGGCGTCTTCGAGGGCGCGATGGTCGCCGCCGGCGACGATCTCCGGGGCGTCCTCGATGAGGTAGCCCTCGCAGCCGGGGATGAATTTGATGTCCTTGCCGCGCACCGCGCCGAAGGCCTCCGGAAAGGCCTGCACCACGCCGTGGTCGGTGATGGCGATGGCGGGATGCCCCCAGGCGGCGGCCTGCGAAATCAGCGCCTTGGCCGAGGCGCAGGCGTCCATGGTACTCATCTGCGTGTGCAAATGCAGTTCCACGCGCTTTCTCGGGGCGTTGTCCTCGCGCACGGGCTTGGGGACGGACATCACGTCCGAGACCATCAGCACCATCTCGCGCTTGTAGTCGTCGTAGCGGTAATTGCCGCGGGCCTTGACCCAGAGGCCGTCCTTGAGGGCGGCGCGCAGCTTTTCGGCCTGTTCCTCGACGCTGCCATCCTCGCTCTGGCGGCGGCCGCCGAGGAAGAGCTTGCAGTTGACGGAGCCCTTGTGGTCGGTCATGGAGAAGGTGACGATCTTCGACTGGCCGTTTTTGGTGTCGCGCATTTCCAGCGCCGCCACCTCGCCCTTGACGGTCATGCGGCCGATGTCCTCGGTGATCTCGTTCATGGGGGTCGCCTCGTCGTGGATGACGCGGCCGTAAGTGGCCTCCTGCGGGGCGGACTTCTTCTTGCCCGCGCCCTCCTCGCGCACGCCGCGCGCCGTTTCCTCGGCGAGGCGGGCTTCCTCGGCGAGGCGCTGGGCGCGGATGCGCGCGAGGCGCTTCTGCTCGCTGCCCGCCACCTCGACGATCGTCTTTGCCTCGATGGAGAACAGGTCCTTGAGCAGCGCGGAAAAGAGTTTGTCCACGTTGCGGGCGCGCATGTAGGCCACGCCCTCCTCGCCGGTGGCGTGGATGGTGAAAACGCCGTCTTGCAGGGAGAAATCCGTGTCGCCATTGAGCAGGAAGGGCACAGAGCCGGGGCTTTCATGGCGGACGAGTTCGATCAAAAGCGGCGTGACAGAGCAAATGTCCTGCTCGGCGCGCTCTTTGAGCGACGGATAGGTGAGCCTGAGGCGCACGCCCACCGCCGGGAAGGCCGCGGAAAGCGCCTGATGCACGCGCTTGTATTCCTCGCGCTTAAAGAGCCTGTCCGCGCACAGGTGTACGCACATCTCGCCTGTCTTCTTCGAGATGGAGACGCGCCGAAGCGTCAAAGCCCCGGCAAGCTCCGGACTCTGGCGCTCGATCAGTTCCCGCCACAGTTCGCTCATTGCAGTATCCTTTGTATCTCCGCAAGCAGTATTTCCGCCAAGTCGCCATGCACGGCGCGCGGCGGCTGGCCCTTGACAAACAGCGCCCCGCCATCCTTGCCGCCGGCGATGCCGACGTCGGCTTCCCTCGCCTCGCCGGGACCGTTGACCACGCAGCCCATCACCGCCACGCGCAGGGGCCTGCGGATGTGCTTCGTGGCCTCGCGCACCCTGCGCGCCAAGGCTTCGACCTCGATGGCCGTGCGGCCGCAGGTGGGACAGGAGACGACTTCGACATAATCCTTGCGCAACCCGGCGGCGCGCAGTATGTCCAGACCGGCCTCGACCTCGCGCACGGGGTCGCCGGTGATGGAGACGCGGATGGTGTCGCCGATGCCGTCCAGAAGGAGCGCGCCGATGCCCATGGCGCTTTTGACGATGGAGCCTTCGTAGGTGCCGGCCTCGGTGACGCCGATGTGCTGCGGGTAGTTCGTGCGTTTGGCCGCGAGGCGGCAGGCGTCCACGGTGAGGCGCACGCTGGAAGCCTTGAAGGAGAGGACGATCTCGTCCCAACCGGCGCGCTCGAGCATGCGCGCGTGGTCAAGGCCGCTTTCCACCATGCCCTCGGCGGAAATGCCGCCATGGCGCTGAAGGATGTCGCGCTCCAACGAGCCGGCGTTGACGCCGATGCGCACCGGCACGCGGTGGGCACGCAGGCAGTCCGCCAGCGCGCGCACGTTCTTTTCCCCGCCGATGTTGCCGGGGTTGATGCGCACCTTGGCGATGCCGTTTTCCACGGCTTCGATGGCGAGGCGGTGGTCAAAGTGTATGTCCGCCACCAGCGGCACGGGGCTTTCGTCCACCAGCACGCGCACGTTGCGGGCGCAGGTCTCGTCGTAGACAGAGACGCGCACGATCTCCGCCCCGGCGTCGGCCAGAGCGCGGATCTGAGCGATGGTGGCCGACGCGTCGCGCGTGTCGGTGTTGGTCATGGACTGGACGGTGACGGGAGCGCCGCCGCCGATCTGTACGTTGCCCGCAAAGACTGCTTTCGTATCCATATTGCTTACCCCACAATCAGGCGCGCGATGTCCTGCCAGGTGATGACGACGATGAGGCCCAGAAGCAGCAGCATGCCGATGCCATGCACCATGCCCTCCTTCTCCGGCGGCACGGGCTTGCGGCGGATGGCCTCGACGATGAGGAACACCAGACGGCCGCCATCCAGCGCCGGCAGCGGCAGAAGGTTCATAAGGCCGAGGTTCAGCGAGATGATGAAGAGGATATACAGCACCATGTAGAAGCCCTCGCGCGCCACTTCGCTGACCACGGAGATGATGCCCACCGGCCCGGCCATGTCGTTCACGCCCTGACCGTGGAAGACGAGGTTTTTCAGGGCGTCGAGCATCATTTTCACGAAATCGACCATCAGGCGCGGGGCCTCCGCCAGCGCCTCGCCGAAGGTATAGGTGCGGCCGGGAAAGACGATGCCGATCATGTAGGCGGTCGCGCCGGTTTCATCGGTCATCGCCGCGGGGGCGACGGAGAAGTTCAGACGCTCGCCATCGCGCTCGACGGTGAAGTCGATGGGCTGATCCACTGGCGCAGCGGCGATGATGGCGCGCAGCAGATCAGCGCCGTCCTCGGAAAACTCGATGGGCACGCCGCCCGCCTCAACGATGACATCCCCTGCCTGCATGCCGGCCTGCGCGGCGGGATAGTCCGCATAGACGCTCTCCACCGTGGGGCTGGAAACCCCGGCGGTAAAGTAGCCCATCAGCATGACCACGCAGACGATGAAGGCAAAGATGAAGTTCATCATCGGCCCGGCCAGCACGGTCAAAAACCTGCGCCAGACGGGCTGGTTGTTCATGGCGCGGGGATCGCTGTTGTTTTCGTCCTCGCCCAGAAAGCTGCAATAGCCGCCCAGCGGCACGGCGCGCAGCGAATAGTCGATGCCCTTGCGCTTCCAGCCCAGCAGTTTCGGGCCGAAGCCGATGGAAAATTCCAGCACGGTCATGCCCGTGAGGCGGCCGACGATGTAGTGCCCAAATTCATGCACCATCACCAGCACGCCCAGAAGAGCGATGGCCAGAAGGATATAGAGAATGTCTACGATCATGCACGTCCTCCAAGGCAGGTCTGCGCGAAGGCGCGCGCCTCACGGTCGGCGAGGAACACGCCATCCAGCGAAGTCACGCTCCGCTGGGGAACGCCCTCCAGCGCCGCGCGCACGCAGCGGGCGATCTCGCCAAAGCGTACCCTTCCCCCGAGAAACGCTTCCACGGCCACCTCGTTGGCGCCGTTGAAGACGATGGGCGCGTTCCCGCCCGCCCTCAACGCTTCATAGGCCATGGACAGGCAGGGGAAGCGCTCCGTGTCCGGGGCGCGGAAGGTGAGGCTGCCCACATCCGCGAGCGAAAGCGGCTCTCCCCCATAGGGCAGTCTGCCCGGAAAGCCCATGGCGTAACCGATGGGGCCGCGCATGTCCGGGTTGCCAAGCTGCGCCAGCACCGCGCCGTCCTCGAACTCCACCATGGAGTGGACGACGCTCTCGGGGTGTACCAGCACGCGAATTTTGTCCGCGTCCATGCCGAACAGGTAGTGCGCCTCGATGACCTCCAGCCCCTTGTTGAGCATGGTGGCGCAGTCCACAGTGATCTTCGCGCCCATGCGCCAAGTGGGGTGGCGCAGCACGTCTTCCACGCTGGCGTTTTCGATCTCCTCCGCCGTGCGGTCGCGCAGGGCGCCGCCCGAGGCGGTGAGGATGAGATGGCGCACGGGGTTGCCCTCCCGCGCCCGCAGGCACTGGAAGATGGCGGAATGTTCGCTGTCCACGGGCAGAAGCAGCCGGTTCAGCGCCCGGGCGCGCTCCATGACCAGATCGCCGCCCGCCACCAACGCCTCCTTGTTGGCAAGCAGCACGCGCTCGCAGCAGGAAAGCGCCGCCCAGACGTTGCTTAGCCCGGCGATGCCGACCACGGCGCAGAGCGCGTCGTCCGCGCCGGAAATTTGCAGCGCCCGCGCGGAGCTGTCTTTTCCAAACACCCATTCGCAGAAGCGCACGTCCTCGGGGAGCGCTTTGGGCTCCACGTCCAGCGCCGCCACGCGGGGGCGAAATTCCCTGACCAGATCAAACAGTTTTTCCGCCGAAGAACGGGCCGTCAGACAGACGACCCGGAAGCGCTCGGGGTAGCGGCGCGCGACGTCCAGCGCCTGCGTGCCGATGGAGCCGGTCGCGCCGAGAATGGCGAGTTTTCGTTGCCTGTCCATGTGTTCATCCCATCACCCGGAAAAACAGGTGGCAGGCCAGCGTGGCAAAGAGGATGCCGTCCAGCCGGTCCATGACGCCGCCGTGTCCCGGGAAGATCTTTCCAAAGTCCTTAATGCCGCAATCGCGCTTGACGAGCGACGCGGCCAGATCGCCGATCTGCGCAAGCGCCCCGGCCATGAGGCCGAAGAGCGCGTAGTACCACATTGGCGCAAGCGCGGAGGCGTCCGCGCCGTAAAAGAGGCACACGAGGCGCGGCAGCAGCATGGCGAACACCACCGCCGCCACCAGCCCGCCGACGCTGCCCTCGATGGTCTTTTTGGGGCTGATGTGCGGCGAGAGCTTGTGTTTGCCGCAGGCCATGCCGGTAAAGAGGGCAAAGCAATCGTTCATCGAAGGCACGAGGAAGAGCAGCACGAACAAAAGCGTCAGCGGCATGCCCGCGCCCGCGAACGTGAGGTCGAACAAGAGTATGTAGAACACGCCGGGGTAGATGAGCGGCAAGAGCGTCGCCTGCAGGCGCGCTCCATCGACCTGGCCGCGCAGCACGATCGCGCCCACACCCACCGCCGCCAAAAGCGCCGTGAGGGAGATGGCCGCCTCCGTCAGGCGTGCTTCCGGCAGGATGAGCGCGCACAGAAGCAGCAGCGGCGCAAGCGCCAGCCCCACGGGCACGGGGCGCAGACCCTTTTTGCGATAGGCGGCATACATCTCGTGCATGCTCATCAGCATGAGCAACAGCGCCACTCCGCGCAGCCACCAGCCGCCCAGCCAGATGACGGCGGAAATGAGCGCCACCAGTACGATGCCGGTGATGACGCGCGTCTTCATCGCCCGCTCTCCTTTTCTTTTGTCTTAACGCTGCCAAAGCGGCGGTCCCGGGAGGCATACTCGTGCAAGTCGCGCAAAAAGACCTCGCGGGTGTAGTCCGGCCAGAGGATGGGGTCGAAGACCATCTCCGCGTAGGCTGCCTGCCACGGCAGGAAATTCGAGGTGCGCACTTCGCCGCTGGTGCGGATGAGCAGGTCCACCGGGGGAAGCCCGGCGGTGTAAAGCTCGCTTTCCACATCGGCCTCGGCGATGTCCTCCGGCTTCAGTTCCCCGCGCAGGCAACGCGCGGCGAGGCGGCGGGCGGCGCGGGTCAGCTCGGCGTGGCCGCCGTAGTTGAGGGCGATGTTGAGGCGCAGGCCATCGTTGTCCTTCGTGCGCTCCATGGCGCGCAGCACCGTTTCGCGCTGCCTGTCCGGCAGGCCGTCTATATCGCCGATGATGCGGATGACCGCGCCCTTTTCGTCCAGTTCGTCGATCTCGGACTGGAAGTAGCGGAGGATGAGGTTCATCAGCGCGCCGACTTCGTCCTTGGGCCGCGCCCAGTTCTCCGTAGAGAAAGCGTAGATGGAAAGGGCGTAGATGCCCCAATCGTCGCAGGCCTGAATGATGTCGCGCAAAGCCTCGGTGCCGGCGGCGTGGCCCGCCGAACGCGGCAGGCCGCGCTCCTGCGCCCAGCGGCCGTTGCCATCCATGATGATGCCCACGTGGCGGGGCAGTTTTTCAGGCAGCGCAAGGCGCGCCCCGTCGTGGCGGGGCGCGGCGCTGGCCCGGCGAGGCTTCCTGACCAGAAGCCCTGTGAGCTTTTTGAGCATCAGATCGACATGATCTCCTTTTCCTTGTCCGCGCCCACCTTGTCCAGCGTCTTGATGTGCGCGTCGGTGACTTTCTGCATCTCGGTCTCCGCCTGCTTGAGGTCATCCTCAGTGATGGCGGAGTCCTTCTTCATCTTCTTGATCTGATCCATGGTATCGCGGCGGGTGTTGCGGATGGCGACCTTGCCTTCCTCGATCTGCTTTTTCACCTGCTTGCACAGTTCCTTGCGGCGCTCTTCGTTGAGTTCCGGCACCACGAGGCGGATGACCTTGCCGTCGTTGGAGGGGTTGATGCCCAGATCGGACTTCTGGATGGCCTTTTCGATCTCGGAGATCATCTTCGGCTCCCAGGGCGCGATGACCAGCATGCGCGGCTCCGGCGAGGAGATGTTGCCGATCTGGTTGAGGTGCGTGGGCGTGCCGTAATAGTCCACGGTGATCTTGTCGAGGATCTGGGGGTTGGCGCGGCCGGCGCGCAGGGTGGAGAGGTCCTTTTCGATGATCTCGATGGTCTTGTCCATTTTCGCCCCGGCGGTCTTGATGGCTTCCTTGTACATTGGATGTCCTCCTTGAGAGCAACATGTTCTTCCCCATTATTGTATAGTTTTTTAGCATGCCTGTCAACCGAAAACTGTGAGGAAATGCCGTTTTGCCACGTTTTTGCCCGCGCATGGGCGCGCGGGCGGCGGGCAACACTGGGAAAGGAAAGGAGGAAGGCGCATGGATGAAAAAACGCCCCGGCTGGATGGGCCGGAGCTTGAGGACGTGGCCAGCGCGAACGAACTGACC
The DNA here is from genome assembly GCA_018713365.1 of Candidatus Pullichristensenella excrementipullorum. Classification (GTDB taxonomy): domain Bacteria; phylum Bacillota; class Clostridia; order Christensenellales; family Aristaeellaceae; genus Pullichristensenella; species Pullichristensenella excrementipullorum. The sequence continues at coordinate 64,922 of DVOU01000039.1, forward strand.
GGCGCGGCGCCGGCGTTCATTCCCGAAAAGGGCAAGGATAAGGCCGCACGCAAAAAGCGGACGGCCAAAAAGCGCTGATCTAGGTCGCCGCCTGGCCTCTGGCGCGTTCGAGCGCCATCACCAGCGGCGGGATAATGAGGATGTGGCAAAGGATGCCGGGAATGGCCGAGGTGAAGGCTCCGGCGAGGAACTCGGCGAAGGTGAACACGCCGTTGTTCAGGCCCGCCAGCGTGAGCCGCGCCGCGCCCCATGCCACGCGGCCCAGCAGCATGGCGAGGATGAGGGAGACGTAGATGTATTTGGGCTGTTTGGGCAGCGCGCGGCGCAGGAGCGAGGAGGCAAGGCCGTAGACGGCCAGTTCCACCATCATCGCCGCGCCCGTGGGCATGAGGGGCGGCATGCCAAACAGCGCAAAGCGCAGCGCCGGGGCGATGAAGCCCACCGCCGTGGCGTAGGGCCAGCCGCACAAAAGGCCGCAGAGAAGCACGGGGATGTGCATCGGCGAGAGCATGTTGCCCCACTGGGGTATCTGCCCGGTCAGAAAGGGCAGAAAGAGGCACAGCGCCAGACATACGGCGGCCGTGACCAGCTCGCGGATGTTTTTTTGCATGGTCGTTCTCCTTCCTCCGGCCAAAAAAGCCGGACGCGCTCCCTTCTGGGAACGTGTCCGGCTTCAGCCGTTGTTGCTGACCCAATGATAGCACGCGCGCGGGCGCGGCGCAAGTTAAGATTTCGCGTCCGCCCCGGGGCGGCAGATGGCCTCTACCGCCAGCGCCACCAGCTGCGCCGTGGTCGTGCCCGCGGGAACGCCGACGACGCGGTTGCCGCACTGATCGACGGGGATCAGCACCTTGCGGGCGCGGCTCTGCCCCACGGCGGCGGCCATGCGCGGCGTGACCTCGCCCAGAAGCGCGTCGGCGATGACGATGCCTACCGGGCCGGCGATGACCTCCGCCTCGCGGCAGGCGACGAGCGCGGCGTTCTCGCCCGTGGCCGCGCGCGTGGCTCCGGCGCGCAGCATGGCGGTGGTGGCGATGGCGTTGGTGCCCACGCAGGCGATGTCGGTTTCGCCCGCGCGCTTCAATGCCTCGACGAGCTGGCGGCCGATGCCGCCGCCCTGTCCGTCGATGATGAGTATCTTCACAATATATTCACCTCACAGCGTGATCTCCTCGCCCGAAGCGAGCAGGCAGAGCCGCCGTTCCCGCACCGGCAGGCCGGTGATGCGCTCAAGCGCCAGCGCGTAGATGGCGAGCTGTTTTTCATAGTGGCGCACGAGGGCTTCGCGGTCGCGCGTTATGTCGGTCTTGTAATCGAGCAGCACCCATTCCCCCGCTTCGAGGAAGCAGCAGTCCACCGTGCCCTGCACCAGCACTTCCCCGCCGCCATAGCGCGCGTGGGCGCTGTCGCCAAGGGCCTCTTCCACCTTCATGCGCACGTTGAAGGGCCATTCGCGGCGCACAGTGTCGCTTTGGAGAAGGCGCTTGCCCGTCTCCCCGGCGAAGAAGCGCGCAAGGCGCTGCGGGCGCACGGCGGCGCGCTCGGCCTCGCTGAGGCGGTTTATCTGCCGCAGGGCGTCGAGCTGGGCGCGGACGGCCTTTTCAAGCGAAGCCCCGTCGAGGCCGCGCAGCGGGGCGATCTCCAGCATCTGCAAGGCGCGGTGGTAGGCGCTGCCGCGCTCCGCGCCGGTCAGGCCCGTTTCCTGCATGAACTGGGGGCGCTCGGCCATGGCGGGCAGTTCGCGCGGGCCCTCCGCCTCGCGCAGAAGGCCGGAGGCGGTGAGTTTGACGGGACGCTCGCTGTCGAGCAGATGGGGGTAGACCCACGCCATGGCCGCGTCCGCCTCGCCCGCCTGCGCAAGGGCTTCGTCGAGCCGACTAAGCGCCTCCGCGCGCGGCTGCGCCGCCTCGGGAGCGGGCAATTCGTCCAGAGCGTGAACGGCGATCTGCGCAACCGGCGCTTCGCCCGCGCGCCGCGCCTCTTCCAGCGCCCCCAGCACCAGTTGCAAATGGCTGGTGGCGGCGCTGGGATAGGCGCCCATGGACGCAAGCAGCGGCAGGCGCGACGCGGCGCGGCGCAGGCTGCCGACGAGGATGAGGCGGCGCTTGGCGCGCGTGAGCAGCACGTAGAGAAGGCGCAGTTCCTCGGCGGCGTCCTCGCGGCGCTCGCGCTCGCCGATGGCGATGTAGGAGAGCGGCTCACGCCGCGTGCGCAGGCGTTCATCCACAAAATGCACGCCCAGCCCCAGATCGCGGTGGGCGCGGAAGGCCTCGCCGCCCGCCGCGCCGCGGAAGGAGCGGGCCATGAGCGCGCCGAAGACCACGGGGAACTCCAGACCCTTGCTCTTGTGGATGGTCATCAGGCGCACCACGTCGTCGCCCTCGCCGAGCAGATGGGCGCTGTCGCCGTCGCCGCGGGCGCGCATGTGTTCCGCGTAGGCGAGGAAGCGCGTCAAGGAGCCGGAAACGGTGGCGTCGAAGTTCTCCGCGCGCGTCACCAGCGCGTCGAGGTCGGCCTGCCGCTGCGCGCCGCCGGGCAGCGCGCCGACGTAGGCGTAAAGGCCGCTCTCCTCGCAGACGGCGCGCACCAATTCGCCCAGCGGCAGCGTGAGCGCGCGCAGCCGCCAGGAATCGAGGACGGCAAAGAAGGCGCGCAATTTTTCGCCGAGGGCGTCCTCCTCCCCGGCGCGGGCGCGGGCGGCGTCGGCAAAGGACAGGTCCGGGTGGGAAAGGCGTATCGCGGAAAGCTCTTCCAGCGAAAGATGCGCCATGCAGGAGCGCAGCGCACCGATCAGCTCCACATCCTGCAGTTCATTGTCCACCAGCCGCAAAAGCGAGAGCGCGAAGGCGACCTCCAGCGTGTCGAAATAGCCGGAAAGGCCCTCGGCGTAGGCGGGGATGCCCTCGGCAAGCAGCACGGGCAGCATGGCCGCCGCCGCCGAACTCTTGGCGCGGGTGAGGATGGCGATGTCGCGCCAGCGCAGGCCGGGTTCCTCGGCCATGAGCTGGTGGATGCGGCCGGCGATCCACATGGCCTCGCGGCCGGCGCGGCCGATCTCCTCCAGCGCCTCGTCCGGCTCCTCGCCCTCCTCCACGGCCTCGTCGAGGATGTGGATCTCGGGCAGAGGCGCGCCGTCCGTGCCCTCCAGACCTACGTTGAGGCGGGCGAGGTCGTCGTAGACGATCTCGGAATCGCCGCCGGTCATGGTCCGCGAAAAGACGGCGTTGACAAAGTCTATGACCGCGCGCGTGGAGCGGAAGTTGCGCGTCAGGGGCAAGAGCTGTCCGCCCTCGCCGCGCCGGTAGCGCTCGTAGCGGGAAAGGAAGAGGCGCGGTTCGGCGAGGCGGAAGCGGTAGATGGACTGCTTGACATCGCCGACCGTGAACAGGCCGCCGCTGCCGGAAACGCCTGTGATCAGCGCTTCCTGGACGTCGGATACGTCCTGATACTCATCGACGAACACATAGTCGTACTGCGAACGGACGCTGGCGCGCACGTCCTCGCGGGCAAGGGCGCGCAGGGCGCGGCGCTCAAGGTCCGCGTAGGAAAGGCCGCCGCGCTCCTCCTTGCGGCGGGCGTGGGCTTCGCCGATGCGCCGGGCCGCGTCGGCCAGCACGGGGAAAAGGTCGTAGAGCGCCAGCGCGTCCTCGCGCGCCTGTTCGATGGACAGCTTGCACAGGCGGCAGTTTTTCACGCCATCGCCGGCGGACTTGCGCAGGGCTTTGACGGCCTCGAGGTCCTCAGGGGCGACGTCGCGGTTGCGGCCTGAGGGGCGCGCCTGCTTGAAAGCGCGCATGGCCTGCGAAAGCGCCTCCGCGCCGTCCAGCGCGCGCAGCGCCTCCAAGGCCTCCATGTCCTTTTCCAGCGCCGCGGCGTAGTGCGGCGGACAGCCGGGGTGGTCGTGGGCGGCGCGCGTGGCAGCCAGCGCCGCGGCCACCGTGCGGCGGGCGGCGCGCACAAGTTCGTCCAGCCACGCTTCTACGGGAGCCTGCGCGCGGTCGAGGGCGCGTTCCAGCCACGCCTCGGGGTCCGGGCGTTCGCCGAGAAAGGCGTAGAGGCTGAGGGCCAGTTCGCGCACTTTCTGCGGGCCGCGCCCCGTATCGAGGCGGGAGAGCGCTTCGCCGCCCTCTTCGTAAAGGGCGTCGATGGCCTCGTCCGCCGCTTCGTCGAGCAGGCGCGCGTCCTCGGCGTCGTCGAGGATGCGGAAGGCGGGGTCCACGCCGGCGGCCTCGAAATTGGCGCGCAAAAACTCGGCGCAGAAGCCGTGCAGCGTGGTGATGGAGGCGCGCTCCAGACAGAGCATCTGCTCGCGCAGGCGCGCGTCGCCCTGCGCCGCCGCTTCGCTCAGGCGGGCGGCGAGGCGTTCGCGCATCTCGGCGGCGGCGGCACGCGTGAAGGTGACCACCAGCATGCGCCGCACGTCCGCGCCCTCCTCGATGAGGGAAAGCACGCGCTGCACCAGCACCGCCGTCTTTCCCGAGCCTGCCGCCGCGCTCAGGAGCAGGTCTGTGCCGCGCGCGTCGATGGCCCTTTGCTGTTCTTCGGTATACCGCATGTGTTCTCCTCAGCGCACCGGCGCGTAGCCGGGCGTCGCTTCTTCGTCCGTGGCTTCCAGTTTGAAGATGACCGGGCGCAGGCCGTCGTTGCAGGAACAGATGGCGACCCCTTTTCACGGATCCAGTCGCCGAAGTAGAAAAGCCCCTCCCCCGCGCCGTGGGCGAGGGCGAACACGTACTGGTAGATGGCCTTCCACGCCTCGTCGCACAGGCCGTCGGGCTTGGCGTAGTCGGCATAGAACACCTGACCGGCGCGCAGCATCGGGCAGGCCGTGAGGCCAGGAACGCCGTACTGGCGGGCAAGTTCTTCATCCAGCGTGGTCTTGAGTACGGTGATGCGGACTTTCTTCATGCTGCAACTCCACCTTTCCCTGCCATTGTATCACAAAACGCCCGGCGCAACAAGGCCGGGCGTCAGAGCGCTGATAAAGCCCACAACCGCAAAAATCGCTCTGATGTATACAAAATCAGAGGCGATTTTCGCTTCCTTGCTTGCGGACTTTCTCATCGCTCTGACAGTCTGCCCGCGTTGTCAACATCCTGAAGCCCGGCGCAACAAGGCCGGGCGTTCTTTCACAGTTCCCACGCGCGCAGCACCCTTGAAAGGGCATTTTTGAGGCCCTTGGCGGTCACTTCCCGCGCGGCAAGCACAGGAATGCGCGCCACGGAGCGGCCATCGACCACCACCTCCACGCCGCCTACCTCCTGTCCGGCGGCGATGGGGGCCTCCACGGACTCGGGCAGGTCGGGCACGAGCTGTATGCCCTGTTCCTCGCCCTTCTGGATCAGCAACGTCAGCGCGCCGCCCAGCACCAGCGGCACGCCCGCGCTGTCCCCGCCCGTGACCGGCAGTTCGCCGCGTACCTTCGTGCCCTCCTGCGCCACGGGATAGAGGCGGTAGTGGGCAAAGCCGTAGTCCAGCATCTCCGAGGCGATGTCGAAGCGCTCGCTGCCCGTGTCCGCGCCCAGCACCACGGCGATCAGGCGCATGCCGCCGCGCTCGGCGGTGGCGGAGATGCAGTAGCCGGCCTCGTTGGTGGAGCCGGTCTTGCCGCCGTCGCAGCCATCGTAGAGGCGGATGAGCTTGTTGGTGTTGGTCAGTTGGGTGATGCGGCCGTCGCCGTGGTCCACCTCGTCCAGCCAGACGGTGGAAAAGTCGAAGTAGGTCGGATAGGAGAGCATGGCCATGGTCATCACCGCCACGTCGCGCGCCGTGGTCTGCTGGCCCTCCGCGGGCAGGCCGGTGCAGTTGACAAAATGCGTGTCCGTCAGGCCCAGTTCGCGGGCGCGCTCGTTCATGCGCTCGACAAAAACGCTCTCCGAGCCGTAAAGGGCCTCGGCGATGGCCACGGAGGCGTCGTTGGCGCTGCCGACGATGGCGCTCTTGAGCAGCACGGAGAAGGGCTGGACCTCGCCCACGTCCAACAGCACCTGCGAGCCGCCCATGCCCGCCGCCGCCTGCGAGATGGAAAATTTGTCCTCCAGCGAAACGCGGCCCTGCGAAAGCGCCTCCAGCGCCAGCAAAATGGTCATCACCTTGGTGACGGAGGCCACAGGGCGGGGCGTGTCGGCGTTCTGCGCAAACAGCACCTGCCCGCTTTGCGGCTCGACGAGAATGGCCGCGGCGCAGGGAAGCTCGATGGGCGGCGTTTCCAGGAGCGGCGCGGCGCTCAGCGCGGGCGGCGCGGCGGGCGCCGGCGTGGGCGCGGGGGTCGTCAGAGTAAGTTCCGCGTTTCCCGCGGCGGGCACGAGCAGCATGAGCGCCAGCGCCAGGCAGAGCATCTTGCGCAGCTTCATGGGCATCCCTCCTGAGAACATGCTGCCTCATTGTGTGCCGCCAAGCGCCAAAACATGCCTGCGGGGCGCCGTTCGCACCCACGGCGGCGACAGGCATACCATGGCTGTGGGCGCTCCGCGCGGGCGTCCGCCGACGCGAAGATCGGAGGATTTTGGCATGGAACGCACGCTCAACGAGCTGCGCCCGGGCGAGAGCGCCCGCGTGCGCGGCCTTTTGCCGGATGGCGGCAGGAACATCGTCTCCCGGCTGTTGGATCTGGGCTTCACGCGTGGGGCGCGGGTGCGCTGTCTGTTCGCCGCGCCCTCGGGCGAACCGCGCGCCTATCGCGTGCGCGGCGCGGCCATCGCCCTGCGGCGCGAGGACGCGGGGCTCGTCTGCGTTGCGGCGCGGGAGGCGGAAACGTGAGCGCGGCGGCGGAGCGCGCTCTGCCCGTGGTGGTGCTGGCGGGCAACCCCAACGTGGGCAAAAGCACGCTGTTCAACCGCCTCACCGGCATGAAGCAGCACACCGGCAACTGGCCGGGAAAGACCGTGGGCAGCGCCTGGGGGCGTGTTCGGCGGGACGGATGGGAGTTTTTGCTCGGGGACACGCCGGGGACCTATTCGCTGCTTTCGCACTCGCCCGAGGAAGAGGCCGCGCGCGACGCCATCTGCTTCGGCGGCGCCGACGTCGTGGCGGTGGTCTGCGACGCGACCTGTCTGGAGCGGGGGCTGGAACTGGCGCTGCAGGTGATGGCGCTGACGCGGCGGGTCGTGGTCTGCGTCAACCTCATGGACGAGGCTCGCAGGCGCGGCATCAAGGTGGATATATCCGCACTGGAGTCGGCGCTGGGCGTGCCGGTAGCAGGCTGCGCGGCGCGGGACGGCAAGGGGCTGGAAAAGCTCCTGCAACGCGCGCGGGCCGTGGCTGAGGGCCGGGAAAGGCCCGCGCCGCGCGAGATACGCCTCGCCCCGGACGTGGAATACGCGCGCGAGCGCATCGCCGCCGCTCTGCGTGAGCGTGGCGTTTCCCTCGACGCGCGCTACGCCGCTTTGCGCGTGCTGGAGGGCGACCGGGGCCTGTGGGCGCGGCTGGAGGAGGAACTGGGCGCGCCGCTGGCCGAGCTTCGCGAGGTGCGCGAGGAAACGGCGCGGCTCGCGCCGGAGCGCGTGCGCGAGGAGAGCGCCGCGGCCCTCTTCGACCGCGCCGGGCAGGTGTTCGCCGCCTGCGTGCGCACGCGCGCCGGGGCCGACCGCTGGCAGGCGCGGCTGGACCGCCTGCTCGCCGGGCGATACACGGCGCTGCCGCTGATGCTGCTTTTGCTGGCGCTGGTGCTGTTTCTCACCATCGCCGGGGCCAACGCGCCCTCGGAGCTGCTGTTTTCGCTCTTTGCCCGCGCCGAGGCGGGGCTGGATGGAGCGCTGTCGGGCTGGGGCGCGCCCGCGTGGCTGCGCGGCATGCTCTGCGCGGGCATGGTGCGCACGCTGGGCTGGGTGGTGGCGGTGATGCTGCCGCCGATGGCCATCTTCTTCCCCCTGTTCACGCTTTTGGAGGACGCGGGCTATCTGCCGCGCGTGGCCTTCGTGCTGGACAGACAGTTCAAGCGCTGCCGCGCCTGCGGAAAACAGGCGCTGACGATGTGCATGGGGCTGGGCTGCAATGCGGCGGCGGTGGTGGGCTGCCGCATCATCGACAGTCCGCGCGAGCGGCGCATCGCCATGCTCACCAATGTGTTCATGCCCTGCAACGGGCGGTTCCCGATGATGATCGCCCTCATCGGCCTCTTCCTCGCGCCCGCGGGGCTTCCGGCGGCGCTGGCGATGGCGGGCGTGATCGTGCTGGGGGCGGCGGCGACGTTTGCCGCCTCGCGCCTGCTCTCCTCGACGCTGCTGCGCGGCCTGCCCTCGGCCTTCACGCTGGAACTGCCGCCCTTTCGCAGGCCGCAGGTGGGGCGGGTCATCGTCCGCTCGGTGGTGGAGCGCACGCTGCGCATGCTGGGGCGCGCTGCCGCCGTCGCCGCGCCGGCGGGGCTGGTCATCTGGCTGCTGGCCAATCTGCCCGCGCGCGGCGGGACGCTGCTCTCCGCCTGCGTGGCGACGCTCGAGCCGTTGGGGCGCTTTCTGGGCATGGACGGGGCGCTTATGATGGCCTTCATCCTCGCTTTGCCGGCCAACGAACTGGTGTTGCCGCTGGCGATGCTGGCCTATGCCTCGGGCGGGGCGCTGGCGCGGGCGGAGGATATGCAGGCGCTGGGGGCGCTGCTGCGCGAAAACGGCTGGACGTGGCTGACGGCGCTCAACGCCATCCTCTTTTCGCTGATGCACTGGCCCTGTTCGACGACGCTCATCACCATCGCCCGCGAGACGCGCAGCGCCCGGTGGACGCTGGCGGGCGCGCTCTTGCCCACGCTGCTGGGCGCGGCTGTCTGCGCGCTGACGGCGGGCGTAGCGCGGGCGCTGGGGATGGCGGCGTGAGGGCGCGTATCTCTGGATGGCGCTGTGTATATACTTCTTACAGGCACGTCCGCGGGCACGCCCTCGTGGCGCATTTTGGCGATATTTGCAATATTTGCACTTTGCGCTTGCATATTTTGTGGTTTTACACGCTTGCGCATGCTTATTATATGCGAATTACGAATGTAAGCTCGTGCTTTTTTGCATTTTTTGTATGTATTTTTGACCATTCAGAGCCGTTCCAACCATCCCAAAGGCGCTGTTTTGCGACCTGAAACGCCATTTTCGGCGGTTTTCAGGCGGTTTTGGAGGCGCATTTGCTTCTTATGGACGCATGTCAAAATTGGCGCTGATGCTTTTGGGATCTGCGAAAAGAGGGCGCAATGACCGCGCGCGCACGAAATGCTTCCCGTATGCTATACGCAGGGTGTCACGCAAAACGGCCTCCCTGCCCGCGCATATGCCTTGCGGGCAGGGAGGCCGTTGCCATGGAGCGCCGCCGTGCTTTGCCGGACCGGGACGGCTCTGATCCGCCCCGCGCCGCTCACAGCACTACGGAGGAGGTGTACTCGATCTTGATGCCGTTGTTCTTCGTGCGCTGCAATTTGGCCTTGTTGCCCAGACCGTCTTCAAGGGTGAGCTTTTCCAGATCGAATTTCTCAAAGAAGGTGACGGCCTCGTTCTCGACGAAGCCCGCCCAGTTCTTGCGCTTGGCCTGTTCAGGTTCGACGGTCTCCTCCCAGGTCTTGCCGTGCTGCTGATCGTTCATGTCTTTCCAATCCTTTCTCAAAGCGATGGCTACCATGGTAGCGCAACTTCGCCGCGCGCGCAAGGAAGGTCCTGTAAAGGCAAATGGACAACTCTGGGGCAAACAGGCGCGCTTTTGTTCACAAATTGCTCATGATTTATCGCATGCTCTGCCCTATAATGCAGGTACAGATTGCAAAAGGAGGCGCAAGATATGAAACGCTTTGCATTATTCGCGCTGGCCATGCTGGTGGCGCTGTTTCCCGTGATCGCCATTGCCGAAGAGGCCGGGGAGAGTCCCGTGGAGGAGGTCTGGTCGGCCACGGTGCTGCGCGTGGACGCCGGCTCGCTTTTGTTGCGCATCGAGGCCGTGGACCCGCAGGACGAAGCCGCCTACCCCTGGGACGAGGCCCCGGAGGCCTCCCCCGCGCCGCAGGAGAGCGGCGAGACCCCCAAGGCGCACAGCCTGTCCAGCGAGGACGCGCCGGAAGACGGCGACGCCATCGGCGTGCAGGTAGTCGACATTGCCGAGGACACGCCCGTCTGGCGGCGCGTGGAGGACGGATTCGAGGAAGCCGCGGTGCGCGACATCGCCGAAGGCGACCTGCTGACCCTGCGCGTAGCGGACGGCGCGGCGCTGGAAGTGGTCATCGAACAGAGCGACCCCGACGCGGGCGCGGCGAAAAGCTGAGGCGCGAAACGAGGCTCCGGCCGTGACGGTCGGAGCCTGTTTCTGCTACGACGGGCCGCAGGAAACGCGCTCCCTTCCGCTGCGCAGCCATACAGCGCCGCGCGCCGGAACGGGAGCGTTTTGACGTCGGGAAATTGCGTCTCGGGAAGTGGCTCTTGAGGGATACTCGCTGTGCGCTGCCAAGGGAGCCGCGCCGGCGGTGGTTTTTGTCTGTCCCGTGCCGGGCGTGAGGATTGTGTCAGAGTTCCACTTCCATGCCGTCGTAGGCGGGGAGCCAGCGCTTGGCGCGGCGGGTCAGGGCTTCGTGGGTCAGGCCGCCGTTGTGGCTGAAGTGGCTGCATACGCACAGCGTGCGTTCGTCTATGCAGCCCAGTTCGGAAAGTTTGGCGAAAAAGCGCTCCGCGTCCGGGATGCCCATGTGGTTGTAAGGGCAGCTTTCAAGGCCCATGGTCGCGTCGACGCTGACCAGATCGTAGCGCCCGGCGGCGAGCAGTTCCCAGGCCGCGTCGCGCAGGCGAAGGCCCGTATCGTGGGCGTAGAGCAGCGTTTTGCCGTCCTTTTTGCAGATGTAGATGAGGCATTCCTGGAGCCAGTCGTGGTCGGCGGGCACGGCGGTGATCTCCCAGCCGCAGCGGCGCACGCGCTCGCCGCCATGGATGGCGTGGAACTGCACGAACTCGCCGATGGGCTGGGCGCTGTAAAGCGCGGAGGAAAAGTGTCGCTCGAAACTGCGCCCCACGGCTTCGTTGCCGTAGACGTGCAGCACGCCCGTCGCGCCCTTCTGGTAGGCGCTGTGGCGGTTGATGAGGCCGGCGGGGAACCAATGGTCCATGTGGTCGTGGGTCACGAGCAGGGTGTGGACGCCGCCGAGGCGCAGATCGTGCGCCAGAGCGTGATAGTAGGTGTCCGGCGGAAAGTCGATGAGCAGTTCGCCGTCGATGAGCATCTGCGAGCGCGAGCGCACTTCCCTCCCCCGCCGGGCGCGGGCGTTTTCGCAGATCGCGCAGGTGCAGAAGGGCGCGGGCAGGCCCTCCGCCGCCGCGGTGCCGAGATAGAGTATCTTCATAATGTCTCCTCATAGTGGTGGTCGCCCGGGCCGGCGATGAAGCGCTTGCCGCCCGGCGTGCAGACCTCGGCGCGGGCGTTGGCCGGCACGCGCACATCGAGCGCGAAGCGCCCGTCCTCGCGCCGCCAGCTTACGTCTATCCCGCCACAGGGCGTATCGACGCGGGCCTGCACGAAGCGCAGATCGCCGCAGGGCACGGGCTTAACGCGAAAGCGGCGATATCCCGGTTCCAGGGGGCGGATGCCGGCGAGCGTGCCGTAAAACCAGTCGTCCACGCAGCCGAAGTAAAAGTGGTCGAGCGAGCGGGTGTCCGTATCCCACGTCTCCCAGCAGGTGGTGGCCCCGTTGGCGAGCCAGTAGCCCCAGCTGGGGAAGTCGGTGCGGTCGATGATGGCGAAGGCCGTCTCCGCCTCGCCGTATTCGCTCAAAACCGGGAGCAGGTACTTGAGGCCCAGACAGCCGGTGGAGAGATGGCCGCCGTCACGCGCGCGGATGGCGGCGGCGAGGGCGCGGGCGATGTCGCGGCGCTTTTCCTCCGGGGCGATGCCAAAGGCGAGCGCCAGCACGGTGGGCGTCTGGCGGAAGCCGCAGGGCACGTCCGTATGATAGAGCAGCGTTTCCGCGTCGAAAAAGCGCCGATCGATGTTCTTGCGCATCTTCCGCGCGGCGAGCGCGTAGCGGGCGGCGTCGGCGTCCTTGCCGAGGAAGCGGGCGACTTCCGCGGTCACGTCAAGTACGCGATAGACGAAGGCAGTGGCGCTGAAGACCGAGCCCTCGGGCGGGCGCGAGCCGGCGGGCGAATTCCAGTCGCCATAGTAAAGGTCGGAGCTGAGGCCGTCTTCGAGGCGCTCCAGTTCGTAGTCCGCGTAGCGGCGCATGCCCTCCCAGCACTCGCGCAGGGCGCTCTCGTCGCCGCAGCGCATCCACAGCCAGTATGGGATGAACGTCATCGCGCACATCCACTCGGGCGTGGGCGGGTAATAGAGCGGCCCCGGGCAGGTGTCCGGGATAGCGCCGGTATCGTCCTGACAATCGAGGAGGTCGCAGACGTACTTGCGGAAGAAGCGTTGCGCGTCCAAATTCAGCAGCGCCGTCTCGCAAATGGTCTGGGCGTCGCCCGTCCAGCCGCGCTTTTCGTAGGCGGGCGTGTCCGTGGGGATGCTGTTGAAGTTGTTGAGCATCGTCGGCACGACGAGGCCGTGGATGCGGTCGAGCAGTTCATTGGAACAGTGAAAACAGCCCGTCTGCGCCAGATCGTTGTGCAGCGGAAGGCCCTGAAGCGCGATCGGGTGATCCAGCCCCTGCACTTCGACGTAGCGGAAACCCTTGTAGGAAAACTTCGGCGTCCACTCCTCTTCCCCGCCGCCCCGGCAGACGTAGATGTCCACCTGCCCCGGCTCCCAGAGCTGATAGACGGCGCAGCGGCGCTCCATGTCCACGCGGCCGTTTTCGAGGAGGCGTTCGCCATAGGTGAGCTGGATGCGCGTTCCCCTCGGTTCGGCGGCGCGCAGGCGCGCCCAGCCCGCCGTGACCTTGCCAAAATCGTAGACGAAGACATCCGGCGCGGGGCGCGTCACCGCCTGCGGCGCGAGGCGTTCGGCAACGCGCACGGGCGGCGTCACGCGCGCGCGCAGTTCGCCGCCGGGCGCGGGGGCCGCCATCGCCCGCGACCAGCGCGCGTCGTCGAAACCGGGCCGGTCCCAGCCGGGCCATTCGAGGCGCGCGTCGTACTTTTCCCCGTACCACGGGCTGTCGTCCAGCGTCGGCCCGAGCGCGCATTTCCAGCGCCCGTCGCTGCCCACGCTGACGACGCGCCCGTCTTCCAGCCATATCTTCAAAAGCAACAGGAGCTTCGGCTCGCCGCTTGCGGGCTGCTGGCCGATCCAATCCCTGCCGCTGGCGTAATAGCCGCGCCCCAGTTCGACGGCGAGGCAGTTTTCGCCCACGCGCAGCAGACCAGTGACATCGACGGCATTGTAGTAAACGCTTCGGTCGTACCGGGAATACTCCGTGGTGAGTACGGCGTTTTCCACCATCGCGCCATTGAGGGCGCAGGCGGCATAGCCGAGGCCGCAATAGTAGAGGCGCGCCCGCCGCGCGGCGGCATCGAGGGTGAAGGCGCGGCGCAGCAGGGGCGCGCGGCCGCGGCGACGCGGGGGCATGGGCGGCGCGGAGCCATCGCTGGCGGCGGGCTGTGCCGGGCGGCCCGCGACGCGCCAGCGCTCTCCGCTCTCGTAAATATGCTCTTTGCCGCCGCCGCGCACCCGGAAGCGGGCGATGGCCAGCGCGCGGCCCGCTTCGTCCGCCCGGACGCGCAGGCACAGCACGTTGGCGCCGGGGCGCACGCGCTCGGTGAGGTCGGCATAGCGCACAGGCGAGGAGCCGTCCTGCTTCCATTCGTGGTTCATGCGCCGGCAGAGGACGCCGTTGCAGTAGAGTTCCCAGCAGGCGAAGGCCGTGCCGTCGAACACCGCCTGCTGCATGTCCTCGGGCGCGTCGAAATCGAGCGTGAAGTCCACCTCCGCGCCGGGCCGGGTCCCGGCGACCATCCAGCGGGCCCCGGCGAGCGGGTCGTCGGTCTCCGGGCAGCTTATCCAGCCGCAGGCCCAGTCGCGCGCGCAGCGCGGCCCGGTCTCAAAGACGGCTTCTTCGCTCCACGGCGTGGGAACGTCCTCGCCGTCCCAGACCATGACCTGCCAGAAGCAGCGCGAAAAGGGCTCCAGAGCGGGGCCCTCGTAAGGGATCTGTGTCTGACGGTCGGATGCGACCTTGCCGCTGTCCCACACAGGCGCGCCGGCATCGTCGCGCAGGCGCACCCTGTAAGCGCTCTGGCGGGCGTCCGGCGAGGCGGCCGTCAGCCGCCACTGAAGCTCGGGCGCGCCATCGAACGCCAGAGGCGCCGTTTGCGCGCAGGTCTTCAGCCCCGTGGGCGCGAGCAGTTTGGAGACTTTGTTTTCCATAGCCGATGCGTCCTCCCGCCCCTATATCTCCGCGACCGCGCGCTCTCCGCGCAGCCACGCGCCCATGTTGACAGCCAGCAGGTTCCAGTTCTGAAAGCCGGGGTTGACCACGGGCGCGCCGGTGTCGCCATCGTAGTATTCGTGCATCTCACCGCAGGCGCGGATGTCCGCGGCCAGCATGGCGAGCGTCTTTTCCGCCAGCTCGGCGGCAAGTTCCTCGTAGCCGTAGCGCTTAAGGCCGCGAAAGACCATGTAGTTCGAGACGCCCCACACGGGGCCGAGCCAGCAGGAGGGGTTGTTGGTGGCGGCGACGCGGTACATCTTTTCGTATCTGGCCAGCGTGCGCACGCCGTAGGGCGCGCAAAAGGCGCGCGCATCAAGGAGGTTTTCGCGCACCATGCGCTCGGCCTGTTCGGCGGTGGCGATGCCGCTCCACAGGGCGAGGAAACCCGACCAGCTCCCCAGCCGCTGGATGAGGCAGCTCCAATCCCGCGGCGCGCCGGAATGAAGGAACGCACCCGGCTCGATGGGCAGAAGGGCGAGGTCAGCGCTGTAATAGAAGCCGTCCTTTTCATCGTAACAGTGGGCGCGCACGGCGTCGCGCAGGTGTTCCGCCTCGCGCTTCCAGAAGGCCACGTCCTCCCCCAGCGCCTCGCCCAGTGCGCAGAAAGCCTGTATCTCCTTGTACATCATGCAGTTGAGGAAGATGGAGGCCGAGCTTTTGCGCGGGCGATAGAAGGTGCAGGGGTCGTTGTCCACGCCGATGGCGTAGTCGTCCAGCCAGAAGTACAGGCCCGTCTCGTGGCGGCAGTTTTCGTGATAAAAGCGCAGAAAGCGCTCAAGGCGCGGGAAGTACGGGCGCAGCCACTCCGCGCCGCCGTACTGGCTTAAGAAGGCCGCGTGCTGCGCGAGGCAGGGCTTGTGCGCATTCGTCTCCGCCCCGCTGGACAGCGCCGGCATGAAGCTGTCCGGGAGGATGACGATGGGGACGCGCCCATCCGCGCCGCAGTATTCGAGGTAATTGAGGATGCAGCCGCGCTCGTATTCGCCGATGTCCTCCGTGACGAACTGGCGCAGGGCGACGTTCGTCAGCCAACTGTCCCAGTCCCAAAGGCAGTTGCTGTAACAGCTCCCCGGGACGATGAATCTGTATTTAAGGTTCCCCTCCGGCTCGCGGAATATGCGGCGGTAGTTTTTCCGCGCGTAGTCGAGGACGGTTTGATAATCCTGCATGCGATCTCCTCCCGCTATGGCCGTATCAGCGCTGAACTTCCACCCCCGGCGGGGCCTGGAAGACGGTTTCGGTCTCTCCATTTTCCCGGCGGCGGTGTTCGACCAGAAGCAAACCCATGGGCGTGGGATAAGCGCCGCGCGCCCATTGCAGGCCGCAGAGTTCCGGCCGCAGCCGTATCCTGCGGCAGCCGGGCTCAAGAATCTCCACGCCCAGCACGTAGCGAGCCAGCCAGCTGGTCACGCCGCTGGCCCAGCCGTGGCAGAGGCTGTGGCGGAAGCCCTTGTAGCAGTGGCTTCCGTAGGTGGCGTGTACGTCCACTTCGCCCGGGAAGGGCAGGCGGTCGATGGGCGCGGCGTTTTTGAGCCAGCGGACGTCGAAATCCTCCCAGAACGTGGTCGCGCCCAGTTTGAGCATGCCGCCCCAGTATTCGCGGATGGTATCAAGCGAACCGGCGACATCACCCGCCTCGGCGCGGGCGCGGAGGATGTAATACGCCATGAAGGTGGAAAGGCCCTCGGCCCCGCCCACGCGCAGGCTCTTTTCGTTGGCCTCCCCGGCGTCGAGCAGGCCCGCCCAGACCGCCAGCGCGTTCGCCTGCTTGGCCGCGCACAGCCCCGTCTTCCACGATCGGAGCTTTTCAAGGTCCCGCACGCACATATCGCGCGCCTTTGTCTCGCCAAAGAGGGCGAATATCTCCATCGCGCAGCGCGTGGCAAGCACGTGCAGCGCTTGCAGGCCCATGTCCACGGCGGCCTTGTCGCCCCGGGTCGGCCAGTCCACGAAGCGCATCTCCGGCGTCGTATCCTGCCCGTCCTTGCCGATGTGCGCAGAGAGCATGCGGCAGATCTGCGCAAGGCAGGGGATCTGCCGGCGCAGGTACTCGCGGTCGCCAAAGTGCATGAAATGATCGTACTGAGTGATGACCCACCACATGGAGTACGAGGGGATGTCGTTCATCCACTTGCCCGGCGGCGTGTCGGCGGCGATGAAATCCAGACTGCGGCGAATGATCGGCTGATCGCCAAACACCGTCTGGATACTGGCGATCTCCGGGTGCAGATCGCCCATCCACACGAGGCGGTCGCGCTTGATGCCGTCCCAGATATACTGCTGCATGTTGAGGTGGACGGTGTAGGCGGCGACATCCCATATGCGCTCCAGGAGCGCGTCGCTGCAATGGAAACTGCCCAGATAGGGCACGTCCAGATAGACAAGCACGGCTTTGGCCGCCTTCAGCGACACAGCGACGTTTTCCGAGAGCAGGTCTATGCGCACGAAGCGAAAGCCTGTCTCGCCGACGGCGTCCATGCTCAGCGCGTGTACGTATATCTCCAGATCGCGCCGCGCGTGGTCGTTGGTGGCGTTGGTGGCGCCGCCCAGCTCGCTCATGGCCTCGGTGGCGGATTCGCCAAAGCGGATGCGCAGTTTCGCCCGCTGCGCGCCCGTGACCTTTTGCACGGAAAGCTCTATGCCGCCGTGCAGTTCCTGCCCGAAATCCAGCAGGAGGGAGGCGCTTGCGCCGCTGTTTTTGAGCGTGCAGCAGGCGTCGCTGTGCAGCGAGATCTGCCCGGGCTTATCCTGCAAAAGTGCGGCGCTGCCGACGACGGAGCAGTTCTCCCCCTCGCTTTCCCAGAGAACGCGCCTGGGCGATATGTACAGCCGCGCGCGCTCGTCCCGTTCCGCGCGCCCTTCCCGGCGCAGCTGTTCGAGAAAATAGCCGCCGTTGCGCGGGTCTTGCCGTCTATTTTCCATTTTTTCACCCCTTGATCGCGCCAGCGACCATGCCCCGCAGATAGTATTTCAGGCAGCAGCAGGTGGCGATGCCCAGCGGGATCGTGCCGATGATGAACGCCGCGCACAACAGACCGATGTCTGTCCTGAGCAGGCCCTGCGAGTTGTTGTAGACGATCTGGCAGAAGGTCTTCATCTCGTCGCCGCCCGTGAGGGCCACGGTGGGCCAGATGTAATCGTTGTAGATGGCGACCACGGCCTGTATGCCCACGGTGATGAGCGTGGGCCGCAGCAGGGGCAGGCCGATCATCGACATGGCCTGCAATTCGTTGGCCCCGTCGATCTTGGCGGCGTCGAAGAGTTCTTGCGGCATCTGCTCAAAGGCGGTGCGGCAGAGGATGACGCCCAGCACCTGCTGGCTGCCGATATAGGGCAGGATGAGCGCCCAGTAAGTGTTGATGATCCCCAGTTTCGAGACGATGATGAACTGCGGCACGATGGTGATGGTCGCGGGGACCATCAGCACCGCCACGAGGATGGAATACATCGCCTTTTTGCCGCGAAAGCGCAGGCGCGCGAAGGCGTAGCCGCTCAAGGTGGCGTTGATGAGGATGCCAAGGAGCGAGAGGGCGCAGATGTAGAGCGAGTTGAGGATGGGGCGCTTGACAAATTCAAACGCCTTGGTGAAATTTGTCAGATACGGCTCGAGGGGCAGGGAGAGAAAGTCCGTGCTGATCAGCACCGTGGGCTTGAGCGACATGTTGACCATCATCACCAGCGGGAAGAAGGTGGCCAGCAGCAGAAGGAGAAGGGCGAGGCGGCTGAAGATATAGCCCGGCCCGTGGCTGCGCATCGTTTTCATGCCTTTTTCTCCTCCTTTATGGACATCAGTTTGTTGGTCACGACCGTGAGGATGAGGATGACGATGAACAGGACCACGCCGAGCGCCGAAGAATAGCCCTGCCTGCCATCGCCAAAGGCGACTTTGTACATGTAGAGCGCCGGGATCATCGTTTCATAGCCCGGTCCGCCGCCCGTCAGCGCCGAGACCTGGCCAAAGCCGGAGAGGCTGGCAATGAGGCTGAGCGTGGCCACCACCTTGACATAGGGCCAGACGCCCGGCAGCTGGATGTGGCGGATGATGGTCCAGCTCGTGGCGCCATCCACCTTCGCCGCGTCGTAGAGGGCATTGTCTATATTGTTGAGCCCCGCGTGGAAGAGCAGGAAGTACATGCCGGAGACAAAGGGAAAGCCCAGCAGCACGACGCTCCAAAGCGCCGTATCGCCATCGTTGAGCCAGTTGCGCGTAAGATCGCCAAGGTCAAACAGGCGGAGGATGCTGTTGAAGCCGAAATTCGGGTTGTAGAGGAATTTCCAGATGAGTATGGTGACGATGGAGGGCACCAGCATGGGCAGCACGAAGGCGATGCGCACGGCGCCCGCCCTGCGGCGGTGGCGCACGTAGAAGAGCAGCAGCGCCGCCAGCAGCGGGAAAAAGCAGCTGTTGAACACCGCGAAGACGCTAATGACCACCTGATTGCGGAAGGAGAGCCAGAACACCTTGTCGCTGAGCAGCGTCTGGAAGTTCTCAAGACCGATGAAGTGGGTCTCAAACGCGGGCGATGCCATCTTGTCCGTCAGCGAAATGCCGAAGGCGACGCCCACGGAAAGGTAGAGGAAGATGGCCAGCGTGATAAACGTGGGCGCCAGAAAGATGTATGGCAGACATTTTCGCAAAAATTTTCCTCTCATATCGCACCTCTTTCGCGCGCCGCTCTTTTTCGGGGGAAAGGGGCGCGCTGCCCCTCTCCCCCACAGGATAACACGTTCGTTCCGATTTTTCCAGTCCGTCAGGTCAGGGGATCGAGGTCATAGCCGCTGGCCTCCATCTGCGAGACGGTGTAGTTGTGCGTGATGGCGTTGAGTTCCTCCAGGAAGGTGTCCACGTCGATCTCCCCGCCGATGAAGCGGTTCTGCAGGTCGTTGTAAAGCGGCATATCCGCCTGGGTGGCCTGGCTCATGCCGATGACCTCGGAGCTGTACTGCTTGACCGGGCCGCTGGTGACGAAGCCCTCGAGCTTCTCGTTGAGTTCGTCGCTGAGGGTGACGCCCTTGATCATGCACGGGCCCTGCACGTAGTTGCCGTTGGCGAGCGTTTCCTCATAGCAGAGCTGCGCGCCGGCCTGGGAGTACCAGTAGAGGTAGAAGTCGAGGACGCGGGCGTCGTGATCCGGGTCGCCCTTGGGGATGATGCCCATGATGTTGCCCAGCACGTACATGCCGCGCATCTCGCTCTGGAAGCCCTCGGGCGGATTGCCGAAGCTGGGGATCTTGAAGGTGGCCCACTCAAAGCGGCTCTCCTCGGGCATCATGTTCATATCGTCAAGGATCAGGCCGACGTTCCAGGAGCCGGAGATCAGCATCGGGGAGAGCTGCATCTCAAACTCGGTGACGGTGTCGGCGCCGCCGGAATAGTAGTTCTCCGGGAAGTACTGGGCCAGCTTGGCAAACTCGCTCCAGGCGGTGCGGCTCACATCGGAGAGGATGATGCCGTCTTCCTTGGCCTTGAGCAGGCGCTCGGTGCTGGCGACGGTCAGCGTGTCGCAGGTCATGTCGCTCTCGTCGAACACGAAGTCGATGTTGGCGGACATGGTGGCCTCGTCCCAGATGGCGTCGCCCGGCTGCACCAGGAAGTCATACTCGCGGGAGCGCAGGCCGGCGTCCGCCAGGGAAGCCAGTATCCACGATGCCTCGGAGCTGACGGTGATGGGGTTCTCCACGCCGTTTTCCTCGAAGGTGGCGCAGATGTCCAGCAGCTCTTCCCAGGTCTCAGGGGCCTCGAGGCCAAGCTCGTCGAAGGCAGTCTTGTTGTAGAAGAAGGAGATGCCGCACTTGTCGAAGGGCAGGGCCTGCATGGCCGCGCCGCCGGAGCCGCTCATGGTCTCGGCGATGAGGACCTCATCGTACATGTCGCGCACGAGGCCGTCCTGATACGGATGCTCCATATCCAGGATGGTACTCATATCGAAGAGGATGCCCTGCTCCAGCGCCGCCGCCGGGCTGCCGACGACATTGCCGAGGAAGTTGGAGTGGACGATGTCCGAGGCCGTATCGGCCGTTATGTCCGCCAGCACGGTCTGCATCTTGGTGGTGTAGGAGTTGTTGTCGGCGATGACGTCGATGGTCACCTTGGTCTCGGGATGGAGCGCCATGTACTCTTCGGCGAGCTTCTGTTCGCCGGCGGTGTAATAGCCGTTGATGACGGTGACGATGATCTCATCTTCAACGCTGGTGTCCCAGCCGACTGCATCCGCTGCGGCTTCCTCACCAAGGGCGGGGACGAGGGTCAGTACCATCAATACAGACAGTACCAGTGCAAAGAGACGCTTCCTTTTCATGTTTCTACCTCCTGTTTGATCTGATTTCTCCAAGCTGAAAACATTCAGCTTTGCTACACGGGTAAACTGTTGGCCTGAAAAAAGTCCGGCAGACGGGTCGCAAACTTTTGCGCCCGGCTACTAGCCAAGCGCAGCCGTCGAATCGCGGACTTTCAGTTCAAGGCTGCAAAGAGAATAGCCGATGCTGCCCTTTTTCATGTTCGTATACAAAAGGTCGAAGGCCTTGCGGCCAAAGTCAAATTTGGAAACGGCCATCGTCGTGATCGCCGGACGCCAGACGCGCGCGAACAGTATGTCGTCAAAGCCCATCACGGATATGTCCTCCGGCACGCGATACCCCGCGTCGTTAAACGCCGATATTGCGCCCATCGCCATCAGATCGTTCGTGCAAATGGCGGCGGTGAACTTTTTGCCGGAAGCCACGAGTTCCTTGGCCATCAGGTAGCCATCCTGCACGCTGGTGGAATACGGCGCCCTTCCCTCGAGCAGCAGCTCGTCGCCATAATTCAGCCCCTGATCGCAAATCGCCTTCAAATAGCTCTCCAGTTTGATGTCGAACCTGTGCTTGCGGCTCAGGCCGCTCAGATAGGCGATGCGCTCATGACCAAGCCTCCTGAGATAGGCGAGCGCTTCTTTCATGCCGGTCTGATAGTCGTTTTCGATCGAGCAGACTTTTTTATGGTCGACCTCCGTATTGCCGCTGACGACGACCTTGATGCCATTTTCCGTCAGCTCATAGAGCTTGCCCAGATCGAACTTGTGCGGTACCGCGACGACAAAGACGCCGTCTATGCGCCGGGCGATGTAGTTTTCCAGATAATTGTTTATATCCTTATAGCCTGTGCAGACATTGACAAAATAGCCTTTTTCGATGGCCGCCGCCTCAAAGCCCATGACGATCTCGCTGTAAAAGGGGTTGGTAATATCGTTGATCATGAGCGAGAGCTGCATGGTCTCGTTCTTCGTCATGCTGCGTGCGATCATATCCGGCTTGTAATTGAGCCGTTCGACCGCGTCCAGCACGCATTTCCGCGTCCTTTCCGATATGTTCCGCGAGCCGTTGAGGACATACGAGACCGTAGCCGTAGAGACGCCGGCAAGTTTCGCAACATCCGCTCTGGTGACTTTCATGGGAATATCTCCTAAAACTTCGCTATTCGGATAACGCAGGCAATTTCCGGGATATACATTGAAGTATATAAATATTGTCGGTCTCTCATGGCGCAATTGACTATTAAGTGTAGTTTTATTATACAGCATACCGGGGAAAAAGTCAAGCATAAATTTACTCGTATAGCAAAAATTTTTCAGGAAGCGGAGAAGACGCAGGGGCAACATGGCGCAAAGGCCTCCTTGCCGGGAAGAAGGAGGAAAAACGGAGCGACGCCCATATGGACATCGCTCCGTTTTCATCGGTATCGGCGGGCGGAAACTTGCGCCTCCGTCTCTCCGTCGCCCGGCGCGAGCAGCCGTCGCGCCGCTCCCCCCGGCGGGCTCGCGGGCGTTTTCCGCGTTCAGGATGGCCGTCGGACCGGGGATGGCGTCGGTCGCCTTTCATTTTCATGCGCACCTACATCGGGAACCAGTTGTAACCGACGATCCCTGCGACGCCGGCGCCGAGCATGACCAGGATCGGGTCTGTCTTCGGCCGCGCCAGCAAGAGGATCAGGCCGATGGCAAAGATGCACAGCCCCAGAACGTCTATGCCGCCCACGCCGGTCAGCGCCAGGGCGCTTTGCAGGATCGTCACGCCCGCCGAGGCGATCAGGGCGACGACGGCCGGACGCAGGCCGGAAAGCGCTCCGTGGATCAGGTCCAGATTGCGATATTTGAGGTACAGCTTCGCAAGCAGGATCGCAACGCAGCACGATGGCACAACGCAGCCCAGCGTCGCCACCAACGCGCCCGGTATGCCCGCGATGCGCATGCCCACAAACGTGGCTGAGTTTATGGCGATCGGTCCGGGCGTCATCTGCGATATGGTGATGACATCGGTGAACTCGCTCATGCTCAGCCAGCCGAATTTATCCACCACTTGCGCCTGAATCAGCGGCATTGCCGCATAGCCGCCGCCAAAGCTGAAAAGCCCGACCTGAAAGAAACTCCAGAAAAGCTCCAGAAACTCCATCACGCCTGCTTCCCTCCCTTCGCGCGCACGATCAGTGTGGCAACAACGCCCGCCGCTCCGCAAAACAGCAGGATCCAGATCACATTCAGGGAAAGCCACAGCGACGCGGCCAGCGCCGCCGCCATCAAAGCGATCGAGGGCCAGCGCTTTTCTTTGACAAACGCGAACGCCATGCGCAGCACGACGCTGAAAATCACCGCCGCCACGCCGGCCTGCATGCCTTTGAGCGCGCGGCTGACATAGAGATTGTCCCGGAACGCCTCGTAGCCTACGGAGATCACGGCAATGATGATCAGCGGCGGCAGCACAGTGCCAAACGCCGCCACCAGCGCGCCCAGACCGCCCATCATTCGGTAGCCGAGCAGAATGGCGGCGTTGACCGCCACCGGGCCGGGGGAAGACTGGGCGATGGCCGTCATATCCAGAAGTTCCTCTTCGTCGATCCAATGGTACTGCTCGACAAATCTGCGCCGCATCATCGGAATGATGACATATCCGCCGCCAAAGGTAAATGCGCTGAGCATAAATGTCGAGGCAAACAGTTTGCACAAAAAGCCCGCGTTTTTCTTCATTTCAACGATCCCCGCCTTCCTGCAAGCCTGAAACTGAACACGCTTTTGGCCCCCCTGCATGGTTTTTCGTCGCCTTTTCCATTATATCACCCGCCGTTTGATAATAAAAATAATATAATATAATCTGTGCAATAAGCGAATCAATATGTGATGGCGCTGTGGCACGGGGACGCGCGCGCTCTTTCCCGCGTTGTGCGACAACCGCCGCAGCGCCGCGTATGACGCGGCCCGCTGTCCGCCCGCCTCCCGGGGCAGCGCCGCGGCGTTCGTCTTTGAGCCAACGCCGGCTTTCGGGCCGTTTTCCGACGGCAGGGCGGGTATGTCACTGGCATCGTTGCGGCACGATAACGCGCGTACACAGGGCCTTGAGTTCTTCCATGTGCGTCGAAACGATGAGCAGCGCCCGCCCCCTGCGCAGCGACAGGTCGATCAGGTGTCCGATCATGTCTTCCTTGAGGACATCGTTGATGTCGCTGGGGCGATCAAGAATGATGACCTCATAGGGATACATCAGGAATCTGGACAGGATCGAGAGCATATAGTCGTTGAGCCGATCCGTTCCCTGGAAGACATTCATCAGCTTTTCCAGGCAGGCATCGGTATCCTGCGTCAGGGCGCGGATCCTCCCCTGCTTTATGACGCCCGTCCGGCCGCCCACCCTGCGCATAAACGGCATGATCGCGTTTTCTGCCGCGGACAGGTCCGGATAGAACAGCTTTTGGGAATCGCTGGGCAGAAAGCCGATCCCGCGTTTGCAGGCATCGGCGGGGCACGCAATGCGCGCCCGCTTTCCGCGAATGTAGAAGGAGCCGCGATAGCCGCAAAGCCCGTAAAGCGCGTGCGCGACCGTATTGTACTGCTCGCTGTCATCGCACAAAAGGCCCACCGCCTCCCCTCTGTGCAGCGAAAACGTCAGGCCGCGCAAGCCCTCCACGCGCACATCGTCCGCGCGCAGTATCTCTTCGCCCGGCTGCACCGGCGGCGCCGGCCAGCCCTTCCGCGTCGCTCTGCGCCCGATATAGCGGTTTATCCAAGCGGGATCGAAGCTGTCCGCGTATATGGTGCGCGCGATCCGGCCCGAAGGGGAGAGCAAAACGCAGCGATCCGCCCGCGCAAAGGGCGCGACGCAGCGATTCATCAAGTGCAGGACCGTGGTCCCGGACGCGCACAAGCGCGCAAACGTCCGTTCCCAGAAAACCGTCGATGGCAGCACGTTGTTCAGGATCAGTATCCTGGCTCCAAACGCATGCCATTTTACGGCTTCTATAATGCACTTCAATTCCGGGGAAAGCTCTCCCGCCAAAGCGCGCGCATCCGCGGGCAGTTCAAATTCCCGCAACAGCCGGTCTGTCTCGTCGCAGATCAACCGTTCATTGACCAACCTGCGCTTCCCGGTATTGTCGTTATTGCAAAACACGTTTTCCGCGATCGTCTGGGTATTGATAAGGCTGCTTTCTTTCGGGATCACAAATACCCCTTTTTTATGCGCTTCGCGAATGTCGGCCGGCCGACAGGGGCGCCCTTCGACAAGGATCGTTCCCGATCTGAGCGCATCGCCGCGCAGAAACGCCTGCAGCAAAGCGCCATTTCCCGAGCCATCCACGCCGATCATCGCGACGTACTCCCCTTCCGCCACATTCAGGGAAAAATCGTGGATCATCTCGCCGTCAAACGCAAGCTCGACGTTTCTAAATTCCAGGACTATTTTTCTCATCGGCCCGCCTCCTGCTCCGCGGGCATGATACGAATCGGCAGCAGCACATGCACCTCTGTTCCCACGCCCACTTCGCTGTTTATGTGCAGGCCAAACGCCTCTCCGGCTTGCAGCATGCGGATGCGCTCGTGTACGTTGATCAGCGCGAGCCCCGTTCCCCGTCCGCTGTTCATGGAGACAGCGCCGCTGCGGAAGCTCTCGTTCAGTTTTTCCAGCCTTTCCGGGTCGATGCCGCCGCCATTATCGGAAACAACAATGGCGATCCTGTCTTCAAACGCCGTTGCGCGCAGAATGATCTTTCCATTGCCCGCCGTGTGCGCCAGCCCATGTTCGATGGCATTTTCAACGATGGGTTGAAGCGTCAGCTTTGGGACCTCGCAGTTGAGAATGAACATTTCCGACGAATCGATCAGCACCTGAAAGCTCACGCGGTCTCCCAGGCGAAAGCGCATGATGCGCATATAGTCCCGTACATTGTCCAATTCCTGCTCAAGCGTATTGTATACCGTGCGCGAATCAATGCTATAGCGAAACAGGTTTGAAAGCGATTCAATGATCTCCGCAACATCCGTCAGGTCGTTGCCAATAAGCTGCCCGCGAATGGAGTCCAGCGTATTGTAGAGAAAATGCGGATTGATCTGGCTGCGCAGGGCGTACAGTTCCGCTTCTTTTTTCAACGCCTCCAGTTTGTGTTCCTTTTCTTCGTGCATATACAGCTGCATGACCAGGTGGAAAACATCGCTGAGCATGCTTCCCTTGCGCGGCGCCTTCGCCACGATCTGCGCCAGGATATCGGGATTGTTCTGCATGTTCACGCGATTCAGCAAAAGCAATACTGGAAGCACTTCACGCAGGAAAATAAAAACCAATATCCCAAACAGCAGGCATCCCAGCGCAAACAGAGCGTAAAACAGCGCGGAGCCGCGCTCTGTCCACAGTATATCGGCGATCATGCAGCCCAGCGCCGTCGCGCTCATCAGCGCAATGCCAATAAGGTTTTTCCGCAAATCATGTCGGTTCATTTTCCGTCTTTCTTACCAAGAATACATCTTTCGGTATTCCTGGGGCTTCGCTCCAGTCGTTTTGCGAAACACCTTGGAAAAGTGTTTCGCGTCCGCGTATCCGATGTTCGCGGCGATCTCGCTGAGGTTCATATTGGTCGTGCGCAAAAGCCGCTTTGCCTTTTCCATTATCCGATCCATGCGATTCCGCGAAATCCCCCGAGAAACCACTTTGCACAGGCGCTTTCGGTCTCGCTGAGGTAAAAAAGTCCCTACCAGCTTTGTAACAACAACTGGTAGGGATGGTGGCCTATCATAAGCATGGTGATACGAGAGAATAGAGTGAACCCGGGGACGGAGTTTCGTTAAATAGTCCATGTGCAGAACCATGTTACCGATCTTTTTCATCTTATATGCAGAGTGCTTCTTTGAGGGAAACTTCTGAGTACTGCCTTGAAGTGGACGCTGTTTGCGCAACAGATAGGAGCCAACATGAAGTATTCGAGATATGGCACATTTCTCCGAAAGAGCAGCTGAAGCAGCCATACGCATACCCGAAAAGAACCTCCCGCAACCCTCTGTGAAAAGCGCGTGAAAAGGGGCGTGAAAAGCTGTACTGGAAGGGGGCGCATGCTGTATGATGGGCGCGTAAGGAAGTTCCTTCCAAAAAGCTTTGCAGAGGAGTTGGGTAGTTTGAAGAAGTTTTGTATCGTCGCGCTGGCGTTGCTTTTGACGCTGGCCGTCGCGCTCACCGCCGCGGCCGAGGGCAGCGCCCTCGACGCTTTCCAGCAGTTGACCGGGCAGAATGTCTCCGGCGGGCAGGCCCCTGTGACCTTCAAGACGAATGAACAGTACCTCGACGAAGTGATGATGGGCAACTATTCCGTCATCTTCACCGACGCCGCCGGCGCGCAGGCCATCGCCCCGGCGCTGGACGGCCTGTGCGCCATCACCACGCAGGACATCGCCGCCTACGCCGCCTCGCACGGCCTCTCCGTGGCGCAGGTGCGCAACGCCTACTACCGGGCTCTGGCTAACGTGCTGCGCGCCGAGATCATGGTCAACCCCGCCTCCGAGGAGCGCTACCGCAACGTGCAGGTGATCCTCTCGCTATTCCTCAACACCGACGACGATCCCGCCAACGAGGCTTCGCGCGACACCATCCGCCGCAGCATGACGCCTGAGCATGCCGCCACCATCGCCGCCGACTACAACCTGCCCACCGGCTTTGTCGAGTTCATCATCATGGACGACGACTGGGACGATGACGATTGGGAGAACGACGACGACTGGGACGACGCCGCCGATGACACATGGGCGTGGGGCACGGCCAATACCGGCGCTTCCCTCGGCGAGGGCAGCCGCGACGATGCCTCCACCACCCGCGTGGCCGAACTGCAGGAGCGGCTCATCGCCCTCGGCTACCTCACCGGCAAGGCCGACGGCATCTTTGGCCCGCGCACGCAGGCGGCCCTGCGCGAGTTCCAGCTCGCCAACGGCCTGACCGCCACCGGCAGCTATACCGAGGACGACGCCCATCGCCTCTTTGCCGATGATGTCGTCGCCCGTTGGGACTACGTGGAAGACTTCTACGACACGGACGATGACGACGACTACTATGATAGCCTCTACGACGACACCGACGACGACTACGACGACACCGACGACGATGACGGTTACTACGATGACACCGACGACGATGTCTACTACGACGACACGGACGATGACGACGACCGCCCCGCCTCGCAGCCGAGCCGCCCGTCGCAGCCGGTCTACGATGACACCGACGATGACGACGACTGGGACGACGACTACGACGACACCGATGATGACGACGACCGCCCGGCATCCCAGCCGAGCCAGCCGTCGCAGCCGTCCTACGACGATACCGACGATGACGACGACCGCGATGACAACTACGACGACACCGATGATGACGACGACCGTCCCGCGCCGCAGCCCCAGCCCGAGCCGCAGCCGGAACCGAAGCCGGAACCCAAGCCCGAGCCCAAGCCCCAGCCGTCCTATGATGACACGGACGACGATGACGACTATGAGGACACCGACGATGACGACGACTATGAGGATACGGACGACGACTGACGTTTGACCGTCGCCTGACCCCTGCGCCGGACGGGGAGCCGCTTCCCGTCCGGCGTTGAAAGGAGGAACGCCCGTGCGCAGGCTGTCCGCCGCGCTGATTTTTCTGCTGGTCTTTTCGGCGCTGCTCTGCCTCGCCGCGCCCGCCTTTCTCGAAGCGGATACGGTAAGGGCAATGATCGACGGGCTGGACGGTCTGCGCCTGCTCTCGCCTGAAGAGGCGAAGACCTTCCCTGAACCCTCAGGTACGGTGGAACTGACGCTCGCGGGCGCGCCGCTTCCCTACGACGCGGAGGGCAACGCCTACCTCATCCCCCAAAGCGCGGAGACGGAGGGCTTCGACGGCGCGGTGGAGCTGCGCCGCGAGGCAGGCTATACCTATTATCTCTGCCCAAGCGCCGCGGGCGGCAAGGCTGAGGCGCTTTCCGGCAACGTGGAATACGGCATCTACGCCGTGCGCGGGGATTCCTGCCGCTTCTCCCGCGTCCTCTTTACCCCGCAGACCGTGCTTTGCCTCACCGCGGACAGCGGAGAACTGCCGGGCGAGGAGCGCGGGGAGGGCGATCTGGCGGTCTACTCCGTCCGCGATGGCCGCATCGTGCGCGAACAGGCGCATGTGGAGGTCAACGAGCGCGGCAATACCAGCCGCCGCTTCCCCAAGAAGAGCTACCGCCTGCACATCCAGAACGCGCAGGGCGACAAGCACCATCTGGACATCGCCGGCCTGCGCAGCGACGACGACTGGATCTTGAACCCCCTCTACGCCGACACCTCGAAGATACGCGAACGGCTTGGCTATGAATTGTGGGACGTCTTCAATTCGAGCGGCAGCCGCGCCGCCGCCTCGCGCCTTGTCCACGTCGAAGTGTTCCTCAACGGCGCCTACTGGGGGCTGTACGGCCTGCAGGAGCGCGTGGATTTCAAGCAGCTCGACGGCGACAAGCGCGCCGACCTGCTCTACAAGGTGGTCGCCAACGACCGCCCCACGGCGGAGGAGCTGCTTTCCTGCGCCTCCACGGGCCGCTACCGCGCCTTTGAACTGCAAAACGGCGACACCGCCGGCGCGGATGACCTCTGGATGCCCGCCGCAGCCTATATTGCCTACCTCGACGGGCAGGATATGGCGGGCGCGGCGCTGAATATAGACAATGTGGTGGACTACGGCCTCTGGGCCATGTTCACGCAGGCGCACGACAACCACTTCAAGAATCAATTTCTCAACGCCGTCCACGAGAGCGGATGCTACACGCTCTACAAGATACCATGGGACCTCAACCATACTTTTGGCGATGTCTGGCGCGGCGAAGATGTGGAAAACAACTTCACCGGCTACATGGTCGGCTCGCTGGTGATGGATGGCGCTTTCGAGGAATACCTCGCGCGCGGCGGCGACGCGGCGGCTTTGGCGGTGGCGGCGCGCTGGCGACAGCTGCGCTCAGGCGACCTCACGGCAGAGGCGGTCATCGCCCGGGCACGGGAGATGCACGGGGAGATCGCGGGCGCGCGCATGCGCGACAGCCTGCGCTGGCCACAGTGCGGCATGGGCGAGGGCAACGCCATGAACATCCGCGACATTGAGGATTTTGTGGAGACCATGTTTGTGCGCATGGACGCATATATCGAAGAACTTGCAAGCGGCGCATGACCGCCGCAGGGAGGAAGGGCAATGGCGAGGATCTGGATCGTGGAGGACGACCCGCAGATCGGCCTGCTGATCGAACTGACGGTGAAAAAGGCCGGTCATGAGGCGCGGCGGCTGGTGGACGGCGTGGAACTGGAGCGCGCCCTGCAAAAGGACGCGCCGGAGCTTCTCTTGCTGGATCTGATGCTGCGCGAAAAGGACGGCTTCACTCTCCTGCGCGAATGGAAGCAGCGGCCGCGCACGAAGGACGTGCCCGTCATCATCATTTCGGCGCGCGGCGCGGAGCGCGACAAGGTGCGCGGGCTGGAACTGGGCGCGGAGGACTACGTGACCAAGCCCTTTGGCGTGCGCGAACTGCAGGCACGCATCCAGACGGCGCTGCGCCGCCTGCCCACGGAGGGCGAGCGGTTGGAGGCGGGACCGCTGTCCATCCTTCCCAAGAGCCGGGAAACGTTTCTGGACGGACGGCGCGTGGAACTGACGGCGCGCGAATATGAGTTGCTGCTCTATCTGGCGCGGCGCGCCGGTTCCACCGTGACGCGCGGCGAGCTTTTGCGCGAGGTGTGGGGCTACGCTACGGAGGAAGACCCATCGCGCACCGTGGACGCGCATGTGAAAACGCTGCGCCTGAAACTGGGCGATACCGCCGCTGAGCCGCGCCTCATCCGCACGGTGCGCGGCGCGGGCTACCGCCTCATCGCGGGGGAAGAGGCATGAAGCGCCGCCTGCGCCACCTCTACTGGACGGGCATCGCCATCACCATGGTGATGGCGACCGTGGCCGTGGCGATGATGGTCAAATTGAAGATCGACGACAGCCGCGAAGCGCTGCGCTCCATCCTCCACGCGGCCTCAGCCTGGACGATGGAATCGACGGAGGATCTGCAGAGCATGGCCGAGAGCATCGCCTCGGTCTCGCCGCCCTTGCGGGTGACGTTCCTCATGGAGCAGGGGCTGGTGCTGGCAGACAGCGAGGCGGACGCCCTCGCCATGGAGAACCACGCCTCCCGCCCCGAGGTGCAGGCGGCGCTGCAGGGCGGCATCGGCGAGAGCCTGCGCTTTTCGGACACGCAGGCCATGTTGACGCTCTACGCCGCCATGCGCATCTCCCCGGCGCTCATCCTGCGCCTCAGCTATCCCCTGTGGGAGATTGCCGGCATGCTGGCGATGTACGGCGTGGGGCTACTGTGCCTGTTTCTGGTGCTGTATATACTGCAGCGCCGGACGCTTGGGCGCTTTGGCAAAGACCTGATGTTGCAGATGGACGAGGTGCGCCGTCTGCTGGAGGGCGACGCTGGCCATGGCCGCGCTGTCTTTCCGGAACTGCAGCCGGCGTTGGACAATATCTCCTACCTCGCCAAACGGCTCAAGGACGATTTGAATGAAGTCTCGCGCACGCTGACCTTGCGTGACGATTTTGTGGCCAACGCCTCGCACGAATTGCGCAGCCCGTTGACCTCGGTGATGGGCTTTGCCGAGATGCTCGACGAGGGCATGGCCGACTCACCCGAGGAGCGTGAACTGTGTGTGCGCATGATCCGCAGCGAATGCCAGCGCATGCTGGACGTCATCGAGGACATCCTCCACTTGAGCCGCGCTGGGGGCAAGCCTGTGGAGGAACCGCAAAATGTGAACGTCGGCAATATAGCGCGGGAGATAGCCACCTCGCTTTCGGCGCAGGCGGCGCAGAAGGGCATCGCCATTTCCGTCGATGGCGACATGGTGCGCATGGGCGTGGAAAGGGACTTCTGGGAGATGCTCTACAACCTCGCCGGCAACGCCGTGCGCTATGGGCGCGAGGACGGCCATGTGTGGATGCGCCTGTCCGAAGATGCCATCGAGGTCGAGGATGACGGCGTGGGCATCGCCCCGGAACATCTGCCCCACATTTTCGAGCAGTTCTACCGCGTGGACGAAGCGCGCGGCATGGCGCCGGGCGGCACCGGGCTGGGGCTGTCGATCGTGCGGGCGCTGGCGGGGCGCTGCGGGGCGCGGGTGACG
Source organism: Candidatus Pullichristensenella excrementipullorum (assembly GCA_018713365.1). Taxonomy (GTDB): domain Bacteria; phylum Bacillota; class Clostridia; order Christensenellales; family Aristaeellaceae; genus Pullichristensenella; species Pullichristensenella excrementipullorum. The sequence continues at coordinate 96,692 of DVOU01000039.1, forward strand.
GTGGCGAGCGAAATGGGAAAGGGCAGCGTCTTTGCCATCCGCTTTGACGCGGAGGCGGGAAAGGAGCGGGCATGAAGGCACTGAGGCGATTGGCGCTTTTGTTGGCGGCTTTGCTCGCCCTGCCGTGGGTGGCGCTTGCCGAGGACGAGTACTGGGACGCCTACGACCGTCCCGTGGTCTGCTGCGAGGATCGCACGGGCTGCGAGGTGTTGCAAATGGTGATGATGGGCTCGTTCGCCGCGCTCCAGCCCACGGACAGCCTCACCGTGCGGGTGATGTCTGCCGCGCTTCCCGCCCTGTGCGACGTCACCGACGCGGATTTTTCCCACTTCTGCGAGGAATTTTCCGTGGACGAGGGCACGGTGCGCCGCCTCTACTACGTGGCCATGGCCAACTGTCTGCGAGCGGACATGCGCATCTCTCCGGATGTGGGCGGCGCGGCGGGTGCGGCGCGGCGGGTACTGCTGCTCTTCCTTGACCCGGACAGCGAAGAAAACGCCGAGGAGCAGATGGAGATCATCCGCGCGGGCATGGACGAAACGCTGATCGAACGCATGTCCGCCGAGACCGGCCTGCCCGCGGACTTCATCGCCTATCTGACGTTGGGAAATGACGAACACGGCAGCGGGGCGTGAAATGGCGGGCATCCTTCCCCCGCTTGAACAAAACAGGGCGTAGATATCCGTCAGGATACGATACGCCCATTTTTATTTGCTGCTCTCTTTCACTCTGGCATGGTATTGGTCCAGTATATCC